>NZ_LMDI01000011.1 GCF_001425785.1 Rhizobacter sp. Root1221 | reverse complement strand
TTGAGTTGGCGCTCTGGGATTTATCCCAAACAGCGAGTGCTCGCAACAACTTACGTGACCTCGGTCCAATTTATTCCGGACAGTAGTGGGCGAAAGCCGGGACCCACTGGACGCGTGGGCTCGAGCATGTGATGCAGAGCAGGTATTGCCTGCAGCGGGCCCAGACGTTCCACGCTGTCGAGAGAAGCGTTGAGGCGGGGGTATCAGGCCAGGTGTGACCGGAACGTCGCCGCGCCTGGACAGAGTGGGTCCCGGCTTCCGCCGGGATGACACGATAGGCGGGATGACACGACAGGCGGCTTGCCAATCGCATCGCAGTGCGCGACCAACACTCACGCGCGGCCCAGGAGAATGTCCGCCATGCGTTCGCCGATGAGGACCGTGGGCGCCATCGTGTTGCCGGTCGACACCGTGGGCATCACCGAGGCATCGGCGATCGACAGCCCTTGCACGCCGCGCACCGACAGCCGGCCGTCGACCACCGACATGTCGTCGCGCCCCATCTTGCACGTGCAGCTCTCGTGGAAGTAGGTGCCGACGGCGTTCCGAAGGAAGTTCGCCATCTCCTCGGCCGGCAGGCGACCCGGCATCACCTCTCGCTTCACGTAGGGCTTCAGCGCCTCGGAGTTCCCGATCTCGCGGCACAGCTCGATGCCACGCAGCAGCGCCTTCACGTCGTCCGGGTGGGTCAGGAAGGCACCATCGATGATCGCCTTGTCCGCCGGGTTCGACGATGCCAAGGTCACACGGCCGCGGCTCTTGGGACGCACGAGCCCGGGCGCCAGCGTCCACGCCGCGGGAGGCGGATTGAACTCCTTGGTGGTCACTTCGGACGCGAACGGCACTTCGATCTGGAACGGCTGCAGGTCGGGCGTCTGGAGCGAGGCATCGCTCTTCCAGAAGAACGTGGCCTCCGCCAGATTGTTGGCGGGAGGGATGGCCTTGTTGTATTCCCAGATGCAGCCCCCCACCAGCACATGGTCCTGGAAGTTGCGTCCGACACCCCGCGATGCCACGACCGTCCGGATGCCGTGGCGCTTCAGCTCAGCCGGGTCGCCGATGCCTGACAGCATCAGGATCTTGGGCGTGTTGATCGCCCCCGCACTCAGCACCACCCGGCGCGCCGCCCTCACGGTGTGAAGCTTGCCGTTCCGGACGAACGTCACGCCCTTGACGCGGTTCCCGGTCATCACGAGGCGCTGCACTTCTGCCCCCGTGAGCAGCGTGACGTTCGGCCGCCGAAGTGCCTGGTACAGGTAGTCCGCGGCCACGTTGCGTCGGCGGCCATCCCGGATTCTCATGTTCGCCAGCGCCGCTCCGCCGGCACCTTCCATCATCACCCCGTTCTGGTCCGCGAACTTCGGGATCCCGACAGAGGCGGCCGCATCGAGCATGGCATGGGCGATCGGGTTCGGGTCAACGGGTGGCGTGACCCACAACCGCCCTCCCTTGCCGCGCCGGGCCGGGTCGGGCTCGCCCTGCCAGTCTTCGATGCGCCTGTAGATGTCGAGCACCCGCTCGTAGCTCCACCCGGCGTCTCCAGTCTCGGCGTGCCAGCTGTCGAAGTCGTTCTTGTGGCCGCGCGACCACACCATCACGTTGATCGATGAGCCTCCACCGACGGCCTTGCCCATCGGGAGGATCAGGGACCGGTTGTTCACCGCAGGGCTGGGCGTGGACACGTGCCCCCAATCGCGCTCGCTGCGGATGTTGGTGGGCCACAGGCCCGGCGTCTGGATCGCGGGAACCTGATCCGTGCCACCTGCCTCCAGCACGAGCACACGGGCATCGCTTTCGGCGGCCAGGCGCCCGGCCACGACCGCGCCCGCGCTGCCTGAACCGACCACGATGTAGTCGTACTCGGCGGCGAGGTTGCGCGCGTTGTAGAGCTGGTTGATGGCGGCCTCGCTGCCGTCCTGCGCGAGCGCGGCTGCGCTGGACGCCCCCAACCCGGCGGCAACGGCCAGGCGCAGGAAGTCGCGCCGGTCCAGCTGGCCACGGTAGAGCGCGTCTTCGAGCGCGTTGATCGCATCGCCTTGTGCGAGTCCCGGCGTCTTCAGTTCGTGCATGATTTCTTCAGTCCGATGTGGTTTGGTGGTGATCGTCGAACGCTCAGAACAGCTGCAGCAGCCGCAGGTTGAGTCGAGACGACTCCTTGAACCCGTTGTCGACCTTGATGTCGCGCCCCCAGGTGGCCAGCAGCTGCGTCTTCGGGGCAATGAACCCGGCCGCGCCGATCTGGAACTTGGTGATGCCGGTCTCGTCGTTCCGCGAGACGCCTGCCAGCTCGGTCTCGCCCACCCGAGCGTACGACAGGCCGGCCCGCAGGTCCCAGGCGGGCGACAAGGCGTAGCGGATGAACCCCTGCAGTTGCCAGCTCGCGTCCTGCTTCAGTGCCGCGCCTTGCGGGGTCGCCTTGTCGTTGCGTCCGTAGAACGTGACGTCGGCCGCCCCGTCGAGCGTGACCTTCTCGCCCAGGCCCTGGATGTAGCCGACCTGCAACGCGTACTTCCAGCGGTTCTCGCCGAGGTTCAATGCCTTCGCGGCGTCGTACGAGCCGGTGGGCACATAGAGGAACGGGGTGATGCCGAGGTACTGCCGGTTCGCCGGGTTCTCGATGACCCAGACAGTCGCCGCGAGGATCAGGTCGGCCGTGCCGCTGCCCTTGCCGAGCGCCGGTGCCAGGTCGTCCTGGGCGCGCAGGCGGCCGAAGGGAAGGAGCAGCTGGGGGTCCACGGTGAACCCGGCGATCTTCATGAAGTGGATCGCCCGGAAGACCCCGATGTCGGAATCCAGGCCGTTGTTGCCGGGAACCTGCGCTCCGTTGGCATACAGGCGATTGCGCTCGGCATGCTGCGCATACACCACGGCCACGTTGCTTCCCTCGGGCAACGCGGTGTAGTCCCCCGCGTCGATGTCGATGGCATGCGCCTGCAGGCTCGTCATCGACATGAAAAGTGCCAGCGCGATGCGCGGCCAGTTGGGATTCGGTTTCATACTGCTTTCCTGGAGGGTCTGGTGAAAGAGCGGGTCAGAACGGGTACGTGATCGGCGTGTCCATGACGCTGACCCACTGGGTCTGCGTGAACTCCTCCAGGTTGGCCGGTCCGCCGAAGCGTCCACCGTTGCCTGAGCTGCCCATGCCGCCGAAGGGCACGTGGAATTCGTTGTTCACGGGCTGGTCGTTGATGTGGACCATGCCGGTGTGCAGCCGATGGGCAATGGCCATGCCGCGCTGCACGTTGCGCGTGTGCACCGCCGCGGCCAATCCGTACGGCGAGCTGTTGACCAGGGCCACGGCCTCGTCGTCCGAGTCGAACACCGTGATCGGCGCCACGGGACCGAAGATCTCGTCCGCGAACACCGCCATGCGGGCCGTGACATCACCGAGCACGGTCGGCCGGAAGAAGAGGCCGTCCCGGCTTCCGCCCGCGAGCAACCGGGCGCCGTCGGCCACCGCGCCTCGGACAAGCGCCTCCACACGCGCGGCCTGCTTCTCGTTGATGATCGGGCCGAGGTGGGCCGGGCCAGCATGGGGATCTCCGACATGCAACTGGTTCGCCCGCTCGGCCAGCCGGCGCGCGTAGGCGTCGGCCACGCTGCGGTGCACCAGGTGGCGTCCCGCCTGCATGCAGATCTGCCCCTGATGCAGGAACGCACCCCAGGCCCCATTGGACGTGGCGGCCTCGATGTCCGCATCGTCCAGCACCACCATCGCGTTGTTGCCCCCAAGCTCCAGCGCGCATTTCTTCAGCATGCGGCCGCACAGCTCGCCGATGGTTCGCCCCACCGCGGTCGACCCGGTGAAGGAGATCATGTGCACGAGCGGGTGCCGCACCACCGCGTCACCCGTGGCGGGGCCACCCGGCAACACGTGCAGGACGCCCGCGGGCAGGCCCGCGTCGGCGAACAACTGCGCGATGAGCGCTCCGCCGATCACCGCCGATTGCGCGTCGGGCTTCAGCAGGACGGCGTTCCCGAGTGCCAGCGCAGGCGCCACCGAGCGCATGGCCAGCAGCAGCGGGAAGTTCCACGGCGCGATGACACCCACCGTGCCGATGGGCACGCGGCGCCAGTAGTTGGTCCGCCCGGGCATGCTCGACGGGAAGATCTGTCCGATGGCCTGCATCGGCAAGGCGGCACACATCGACAACTGCTCTCGCGTGGCGTGCAGCTCCCAATCGGCTTTCGGGCCGATGGAGCCGGCCTCCCGCACGTTCCAGCGCTGGAACTCGGCAGCGCGCTCAGCGAGCAGTTGCTCCGCGCGGCGGAACACGGCGGCCCGCTGGTCGAAGGGCAAGGCGGCCCATGCGGCCTGCGCCTTGGACGCGCTGCGTGCCGCGCTGTCGACGTCGGTGGCATCGGCGATGCCGATTTCGCCGAGCACCGCACCAGTCGCCGGTTCACGCACGGGCGAGGTGCCGCCACTCGAGGACTGCCAGCCCTGGCTGAAGATGCGCGCATGCCAGTCGGGCAAGCCGTCGGTCGTACTCATACCGGTCTCCTGAAGTCGATGGGTCGGCGGCGCGAGGCGTCCGCTCCCGGTACTTCTGCAATGTGCGTACCGACCCGCCGTTCCATGGCCCGGACGACGATCTTCCCTCGTGGGAGTTGCCAGCACCGGCGTGCCGAGGGTCCCACGGACCGTCTCACTTCGAGACGCGAGACAGTGTTCGGGACGAGACCGTCCCGATCGCTCACGCCGAGCACAGGTGCAGACCTGATTGACGCGCCCATCCACAGGTGGTCTGCTCGTGCACCTGTACTGTTGGGTGTTCATGTCGATGCAAGTGCTTCCCCATTCCAGCGCGGCATACCAGCCGGAAGCCATCTGGAACGCGCGCCGCGCGTTCTTCGGCACCGGGGAATCCCCCACAGGGCTCATCGATGACGCCGTCATGCGGTCATGGCAACGCTGCAGCCAGAGCGGCCGCCAGGAGAACGAACCGATCGAGTTCCAACCCGTCGACCGGTCGCGCATCCAGCAGCTGCTGGATGCGAACGGCGAGTTGCTTGCTGCCGCACGTCCCGAACTCTCGGACCTCGCCGCCGCCGTGGCCTCCGCAGGCTATGCGGTGCTGCTGACCGACCGCCATGGCAACGCGCTCGCAGTGGATGGCGCCATCGCCCAGCGCAGCCACCCGCTGCGCGCCGCGTTCCGTGCAGGCGTCGACCTGTCGGAGGGCGCCATCGGCACCAATGCCATGGCCGTCGCCCTTCGCGAGGCCCAGCCGGTGCGGGTCCTCGGGGCCGAACACTTCTACACGGACGCGCAGATCTTCCATTGCAGCGCGGTGCCTGTCCTCGATGCACACGGCAACGTGATCGGCGCGCTCGATGTGAGCCGCGACATGCCCGGCATGGTGGGAAGTGCCATGTGGGTCGCCGCGCGCTGCGCACAGCGGATCGAGCGGCGCCTGTTCTGCGATGTCGACGCGCAGGTTCGCGTCGAGATCGATGTGGGCGGGGAGCACGTCCACGGCAGCGGCGCGTGGCTTTCCTTTTCCGCGGGCGGGCGCCTGGCCGCGGCGAATCGCTCCGCACGAAGGCTGCTTGGCCTCCCGCTCGGCGACCTGCAGCTGGGTTTCGAACAGCTCTTCGAGGAACGGTTCGGGCCGTGGATGACGGACCTGCGGCGTTCCGCCTCGGGTGCCCCGCTTCGCCTTCACGATGGCGTCCAGCTGCGTGCCGTGGCTTTCGGCGATCGGCATCGAACCAGCGTTGCCGTGAATGCGCTCCCGCTCGCGCCAGCCGCTGCGGCCGCGCGCCCCGCCTTCGGCGACCCCCGCATCGATCGCGACTTCGACCGTGCGCTGAAGACCGCCCGCGCCGGCCTGCCCGTGCTGATCACCGGCGAAACCGGAAGTGGCAAGGAAGTGACGGCACGCGCCCTCCACGCGGCCAGCGAACGTGCGAAGGGTCCTTTCGTCGCGTTGAACTGCGCAGCGGTGCCTGGTGAGTTGCTGGCGGGGGAACTGTTCGGTCATGTCGACGGGGCATTCACCGGCTCGCGGAAGGAAGGCGCCGCGGGGAAGTTCGAGGCCGCCCACGGAGGCACCCTTTTTCTCGATGAACTCGGCGACATGCCGCTCGGCCTGCAGGCCGCGCTGCTGCGGGTCCTCGACACCCGGGAAGTCATTCGCTTCGGCTGCCATCGGTCCCGGCCGGTGGACGTCCGGATCGTCTGCGCGACACACCGTGACCTTCCCCTGCAGGTGCGCAGCGGCCTCTTCCGGGAGGATCTGTTCTACCGCGTCTCCGGGTACAACCTCCACCTGCTGCCGTTGCGAGAGCGCGCGAACTTCGACACCGTCCTCGACGCACTCGTGTCGACGTTGGGGGGCCACCCCCACCAACTGGGCCCGGAACTCCGCGCAAGTCTTCGGGCCCACGCGTGGCCAGGCAACGTCCGGCAGCTGAGCCACGCGCTGCTGCGCGCGCTGGCCCTCGCCGACCCGGGCGCAGCCTTGCACCGAGGGGACTTCGAACTCGAAACCATGCCCTCGCCCGCCGCACCTTCAAGCGAAGGCCTGCTGAAGAGAGTCACCGACTCCGCCATCGAAGAGGCCCTGCGCCGGGCGAATGGCAACGTGACGGCGGCCGCCCGGATGCTCGGCATGGGACGGGCCACCTTGTACCGGCGGCTCAAACATCGCTGACCGGTTCAGGTCCGCGCGCCCGTCTCAGTCAAGCATGAGGAACACACGGCCGCCTTCCACCTTCGCCGGGTAGATGCGGATCGCTTCGGTGACGGGGTCACAGCGCGGCTTGCCGTCGCGAACGTCGAACTTTCCCTGGTGCAACGGACACTCGATCTCGTGGCCATCGAGGAATCCATCGCACAGGCGCGCGTTGCCGTGCGTGCACAGGTTGTCGCTGGCGTAGACCTCGTCACCCACGGTGTAGATGGCAACGTCGCGGCCACCGACCGCCAGGCTGGTCACGTCGTCCGGGGGGAGATCGCTTGCCGCAAGGGCATCGATCCATCGGGATTCGCTCATGGGAGACCTCAGATCGGATAGATGATCGAGTTGGGGATCATCTCGGAGTCGTAGATGCATTCGCGCGAGGCGAACTTCAGTCCATCAGGCGTGCGAACAACGGTGTCGAGGTATCGGCCGGTGTTGAACACCGTCGATGCATCGGAGAGCTTCGTGCGGAACACGGCGTAGTTCGCTTCGCAGGTGAACTGCCCGGCCGTCACGCCGCGGATCACCGGGGTGCCCACCACATGCCGCTGGTAGTACGGGTCGTGGAAGAGCGTCTCCTTGATCCCGTAGATGCGGTCCTTCAACATCCCCTTGCTGGTGAACGACAGCGTCGCGAGCGGAAAGCCGCGCTCATGGTTCTCGCGGGGCTGCAGGCGGTAGACGCACTTCTCGGTGAAGAACTCGGGCCACAGGTCCCAGTTGCCTGAATCGACCGCACTGGCGTAGTCCGCGTACAGCTGCGTCAGTGCGAGCCAGTCTTCGAAGGTGATCTTCGTGCTCATGGCTCAGGCCTCCATCACGTCCCGCCAGTAGCGGTACATGCCTCGGATCAGCGTCTCGGTCACCATGTGTTCGGTGTCCTCGACCCCATGCCCACCCAGCTCCGCGAGGGCCCGATGGAACGGCTTGCTCTCGAACGCCTGCTGAGAGAACTCGATGACCTCGCCGTCGTCCGCGGACACGAATCCGGCCGGACCGAACAGGTTCGCCTGCCGAAGGCGCCGCTCGGTCATCTCGTCGGTGTCATCCTCGAAACCGAAGTGGGTCCAGACGAAATCGAACGCGCCGTGCCCGTCGGGCTGGATGTGGCGCGTGGAAACGCTGTTGACCTGCTGCTGCAGGATGACGCTCGGGAAGATGGTGGTCATCACGGCGGTGGGGCCGTTCCACCAGGCCTCGGGGACGATGTCGAGAAAGCCCGGATCGTTGAGCTGCATGCTCTCCTTGAAGCTGGAGACCTGCGTCACCTGCTCGGACTTCCCGGCCTGTCCACGCGTCGAGATCATCGCTGCGTGGCGATGACGGTCGTCCATGCGCAACTGCGATTTGTTGTCCGCGCGCCAGAGCCCGAACGTCACGAACCAGGTGTGCAGCAGCCCCGGGTGGTACGGGTCCTTGATGTTCTCCTGCATCAGCTTCCAGTTGCCCGGAATGCGCTGCCGGTTGTAGCCGAGGATCTTGAGCTTGCGGCCGTTGAACAACCGATCGAAGTACCCCAGGATGGTGGGGCCCAGGAACGCCTCGAGCGGCTCGACCAACGGGTCGAACGATGCGAAAACGACGCCGCCTCGCGTTGCCACTTTCAGCTTGGTCAGGCCATGGTCGGACGTCTTGAACTCGGCCGGCATGCCGCCGAGCACCTGCCCGTCCTGCTTCACGCCGCGCCGGAACGGAACCCCCTGCAGGTCGCCCTTCAGCGTGTAGCTCCACTGGTGGTATGGACAGACGAACTCCTTGCGGTTCCCATGGCGTTCGCGGCAGAAGCGCATGCCCCGGTGCGCGCAGACGTTCTCCACGACGTTGATCGAACCGTCCGGGTCGCGCACCATGATGACGGAGCGTTCACCGATCACCGTGCGCTTGAAGTCACCCGGGTTCGGCACCTCGGCTTCCAGGCCCACGTAGCACCAGTGCCCGTTGTAGAAGAAGCGTTCGAGTTCACGCTTGTAGATTTCGTCGCTGGTGTACGCCACAAACGGGATGCGGTGAGTGCCGTCGGTCTCCCACCGCGCATCGCGGGGGAACACTGCAGAGGTCTCGCTCATGATCGTCTCCTTGGCAGGAATGTGTTGAGCGGAATCGTTGGTCGCGGATGGAGGGTCATGTCAGGTTCCTTGGCTGTAAAACGCATCGGCGTAGACGTGCTTGCCGGCAAGGCCCTTGCGCCGGACCGTCAGCGCGGCGGACTCCACCATCGGCGGCGAGCCACACAGGTAGGCACGCCAGCCCTCGAGGTCGCCGAGGTCTTGGTCGATGGCATCCGTCACCAGCCCGCTGCGATGGGTCGACGGGTCACCTCCGGACGCCACCACCACATGCACCGTCAGGCCCGGGTGGTCCTTCTGAAGGTGGAGAATCCAGTCCAGGCCGTACACGTCGCGTGGAGACCGAACGCCGAAGTAGAGGTGAATCGGATTGCGCATGCCGCCGCTGACAGCGCCCCGGAGGATCGACAGGATGGGCGCGAGCCCCGTGCCGCCCGCGACGCAGAGGATCGGTCCGTCATGCCGGGTGCGCAGGTAGGCAGAACCGAGGGGGCCGCTGACGCGGACGGCATCCCCCACCTTGAGCTCGTTCGCGATGTAGCCGGTGACCCGCCCGCCGGGCACGAGGCGCACATGAAACTCATACTCGCCATCGCCCGTCAGCCCCGCCATCGAATAGGGCCGGATGTGATCCGGCGTGAACTGCAGTTGCACGTACTGCCCCGGTGAGAACTCGATCGGCTTCGCGGGCTTGAGACGCAGCCGCTTGATGTCGTGCGTCATGTCATCGATCGCCACCACCGTGGACTTGACGATCCGCGCCGGGTGCACCACCACGTCGTCCGGCTCCGGGATCTCGATGGTGCAGGGTTCGGTGACGTACGCGCGGCAAGCGAGCACATAGCTGTCACCGCCGTCCAGGGGCCGCTGTTGCTCCTGGCCGCCGTCGAGCACTTCACCCTCGATGACCTTGCAGCGGCACGTGCCGCAGCGTCCCGCCATGCACGAGTACGACATCGGAATCTGCGCGGCCTGCAACGCCTCCAGCAGGGTGGCACCGGCTTCGACGCGGATGACGCGATTGAGGGGTTGAACGAGGACATCCATGAGGCGCAGTAGGTAGTCGGCTGGGACGGATGAATCTTCGCCGCGCGACGACAATCAGCCAATAGAATCACATGAATGTTCGACATCACTGTGCGTGATGAGAGGCCTGCTCATGGAACTGACCGACATCGACCTCAACCAGCTCGTGCTGTTTCACCAGCTGATGCTGGAACGGCGGGTTTCGAAGGTGGCCGACAACCTCGGCCTGACCCAGCCTGCAGTCAGCAACTCGCTCGCCAAACTCCGGCGCCTGCTGGGCGACGAGCTGTTCATCAGGACACCGTCCGGCATGGTGCCCACCCCCTTCGCGGAACACCTGGCCGAACCGGTGGGCTATGCGTTGGGCATGATCCACACCGGCCTCAACCAGCAGAGCCGCTTCGAGCCCGCCAACGTCAAGCGCGCGGTGACCGTCGGCATGACGGACATCGGAGAGATCGTTTTCCTCCCCCGGTTGGTGGAACGTCTCGCGGAGGAAGCCCCGGGGGTGACCGTGAGCACCGTGCGCAACACCGCCGTCAACCTGCGCGACGACATGGAAGCCGGCAAGGTCGACCTGGCCATCGGGCTCCTGCCACAGTTGAAGGCCGGCTTTTTCCAGCGGCGCCTGTTTCGCCAGCGCTACGTGTGCCTGTTCCGGAAAGGGCACGCACTGGACAAGAAGAAGTTGTCCCTCGCCGAGTTCCGCTCGGCGGAGCACCTGGTCGTGGTCTCGTCAGGGACGGGGCACGGGAAGGTCGACGAACTCATCCGGCGGGCGGGCGTCGAGCGAAACATCCGGTTGACCGTTCCGCACTTCGTGGGGGTCGGGCACATCCTGCAGGGCACCAGCCTCGTGGCCACCGTTCCGGAGCGCCTGGCCATGCGCCTCGCCGAGCCGTTCGGGCTGACCTACCTGCCCACCCCCGTCAAGTTGCCCGAGGTGACCATCAACGTGTTCTGGCATGCCAAGCAGCACCGGTCACCGGCCAACCAGTGGTTGCGAGGTGTTGTGTTCGATCTTTTTGCTGATGCGCAGGAAGCTTCGGCGGTCTAGCCTCCGGATCTCCTTGCGGCATGGCGCCCCATGAGGCTCTGCAGACCAGGCCCACAAGGCCGCGTTCCCGGGCTCGCAGGGCTTCTGCGGCAAAGCCGCAGCTCGATGGCGATGCGCCGCTCTGCGATTGCTTGGGACATGACGGGATCGTGCGCCGAACAGCCGGGGGATGCCGTGGAAACGGCACCCCCCGGCCGAAGCTCAGACGCGGCCACGCCCCTGGCCCTGTTGCTGACCTTGCTGGTTTTCGCCCTCTCCGAATTGCTCCTGGTCATCGCGCTGCGCGGATGGATCCTTCGGGTTCAGTCCCTGGCCCGGTTGACCCTGCTGGCCGGGTCGTCCGGTAACGGCCTGATCCACCTGGGAAAAACCGGCACCTGCCTGGTCTTGCTGACCTGATCGGCCACCGCCTTGGTTCGACCGCCCGGCATGGTTGCCGCCTTGTCCTTGCTGCCCCGCGCCCGCTCCGGCCTGGCCCCGTTGCCCGGTTCGTTCGCCCGCCTGGCCCTGCTGGCCAGCGCCGGGTGAATCGCCCCCTGGCTGAGAATCGCGGTTCTCGTTGATGCTGTTCATGATGTGGTCCTTCGATCTGGAACCGGCAACGTGCCGGCAGCCAGTACGCGGCAACCGGCGTGCCGCACGAAGGCATCGGAAGTCAGGTAGTGCGGCCAGTTGGTGTGCAGCAAGGGCCGGTCCATGGCCCCCGCCTGCAGCAGCGCACCCGGGTCCGGGTAGCAAGCTCGCTGGGCAGACTGTTTCTCATTCTTTGCATTCCCACTGGTTTTGCCTAGCATGGGAAACAGAATGCCCGCCACAAGCCCTCCCCTCATCCCTGGTTGCACTGCGAACCGCCCTGCGCGGGACACCACGCCATGTTTGAGCGTCCACACCACCGGTGACCCACGATGCGCGCGGCCCACCGTGCGGAGGTGACTTCCAGTACGCCGCAACCCGCGTTCCGCACGGAGGGATCGGAGGTCGGGCAGTGTGGCCAAACCGCGGTGATCGATGCGCCAGGCCCGACGGACTCAACTGACCAGAACGGCACCCCTGAGGAATTTTCGGCCATGCCGTCGGACTCCCTCCGAGATCGGATCCCAAACTGCCGCGGGGAACTCGCTCGGCAGATGCCCTTCGACAACCTCCAGCGCTTCGTCCACGTGCCTCACCATGTGCACCATCGCTTCCCAGAACGGGTTTCCGCCGGCGGACATCGCGAGCCGATGCCAATGCCTCACCTCGATTTCGTTGAATTTCCAGTGCGCATTCTTGGATCGGATCGCCATGGCGAGAGAGGCGTCGTGGTACGGCAGCAGGTTTGCTCCCTTGCCAATCACCGGCCATGCCGAGAGCACGTCATAGAGCGGCGTTGCCTGATACTGCCCACCACGCTCGATGAACAGGCTGAAGTTCTTCGAGTGCCCATCAGGCGCCGCGAGAAGCCAGAACGCCAACTGCGACAGGACGAAGTGCAGCCGCCCATCGACAGGATTCATGCTGGCGCCATACACCTCGAGGCAGCGGTCGATGCCTGGCCCGCCGTCCTTCTCATACTTGAGGTGAGGCGGGGTTCCGGTTGCCTGGCAGAGATCCTCTTGAGGAATGCGCACCAAGTAGTCGGATGAACCGTCCTTCCCTGCCCATGCACGATCGAACCGCTCAACGATGAGAACGCGTTGCCCGTCGAAGGTGCCCATCTCGACATCGGCGACGTCCAGACCCAACTGCCGAACGATCTGCGCGCACAGCCACTCGTTCTCTACCGAGGAACTGAAATCGGCATCGAATTTCGTGACCTTGCCCAGCGGAAGCTTGAGGATGTGGGTGGTCGGCGTTGCGCCGTGAGGCCTGCACCACTTCCCCTTGAGTCGAAGCAGCGCGGTCTTCTCCTGAGCTCCCGCTATCGAGATGCGAAAGTCATCGTCGCGCTCATGAGCCCCGAACGCTGGCGCGACCACGACTTCTCTCAGAATGCGGCCCACTTCCTTGTCCGGGATGCGCTCGTATTGGAGGTGTCGAAAGTCTGGCGGCTCTTCGTCAACGCGCAGGAGTTGTACGGCGCCCACGCAGTCTCGGCCGATCGCCTCCAGGAGATCGAAGGCATCAGTGGACTTCGCACCAAACCGGGCTCGAAGCCGCCGGCGGATTGCGTCGTTGTCGGGGAGCAAGTTGTCGAAGTAACTTTCGACGAGCGTTCCACGGTGCTGACCTCCTTCGATGAATGGCAGTGACATCGAGAGCGGGCGCGCATGCTCGCTTTTCATCCACGATTCGGAGTACGTCAGCGTGTGGGTTGCCGAGCGAGAGCTACCAGGGCGCCAGACCCCAACCATCTCACCGTTCATCCACAGCGCGAGGCGGGCACTCACCATGAACCTCGACGTTTGGCCGGCTTGCGTTCGACGATCGTGCCCTTCTTCGAATCCGAAGTGCTTTTGGCGGCAGTCGCGCTCGGTTTGATTGCGCGAGTGAAGCGCTCGGGATCGTCAGCAGCATCCGGGGCCCTCCAGCCTTCACCGCCGCTGTCCAGAAGGATGTCCACACCGAGTGCTTTGAGAATGCGGATCAGCTGGTCGACACTGATCGATCCGGGATCAGCCTCGATGTCTGCAATGCGGGTTTGCTTCACGCCGATCAACCGCCCGAGTTCTGCCTGCGTCAACTTCTTGGCTTTTCGAAATGCCTTCAAATGTGCAGAGAGCTGGTGTACGCCTTGAAGTCGAAACACATCTCACCTCATCGTCGTTGGGCGATATCACGAACATATCGCGTATAGACGATATTTTCAATAAATCGCCTATGTACGATATGTTCACTATATCGCTTATTGACGTTGTCCTCAACCATGCTGCGCCCATGAACGGCGTTGGCACAGCGCGGTCGAGGACGCGGTGCCAACTGCGGCAGGACATGACGGGGAAAAAGAGAGCCCGCCGGACGTTTGATGCAGCGTTCAAGCTGCGAGTGGGAGAGTGCGGGGTCGCGGCATCGACTGCCGCGACTTCCAGAGCATTCTGGTAGGCCGTGTTGGACTTGAACCAACGACCAAAGGATTATGAGAAAGCCTCTGACAGCCTAAGTTGTTGTCACGCCTAGAACTCCGCAACTCACTCTACCCCCCACCTAGGAGGATAGCGGGGTTGCGGTCCCCACATGATCCCCCACATGCTGACTGCACCCGCTGACCGGAACGAACCCACCGACGACATCCCCGAACCACCAGTGCCCACCGCCACCGGCTTCCATGACGAGGCCGCCCAACGCGACTGGGAGAACTATCAAGTCACACGAGGCGTCTGGCGCTACCAGCGCTCCCTCAAGCGCGAAGTCCAGCGCGGCGCCCGCAAGGGTCAGCTAGTCGCCCGAGGCATCGGCGACCTGGAGCCCGGCCAGCGGATCGCGGACGAGCTGATCGTCCCCTTGACCACCGCTGTCGCCCTGAAGCAGCAGGAGGCCCGGGACGCCATCGCGTCGCCGAACCTCAAGAAGATCCCGGACGATTTCGCCGCCCTCCTCCTGCTCCCCGCGGAGGTCCTGGCCGTCGTCACGGTCCTGGCGGCCCTGAGCCGCGCCGAACCGGCCGGACTCCAGTCCTGCGCGACGGACCTGGGCGGCAAGATCCAGCGCGAGGTCGCCCTGCGTGCCTGGAAGAAGGCCGAGAAGGAGGCCGAGGAGGAGCGGGAGGAAACCGACGCCCCCTGGGAGCCCAACCTCTACGACCTGATGGTGAAGCGCAACGACAAGGTCGACGAGCGCGTGTTTACCAAGTGGTCCAAGAAGGCCAAACGCTTCGTCCACGAGGAATGGGAGCAGCCCGTCCGTACCCGGGTGGGCATGGCGCTCATTTCGCTGATCGTGGCGGTCGACGGGTGGTTCGAGGTCGCCGAGGTCCGTGACGGCCTCAAGACCAAGCTCATGTTCCAGCTCACGGACCTCGGCCGGGCCTTTGTGGCCCAGCGCCACAACCAGAACGAGCTGGCCCGCCCGTTCATGCTCCCGATGATCTGCGAGCCCAAGGACTACGTCTACCTGCCCTCCAAGCAGATCGAGGAACCCGAGGACCCTTCGTGTGCCGACGACTAGTTCGAGTCGCTTAGATAAAACCCCCGCAAGGTGACGACCTTATCGCCGTCCTTCGCAACCACACGCTGACCACCATGCTGCACACCTCTCCTGAACTCGAGCGCGCTATCGCGCACCTCCAGGCCGGCAACCGTCGCCTGCCTCTCGCCCTCGTCCGCGTCTTACAAGAGCAAGGCTTTGACCCGGAGTCTCTCGTCGCTCAGTTCTTCCCTGTCGGGCGGGGTTACCGTCGACACCAATAGGCTACTACCGCCCCGTTCGCAGCAACTCGACAAACGCCGCTTGCGAACGAGACGACTCGTTCTTGACCGTGAGGCCGTCCGCGCCGCGTTCGTGAACAAGAGTCCCGTGGACATACGTGAGGATTTCGTAGTCGACATAGCCGGCCTTGTCGTCTGCTTCGTCACTCTCCTCGACGTTCACAACCTCATCGCCCTCGTCGTCAGTGGTGAGCACCTCTACCAGTGCCCCTGGGTCAGGGAGGGCGCGGTGTATGACGAGCGAGCGTCGCACACCCGTGGAAGACTCCTGGACCTCGTGAAAGACGTGGCCGCGACTGAACGAGTAAGCTGGCGGATCGCCCTGAGTCCAGACCGCCCTAGCGACCTTCTCCTCGTCTTTTAAAGGTCGCCCCAGTTTTATCCGCTTTGCCTTGTTCGCGTCGGTGTCCATGCGGCGGTCAAGGCGTATGTCCAGCTGCATACGAAAGCAATCGCCCACGCCGAACGCCCAACCAGCCGCGAGCCGATCAACAAACTGGAGTGAGAGCTTCTCAGTTCTGCGTTTTTTCATTGAAGCATCATCCTCGCAACGATTTTCTTTGCGACCTTTGCACGGTCCGCAGCGACTTTGGCTGCGAGTTCCGCAGCATTGAGTTCGAGCAGAGCCGCTTCAAGAGGTGTACCAGTCACGGCCGCGGCGATCATGCCGGCCAGCTTCTCCTTGTCGTGATTCTGTACGGCGCTGAAGTCATTCGACAGGAGTGCGAGGCGATGTTTGCAATGAGATCCCTGCTCTCCCGCGGGGCACGTACACGAAATTCGGAACCGAATCGCATCTCGCAGAACTGAGATTACGTACGGTGTGCCGGTACTGCCCTTGATGTGGACTTCCACGGAAATGGGGTTCATCGTCGCTAAGGAGTGGTCGACTGGGACCTCATTCTGGAGCGAGGTGACCTTCTGCGAGTGGCGAAGCTCCTCGCTTATGTAACCTAACCGTGACGTGCGCCACAGCCATCGCTGCCTCGAACTAGCTCAGTCGCCTACTGTCCCAGTACCCGAACCTACCAAGCCTGCGGGACCTCCTCCGACGGCTTGCCTGAGTCCCGTCTCACCTCACGCCCTGCAATGAGCATGTCGGGGCCCTTTATTGACCGGAGCCGTGCGCCGTAGAGCGGCTTGAGCGAGTCCATCGCGCCGGGCGAATCCGAGCCACGCAGCGTGGCGCTGTACTGGACCTCCGGCACGCCCATCAAGCGATACCCGCCAAACGTCAGGACGCCCTCCCGGCGCTCGGCCGCGGCGATCTCCTTCTTGGACAGCGTCTTCCCGTCCCGACGTAGCTGAACGACTGAGACCCACATCCGGCTCAGTCTACCCACGCCCGCTCTTTACCCTGCAACTAGTTCGAGTTGCCGACTAGCCCCGCGTAAGGGGTCTCTCCTAGCTGACAAAGGACCTCTCATGCTGACCGGTGGATATCTCTCAATCAAGAACAAGGCCGTCAAGGCCCCCGAATTCCGCAGCGCCCACACGGGCGCCGTTGACCGCCCCCTGGACGGCGCTTCGCTCGAAGCGCTCAACTGGATCCAGAAGACACGATGGACGCTGAATCGCAGTGTCCTGGGGGTGGTCGAAGACGTGGTGCGTGACGGCTTCCCCGTCGCATCCGTCCCTCCCCGCGACAACCTCCCCGAGCTGCCGAAGATGGGCGAGGTCGAGTTCGAAGCGCTGAAGGCTCTCGCCAAGACCGACGCCGCCGCCAAGGCCGCGCTGTCCGCTTACATGAAACCTCGCGCCGAGCGGTACTCGAAGAACAAGCACATGGAGTGCGAGCGCTTCAAGCTGTACCGCATGCTCGACCTCGCCCGTCAGCTCGCCAAGGCGGAAACCCTGTGGTTCCCGCACACCTGTGATTTCCGGGGCCGCGTGTACCCCACCGCCCAGGACCTGCACACCCAGGGCGACTCCCTGGTCAAGGGACTGCTGACCTTCTCCCAGACCGAGCGCCTGGGCCCGAACGGGAAGTGGTGGATGTACGTCGCCTGTGCCAACGCCTTCGGCCAGGACAAGATCGCGCTGCAAGCCCGGGCCGACTGGACTGACAACAACCTCGGGTCGATCCTGGGGACCGCCCGCGACCCCCTGGCCTTCGCGGACTTCTGGGCCAGCGAGGACGTCGACTCTCCGTGGGAGGCCCTGGCCGCCTGCTTCGAGATCGCCCGCCTCTGCGACTTCCTCGTGCTCAACGGCGAGCGCAGCGCTGCCTCGTTCGAGTCGCACCTCCCCGTCCGTCTGGACGCAACGTGCTCGGGCATCCAGCACCTGTCCGCGATGATGCGCGACCCGCTGTCCGCGGCCTGCGTCAACGTGCTGCCCACTGGCAAGCGCGAGGACATCTACTCGGACGTCGCTAAGGTTGCAATCGAGCGCATCGCTCGTGACGCGGCCGACGGTCGGCTCCGCGACGGCGACGAGGCGACCCGTGCGGTCTACGCCGTCGCCAACGGCTGGCTGGGCAAGGTCGGACGCAAGACGGTGAAGCGGGCCGTCATGACGACCCCCTACGGCGTCACGGCACCCGGCATCAAGACACAGCTCATCGCCGACGGCTTCTGCGACCACTTCGAGAACGGGTCGGAGCGCTACCGCGCAGCCGAGTACCTGAAGACCGTGGTGATCGACGCACTGGACGCGAACATCGGCGCCCCTCGGGCCGCGATGGAGTATTTCCAGAAGGTCGCCCAGTTCCTGGCGGAGCGCGAGCTGCCCCTGACCTGGACGACGCCGGCCGGGTTCACCGTGCGTCAGGCGTACGTCAAGTCCGACGTGAAGCGCGTCGAGACCCTGCTGGGCTCCAAGCTCGTCAAGTTTCAGATCGGCGTACCCAACGAGAAGGCCGGCATCGACCGCCGCAAGCAGAAGTCCAGCGCAGCCCCGAACGTGGTCCACAGCTACGACGCGGCCCACCTGTGCCTCACCGCCACCGCCATGAAGGCCGAGGGCATCCGCGACATGGCGTTCGTCCACGACTCGTTCGGGGCGCACGCCGGAAACGTGGACACCCTGAACGGCCACATCCGCGAGGAGTTCGTCCGCATGTACGAAGGCCCCGCCCTGGAGCAATGGCGCGACAGCGTCGCCCAGCACTCCGGTGTCACAGATCTTCCCGCTCTGCCCACCCTGGGTTCCCTGGACGTCACCCGTGTCCGGGAATCCGAGTTCTTCTTTTCCTGAACATAGTTCGAGTTGCTTACATGATCAACATCCCCACCAAGCTGCCCTTCGCTTCCCACGCCGAACTCGTCGCCGCCTTCCAGGCCGGCGCGAAGTTTCAGGTGATCTTCACGGACCACCGGGCCTCGGAAAGCGTCACGAGCATCGTGCCTTCCGGCAACAACCCTAAGAGCGTGAAAGTCCACACGCCGGGCACCAGCGGCGGCTACGGCTGCTTCCGCCCGGACGGGACGAACGCAGTCAGCCCGTACGTCCGTCTGGTCATGACGCATGCCGCCCACGAGCCGGCCTCTGCGACACCTGCGACCCCGACACCAACCGCCCAAGTCCAGGAGGTCAACGTGGTCCACGAGTTCACCCGTGGCCGCGACGTGCACTGCCCGAAGACCAAGGAAGCGGTCACCGGGATCTCCTACGGGGCCGGCGGCAGTGTCCGCGTGTCCCTGCGCACCGAAGCGGGTGTCGAGCGTGTCTCGACGAACTACCGCGCGGACGGTACGCACCGCCACCAGGGGGACCGCAACCTGAAGGTCGGCCGGGCACCGAAGAAGGTGACTCTGCGTGTCTACAAGGACCCGCGCAACTGGAACGACGACGCGTACTTCGTGCTGTCCCCGATCCAGGTGCTTCCCAACCTGACGGCCTTCACGGGCCTGAAGCCGGTCGCCACGGTCGAGATCGACGGGTGACCCTCTCCCGACAGCGCGAGCAGGACATCGCTCCTCTCGCCACGTCGATGACCGACGCCGCCCTCACCGCCTGCCTGCACATCTGGCAGCGGTCGGGGCGGCCGAAGCTCGACCTCTCCCTTGCGCTGCTGCTCACCGCGGCGCAGCTCGGGGCCGCCGCCCGTGAGGCCGGCGCCCTGACCACCACCGATTGGGCGCGGGCCAACCGCTCCGCCCAGGACCCCACCTCCCTCCTCAATACATCGCCGGCCCTCCCGCCGGCAAACGCATCACATGGCTGACTCCAAACCCAAGACCAAGACCGTCTACAAGGGCGCCACGCCCGCCGGCATCCTCACCTACGCGTGGCTCGACAAGCGCGACGCCTCCGAGTTCGGCAAGAACAAGTTCAAGTGCTCGCTCCGCCTGAAGAAGGGCGAGGGCAAGAACGACGAGTACGCCCGCATGCTCATCGACCTGCACAAGGCCGCCAAGGGCAAGCGCGACACGGCCCCGGTGAAGGACGGCGACGCCCTGGCCGAGGACAACGAGAAGAAGGAGAACATGCGCGGCTTCTGGCTGCTGTCGGCGAAGACCAACAACAAGCCGGAGCAGATGGACTCCAAGAAGAACCCGCTCGGCGCCACGGCCAAGAGCGGCGACTGGGGCAAGCTGTCCATCGGCGCTGCCGAGTACGACACGGGTGCCAACAAGGGCATCACGCTGTACCTGAACAAGGTCCAGCTCCTGGAGCGCCGTGCCAACGACGACGACGGATTCGAGGAAGAAGACGACTACGAAGCGGACACCAAGAAGGCGCCGTTGCGTGACTCGGACGAAGACGGCGACGGCGGCGACGAAGGCGGCAGTGACGACGACTTCTGAATTCGTCGTCGACGTGGTGCCCCAGCCGGCACCGCGGCCCCGCTTCTCCAAGTGGGGCGCCTACGACCCGGCCAGCTACAAGGCCCACAAGCTCGAACTGAAGAAGGCGCTGGAGGGGCTGGAGTTCGACGGCTCCGTTCCCCCGCTCATGGGCGAACTCCACCTCACCCTGGAGTTCGTCTGCAAGCCCATCGCCAAGTCGAAGTTCACCACGCCCTCCGGTGACTGCGACAACCTCGCCAAGCCCATCATGGACGTCATGACTCAGGTCGGCGTCTATGGCGACGACCGTCAGGTCGTGGGGCTGTTCATCGTCAAGCGCTTCCCGCGTGACGGGGAGACACCGCACATCGCAGTGCGCATCAAGGAACTCCCATGATCCAGTTCGTCATCAAGGGCTTCGCCCACATCGCCGCGTTCCTCGAACGCCTCGCCGACCGCGAGACCCTGCGCACGCAGGCCAAGCTCGAAGCCGCCTCCAAGCTGGTAGAGCAGGCCAACGGCCACCGCAAGCTGGCCTTCCAGGGCCGCAAGGTCGCCACGGCTCTCCGCGACATCACCAAGGTCGACTGACCATCCCCGGCCCTTCCTGGGCCCCTCTCACTTCTCCGAAAGGCACCACCATGTACCGCTCCCCCATCATCGCTGGCTCCCTGACCCCGCAAGCCCAGATCGTGCTCGGTCACCTCCGAAAGGTCGGCTCCATCACCGCCGTCGAGGCCGCTGCTGTTCACCGTGTCCGTTCGCTGTCGCGCCGCATCACCGAAGTGCAGGACGCCGGCTATCCGGTGCGCAAGGAACACAAGCGCGACACGACCGGTCAGCGTTACGTGCGCTACAGCCTGGAGTCGGTGTGATGCTGGACCGCATCGGTCTCTACCTGATGGTCCCGGTCGTCCTCGTGGTCGCCCTGGTCCTCTCGCTGATCCTCGGCCCGGAGCGCATGGTGCGCTCCATCGACGTGATCTTCAACTGACCCCGCCATGCGTACCAACTTGCTCCTCGCCTTCGCGGTCGGTCTTCTGGCCGGCTGCAATCAGCAGCAATACCCGGCAGCGTTGCCCGCCTCAGCTCCCGCGGCGGTGCAGCAGTCCGGCAGCATGGATCCCCTCGCTGCTGGCGCCATCGGCGCTGCGACCGGCTACATGCTTGGCAACGCCACCGCGTCCCGCGCCCCGGCGATTCACACCGCTCCGCGTACGGTGATCGTCAACAAGACAGTCATCAACCGGCCGATGTACCGCGCTCCGACCCATTCGTTCTCGTCCGGCCGGCGTCGCTGACCCTGCGCACCCCCACCCCCTAGCCCTCGGCGCCTCGTGCTCCGGGGGCTTTTTGCTTTCTGGAGCCCTCTCATGCAAGACACCATCAAAGCCCGCGGCTACTACGCGCGTTCCACCACCCCCGGCAAGTGGTCCGTCTCCGGCCGCGGCATGCACCGCAAGGTCATGACGACCGCAGAGCTGTACTCGCTCATCGCGTCGAAGCCGAAGGGCCGCGGATGACTGAACACGAGGGCTCGGCCCTTGTCTCCAAGGGGGCGTGCGACGACTGCGGAAGCAGCGACGCATGCGCCAGCTACAGCGACGGTCACACGCACTGCTTCTCGTGCGGCAAGACCCACCAGGGCGGCGGCGCCGAGCGCCCCGCCACTGATACCCCCAAGCGGGCCAAGGAGCTGATCCAACATGGTGAGTACCGAGAACTCGCAAAGCGCGGCATCCGTGAGGAAACCTGTCGCAAGTTTGCTTACCGCGTCGCCGAGCACGAGGGCCGCAAAGTCCAGGTGGCCGAGTATCACGACGCCCTGGGTGACGTCGTCGGTCAAAAGGTGCGCACTGCTGACAAAGACTTCTTCATCCTTGGGAGCCTGAAGCAAGCTGGCCTCTACGGTCAGCACCTGTGGCGCTCGGGCGGCAACAAGGTCGTCATCACCGAGGGTGAGATCGACTGCCTCTCCGTGTCGCAGGCGATGTCCCTTAAGTGGCCGGCGGTCTCAGTGCCCAACGGGGCGCAAGGCGCAGCCAAGTCCATCGCGGCCCAACTCGAATGGCTGAACGGCTACAAGGAGATCATCCTGTGGTTCGACAACGACGAACCAGGGCAAAAGGCTACGGTCGAATGCGCCAAGCTGTTCCCCCCGGGCAAGGTCAAGATCGTGACCACTCCGCACGGCCTGAAGGACGCGAACGATCTCCTGCGTGAGCACGGAGGCCCCGCGGTTCTCCAGGCCATCTGGGACGCCCGAGAATACCGGCCTGACGGCGTGGTCTCGGGGAAGGACCTGACGGTCGAGCGCCTGAAGCAGAAGGCGTCGCCCGGCTGGCAGACCCCCTACCCGATGGTGAACCAGATGACCCGTGGCATCCGCCCGCGCCAGCTCTGGCTCCTCACCGCCGGCACCGGGGTCGGCAAGTCCACCGACGCACGCGAGTGGATGTACGCCGCGCTATGCGAGGGCAAGAAGGTCGGCGCCGTGTTCTTGGAGGAGTCCGTCGAGGACACCGCCAAGTACCTGATCGCGCTGGACAACAACGTCCTGGCCGAGGACCTGGAAGACAACCCGAACATCCTGTCGGACGCCCAGTGGGCGGTAAGCCAAGCCAAGCTGCTCGACTCGGGCACCTATCAGGCATACGACCACTTCGGCGCCACCGACTCGGACGACCTGCTGTCCAAGCTGGAGTTCATGGCGGCCAACGGGGCCGAGCTGCTGTTCCTCGACCACCTGACCATCGCGGCCACCGGGCTCGACCTGGACGGCACGGACACACTCATGGTCAAGCTGCGCTCCATGATCGAGCGGACGGGATGTTCCGTCATCGCCATCGCCCACATCCGCAAGACCTCTAACGGGGCACGCGCGGCTGAGGAAGGCGGCGACATCAGCCTGGACGACATCAAAGGCTCCGGCTCTCTGAAGCAGGTCCCCGACGTCATCATCGCCAAGAAGCGGAACCAGCAGGACACCAGCCCGGCCGGCCGCAACCGCTCGCAGCTCAAGGTCCTCAAGGTCCGCCGCGGCGGCAAGACGGGTCCGGCTGACGTGCTGATGTACGACGAGAAGACGGGACGCCTGAAGGCCGTGGATCCCACGGACTTCCCGGACTCGGATGACGACTGTCCGTTCTGACGACGTCGCCCGGACACTGCTGAAGACCTCCCGCTACCGCGCCAAGCGTGACGGCACCCGCCACACGCTGACCCTCGCTGACATCTACGTCCCCGACCGCTGCCCAGTTCTGGGCATGCGCCTCCGGCCGGCCACTGGCCGCGCCAGTCCCGCCTCCCCTTCGCTCGACCGCATCAACCCCCGCCGCGGGTACGTCCCAGGAAACGTCCTGGTCGTCTCGTGGCGTGCCAATGAACTCAAGAAGAACTCGACACCCGAGGAGCTTGAGCTGGTCGCGTCCTTCTATCGACAACTACATGACCGACCCCAACGCAATCCTGTACGTCGACCCTGAGGTGGCCTTCGCTGGTCATCGGGTCATCCGTGACGGCAACGCCGTCGAAGCGGTCCGCACCGCCTTCAACGACGCCATCACCCGCGCCACGAACCACAACCGTCGGCCCGTGATGGTCGAGGTCATCGTGCGCGTCGCCCCCACCGAGGAACCCCAATGAACGACTGCCTCCACTGCGAGGGCATGCCCGATTCCGAGGACTGCGCCTGCGACGGCGTCGAGCCCGCCGACTTCTTCAGCGACGAGCCACTCGCCTGCGGCTACGACGGCGACACGTCGGCATGCGAGTCGTGCCAGTGACAAAGCGGACACCCCGCTAAGGAAACCCATGACCCACAAGAAACTGTTCTGGGACTTGGAGACCGATGGCCTCCTCCGTGAACTCACCCGCATCTGGGTCATGGCCATCGGGGACTCCGAGACCGGTGAGATCGTCACCTACACCGATCACGACCCCAACCATCCCTCCCTCGCGGAGGGCATCTCACGAATGCATGCGCACGCCGCAGCCGGCGGCGAGTTTATCGGCCACAACACAATCGGCTTCGACCGCAAGGCCCTGTTCAAAGTCACCGGCTGGCTCATGCCGCTGAAGCTGTGCAAGGACACGATGGTCATGGCCCGCCTGCGCAACCCAGAGCGCGTCAACCACAAGCTGGAGTCCTGGGGCATCGAGCTGGGCATCCTGAAGGACCTGTACGACGGCGGCTGGGACGAATACTCCGAGGCCATGCGCAGCTACAACGCGCAGGACATCGTGGTCACCAAGGCCCTGTACGAGCGCGTCAAGGTCGTCGAGACCTGGGGCTCGTCCTGCGAGCTTGAGCACAGCGTCTGCTACCTGATCGACCTCCAGATGGAGAACGGGTTCATGCTCGACATTCGCGCGGCCATGCTGCTCGCCGCCGAGATCGAGCAGGAGCGCCAGCGCCTGGGCGCCGACCTCCAGCGCATGTTTCCCCCGATCTACGTGGGCGTCGAGACCAAGCGTCCGAAGCGCACGCAGAAGCGGAAGGTCCTGTGCGATTGGGGAACCTACGTCGCCGAGTACACGCAGGACGCCGAGTTCACCTCCATCGCCCTGCAAGAGTTCAACCCCGGCTCCGAGTACCACGTCTCCCGCCGACTGTTCGACCGCTACGGCTGGAAGGCCCCGCTAACCGATAAGGGCAACCCGAACATCACCGAGGCGGTCCTGAAGAAGCTGGACTACCCCGAGACGGAGACCCTCATCCGCTTCGGTCGCGAGGACAAGCGCTGGACCCAGCTCGCCAAGCCCAAGAAGAAGGACGGGACTGGCGGTGGCTGGATCCACCACGCCGACGACGAGGACCGCGTCCACGGCTACGTGAACTCCAACGGCGCCGTGACAGGCCGGATGACCCACAACCGACCGAACTCCGCGAACATCGACAAGGACGCCAGCATGCGTGCCCTGTGGATCTCGAAGATCGGCTGGGTGCTGGTCGGCTGCGACGCCGAAGGGCTGGAGCTGCGCATGCTCGCGCACTACCTCGCCAAGTACGACGGAGGCGAGCTGACCCGCCAGCTCCTGGAAGGCGACAAGTCCCTCGGGACCGACGCCCACTCCGTGAACCGGAAGAACACGGACCTGTTCTCCCGCGACGGCGCCAAGACCCTGCTGTACGGCTCGCTGTACGGCGCCGGGGACGAGAAGGCTGGGCTCATCTGGATCGCTGACTGGCGCAGCAGCGGGAAGCCGCTCGCCGAGTGGCCCACCTGGGCGCTCACAGCCAAGGGCAAGCTCCGGCCGGCCGCGCAGATCGGCAAGGAAGTCAAGGCCCGCCTGATCGACGGTATCAAGGGATTCGCCAAGCTCATCAAGGACGTCAAGGCGAAGGCCAAGGCGCAGGGCTGGATCCGCGGACTCGACGGCCGGAAGGTCAAGGTCCGTTCGGAACACGCGGCGCTCAACACGCTGCTCCAAAGCTCCGGCGCCATCGTCATGAAGCAGGCCCTCGTGATCTACCACGACGTCATCACGGACGAGCACGGTCTGGTTCACGGCATCGACTTCGGCTACTGCGCAAACGTGCACGACGAAGTGCAGCAGGAGGCCAAGCCTGAGCACGGCCACCTCATCGGAAAGACCTTCAAGGATGCCATCACCGCGGCCGGCGACCACTTCGGTGTGCGCTGCCGTCTCGACGGCGCTTACGACATCGGCAAGAACTGGCACGAAACACACTGACCATGAACCTCATCAACAAAGACAAGCTGTACCACCTGATCGCAGGCTTCCTCATCACTGTCGCGGGGTACGCCGTCCTGGCCGTGGCCGGGGTGCCTAGTCCCAATGCCCTGTGCCTTGCACTGGCACTCACCGCCGTCTTCGCCTTCATGAAGGAAGCGTACGACCAAGCTCACCCGGAGGCCCACACCACGGACGTCCTGGACGCCATGGTCACGCTGTGCGGCGCTGCATTGGCGGGCATCACCATCAACCTCCTCGAACTCTCGGGGGTCCTGTGAGCATCACCGCAGAGCAGATCGTCGAGCTGTTCGACGAGGACCACGAGGACCTGGAGGAGATCGAGGAGGGAGAGTGGACGTGCGAGTACAAGGACAACGAGTACCGCTCGGACATCATGAAGCACTTGCCGACCGACACGTTCTGGCGCATCGACCTCGGCCGCTCCGGTTCGTACTACACGGAGTTCTTCTACGAGGACACCGAGGCCACTCAAGTCCGGCCGGTCGAGAAGGTCGTGACCACGACGGAGTGGAAGGTGGTCAAGTGAAGCTGTCCATCGAGAAGCTCCGCGAGATCGCCGAGGACCTGAACATGCTCGCCGACTTCAAGGGCGGAAAGTTCCCCCTGGTGATCGGCGGGGGCGCCCCGCGTGACGCCTTCCTGGTCGGCGACGTCAAAGACATCGACGTGTTCTGCGACACCCGCAAGGTGGACGAGAGTGCCTGGGAGAAGTTCATCGGGGACGTCGCGGCCCACTTCGACGCCGACGGCGGTCCGGCCACGGACGTCAGCATCGACGGGCCTGTGACCTACGACCTCGTCAGCGAGAAGCTCCCGACGATCTCGCTGATCCCCGTGAACCGCTGCGTGTTCGATGACGTCCACGATTACGACTTCGGCATCTGCCAAGTGCTCGTGACACCCGGAGGGGTCCTCCGCACCGAGCGGTTTGACAGCGACCTCGCCAACAACGTCATCACTTACCTGCACCGGAGCCCTGACCCCGGCCAGCTCAAGCGGTCGAAGGCCCGACTACAGCGCATCCTGCGCAAGCACCCGAGCTTGTCGATGTTCAACTGCGAGACGCTGTGCTCGCCCTGATCGACGGCGACGAGATCATCTTCAAGGCCGCATGCGCGACGACAGTGGAGGAGGACTGGGACGACCCGTTTGGTGCAAGCCAGAAGGTCGCTGCGTCCTTCGCCGACTGTCGACGAGCGCTGCGCACGATGATGGACTCTTGGGTCGAAGCGGCCGGGTGTGACGATCTCCTCGTCTGCCTGTCGCCGCCGGACCGAAAGCTGTTCCGACGCGGACTGTTCCCGACCTACAAGGCGGGCCGCGGGTCGAAGCCCGAGCACTACTCCGCCCTCGAAGCCTACGTCCGCGAGACGTACGAGATCGAGGAGCGCCCCGGCCTGGAGGCCGATGACGTCCTGGGGATCCTGTCGGGAGACACCGCGGTCATCTGCTCGTCCGACAAGGACATGAAGACCATCCCAGGCCGGCTCTACAACCCCGGCAAGAAGACGCTCGGGGTGATCTCCGAATCCCGCGCCGACTGGCAGTGGATGTACCAGACCCTCATGGGCGACTCGACGGACGGCTTCTCCGGCTGTCTGGGCTGCGGCCCGAAGGGGGCCGAGGACACCCTGGAGCGTGGCAGCACTCTCCGCGACTGGTACCCGCTGGTCCTCGACACCTACATGCGCCCGAAGAAGGGCAAGTTCCGCGAGGTCACACAGACCGCCGACGACCTCCGGGTCCAGGCGGCCCTGGCCCGCATCCTTCGACCACAAGACATTGACGACTACGGACACGTCCGCTACTCGTTGGGTCCAATCAAGTACGACTTCAATGCAATCGAAATCGCAGCCTGACGGCTACGTGGCGCTGACGCACCACCATCCCCGAAGCATCGACGACGCATTCGACGGCCAGCCGTCCGTGCGGCAGGCGGTGCTGCGGACTCCTGCCCCGACCGACACCGCCATCAAGCACGACGACGGCAAGGTCATGGTCGAACTGCTGCCGCCCGAGGCCCTCCTGGAGATCGCCAAGGCGTTCACCTTCGGGGCCAAGAAGTACAGCGCCAACAACTGGCGCAAGGGCTTCAAGTGGATGCGCGTGACCGGCGCACTGCTCCGGCACGTCTACGCCTGGATGCGTGGCGAGAAGGCCGACCCCGAGTCTGGCTTGAGCCACCTCGCCCACGCGGGCGCCTGCCTGTGCTTCCTGCTGACCTTCGAGGCCACCGGGACTGGTGAGGATGACCGGTGGTCCCCGGCCTGACCCGCTGGGCCCTCGGCGCCGTCCTGGCGGTCGCCTCGGTCCTGGGCTTCCTAGCGTACCGCTCGTCCCTCATCACGGACGGGCGGGCCCTGGAGGTCCGGGCCGCAGCGCAACGTCAGACCGCCGCGATTACCCAGGCCAAGGAGGACGCCGACCTCGTGACCCGCACGGTCGTGGAATCTCTCAACAACAAACTCACCGAAAAGGATAAGGCCCATGACCTTCGCACCCGTGACCTGGAACTGGCGCTGGCTGTTTCTGATCTTCGTGGCCGCAGCCTGTCTACCGACATTGCACGGCTGCTCGACGACGCAGCCGGTGTACGTCCGGGAACTCCCTCCGATCCCTCCGGAGCTGGCGGCGCGGCCGGAAAAGCTGAAGCCGATCCCCCGGCTGACGCGGACCTCGCCGAATTCGTCCGAACGGTAGGCGAGAACTATGAAATCTGTCAGCGCAATTCGCTCCGCCTGGAGGGCCTGCAAAGCTGGTATCTCGCACTACTTCGGGGCCCGCTACGTCCTAGGCTGGAAACTCCTGGCGACGGCGCCGGAAGGGAATAAACCCCCGCAAAGTGACGCCGGCCCTAACTCTATATCTAAGGATTCTCAGAGATTCTCTGAGACGGACGACAGGCTCCCCCTCGGGATTCCTGGGTCCTATGAGCTGCGTGCGCTGGTCGATTACCTGAACTTCCTCACCCCCGCCGAGGACGCCCTGGCGTTGGTTCGGGCCCGTGACTACACCGCCGCACATGAACTCGCAGGATTCCATGAAGCCCTCGCTGCCATCCGCGACATCGCGGATCAAGTGGACAAGGCCAACGACGTGGAGGGAACACCTTGAGCTGTACGAGAACCTCCTCCACTGGAGCTACCCCCAAGCCTCTGAATGGTCCTCGGACCTTTTGGAGGACTGCACTGTCCACCTTCTCCGGGTGGGTGGTCGCATGCGGGGTGCTGTGTGGTTCCAGACGCTTGCCTCCCCGGTCGTCACCCTACACCTCTGCGTCTCCCCCGGCCTTCGTGGCCGCTGGGTGACCCCGAGAACTCTCAAGTACCTCGCCGCTTCAGCGCGAGCAACCGGCGCGACCCGCGTGGTCGCCCACCCCCTGCCGGAACACCGTGCCCTGGTCGAACGACTGGGGTTCGAGCACGACCCGCGCCACTGGGGGTTCACCCTGGACCTGTACACCAATGGGCTCTCCCAAGACCCCGGCACCTCCGCCGCCTCCCCAGCCGGACGCCCCGCAAGCCAAGGCGGTCTTCGGAGCTGAGGACACCCCGCAGCAAGCGGCACAGCGCCGCACTGCCAACCGTAACGCCCTTCGCGCCCAGTACCTGACCGCCCCGGCCACCTCCGTGCCGGGCGTGGGGGTGCAGCCTTGAAGCTCGTCGAACGCTACTCGCTGCTCGAACCCGACCGCCAGCCTTACCTGGACCGGGCCCGGCGCTGCGCTGCGCTCACCGTGCCCTCGGTGTGTCCCTCCGAAGGCCAAACGGCCGCCAACATCCTTCCTCAGACCTACCAGTCCTTCAACTCCCGGGCATCCCTGAACCTCGCGTCGAAGCTCTTGATGTCCCTGCTCCCGCCGGGCGTGTCGAGCTTCAACCTCAAGGTGCCCACCGAGGTCCTTATGGAACAAGGCGAACTCACGCCCCCTCCGGACATCGTGGTCGGCCTAGCCAAGTGCGAGCAGCTCGTGAACGACAAGGTCGAGTCGCTCGGCTGGCGTCGCCCCACCTACACCGCCCTGCTCCACCTGATCGTCGCCGGCAACATCGGCGAGTACATCACCCCGGCCGGCACCCTCAAGCAGTACCGCCTGGAGCAATTCGTTTGCGTCCGGGACTGGGACGGCGAAGTGATCGAGGCCGTGACCGCCGAGCAGATGCGCGTGCGTTCTCTTCCCCAACACCTTCGGATCCACACGGAGAAGAAGGAGGACGAGACCGTCACGCTGTACACCCGCTTCACCAGGAAGGCCGGGGACCGCGACGTCGACAAGAGCTACACCGTCCAGCAGGACCTCGACGACCAGACCATCACGGTCGAGACGACTCACACGGGCATCATGCCCTTCAACTGCCCGGCCTGGGAACTCGTTCCCGGCGAGCACTACGGTCGCTCGCACTGCGAGAACAACTACTCGGACCTCCAGTCCCTGGACGTCGTGTCGCAGCAGCTCCGCGAAGCGTCAGCGATGGCGTCCCGGAACCTGATCTTCGTGGCTCCCAACGCCTCCGGCGGGAACCTGCGCAAGCGGATCCAGGAAGCCCGGAACGGCGCTGTGCTGTCGGGTCGCGGCGGACAGAACGGCGACATCCAGCCCTTCCAGTTCAACAACGCCGCTGCTATGCAGACCATGGCGGCCGAGAAGCAAGACCTTCAGCGTGGTCTGGCGCAAGCCTTTCTGCTGACCGGGGACCTTCGCCGCGACGCCGAGCGCGTGACTGCCTACGAACTCCAGATGCTTGCATCGGAGATCGAGCAAGCACTCGGGGGCGTCTACTCCCTGCTCTCCGGCTTCCAGCGTTGGCGCATCCGCAAGCTCATCGCTCAGATGCAGAGCCGCGGTGAGCTGCCAGACCTGGGGGACAAGGTGAACATCGAGGTCACCACGGGTCTCGAAGCGCTCGGCAAGGACGCCCAGGTCAACAAGGCCCGCACCCTGTTCGGTCTGTTCGCAGAAGTCCCGCAAGCCTTCCAAGAGGAGGCCGCGGACTACCTGAAGCTCGACACCATCCTGGGCCCCACGGTCGCCGCCATCGGCTTCCCCGGCGCAGTCCGGTCGGGCGACGAGGTCGCTGCCAACCGCCAAGCGAAACAACAACAAGCCATGACCTCTGACATCGCCAAGGCTGTCGCCGGCCCGGTGGCAGGAGCCATGGCTCAACAAACCACTCAATGAGCGAAGCCTCCACTCAAACCGCAGTCCCGGGCGCCCCCGCGCCCACCGCGGCATCCCCGAGCCCTGCCCCCGCGGAGCCCCTCCCGGGCACCCCGGAGCATCGCGACGCGATGATCGCTGCGTATGACTCACAGTTCGCCAAGCCGGCTCCGCCGCCGGAGGCCAAGACCGACCCGGTGGTCGACCCCAACGACCCTGCCCCGAAACTCACGGACAACCCGGACGCTCCCAAAGAGGAGCCGAAGGCCGATGAACCGAAGGACGAGGCCAAGGAGTCCGAAGCTCCAGCCGTCAACGAAGCGCTCGTCGCCGAGTTCGCAGCGGGCTTCAACGCCGACAAGCTCCCGGACACCCTGGTGGACGCACTGGTCAAGCTTGGCTTCCCCAAGGACGCCATCGAGCAGCACCACGCCGCTCACCTCGCCGGCCAGCGTGCCCTGGTCGCCTCGCAGACGCAGGCGCTCTACCAAGCAGCCGGCGGCGAAGCGAACTTCAAGGAGCTGGTCGCCTGGGGTCAGAAGAACCTGACTCCCGAGCAACGCCAGTTCTACGACACCCAGCTCAACGGCTCCACGGCCAACGAAGCCATCGCCGTCCTCCAGCAACGCATGAACGCGGGTCGTGACCCGAGCATCGCGCTTGGCAACGCCACGGCGTCCGGCACCACGGTGGGTTTCAAGAGCCAAGGCGAAGTCACGCAGGCCATGAGCGACCCCCGCTACTGGACCGACGAGGCGTACCACAACTCGGTGAAGTCGCGCCTCGCGATCTCCCGCTACTGATCCTCTGAGGGGCTAGCTCCCCTCTCCTCCCCCGCGCTCCGCCCATTCCTCGCGGCCCTTTCCCCAAGGGCCCAGGCGGAGCCATTCCTCCCCTCAGAAAAGAAAGAAGCTGCAATGGCTTTTGGTGACACCAACACCGCGACGATCGCCTTCGGCACCGGCGCATCGGGCTCCGACGACCGGGCCCTGTTCCTCAAACAATTCGGTGGTGAAGTCCTCACCGCACTGACCGCTTCGACGGTCATGCAGGGCAAGACCCGCGAGAAGACCATCGGCGCCGGCAAGAGCTGGCAGTTCCCGAAGACCGGTACGTCGGTCGCCGAGTACATCACCCGCGGCCAAGAGCTGCTGGGCAACGCGTTCGCGACGGACGAAGTGACCGTGACGGTCGATGCGCCCCTGGTGGCGAGCCACGCGCTGTGGGACATGGACGTCCTGATGTCGCACTTCGACGTGCGTGCCCCGATGGTGACCGACATGGGTCAAGCCCTGGCGCGTACCTTCGACCAGAACGTGATGCGTTCGCTGATCCTGGCGGCCCGTACCGCCGCGACCGGCACGCTGCGTCTGGGCGGCAACCGCATCGTGAACGCCGGCCTGACCGGCGTCGCCGGCACGGACGGCATCGTATGGATGAACAAGATCCGCGAAGCGAAGCTGGCCCTGCAAGCGAAGAACGTCCCGGTGGGCACCACGCTGTACATGGTGGTCAACCCGACGGTGTTCGACGCGATCAAGTACGCGCAGATCAACGGCCAGTACGTCAACTTGTCGAGCATGATTCAACTGGCCTCGGTCGGCGTCGGCTCGGCTGTGACCGAAGCCATCCGCTTCGAGGGCGTGACGATCTTCACGTCGAACCTGCTGCCGTCGATCAACGAGACCGCCGTGACCTCGGTGTTCTCGAAGTACCGCGCGGACTACTCGAACACGACCGGCATCCTCTGGGCGCCGGACGCCGTCGCGACCCTGTCGCTGCTCGGCGTGACCGCTGAAGCGACCCGTGACGTCCGCCGTCAGGAGGACTTCATGCTCGCCAAGCGCATCAACGGCCACGGCACGCTCCGTGAGGAGCTGGCGGTGGAATTCGCCACGGCCTAACTAGCCACCCAAGAGGGACTCTCTGTACGCAGGGGGGTCCCTCTTTTTTCGTCCCCTATCCAATGCTCACACGACTTGAAGCCGTCAACCAGATCATGGTGGCCATCGGCGAATCCGTAATCCTCCAAGAGATCGAGGGTGCCGGCGACTACGCGAACGCGAGTGCCGTCATCGACGCCGAGACCCGGAAGGTATTGGCTAAGGGATGGTCCTTCAACACCGAGATACAAGACCTGTCCCCCGACGTGGACGGCATCGTCACGGTCGCAGACAACGTGCTCTCCATCGACCCGGTCGATCCCGGCCTGGACGCAGTCCAACGTGGCGCCCGCCTGTACGACCGCAAGACCCGCTCGTTCGTCTTCACGGCTCCCGTGGAGGTCCGGGTCATCCTGAACTTCCCCTTCGAGGACGTGCCCTACGCCGTCCAGAACCAGATCGTCGCCATGTCCGCGAAGAAGTACCAGCGCGGCTACGTGTCCTCGGACACCCTCGACAACTACGCGCGTGAGGAGTCGGCCGAGGCCGGCGCTGACGCCGCGGACGCTGAGTCCGATGTCGACGACTACAACATCCTGGACAACCCCGACCTCGCGTACCTGCGTCGTCGGTCCTACCGAGGCCCGCTGTAATGGACGGCCTCCTGCAACCACGCATCGGCGGTCTGTACCACGGCGTCAGCCGGCAGGCCCCGCTCCAGCGATCCCCGTCCCAGATGGAGGAGCTGGACAACTACCTGCCCTCCGTGGACCTCGGTGGTTTCGTCGACCGCGAGGGGACCCGGCTCATCGTCGGCGTGCCCTCAGGCGGCTACAAGCCCCAGGCTACCCACTTCTTCCGCACCACGGACGGGTCCGCCTGGAGCGTCATGCGCAAGGCCGGAGACGGCGAGCTTGAGGTGCGCAGCCTGAACACAGGGATCGCCGCGACCATCACGTACGGTCCATGGGTCCAGCAGTACCTCGGCGCCTCCTCGGCGTCTCTGCGCTTCCTGACGGTCCTCGACACGGTCTTCATCCTGAACACCGACGTCACCGCCGCGGCAGTGTCCGCTGCGAAGCCCGCGGCGACCAGCATCTACCTCGTGGTCCGCAAGCTGTCCCAGGCCGCTCAGAACTTCACGGCGACGTCCTCTGCCGGCACCGCGATCTTCAGCGTCCCCCAGAACTCAAGCATGTCACGCGACTTCGCGTGCCTCAACCTGTCAGCGAGAATCAACCAGCTCATGCCGGGCGTGGACGCGTTCCGTGTGGCGCCGAACGTCATCCGGGTCACGGCGACCGCCGAGATCCTCGACTCCTTTTCGTTCACCAACGACTGGGACGAGACCTCGTCCCTGTGCGTCAAGGGACGCGTGCAGGCGCTGTCGGACCTCCCTGGCGTCTTCGACCAGGGTGTCCCGCTCCTGGTCGACCTGGGCTCCGGCAGTGGGTCGAGCCAGTACTACGTGACCTACGACGCGGTGCTGAACGCGTGGATCGAGTCGAGCTACCTGCCGACCAAGGCGGCGACCTGTACGCTGACGCCGGGCTCCATGCCCATTCGTCTGCACCAGACCGGTCCTGCCGCGTTCGAACTTCAACCCTGCGACTGGGCGACACGTAAGGTCGGTGACGACGTCACCAACCCGGTGCCCGGCTTCATCGGCAAGCGGATCACCGCCCTGGCGAACTGGAAGGGCCGCATGTGGTTCGCGGCCGGCGACTCCGTCTACAGCTCCCGCCCGGACGACCTGTACTCCTTCTTCCGCGGCAGTGCCCGCATCGTGGCAGCAGACGACCCGGTGAAGCTGGAGACCGACGCGCCCGACGTGGCCGGCATCGACTGGCTCGTGGCCTTCCGCTCGAAGCTCATGGTCCTGTCGAGCAACGCCCAGCAGGAGGTCGCAGGCGACAAGCCGATCACGCCCACGGATGCTGTCCTGGGTGTGGCTACCCGCTACCAGATCGACCCGAAGTGTGAGCCCCGAGCCATCGGGGACTCGCTGTACTACACGGGCGAATCGCTGGGTCGCACCACGCTGTTCGAGTACCAGTACGACGAGACCACGGCCAACAACACCGCCGAGGACCTGAGCAAGCACGTCCCCAAGTACATCCAGGGACGAGCCGTGCGCCTCCGTGGGTCGGCCCTGGCCGGCCGCGTGTTCATGAGCACCGACTCCATGCCCTCCACCTTGTTCGTCCACACGGGCCACTGGAAGGACGGGCAGCGGGTACAGAACGCGTGGTCCAAGGTGACGTTCGACGTCACCCGGATCCTGTCCTTCTGGGTCGACCAGGACGTCCTGTACATCATCGGCGAGCTGGCTGGCAACACCGTCTGGCTCTCCGTCAACGTGCAGGCTGGGACCGGCACCGTGCCCGAGGATGAGTACCGCCTGGACTTCGGCAGCGTTGTCCAACTCACATGGGACGTACAGACCAATCGCAGCTGGGCCGTGCTCCCTGAAGCCTTCCGCCCGGCCGGTCTGTACGGGGCTCCGGCCCTGGAGTACGTCCTGCTCGTCGACAAGGGTGAAGGCTGGTTCCGGGAGTACCCGGTGACCACCGCCCTGAGCGGTGCGCAGTGGATCGCCTTCACGCCCCGAGACGTCCAGTCCGACCAGGGCTATCTCGGTGTCCGCTTCGAGCGGAGCGGGACGTTCTCGCCGTTCTACGCGACGGTCGGGGACAAGACCACGCCCCAAGGTCGCCTCCAGGTCTCCCAGGTCGTCCTCGACACCCTGGTGTCCGGCGACTTCCAGGCTGTCGTCACGCGTCCCGACCGTGTCCCGATGGTCAAGCCGATGTCCCCCCGGATCATCGACCAGACCCCGGTACCGCGACTCGGCGAGAACGGACAGTTCCCCGTCCCGTTCAACGCCACCGGCCACAAGGCCCGGCTCACCGTCCGCACCAAGAGCAGTGCTCCCATGTGCATCACCGGCCTGACCCTCAAGGCTCGCTACACCAACCCAACCGCCAAATGATCCTCCGACCCGCGACCCCCCACGACTGCCTCGACCTCGCCCCGCGTCTCCGTTCGTGCGACGTTGCCGAGCTGGACCTGGAAGGGACGCGGCCAGTGGACGCCCTGCGATACGGGTTGTCTCACGGCGCCCTATGTGAGGCCATCACGACCAACACAGGTCTGGTGGTCGGCGTGTGGGGCGTCGTGCCTCTCGAACCCAACGCTGCCTCCATTTGGATGGTCGGCTCCCCCGAGATCGAACGGATCTCCAGGTCCTTCATCCGTGCATGCCGCCCCGCCATCGAGCGGGCCTACGGCATCGCGCCCACGCTGTTCGCTAGCGCGTGGGCCGAGAACCACGTCCACCTCAACTGGCTGCGCTGGCTAGGCTTCAAGCCGCTGGCAAGTAAGGGCCCCTACCTCATACACCACCATGTGTAATCCCGTCGCCGTAATGGCGGTCATGGCGCTTGCTTCAGCCGCGGTCCAGAAGGACAACAGTGACAAACAGCTTGAGCAGCAAGCCGACGCCGCCAACAAGAACACCCGGCTCACCTACGCGGCCAACCAAGAGACCGCCCGTCAGCAGGCGACCCAGGCGTTCGAGCAGCAGACCGACCGGGCCCGCAAGGCCATGTCCCAGCTCTCCCTCGCCCGAGTGATCGCGGCGGAACAAGGCGGCTCCTTGAGTGCCCGTGCCATGAACATCGAAGCCAGCGCGGCCGAGGACTACTCGCGCATCGACGCGAGCCTCAAGAACGCGAACGCCTCCGTGGCGTCGGCGAACGCCGCCCAGGCGGTCATGACCGCGTCCAAGCTCGACCAGATCGACACCGGCTTCAAGGCCAACCAAATGACCTTCTTCTCCCAGGTCGCTCAAGCGGCCGGCAGCGCCTACGTGATGGACGCGAACCAGAAGTCGCAGCAGGAGCTGATGAAGAACTACCGTCAACCAACCGTGAGCGGCTAAGACATGGCAGGACAACGCGAACGCCAGTTCAACCCCAACGGCCCGGCACGGTACGACGACGTCGGTACTGCCGCCGCGGCCCCCACCGTCAACACCACGCCCTTCAAGCCCACCGCGGCTTCGGTCAGCGAGGCGCCCAATCCGCACCTCGCCCGGCTGGGCAACTCGCTGTCCTCCTTCTTCCAGACCGGCGCCCAGGTGGCACAGGGTCTCGGCGAGATTGCCCACCGCGAGGAGATGAACCGCATCCAGGTCGAGAACAAGAACCTGGAGCTGCAAGGCCAGATCGACCGAAAGGGCGGCAAGACCATGGCGCCTGAGTACGCCAACCGTGAGGCGTATGCCGGCGCGTTCGAGCGCTCAGCGGCCGACACGCAGGCGTTCGACCTCACCGAGAAGTTCAAGGTCGTCCTGGACGGTCTGCCGCGCGACGGCACCCAGGACCCCATGGCTGCGGCCGAGTCGTTCTGGAAGCAGGAGATCGGCACCGGAACCGGTGACCGCCAGTACGACGCCCAGCTCATGGGCCGCTTCACGAACAACGTGCAGGCGATGGTCTCCAAGGCGAACAACGAGAAGCTCCAGGACCAGGAAGCCACCGCCACCAACACGATCTTCCAGAACTTCACGGGCAAGCTCCAGGGCCAGAACGGCGTGACCTCCGGGGACGTCGCTGATGTCCGCGGTCAGATCATGACCGTGACCCGCGGCGATCCGATCCGTGCCGACAAGCTCATGGGGACCCTGGCCGCCCAGGTGCAGAACCAGCGGCAGGCCCTGAGCTTCCTGAACGCCCTGAACACGCCGGACGCCGAGGACGGTTCCTCGTGGGCCTCGCGCAACACCGCGACCTACGACGACCTGTCGCGCAAGGCGCTCCAACAGGTCACCCAGGTCAAGAGCATCGAGGCATACAACGAGGTCTCCCGGTGGACCCAGGACCTGTACTCGCTCCAGTCCAACCCGGCCGCCACGCTGACCGACTACGCCAAGCTCTACTCCCGCGGGGTCGACATCGACTACCGCCACGGCGTGGGCAACGAGCCCTTCGGTCATCTGTTCACCGCCATGCGGGCCGCCTCGAAGCAGAAGGCCAACGTGAACCTGCAAGTCGCAGCGATGCGTGGGACCTTCGGGTCGAACAACATGGCGCCCGGCGAGGCAGCGGTCGACCGACAGGTCACCGAGCGTGAGCGCGAGCTGGGCTACGCTGAGTACGTCAAGACGACCCCGGGATTCGAGACGCTCGCTCAGACCACCGGTCGCGACGGGCTCATCAACCCGCAGGCGTCCGACGCCGCGATGGTCTCCTTCGCCAACCTGTTCGCGGCCCAGTCCGTCCAGGCGACCCACGAAGGCTCACTGATGGCCGGCTCGCTCAAGTCGCGGGCCTTCGGGCCCCTGACCGGCAACGACCCCCAGGCCGCCGCTCGCGCGTGGGCCGGGGCGAAGCAGATGGAACGCAATGGGGTGCAGGGCTCCCTGCTGTCCAAGGTGTTCCCGAACGCCGAGGCTGAGCAGATGTACCGGTCGATGGACGCCTTCATGGCTGACGGGACCGACCCTGCATCTGCCTTCAAGGCGATGCGGGACGATCCGCTGTTCCAGAAGTTCCTGGGGTCCGGTCAGTCCACGGGCAACTACAACCTGTCCGAGGTCGTCGGGGTCTCCGGCGCCGATGCCGCCAAGCTGTCGCAGGACATCAACAAGAAGATCGTGGGCCTTGGCCGAACGGTCACGGACTCCAACGACTGGCCCGGCTTCCGCAAGGACGTCGGCATGGCGCCTGCGGTCCGCGCTGAGGTCATGGCCCTCCTCTACAAGGACGCCGTGATCCAGAAGACCAACGGGTCGAGCTACGACGTCGACAAGGCGTTCGAGAACATCGGCGCCACCATCAAGGGCCGCTACCTCGCGCTGCCGTCCAACAGTGGCGGGCTCCAGCTCGTACGCAACCCGTTCGGTGACCGCGGCCAAGCACCCCAGAGCCCGCTGAACCTCGCAGGTCCCCTGGCGACGTCGAAGGGCTTCAAGCCGATCTATGCAGGCGTCCCAATGATGAACCGCGTGGGCAAGGTCGAGGACCCGAAGGACACGATGGCCGAGGACATGAAGGCGCTGACCAAGGCGCTGCCGAACCTCGCGCCGGACACCACGCAGGCATACGTGTCTGCGCCGGACCAGAACGGTCTCATGACCTTCTTCGACCGTCGCGGTCAACAGATCCAGTTCGTCCCCGGCCAGATGGTCGACGTGCCCAAGGAGGGCGTGGAGAAGTCCTGGCTCCCCTGGACCGACCCCGCCATCGAGAAGGCCCCGGTCCCCAAGGACCCTGCGCAAGCTGTCGCCTTCTTCCAGAAGCGTCTGCCCCCGGGCTACTACGTGGACCAGAGCGGGTTCATCGACCCCGCGACCCAGCAGCCGGCCTACGTCCTGAAGTACGGCTTCCGGCTGATCGGTGACGAGGAAGCTGCCCGTCGAGCCGCCGGAACTGCCGAGCGGTCCATCGACGACCGCAACGCCGCCATCGCACGCGAGAAGCAGAACCGCACCGGCTACACCAGCGAGGGCGGTGCCGCCTTCGGCATCACGCCGTCCGCCGGCCGCCGGGGCTTCTAAGGAATCCCATGCTCCCTGACAACACCGACCCGGCCAAGCTGGAGTCGGAAGCCATCCAGACGGAGATCAACCGGCTCTACACGTCGGGCGAACTCCGCCTCCAATCCACCCTCGGAACTCCAGCGCACCAGGACGGCCGGCCCCCGGCCCCGATCCCCGGTGTGAACCAAAACTGGGACCTGGACATGTTCCGAGGCTTCCTCCAGAAAGAACGCGCAGTGTCTCCTCAATTCCTCGGCAGCAATCCTGTCGGCTACCAGAACGTCCTGGCTCAGGCCAAAGACGTCATCGGCGGCGCAGAGGGCTTCTCGGACAAGCCGTACCACGGCATCTACTCGAAGCTCCGACGCAAGGGTGACGCCAACGTCCGACCCGGCGAGTTCAAGGAGGGCGGCGAGAACGACGAGGTCTCCATCGCCTACGGCTGGAACCTGTCCGCCCACCCCGAGTCCCGCTCGCTGTTCAAGTCCATGTTCGGCATGTCCGACGAGGACGTGACGTCGGTCTTCAACGGTCAACGCGGCCTCACGCGCGAGCAGGGCGACCAGCTCCGCGACCACGCCATCATGTCCTTCAACAAGGACGTGGACCGGCTCCTGCCGGGCGTGCAGCTCCGCGACCACCAACGGGCCGCCTTGATCTCCCTGGCCTACAACATGGGCGGCGGCGGTCTCAGGAAGTCCGGCATCCCGGACCTCATCAAGTCGGGCGCCTCGGACCAGGAGGTCGCCGCAAAGATCGCGGGCTCCTTCAACTCCAAGCAGGCCGCCCTGGCGAACCGCCGAAAGCACGAGGCCGCCCTGTACATGGGCTCCAAGGCTGCGGACTTCTTCGCCAGCGTCGACACCAACCAACTCAAGTAATCCCCTGGAACCAATGGACGAACCCATAAACCCGGCCGCTCCTGCGGTTCCCCTCTCACAATCCTCGCCGGTCCTGCCGGAACGCACCCCAGAGCAGCGGATGACGGCCACGGCCGACCCGTCCGAATCCTGGAAGGGTGTCCAGTCCGACCTCGCCACCGAGGGGGCCTTCGAGGTCGCCAAGTCCAACTGGCTCCTCAACACCATCGTCGGCAACTCCGTGATGCACGCGGCGGCCAGCGCTGACGAGGAGTCGGCTCCGTTCGACCCTTCCTTCAACGCCCGCCGTCTCGCCCGCGAGAACCCTGACGTCCTGGCCGGCCTGGAGACGGAGCTGGCTCAGGGCGCGTTCGACCGCGCGATGAACCGTCAACAGTTCGACAACCTGGTTCAAGTCGCCCGCTGGCGTCAGGACCTGCGCCAGACCATCAAGGACGGCCACGAGGGCTCGGGCGTCCTGAACTTCGCCTACGAGATGCTGGACGTCACGTCGATCCTGTCGGCCGGCTCGCTCGTCGCCAACAGCGCAAAGACCCTCGGGGGTCGCGCACTGTTCGGGGCCGCCACTGGCGCCGCCGACGCGGCCATCCAGGAAGGCGGGCTCCAGGCGATGGGCGCCGGGTCGCAGACGCCGACCGAGGCGTTCCTGAACATCGGCATCGGCACGTCCCTCGGGGCTGGCCTGGGCGTCGTGTTCAAGCACGTCCCGCCGAACCACCCGATCCTCAAGCACACCCCCGAGAACCCCTTGCACCCCGAGCACCCCGGTGTTCCCATGGTGGAGCAGAAGCTGGGCTCGACGGTCGACGACTCAATCGGTGCCGCCCGTGTGGCGGAGGGCGTGGACGACCAGGGCAACCGCATCATCGCCCCGCGCCTGAACGAGGTTGACTTCGAGGCCCCCAAGGTCGGCGGAGTCGCCCAGCGGTTCCTCGACTTCCTGTCGGGCATGACGCCCACACAGCGAGCAGCCCACTACGAGGGCCCGGCCGCCGAGACCTTCGGGCGTCTCGTGGACCCCATGGGTCTCATGAACAACGCGAACACCCGAGGCGTCGCCACCGGGGCAACCGGGGAGGACCTGCGCACCCTGTACCTCCAGCGCGGCCAGATCGCCAACAACGACCTGACCGACATCTTCCGACAGGCCAACGCCGACCTGGGCCAGTCCAACGGCGCCATCAGCAACGCGGCCCGGGACCTCGCGCATACCATGACGACCGGTGCTGTCGACGTGAACCGCATCCACCGTCAGGACTTCTTCGACGCGGTGGACCGACTCAACGCGGCCCTGGCGTCCAAGGACCCCAAGGCATCCGACAACGTCCGCGAGCACCTCAAGGGTCTCTTGGGCGACGAGGGCAAGGCCGACGTGGTGCTCAAACGCGTCCAGACCGCGGTCGACCGTCAGCAGAAGTTCTACAAGGAGTTCGCCGAGGAGGGTGTCCGTCACGGCATCCTCGACCCCGACGCGCTCCAGTCCCACTACGTCCCGACCCTGTACAACAAGAAGGGGATCGACAAGGACCCGGCCGGCTTCCGTACGCTGCTCATGCAGCACGTCATGGAGAAGCCCCAAGAGGAGTGGCTGCGCGAGCGCGGGTTCATCAACGACCCGAACCGTACCCTCCCCGAGGGCGCTGCGCCGCTCCCGGAGTCTTGGGACGCCATCCTGAAGACCGACAAGGCGAAGGCCGCCGAGGTCATGACTGAGTGGGCCGGCGACGCCGAGCTTGCCCGGGGCCTCAAGCTCCAAGGCTCCGTCGAGTCGGCCCTGCGCCGTCAGGCGGATGCAATGGACTCCGCCGAGGACGTGCTCTGGTACTACCGCAAGGCGGGCCAGGAGTACAAGAAGGCAGGCATCAAGGAGCTGAAGGCAGAGGGTCGCGCCATCGAGCGCGGGGCGCACGCCAAGAACCTCGCCGCTGCCACGAACGCCGCAGAGACGGCCGAGGCCAAGGTCGTCCGGATCAACTCCAAGATCGAGGACATCGAGGGGTTCAACACCCAGCTCGACGCCGACCTGCAAGTAGGCGGCCAGCAACTCGACGCGGCCGGCCAGGAACTCCAAGCAGCCAAGGGCGCCGTCTCTGATGCCGACAAGCTGGTCGAGGGCCTGCAAGTCACCCGCTTCGAGAAGCGCGTCGAGCGTGACTCCACGAAGCTCGCGCTCAACCAAGAAGGCCGGCTGTGGTCCACGCGGACCAAGCAGCAGCAGGCCGAGCTGGACTCGCTCCAGATGCAGCGCAAGGAGGCCCAGGCCGAGGCCGAGCAGGCCCGCGTCTACCTTCGAGAAGCCGAGCAGCACTTCGACGCCACCGCGGCCCAGCAAGCCAACACGCGCGAGTGGAAGGACGCGGTCGTCCAGGACATGAACGTCCTGCTCAAGAACGGCGACGAGGCCGCCCTGGCGCCCGGCTACCGGGAGCGCTGGAACGAGGAACTCGTCCGCCTGGACGTGCTGCGCAAGAAGCTGGACGAGGCAACCGAGGCTCGGAAGCATGCGTACGAAATGAAGAAGGCGTTCCGCAAGGAGCTGACCGCGGCTGAGAAGGACGTGGGTCAGGCATCCTGGCACCTCCGGAAGCAGCAGTGGGCCCTCAATCGGGACATGCAACGGACCCCGGCCGCCGTCTGGGCCGACCGCCTGACCAACCACCTCCGCGGCAACGAGCGGGCACCGGGCGGGTTCCTCTGGGACAACCCGGGAACCTCGGGCCGCCTGAAGGCCAAGGAGATCAACTGGTCCCCCGAGGAAATGGAACAGCTCCGCGCCTCCAACTTCCGCGAGAACGACCCGCTGCACCAGCTCGACCGGTACAGCTCGGACGTTGGCGGGGCCTACGCGGCCCACCGTTCCCTGAACGGGCAGACGTGGGAGCAACTGGCCGGCGACATCCAGAGGTTCTACGACGAGAAGATCGCCGAGACCGCGGACCCCAAGGAGGTCAGCAAGCTCCAAGCGATTCGCGAGGACGCCCTGAAGACCAACAAGGGGATGCTCGACCGGGTCATGGGCAAGCACGAACTCAAGGACGACGACGGGATCTCCTGGGTCGCCGACCGCCTGCGCCAAGGGACGTTCCTCCGCTTCGGCGGCGGGTTCATCTTTGGCGCCATGGGCGACATCGCGACCGGGCTGTATGCCGCTCGTGGGTTCAACCCGCTCATGCAGTCGATGCGCCGTGACACCGCCAAGCTGGTCAAGGAAGCCCTGGCCGGCAACGAGGGGGCAGGGGAACTCCGTGTCCTCCTGGCCTCCTTCGAGCACGGCGCCCACATGGCGTTCTCCGACCGGGCCCTGGCGTCCGGCGCAGCCGAGGATCTCGCAGGCTTCGGCTCGGGCGTCACCCGCAAGGTGACCGCTAAGGTCGAGGCCGGCATGAATGCTGTCGGCGACTTCTCCAACAAGGCTTCGGGCCTCAAGGCGTTCTCGGACGGCATGCGACGCACTGCGGGTCTGGTGCAGCTCGCGAACATCGCCAAGTGGTCCAAGGGTGGCTGGGATGGTCTGAAGCCCGGCGTCCAGGCCGACCTCACGAAGATCGGAATTGGCAAGTACGAGCTGACCCACATCGGGCGCTACATCGAGAAGCACAGCGAGACGCTGGCCAACGGGCTGGTCGTCCCGAACATGCGCAAGTGGATCGCCAACGAGGCTGGGGACACCGACGTCCTGGGCTCACGGATGGCCGACGCTCTCCAGGTCGCCCTGGTGCGGACGCAGAAGCGGGCCTCGCTCGTCTCGGGCTTCGGCTCCCAGCCGCTGCTCATGAGCAAGCCGGTCGGTCGACTCGTGATGCAGTTCGCCTCCTACGGTGCGCAGTTCTACAACGCCCAGATCCGGTCCAGCATCCAGCACGGCGCCGTCACTGGCGAGTGGCAGCGCACGGCCATGGCAATCGGCATGGCCCTCGCGATGGGCGAAGTGACCGCGACGATCTCGGCGTTCCGCAAGGGCGGCGAGGAGGAGTTCGAGAAGCTGCACAACGACCCGGCCTTCTGGTCGTACCAAGTGATTCAGCGGTCCGGGATCCTGGGCATGGCGGGTTCCTACGTGGATGCCCCGATCAAGCTCCTGGCCCCGACGATCAAGAACCTCACCGGTCTCGACCTCGCGGCCGGCCAGGGCAAGTTCAGCGCCAACTCGGCAATCGCGAACCTCGCGGGCCCGTGGGCCGGAACGCTTGAGACGATCTCTCAGGCGGCCGGCGCTGCGGCCACCGGGGACTCGGAGACCCTTCGCAAGAAGGCCCAGCTCCTCATCCCTATGAACCAGCAACTGTCCATCATGCAACGCATGGCGGCAGTGGACTCCTATTGACGTAGGCGCGTGAGCGCCGGAACAACCGATGCTCACCACCTACATCACTGACGGGGTCCAGACCCGCTTTACCTTCAACTGGCCCTACCTCGACCGCGCGAACATCATCGTGACGCGCGGTGAGGTGGCGGCCCCCTTCTCGTTCATCGACGACCACACCGTTCAGGTGCGAACCATCTTCGGTGAACCGCTCCCCGAGGGGGAGACTCTCAAGATTCTCCGGACCACCCCGGACCTAGTGACGCTCGTCCAGTACAAGGACGCGACGATGCTCACCGCGGCGGACCTAAACCGCGCACGCCTCCAGTGTCTGTTCCTGATCCAGGAACGCTCAGGAGGTCTGACCGGCTCCGTGGCCCAGGCGATCCAGAACCTCACCAACGAGATCGAGACGATCTCCGGGGCCCTGGACTCCATCCAGTACACCGCCCAGCTCCTGACGGCCGGACTCCAGACGCTCGACGAACTCACATCGGATCTCGACGTCGTCAAGGACGGCGCGGCCATCCTCCAACAGCTCATCGCAGACACAGTTGCCAAGTACGACGCGAGCATCGACGCTCTCGTGGTGCGGGTCGACAGCGTCGAGTCCCGGCAGAACTCCTTCCAGTCCGCGGTGTCGCAGCAGGTCGCCACGCTTGCGTCCAACGACCTTGCGTTCGCGTCCCGTGTAGACACGGTCGAGGCGAGGATCAACGCCATCGACCAGGACGGCGACCAGGAAGACCCGCTGATCGCGGCGTCGATCATCACCGCCGCGGTCGCCCAGGCTAAGAGCCACGTCGCTCAGGCGCACCAGATCGAGACCCTCCGGGCCGAGTTCGGTGACGTGGACGCGATGATCCAGACCGAGCAGCTTGCACGGGCTTCGGCCGACGAGGCGCTGGCCCAGCAGATCACGGCGCTTCAGACCAGCATCGGGGGAAACCTCGCCCAGGTCATCGCGGAAATGCAGGCCGACGTGGATGCGGTGGACGGCAAGGTCACGAACCTGAACGCCCAGTACACCCTGAAGGTCGCCGTGCAGCGCCAAGACGGCAAGCCGGTCATGGCCGGCATCGGGATCGCCGCGACCTCCAACGGAGACATCAGCGCCTCCGAGATTGTCATGCAGGCAGACCGCCTCGTCTTCAGTCAACCGGGCGACCCGAACGCACCGCTGAAGCCGATCTTCATTGCCGGCAACGTGGACGGTTCGCCGACCATGGTTATTCCCTCGAACGTCATGGGCGACCGGACCTACCCGGGCCGCCTCCTGGTCGACGGGACCATCGAGGGCCGCAGCATCAAGGCAGACGAGATCGCAGCAGGCCACCTGAAAGCCGGGGCCATCACGGCCCGTGAGCTGGCTGTGAGTCTCGGCTCGAACCTCCTGCGCAACTCGGAATTCACCGAACGCGTCGGGACCATCCCAACGAGCTGGACCTATGGCGTGTCTTCGGACTTGGCGTCGTACTGCACCACGTTCTATGACTACCCGAACTACTCACTTCTTGGCGGCCACTCGCTCGCCATCCAGCAATCCGGTGGACCTACCACCGGAGCCATCAACACCACCCTGGCCTACTGGTACAGCGACATGATCCCCGTGGTCGCAGGAACTCGCTACGAGTTCTCGCTGTACGCCGGGGCCCATCGCTGCCTCGCGGACGTCTACCTCCAGTGGTACACCGCGGCCGGCGCAGGCGCAGGGGTCTCAGGGACTGTGGACTCGGGTGCGGCCTACGCGGTGCCAAGCGACTCCTCGTGGCCCGCGGGTCCGTCGCTGGTGCAGCACAAGCGCATCGGCGGCATTGGATTGGCCCCGGCCGGCGCGACGCAGGTTCGCATGTTCATTCGCAAGGGTGCGACCAACGCCGGCGCTGGAGACTCATGGCTCTTCCTCACCCACCCGATGATCGCTGAGGCCAACCCGAACGCCACCGCGCTGTCGCCGTACAACCCCAGCGGTCTCATGACCCTGGTGACTCCCGGCGGGATCTCCACCCCATCCCTGGCCGCCCTGAGCGCAACCATCGGGACGCTGCGGACTGCCACCACCGGGGCCCGGACCGAGATCACAGACAACGTCATCAAGGTCTACGACGCCAACAACGTAGTGCGCGTCAAGATTGGGAACCTGCTCCTATGAGTTTTCAAGTTCGCAACGACCAAGGCGTGGTGACCCTAGACATCCAGGACCGCATCACGCGCTTCAACAATGTCGTCCCGCTCACAGCGTCGGGCAGCGTGCACTCTGGATTCATCAGCGTCCCTGGGATGGTCGACGACGGCACCTGGGTTGTTGTCGGCGGCATGTCCAACGACGTCTCCTACGCGATCCCGGTGGCCTATACGACCATCGGGGTCGACGGGTTCACCTGGATACGCTTCGGGGTCGCCGGGCCTTTCGACACGTCCTTCATGGTCCTGAGGGTCTGATGGCAACCGACGCAATCCAGCTCATCAACCAGCAGGGGATCATTCAGCTCGACGGCTCCGAGCGGACGCTCCGGCGTGTCGCGTCAGGCACGGGCTCCGCCTCCTCCTGGACAGGCACGCCCAATGAGGCAGCCATTCCAACGCAGACCTACACGCCGATCATCTTCTTCCGCCCGGCCGATGACACCGTCTTCGTGACCAACAGCGGGATCCTGAACAACAAGTTCATGTACGTGTCCAACGGCGCGTTCGAGTGGACCGCCTACGGTCTGGACAACCCGGCCGCGATAGACGCCACACCCTACGGGGCTCAAGTGTTCGACTCTCTGGGCCGCGTCATTTGGGACAGCCGTCAGGACGTCATGCGAATCACGCAGGTCCTCCAGGTCAACATGCCCTTCCCTGACAACGACAGCGGCAACGGGACCGGACCGGCTCCCGCCTACCCCTACACCCTCTCCTTCACGCCCTGGGGCACACGGCCCTGGATCCTGCTGAACTCCCTGCTCCGCTTCCTCGACGACAACGACACGATGATCGCTGCGTCCACGCTCGGCACGGACCGCATCGTCCTCCAGTGCGGTCGCCGCGCCTACACGGGCGTCGCGTGGGACTGGGCAAGCAACAACGGCGGCGGCATTGGCTACACGCGCTCCTACCCCGGAGGCCGCATGACCATCCCCATCGGTCGCCGAGACACCTAAACCACATGGCAATCATCAAGACGACCGAGACCCCCCACGGGGTCCCGGCGACGTACCACCGCGTCCTGGGCGTCACCGCCCACGAAGGCGCCACCCAGGTCACCGTGGCGATCTACGCGACCCCCGAGGCCCGTGTCGCCGGCAAGCACCCGCTCTGGCACGAGCACATCGACCTTCCCCTGGACCTCCGTCCACTCATCTACTCGGCCCTGGCAGAGCACGGCCCCCTGACGGGAGGCGTGGCTGACACGGCCCCCGAAGGAACTCAATGAGCACCATCTGGTATCGGACCGGCACGGTCACCCTGACCCAGGGTTCGGACGTGCTGCTGTCCACCGGCTCGCTGTTCACGACCAACGTGAAGACGGGCGACATGTTCATCGGCCCGAACATGTCCATGTACGAGGTCAAGACCATCGTCACGGACAACCACATCGTCCTCGCCACACCCTGGGTCGGCGCGACGTACACCGGGACCGACTGGTCCATCGCCCCCACCTCGGCCCAGCTCAAGGGTCTGGCGAAGCAGATCACCGAACTGATCGCGCTGTATCAGGACCTGCCACAGCTCGCGGCCGAGGTTACGACCGGCGCAACCGCGGCGCAGGCGAGCGTCATCGCAGCGGCAGCCAGTGCGTCGACAGCCTCTCAGGCTGCGACGACCGCCCAGGGCCACCGGGACTCCGCAGCAACCAGCGCGAGCAACGCCAGCGACAGCGCGATTGCGGCGGCCACGAGCGCCACCAACGCAAACACCAGCGCCACCAACGCGTCCCAAGCTCGCACCGATGCACAGACCGCCGCGACGGCCTCTGCTGCCTCGGCGGCATCCGCGAAGGTGAAGACAGTAGCCGGACGCGAAGGCGACGTGGTTCTGACCGGGGCCGACCTGGGAAGCAACCCGACCTTCACCGGCACGCCTTCGGCCGCCGGACTGAACCTCACCGGCAAGCTCTCGGTGGCAACTGGAGGCGTGGAGGTGACTGGCGCCGCCCCGGCCATCGCCACCGGCGCTTCGCGCGTCAACGTGGGGGTGCTCAACGGTTTGCCCGCCATCCGCATGGTGGCGGCAAGCGGAGGGGCCGACGAGAAGCTCTCCGACATCCACCCGAACGTCAACAACATCCGGTTCCGTCTGGTCAACGACGCGGACAATGCCGCGCAGAACTGGCTTGTGGTGAACCGAATCGGCATGACCGTCTCGTCAATCTCCTGGCCGCAGGGGACCATGTCCATGAACGGCGCGGTATCGGTCGTTGCGCCGACAGGTATACCGCTTGATGCTCGCTCGCCGACCAACGGCTACTACGTGTACGGACGCAACACAACGACCGGCCACTACCTTGCGCTCTCCAGCGACGCCACCGGCCCTCGCCTTGAGTTCGGCAACGGTGCCGGCCTGCGATTCGGCGATGGGGCAACTGATCGGGTGTGGCTCGGCGTTGGCGGTGCAACCCTTGGCATCGGCATCTCGCCGGCTGCACCGCTTCACGCAGTTCTGACATCGAACACCACGTACAGTTCCGCGGACATGATGGCGTCCGGCGTGGTTTCGACTTTGCGGAACATGTCCACCACCAACGGCACGGCCGGTGTCATTCGCCTGGAGGCGACTGGATCGGCCAGCAATGCTGTAACGGGCATTGCTGCTGTTCACGTGGGGGACGGAGCGTCAGCGCTGACTTTCGGAACACGCGCCAACGCGGCTTCGAGCATCGCCGAGGGAATGCGTCTGAGGGGCGCCAGTTTGGGCCTGGGATACGCTCCGCCCGCATACGGCGCGGGGATCAACGTGGTTGGCGTGAGCGCAGCCATCCAGGCGGTGTTAGACGTTGCGCTCGATGGGGTGCGGCAAGGCACGTTCACGACTGACGGGACGATTGTGGGCATGGGCTCCGTCACGAACAAGCCAGTTGTTGTCTTCCAGAACGGCACTGAGCATTCTCGGTTCAATTCCAGTGGGCTAGGGATCGGCGTTGCCGCAACCTGCAAGCTCGACGTATTTGGTAACTACATCTTCGCCCGAGACGGCACATACGCTGGCTATTTTGGCAAGGGGAGTGACTTGGTTCTTGGAGCTGGAGCCGCTGACCTTGGCATCCGCACGAGCACGGGGAACATTTGCTTTGGCACTTCTACGGGCATCGAGCGGATGCGGGTACCCTCGGGTGGTGGGTTGTTCGTCGGGACCAGTACCGGCATCGGGTCCGGTGCTCATGTGAGTATCAGTTCCGGCGGCAATGCCATCCACACCAACTCCCCCATTGGCTCCATCGCGCTCGGTGTCCATGTGAACGGAACGTACGCGGGTGGCGTCGTCACCACGTCGGCGAGCACGATCTCCTTCAACACCTCGTCCGACCGGCGCCTCAAAGAGAACATTGAGGACGCCCGGTCCTCCGGCGACCTCCTGGACTCCATCCGAGTCCGCACGTTCAACTTCAAGTCCGACCCGGACAAGATCCAGCAAGTCGGCTTCGTCGCCCAGGAGCTGTTCGAGGTCTACCCAGACGCAGTGACCCCCGGCGAGATCGGCGACGCCGTGAACCGTCCGTGGGGCGTCGACTTCTCCAAACTCGTCCCCCTGCTCGTAAAGGAAGTCCAGGAGCTGCGCAAGCGCGTGGCGGTCCTGGAACCCGTACCCGCTTGACCCTTCCATAAACCAACTCCAACAACATCATGTCCAAGCACACCGCTGCCATCTTCGCCCACCAAGGCTACGTCTCCGCCATCGCCTTCAAGGGTGAGCCCCTGAACTTCAACGGCACCCTGGTCAAGGAGCTGGCCGCCGAAACGCACGAGGCACTCGCCGAACAACTCGGCGAAGTCACCCCGGTCGGCGTCGGCTCGCCCTGGCCCCCGGTCGGAGCCGTGAAGGCCGCGAAGCCGGCCAAGGCGTCCAAGGAGTAATCCATGCGTGACGAGTCCCTCGGACTCACCCAGATGCTGGCGACCCTCGCGGTCGTCGGCGTGGTGATCGCAGTCGGCAAGCTCCTCGCCTCCAACGAGAAGTTCTGCTGGCGGCTCGCCTTCGGCCGCTCCATCGTGTCCGCCGGACTCGCTGTGGCCGCCGGGGCCATCCTGGCCTTCGTGCCGGGCGTACCCCAACTGGGCGTGATCGGCCTTGCCGCCGCGTCCGCCGTCCTCGGTGAGCAGTTCCTCGAGAAGCTCATCGCCAACAAGGTCGGCACCAGCTCGTGACCTTCAAGTACCGCCGGGCCACTCCGCATGACGCGGAGACCCTGCGGGCCCTGCACGTCCTCACCTTCCCCACTGACGACCACGAGAACTACCTCGAAGGTTTCTGGTGGATCGTGGAGGACGCTGGCGAGCCCTGCGCCTTCGCCGGCATGCGTGAGTCCTTCACCCTGCCCGGTGCCCTGTACCTGAGCCGCTGCGGCGTCCTTGCCTCTCATCGAGGCAAGGGCATCCAGCGAACGCTCCTCACCCGTCGACTCGCCCACGCCAAGCGCATCTACGCGCCCGCGGCGATCTCGACCACCCTGAACAACATCCCCAGCGCGAACAACCTGATCCGCGCTGGCTTCCGCCTGTACCGACCCGAGGACCCCTGGGGCTCCGCCGGGACTCTGTACTGGCTCAAGGAACTCACATGACCGAGAAGACCAACGAGCCGGTGATCCGCGCTGCTTTCGAGCAGTGTCTGGTCGACGGGCTCAAGGGCCAACCTGTGGTCACCAAGGACGGCCCCGTGCGGGACAACGACGGCGAGCTGATGATGGGTCCCCCGGACTCCTCGTTCCTCTCCGTGGTCCGCGCCTACCTCAAGGACCTCTGCGGCATCGGCGAGCCCAAGGACAAGCCGGCGCCCATCCAGGCCGGCCAGCCCCGCGGTGCCCTCGCAGCGTTCGCCAAAGGACAGGGCTTGCCCTTCCAGTGACCTCCCGCCCCTGGTGGTGGGATCGGGACGACGCCGTCCTGGCGGACTTCCGCAACATGCTGTACCTGGTCTGGCAACACCTCGGCCTTCCACCGCCGACGCCAGCCCAGTACGACATCGCTTACTTCCTGCAATTCGGCTGGGCCGGCTACGGGATCCTCCTGGACTCCCACGGCAACGACCGCCCCGGCACCGAGTTCGACTGGCACGGGCCTGAGACCGAGGAACCCGACCGCACCGGTACACGCCGACTGCTTGAGCCGAACCCCCTGGGGCGTGAGGACATCCTGGAAGCCTTCCGCGGCATCGGGAAGTCCTACGCGACCTCCGCCTTCGCCCTGTGGCGCCTGGAGCGAGACCCGTACCGCGAGAAGATCACGGTGCTGTCCGCCTCCGGTTCCAAGGCCAAGGAGTTCGTGAGCATGACCAAGGTCCTGCTCAACACGATGGACCGCTTCGAGCACATGCGCCCGAGGCCGGACCAGCGAGACACGGCCTACGAGTTCGACGTCAACGGCGCTTCGATCTCGCAGTCCAAGTCCGTGCGGGCAGTGGGTATCACGGGCCAGATCACCGGCTCGCGCTCCACGCTCATCATCCCGGACGACATCGAGGTCGTGGACAACTCCCGGACCGTCGAGGCCCGCGAGCGTCTGCTACACAAGACCAACGAGTTCTCGGCCATCAAGGTGACCGGTGGGGCTGACGTCATCTGCCTGGGCACGCCCCAGACGGAGGAGTCGATCTACACCAAGCTCATCAAGACGCAGGGGTACCTCGCCTGGATCCTGCCGGCCCGCTACCCGGTCGCTGCCAAGCGCGAGGGCTACGTGTTCGACCGCGAGGGCAAGGAGCCCTGGGACGCCCTGTGCCCCCGGGCCCGCAAGGTGGACGGCAACTCGCTGCTCGCCTGGACGCCCACGGACCCCGAGCGGTTCAACGAACACGAGCTGCTCAACCGCGAGTCCAAGGGCCGGAGCTACTTCGCCCTCCAGTTCCAGCTCGACACGTCCCTCTCCGACGCGGAGCGCTACCCGCTCAAGCTGAACGACCTGATCGTCATGGCGCTCAACACGCTCAAGGCGCCCGCGTTCGTCACCTGGGGGCACGACTCCCAGGGCAAGAACCTGCGACCGGACCTGCCCCTCCTGGGGTTCTCCGGGGATCACTTCGTCGGCCCATTGTTCATCGACCCGGTCTGGACCGAGTACGAGCAGTCCGTCCTGTTCGTCGACCCCTCAGGCCGCGGCAAAGACGAGACGGCCTGGGCCGTGGTGAAGGTCCTGCACGGCACCATGTACTGCGTGGCTGTCGATGGACTCGCTGGGGATCCCGCGACCGCCATGGCCGCCATCGCACAGTGCGCCTACGAGCACAAGGTAAACGCCGTGGTCGTCGAGCCCAACTTCGCTGGTGGTGTGTGGGTCGCGGCCTTCGAGCCGATCCTGACCGCTGCATGGCCCCCGGCCAAGCGAGGCGACACGGCAGGCTGCACGGTCCTTGAGGCCGAGTGGTCCCGGGCCCAAAAGGAGGTCCGGATCATCGACACCCTTGAGCCAGTCATGACGTCGCACCGCCTCGTGGTGGACGATCACGTGGCCCGGGACGAAACGCTCATGTACCAGCTCACGCGCATCAGCCGTGATAAGGGCTGCCTGACTCACGATGACCGCCTGGACGCCCTCGCCGGCGCGGTGCATCACCTGTCTCAGGTGCTGCGCCAGGACCAGAAGAACGCGGCCCAGGAGTACCAGGAGTCACAGGATGACCTGGAGGTCGAACGGTTCATCGCGTCGTACGAGCGGTTCTCCGCTGGTGACGGCCGAGTGTTCGGAATTCATGCGGACGAGGAGGACTGGGATGACCGGTACGAGGTCCTGAGAGTCACCGTGCACTAGGCAAGTCAGACCCCTCCGAAGTAGGCCAGGACCAGCTTTGACACCGTGGCGGCCGCAACGCCCTGAGCCGCCTTCGCGGTGAAGCCTGCCAACCACCCGCCTGCGGAGGCGCCCAAACCATTGCTCCCGCTCTGCTTGTCTGCCTCGATGGCCCTCTTCAATTCGTCGGAGTCGGCCTGCCCTACACCGGCGCCGCGCAACGCTGCAATGAGCCCATCGAGGTCACCGGGAGCTACCGAGTACGCCGTCTGGGAGACCTGATTTCCGCCGGCAGAGTAGTTCTGCACGGCACCATTGAAGGTGCTATTGAAGTTCTGTGTCAAGGTTGCCTCCGGAGGTGTTTGAGCAAAGCCAACAAGGTTGCCGGCTTCGGGATGGGTTCGTTCTAGCGTCAGTGTGAACTCAAGGATGCGGTTTACAACCTGGTCGACTACGCCAGCCACTGCGGACAGCGAAAGTTCAGACCATGCCTTGGTGACCTGCGCACCGCGAACAATGTTCTGGGTGTGCTTGAACATGAACTCCATCGGCCACGGAATGGTCAAGGTCCCAGACTTGGAAGCATTGGTGACCAAATGCTGAAGTTCAGAGATTCCGTCGCGGAACTCGTGAATAAGCAACTTGCCTCGGATCTCTTCAGGAATTTGATAAGTTGGTAGATCAATCTGGCCGGACCAATAGCCTGCAATGAGCCCCCGGTTCACCATCGAGACGTGCCTGTAGTCGGGAACTGGAACACCAGCTGGATAACCTTTGAGTTCCCAGGTCACCCAGTCCAACAGCGGCCGATAGTCGACCCGCTGGGCGAGAACCAAACACAGCCGCAGCAGGCGAGCCACATCGGCGTCTTTAGCTATAGCAGCTTCAGTGATCTCTCGAAGAAGACTCATAGCGGGATCCTAGTTGATTGACGAGTCGTATAGGTCTTGGTGCGCCCTGGTCTCACGGGACTCGTGGCGCCTCCGTTGCGGCTTCTCCTCAATTGTTTGCATGTCACTCCCTCCTGCCGTCTGGGTACCGGTTGGTCTCGGGGCCCATGGCAAGCCTCGAATCCACCGGGCTGCTCTGGTTGCTCTTTGGTCTCAGGGAAGGCGCCGCGCCGCCATTGCGCGGCTCCGGTGGGTGCTGCGACCAGGACCAGGACCACACCGCGTGGATGCCTACCAGCGACGCGCACCCGAAGCAGAACATGAAGACGAAGAGCCTCCCGCCCGAGCGGTAACGATCAAGGCTCTCGATGAGCGCTGGGATGTATTTGAGGACTCGGAACACGGCGTCTCCTGATGGCAGAACGGACGCAATGCTGCCCGAAATGAAAGGTACCCCGCCGCCAGACTTTTCCAGCCAAAAGCCAGAATCTTCCGTAACTCATTGATTCTTCAAGCAAAAATATTTATCAAACTGGTGTCCTGCTCATTTGAGAAAGCGGCGCATCCGGCCGCCAGTTTTCTTCCAGAAAATGCGTGGCCAGTGCTGATGCACCCCCGGCCTCGCCGGGCGCCCCCGTGCCCTCCCCTCACGTTCCTTGCGGATCCGGGATTCCAGGGGTAGGGGCGGGGGTGTCAAGGCGGGCGCATATCCCCCACAGCCGGCCCCCACAGTGGGAACGGATGCGCTGCGCTGTCATAGGTAGCAGCCGGGAGCGACTAGCGGATTCGTACAACTCTGCCCAGCACCTCACCGGCTGCGCGGGTGGGCTCAGGTGAGCACAGTGGCACAGGGTGCGCGGGGTGTTTGGGATGGCCTCGGGCTGTCCTGGACACACTCGCGTGCATCTGTCAGCCACTGTTTTTTCGTTTGACCTGTGTGCGCCCTGGCTATGGCTCAGTGCGTGAGCCTGTGACCTCCTAGGCCCGCCCTTCGGGCTCGCTCCAGCGCAGGCATGGATGACGTGGGCCCACCGGGCGCACCCATGACATAGCGCGAGTTGCTTATGTCCTTTCGCTCCACTCAGGTATTGAATTGATCCGCTTGCATAGTTCGAGTTGCTCAGGCACAGTCCAACCAATCGCAGCAAACAACGGATTAATTCCCACGCAGCGATGCCGCTAAGGACCAGCGGGATAGAAGAAGGGAACCAGCCGACACACGATCCCCAGCGAAAGCGGGGCGAGGGCAAGGCCAGACCGGGATGACCTAGGCGATGCCGCGTGCCTAGCGACTGCGACGGAACAACTAGGGGCTTCGGCCCCCGGTTAACCAAAGGGTCACAGCGTTGGCCCTTCGTTTAGCCCTTCAACTAGTCCGAGTTACTGTGCAAAGAAGATCATGACCGCCTACGACATCACCCCCGACGCTGAAACCCTTGAACTGTTCGAGCAAGCCGCCTTAGAGGCTGCTGTTGCCGCCCTCGTCAATGGGGATGTGCAATGAACCGCGTACTCTGCAAAGGCTTCTCGGTCGAACGTCCTGACCGCATAGAGATTCTGTTCGCCCAGTTGCCCGACGGACGCGTGGTGCGGCATGGCCCGGTGCCCTTCTCCCACCACTTCGATGCACCCGGCCGTGTGTGTGAATCGGTGGACTACGTGCCCGGCACTGCCGAGTACATCGGCACCTATCTGGTGCCCGCCGTGATCCTCGGGGACACGCAATGAGAGCCCGCGGCATCACCACCGTCATCGGGAAGCGCACCCACCCAACTGACCGCATCGTCGACATGCTCAAGACCGTAGGCGAACCCCAAGACCGCCGGGTGTACGTGATTCGCTCGGATCACTGGGACGAGTGGCGTTCGGAACTGTGGGTCGATGGCGAGTACGTCGCACAAGCCCACAGGGCCAGCCTGCAAGCCGCGAAGGTCACTGCTGACGCACTCATGACGCCCTGAACTAGTTCTAGTTACCCACTGCAACCCGCTCACGAGACACCAACATGACCACCGAGAACCACGCCGAACAACAAGCCCGCGCCCAAGTCGCCAGTGTGTGCGCCATGGTCGCCGCCCTGGAATGCGACTGGGACCGCCTGGAAGAACTGCGGGACGACTGCGCCGAGGTGCTGGAGCTTCGCGGCGAGTGCCTGCGGCTGCGACAGGCCCAGTGCCAGGAGGGTGCATCCAAGGGCGTCACTGATGCGCTCGTCGCCTTCGAGCTGGAGCACGGCGACCGCCTGCGCGAACTGGAAGACGAAATGTCCTCGGAGGTCGAAGAACTCGCCGAGCTTGAGGAAGCCGCAGGCGACTACGACGACCGCGAAGACGCAGAACGGGCCATCGATGAAGACCCGTTGTCGGTCGAGGTGCGCAGCGGCTGGGGATCTCCTGGTGATTCCCTGGACCCCGAGGAGTACCGAATCGTCCTGTGCACTGGCGGCCCGCACGTCGAGCTTGTAGGCGACCTTGACCACCACGGCGAGCCCTGCAGCGTCCGTGTCCAGTATCGGGACTGGGGCACCTCCGGCGAGCTTTTCGACTTCGATCACGAAGCGGTTCTGACCTATTGCCGGCAGCACGGCCTCGGGAGCTACTGACCACATGCGCCGACGCCGCCGCAAACGCAGGAGAAGACGGGCCGCGAACTAGTCCGACCTGCTCACGATAGCTACAGCTACAGCGCATCCCCGGGTGTGCTGTGTCGGTCGCTGTTGACCGCTATCGCGCACCCGTGCGCCTGCTCTATGTCCCTCTACTGCGTCCGCATCAGCTACCCGCCCGGCCTGGGCGTTGCCTCCTACCTCTCCCACCGTGACCGCTCGACGTGGTCCAGAAGACAGGCCCAGCGCCACGCGGCGGACGTTCGCGCGGGGCGTACCGGCATCCGGGGTTTCCGGACGGTCGACGTGGTCCCCCACGACTAAGCGGAAGGATGCACAATGAAAGCCCCTGCCCTTCACGCCCGCGAAGCCGCCCGCATGGAAGCCGAAACCGCCAAGATCCGCGCCGAGACTGCGAAGCTGAACGCGGAGCGGCGCAAGATCATCGTTGACACCCTGCTGGCGCCCTTCGCGCTGGGTGTCGCCGTGACCGTCGGACTTTCGGGTGTCATCCTCGTGCTGTTGAAACAGTTCGGGGTGTCCTGAGCCGCCAGCGACCGGGCCTAGAAGCCGTGACGCGGCCCGGTTTCACATGGGACCCAACGCCCGCCGCAACAGGTTCCATCGTGTGCCGAGCCGAAGCCCCTTACGCATCACCCCGACGGACTGGTCGTCGTTTCTCGCTGTGAATCGGTAGTTGTACCGGTGTCTGTTGACGTCGATCAGTCTCAGTTCAAGATCTTTCCTTGCTTCCTTGAACTTCTTTAGCTGCCTAGGGAGTTCAGCGGACCTCCTGTCCGAAGCAAACACAAAGAAGTCCTCGGCATGCCGTTCCTTCGCGAGCACCATGACGGTCGCCTGTCGGCCGGACGCAATCGTCCGCTCCCGAACCATCTCCGGCCCTTCAGCGGCCAGCCACATTAGCCCCGGCCCCACGTACTCCTTTAGATCGGGGTCGTAGACCCGAGCTTCGACGATGGTGGCGGCATCGCGATTGAACGGCAATCCGAAGAACGAGGGGCGGTTATGGATCGTGAAGGAGGTAGCCATGACGTCCTTTCCGGCAACGTCAAAGCCTCCTGATCCGATCCCGCCAAGTTCTAGCTTCGGACGCTTCGCCGAGTATCCAAGCCAGAAGCTCGCAAGACCAATACCCGCCTTGCCCATCACGTCGAGCAGCCATGCGGGAATGTCAACGAAAGTCATAGCTGTCCCCTGCGTTCCTGTAGACAAGCTGAATTGTCCCGCAAGTCCCGCAGCCCTATTGGGGCCCGCTGTAGACATCGCATCCGTTAGGCACACCACGGCCGCACCGTGTGCGCTTTGAACGCGTGGCGGGCCCATTGCGCGGCTTCTAGCGCGACTCGCTCACGTCAGCTCCCACCGGAAGGCCGGGGACCACGTTCCGGGACTTCTGGTGGGCACGAGTACTCCGAACCGAAGTGCCCTTCATGACCTCCAGGACCAATCCGCGGCCGAAACCGTGGCGCGAGCGGCCCCCGAAGCCGTGACGCGAACCTAAGTTGTTCCCTTGGACGGCAGGTTCGGGCAATTCACCTTGCCGTCGCCGTCTGGATCCAGCGTGTATTCCGGCGGCAGATCCGGGCGGGCCCCAGGGTGCCGGTTGTACCACTCCTGAGCCCACTCCAGCCACACGAGGTCCCCGCACCGCCATGGGCCTGGGGAGTTCACGGCGTAGTCGTACTTCTCCTGATCGGTCTGCGGGTCCTGGCTCTCCCCGCCCCCACAGGCGGTCAGGAGGGAGAGCGCTGCGGCCATCGCCGCGGTCTTCATGTGGTGCATCCCATGAGTTTCCCCGAGCAACACACCGCCCTCCAGAGCCTCTCCGTGACAGAGGTCACACCTAACCGCGCCGGCTGTCAGTGGCTCATCCCGTGAGCCAGTGATCGGCAAACATTACTGTATAGAACAACAGCCTTCATGACTCACCTGAATCCTGCACCCATCTTTGGAGGAACTTGCCTCCTGCTGTGCGCCGCTGGCGCCGCCCTGTTGATCTGGTCCCTGTGTCGCTTCGTGCGCGAGGAGACCAAGCAATGACTAAACCCACCCCAGAACAGGAGCGGGAAGCACGTCTCCGCGAGCTTGACCAAGCCGCGACGGCTCGGATGAGGATCAACCAACGCAGGACTTTCCTCCGGTCCGGCATGTCCGAGGACGCCTATCGACAGGCGCTCGGCGAGACACGAGGACGCCGTTTCGGGAGGTCCTGATGAAGCCCCGGCTGCGTTTCGTGCGCAAGGCGGGACGATGGGTCTGCCACGAGGCCGGACTCGTCGGGTGGGGCTGGACGGCCCGGCAGGCATACGCCGACTGGTCCCTCCTGCTGCTGGGGGCCCTGGTGGAAGTCTGGGAGAACCGTGGCGCGGACGACTGGCGGGAATAAACCCCCGCAGGTTGACGGCGCTCCCTCTATGTATCTTAGGACTACACAGGACTCTCTTGATCTCTAGAGAAGTTCTGTACATCCTAAGCATCTTCAACTAGCTGAGTGAACAGCCACCTGTGAAACTCCTGCTGTGAGTCTTAGCTCTCCTAGGACTCCCAAGAGGGGTCTCGAACCTCCGAGCATCGGGCTTGTTACCCGGGCGTAACGCTACGGGCTCTCTTCGGAGGCCCGATTGGAGTAGGGAATCCACCATGTAGGGGGGAGGGATCGTTGCATCCCCCTCCATGGTTTAGCATAGGACGCTGTAAGCACAGATCAACTCATCAACCCACTTCACCCGACGGAGCTACACATGACCGTTCCTACCTCGTCTACGACCCGCGTCCTTCGCAAGCGCTTCGGCGCATGGCTTAAGGAGACTCGCGAGACGGCCGGCCTCACTCAGCTGGACTTGGCGATGAAGCTCGACTTCGCCTATCCGACGATGGTTTCTCAGATCGAACGGGGGATCTCTGCTCTCCCCACCCACGACCTCAAGGTCTGGGCCGAGGCTCTTGGCCTCTCGCAGAAGGATTTCGCGAATCAATGGCTGTACTACATGGAGCCCAACGTCTGGGCCGCACTGAATGGAAAAAACCCTCTCGACATTGAACGTCTGCCCCGAAGCGCCCCGACAATCGCCCGCCGCTCGCAGAAGGCAGGCACAAAGGCTCCTCGCTGACCTGAACCTCGCGCTCCCGACCGAGGACGTCGAGGACGCAACCGACGAGGCAATGCCTTGGTTCGCGCTCACAGGGCGCTCCAATGAGCCCGTCTGCTTCACCTGGGACGACGACTGCGTCACTGTGACCCTGTACTGCGGGATGGCCGTGCAGCGTTGGTCCCAAAGAGCCCTGGACTCCCAGGAAGTCGTGCAGTGGTACTGCAACTTCTCGATGGGCGGGTTCACCAGCAGCCCGAAGGTCCACTGATGGACTTTGAGTTCGCCCTACGCCCACGCGGCCCTGCCATGGAAGCGTTCTTCCTCACCCAGGCCCGCGCACTGGCCGCCTACATCGACCGCCGCGTTCTGGAGCACTTGCTTGCTCAGGCCAGCAGGTCCGCCGCACACACAGCGGCGCTCCATCCACAACCGCAAAGCAGCAGATGAACCCAGCCGTTCAGGGCCTGCCCGTTCCCCCGGGCCCTGACGAGTGTGTTCAACACGAAAGGAGGCCTCATGGCCGTCTACAAACGCCCCGGTTCGTCCGTGTGGCAATGCGAGTTCGAGTTCAAAGGAAAGCGCATCCGCGAGTCGACGGGGGAAACCTCAAAGACCGCAGCGCAGGCCTGGGAGGTGAAGCGCCGCGCTGAGGTCCGGGAGGACCACGAGCTGGCCCGCGCCGGCCGGGGTCGCATGGGCCTGTTCGAGGCCGCGCACGCGTGGCTCGAAGCCACCGAGGCGACCCACCGCAACCACAAGCATGACGTGAGCCGCGTACGAAAGCTGTTCGGATCCGAGCTGGTCAAAGACGGCCCGGAGTGGGTCGAGCGGCACAACGCCCGCTTTGGACTCCCGAAGGATCTGGGTGTTCATGACCTGACCCAGGCTCACCTCGTTGCCCTGAAGAAAGCGCGAGTTGCTGAAGGAAATTCCGCTGCCACCATCAACCGCGAAATGTCGCTGGTGCAGTCCATCCTGGGCTACGTGCAGGCCAGTGGCACCGTGATGCCAGCCACGCCCATCGTGTGGTCGCAGCGTCACAACAAGGCCGCCAGCCTGAAGGCACCAGAAGGAAGGGGCAAGCTGCGCTGGCTCCGCGTGCATGAAGAGGAGAAGCTGCTGGAGTCGCTCCGCGCTGCGGCCTTCCAGGCGCCCAAGGACCGCTCGGCCCTGGACGCGTGGCACTTGTCGATGCTCCTGCTCGACTCGGGGGCCCGCTACAACGAAGCAGCGACGCTTCGGTGGTCCCAAGTGAACTTCGACGAGGGCACCATCGACCTGTTCCGCTCGAAGGTTCAGAACGAGTCCCTGCTGAAGCTGCCGGCGCGGTCTCGCGCAATGCTGGCCGAGCGTCAGACCATCCTGGCGCCGCATCGACTGTCCTACGTCTTCCCGCAACTCAGCGGTAAGGCGTGGTCGGGCGAGGACGTACCCCGCGGCCACGCAACCGGCAGCATTCAACGACACATGGACGATTGCGGACTTAATGACGACCCGACGCAGGACCGTGCGACCCCGCACACGTTCCGGGACACCTTCGCGTCACGGCTCGTCCAGGCCGGTGTACCGCTCCTCACGGTACAGCACCTGCTGGGACACGCGGACGCGAGCATGACTCAGAAGTACGCCCACCTGTGCCCGGATGCGGCTGGCGCCCAGGCCGCCGCAGTGCTCGACCGACTGCACGGGAATAAACCCCCGCAAGGTGACGACCTTATCGCCACCCCACACAAAAGCCCCCGCGGTAGCGTCCCCCACACTAAGCGACTCACTCTCGTCGCCTGACCTCTCACGAGGTAAGTTTGGTAGGCCGTGTTGGACTTGAACCAACGACCAAAGGATTATGAGTCCTCTGCTCTAACCAACTGAGCTAACGGCCCGAAGGGCGCCATTGTAGGCACCGTCCAGCGGCGCCCTACTTCGTGCTCAGCGCGTTGGTGACCAACCGCGACGTGATGTCGACGATCTGGATCATCCGGTCGTAGGCCATGCGGGTAGGGCCGATGACCCCGAGGGTGCCCACGATCTGGCCGTTGACCTCGTACGGGGCGGACACGACGGACAGTTCCTCGAACGGCACGACCCGGCTTTCGCCGCCGATGTAGATGCGCACACCCTCGGCGCGGCTCGACACGTCCAGCAGGCGCATCAGCTGGGTCTTCTGCTCGAAGAGGTCGAACAGCTTGCGCAGGGAACCCATGTCGCTGGAGAAGTCCTGCACGGTGAGCAGGTTGCGCTCGCCGGAGATGACGACCTGCTCCTGGCTGTCGTCGGCCTCGCTGCCGGCGAGCACGGCGGCCTGCATCAGGGCGGCGATTTCGCCGCGCAAGGCATCCACTTCACTCTTCAGGCGCTCGCGCACCTGCTCGATGGACAGGCCGGCGTACTGAGCGGTGAGGAAGTTGCTGGCTTCCTGGAGCTGGCTCTGGGTGTAGTCCTGGGCGGTCAGGATGACGCGGTTCTGCACGTCACCCTCCGGGGTGACCAGGATGACGAGCACCCGGCGCTCGGAGAGGCGCAGGAATTCGATGTGGTGGAAAACGCTGACCTTGCGCGGTGCGGTGACCACGCCCACGAAGCTGGAGAGGCTGGACAGCAGTTGGGCGGCGCTGGCGATGACGCGCTGGGGCTGGTCGGGGTGGATCTGGGGCTGGTCGACGCTGCCCAGGTCGCGCGGCTGCGCGGTGAGCATGGTGTCGACGAACAGGCGGTAGCCGCGGGCGGTGGGGATGCGGCCCGCACTGGTGTGCGGGCTGGCGATGAGGCCCAGGTCTTCCAGGTCGGCCATCACGTTGCGGATGGTGGCCGGGGACAGGTCGAGGCCGGAGGCGCGCGACAGCGTGCGCGAGCCGACGGGTTGCCCGTCTGCGATGTAGCGCTCCACCAGCGCTTTCAACAGGGTCTTCGCACGCTCGTCCAACATGTTCCGATTGTAGGCCGCGCACCGGAAGTGACCGTTCCACGGGCTGGCGCCGTCATGTTGCTGTGGTGTAATTCTGCGCATGTCTTCACGCTTCCGTCATGCCGCTCTCGTGGGCAAATACCAGGCCCGTGGCATCCAGGGGCTGTTGGAAGAAGTTGCCCAGTTCCTGGCGCGCCAAGGGCTCGAGGTTTCGCTCGAACGCGACACCGCGCTGAACACGGGCATGACCGACTACAACGCCCTCAGCCACGAGGAAATGGGCCAGCAGTGCGACCTGGCCATCGTGGTGGGCGGCGACGGCACCATGCTCGGCAGCGCCCGCCAGCTGGCGCAGTTCGGTCTGCCGCTCGTGGGCATCAACCAGGGGCGACTCGGCTTCATCACCGACGTGCCCATCGGCCACTTCGCGGACGCGCTGGCCCCCATGATCGCCGGCGACTACGAAGAAGAACGCCGCACCATGCTCGAAGGCGGCGTGTGGCGCGACGACCGCATGATCTTCGACGGCTACGGCGTGAACGACGTGGTAGTGAGCCGCGGCCCCACCTCGTCGATGATCGAACTCAAGGTGGACATCGGCGAGGAGTTCGTGGGCAACTTCCGCGCCGACGGCCTGATCGTGGCGTCACCCACGGGCTCCACGGCCTACGCGCTGTCGGCCGGCGGCCCCATCCTGCACCCGGGCATCGCGGGCTGGGTGATGGCCCCCATCGCCCCGCACGACCTGTCGAACCGCCCCATCGTGCTGCCCGACGTGGGCCGCATCTGCATCGAACTCGTGCACGGGCGCGACGCGAGCGTCAACTTCGACATGCAGGGCATGGCCAGCCTGCTGACGGGCGACCGGATCATGGTCAGCCGGTCGTCGCACCAGGTGCGGTTCCTGCACCCGCTCGGCTGGAGTTACTACGCCACCCTGCGCCGCAAGCTTCACTGGAATACCGGAGTCTAGGATGGAGAGCCCCCACGCTCACTTCGTTCACTGCCCCCCGAGGGGGCGCTCAGCGCCCTTCGGGCGGCCGGGCGCGTGCATGAGCCCCCACGCTCACTTCGTTCACTGCCCCCCGAGGGGGCGCTCAGCGCCCTTCGGGCGGCCGGGCGGGCGCTGACATGCTGCGCCGCCTGGCCCTCAGAGACTTCGTCATCGTCACCACCCTCGAGGTCGAACTCTCGGACGGGTTTTCGGTGCTCACCGGCGAAACCGGCGCGGGCAAGTCGATCCTGGTCGACGCCGTGCAGCTCGCGCTGGGCAGCCGCGGCGACGCCGGGGTGGTGCGCGAAGGTGCCGCCCGCACCGAAATCACCGCCGAATTCGACGCCCCCGCCAGCCTGCTGGCCTGGCTCGACGCCGCCGGGTTCGAGGGTGCCGATACGCTGTTGCTGCGCCGTGTCATCGACGCGCAGGGCAAGAGCCGCGCGTGGGTGAACGGCAGCCCGGCCACGGTGGCGCAGCTGCGCGAGGCGGCCGATCACCTGGTCGACATCCACGGCCAGCACGCCTGGCAAAGCCTCACCCGGCCCGCCGCAGTGCGTGGCCTGCTCGACGCTTACGCCGGGGTCGACACCGACCCGCTCACCGCCACCTGGGGCGCCTGGAAGGCGGCGTCTGACGCGCTGGACAAAGCCCGCACGCAACAGGCCGACCTGGAACGCGAACGCGAGCGCCTGGCCTGGCAGGTCAACGAGGTGAGCAAGCTGGCGCCGGGCGCCGACGAGTGGGACGAACTCAACGCCGAACACGGCCGGCTGTCGAACGCCCAGGCCCTGATGGACGCGGCCCGCACGGCGCTCGATGCCCTGAGCGAGGCCGACACCAGCGCCGACGGCCTCACCGGCCGGGCCACCGACGCGCTGGAATCGGTGGCCGAACACGATGCCCGGCTCGCGGAAGTGGTGGAGGTGCTGCAAAGCGCCCAGGCCCAGTTGCAGGACGCCGCACACACGCTCAGCAGCTACCTGAACCACGCCGACCTCCACCCCGAGCGGCTGCAGGAACTCGACGAACGCCTGTCGGCCTGGATGAGCCTGGCCAAACGCTACCGCCGCCCACCGGCCGAACTGCCCGCCACGCTGCTGCAGTGGAAGGACGAACTGGCCGCGCTCGACGCCGCGTCCGACCTCGCCGCGCTCGAAGCCCGCGTGAAAACCACGAAGACGGCCTTCGACACCGAAGCCAAACGCATCTCCGCCACGCGGCGCGCCGCGGCACCCAAGCTGAGCCAGGCGGTGACCGCCGCGATGCAGCAGCTCGGCATGGCCGGCGGGATGTTCGAGGTGTCGCTGCTGAAGCAGGACAGCCCGCAGTCGTACGGCCTCGAATCCGCCGAGTTCCTCGTGGCCGGCCACGCGGGCAGCACGCCGCGGCCCATGGCCAAGGTGGCGTCGGGCGGGGAGTTGTCACGCATCGCGTTGGCCATCGCGGTCACCACCAGCCAGCTCGCTCCCCACGGCGAAGCCGCCGGCACGCTGATCTTCGACGAGGTGGACGCCGGGGTAGGCGGCGCCGTGGCCGACACGGTGGGCCGCCTGATGAAGCAGCTGGGCCGCGACCGCCAGGTGATGGCCGTCACCCACCTGCCGCAGGTGGCCGCCTGCGCCGACCACCACTTCGTGGTGGCGAAGGCCGCACACGAGGGCCGCACGCGCAGCGACATCACGCCCGTACACGGTGAAACCCGTGTCGCCGAAATTGCCCGTATGCTGGGGGGTGAACGCCTGTCCAGCACCAGCCTCGCCCACGCGCAGGAACTGCTGTCCGTGGCCGCCACACCCACATCCGCCCGCTCCCGCAAACGACCATGAACACGCCCGCCCCCACCGGAGCCGACAAGCCCCTGCCCAACGAGGTGGTTCTCGTGACGGGCATCTCGGGGTCCGGCAAGTCGGTGGCGTTGCATGCGCTGGAAGACGCCGGGTTCTTCTGCGTGGACAACCTCCCGCCCGAGTTGCTGCGCGAGTTCCTGCGCCTCGAACATGAGCGCTCGCAGCGCCGCGTGGCCATCGCGGTGGACGTGCGCAGTGCCGGCTCGCTGCCCCACCTGCTGCCGCTCATCGAGGAGTTGCGCGGCGAAGGGGTGGTGATCCGCTCGGTGTTCCTCGATGCAGGCACCGAGGCCCTCGTGCGCCGGTTCTCGGAATCGCGCCGCCCTCACCCGCTGTCGCAGCAGACCACGTCCACCAGCCCCAACCGCCGCAAGGAAGACCGCGAGACGGAAGGGCACCGCGCGCTGTACGACGCGATCGAACTGGAACGCGAACTGCTGGCCGAGTTGCGCGAAGTCTCCACCGTGGTGGACACGAGCCAGTTGCGCCCGGCCCAGTTGCGCCTGTGGATCCGCGATCTGGTGCAAGCCGGCAGCCTCGGGCTCACGCTGGTGTTCGAGTCGTTCGCGTTCAAGCACGGTGTGCCGCTCGACGCCGACTTCGTGTTCGACGTGCGCATCCTGCCCAACCCGTACTACATCCGCGAACTGCGGGCGCTGACGGGCCGCGACGACGGTGTCATCCAGTACCTCGAGGCCCAACCCGAGGTGGCCGAGATGATGACCCAGATCGAGACCTTCATCGCCCGCTGGCTGCCCGCGTTCGAGAACGACCAGCGCAGCTACCTGACGGTGGCCATCGGTTGCACCGGGGGCCAGCACCGCTCCGTCTACCTCACCGAAACCCTGGCACGCCGGTTCTCCGCGCGCAGCGTCTCGCTGATCCGCCACCGCGAACTCGACGCACGCGATTGACGTTCTCCCTCCCGCGAATGCGCCCTCGTTCCCCCACCCAGAAGTTGCCGCTCCTTCCGCTGCAGGCCGTGCTGTTCCCCGGTGGACTGCTCAGCCTGAAGGTGTTCGAGGCCCGTTACCTCGACCTGGTCAGCAGCGCGATGCGCGAGCACACGCCGTTCGGCGTGATCGCGGTGCGCCAGGTCGTCGAAGGCGGCAAGGCGTCCGATCCGAACGTGTTCGAGGCCGTGGGGGTGATGGCCGAACTGCTGGAGGTGGACTCGCCCCAGGCCGGCATCCTGCAAGTGCGTGCGCGCGGCCTGCACCGCTTCGAACTGGTAGGGCAGACCCACCTCGCCGACGGGTTGTGGGAAGGCCAGACCCGTGCGCTGGACGAGGACGAGGTGGTGGCACCCGACACCCACCAACTCGAGACGGTGCGCGGGCTTGCCAATGCGATCGGCACGCTGAAACAGCAAGGTTCCGAGCCGTTCCTGAAGCCGTTCCGCTTCGAGGAGGCCGGCTGGGTGGCCAACCGCTGGTGCGAGATCCTGCCCATTTCGGTGGCCGCCAAGCAGCGGCTGATGGAACTGCAGGACCCGGCCAGCCGCCTGCAGCTGGTGGACGACTTCTTGCGCAGCAAGGGCGTGGTGCGCTGACGTCCCGACGCCGGAACGGCGGGACGCCGCGGGTCACGGTGCCGTGCAGTACACCGGTGTGGCCGCCGGCGACAGCGCCGGATCGGATGCCGACCAGCTGTTGACCGGCGTCACGGTGATGCGGCACTGGGCGTCCACCGTGAAGCTGAACACATTCCACCAGACGGTGGTCGGCGTCTCGCCGGCCGACGGTGCAAACACCGAGACCTCGCCGTTGCGGTTGAGTTCGACACGGGCGGGCGAATCGGTGAGGCCCGGTGCGCTGGTGCCGCTGTAGTTGTTCACGGCGTAGCGGTACGTGCCCACCATCAGGCGGCGCACCGTGACCACTTCGGGTCCGAAGCTGCTCGTGTCATCCACGTCGAGTGCCGCGTACGGTGCGGCGGCCAGGTTGCCCTTGGATCCGAAGTACACCGCTTCGCCGTCCGGCGTGAGCAGGTACGAGTCGACGTCGGACGGTGCGCTGCCCCAGCTCAGCTTGATGGTCAGGCCTTCACTCACGCTGCCGAGGACCAGGCATTCCCCTGCCGGCAATGCCGCGAAGTCGACGTCGCTCGGGCCCACGGACAACGTGTTGGAAAAGCGGGTGCCACTTTGGCCGGTCAGCGTGCCTTTGCCGTTGCGCTTCATGGCCACGCTGAAATTGCCATTGGCATCGGTGAGGGCCGAGGCCGTGCCCGAATAGTCGATGCCGTCGGAGTAGACCTGCGCGCCGGCCACGAGGGCCCCCGCCGCGTCCTTCACGCAACCCGAGACCAGGACGGTGTTGTAGTACTGGTCGGCGTTCCAGGTGGTGAAGTGGGTGACCGTGCCTTCGTAGTACTGGTTGGGTGCCGTACCGGTCAGCGCCGCCGTCCCCTCCTCGATCCACACCCCCGTGCCGGTGTCGAACCAGAACAGCGGGATGGTGGGCGTGGGCACGCCGCGGGTGGCCAGCGGGATGCGGATGGTGGCGCTCTTGCCGGCCGCGAGGTTCACCTTCGACCCGGTGGCGTCGGCCAGCGTCACGGTCATCGCGCCGTAGCTTTCGATGCGGGACACGGTGGTGCCCGTGGCCGTTCTCGCCCGGAAGTCACCCGGCATGTAGGCTGGGTTCAAGGCCGGATCGATCGGCGTGACCGACACGGTGACGGCGCCCGAGATCGGCAGGCCGTCGGCGCGAACGAGCGACGCGGGTGGCAGCACGACCTGCGCGACCGACCCTGGCACCGTCACGGTACCACCGGCCACGGCGTCGATCGGCGAGGCCACGGCCACCGGCAACAGCTGGGCGGTGATGTTGGTGGTCTGCTGGTTGACGGCGTTCGCGATGACGACGTTCTCGGCGTAATCGGCTTTCGACACCTTCACCGCGGCCTGCGCGTTGGCCACCGTGAGGAGGCTGAACTTGCCGTTGCTGTCGGTGGTGGCGGTTTGATTGCCGGTGGCCACCGTGGCCCCGACAACCGGGGCGCCGGTGTCCGCGTCCAGGACCGTGCCCGCGACGGTGGCTTGCGGGGCATCGGCAGGTGGCGCGTCACCGCCGCCGCCGCCACAGGCTGTCAACAGGAGGGCGAGGGCCAGCGCGGGTGCGGCTGTCCAGGATGGGAGTGTGATGGGTTGGCGCATGGCTTCCTGCGGATGGAGAGAAGGGATCGCCTCCCCGGCCTGGCGGGCCGAGTCCGATGGGCAATCCATTCCCGAAGCGTGCCAAATGTCACACTTTCCGCCTTCCCCTCTGAGGAGGGGAGGAGTCTCAGGCCCCCGCCCTTCCGGGGGAGCGCAACACCAGCTTGCGCAACGCCGACGGGACACCCATGGCCAGCGCCTGGTCGAGCGTGACCCAGCGGCCCGGGGGCAAGTGGGCCGTGACGGCGGCGACGGTGTCGGGAGGGCAGCGCGCCGGCAGCGTCCACACCACAGGGTGCAGGGTCCAGTCGAGGTGCGTCAACACGTGCTTGAACGACGCGAGCGCGGCGCCCCCGCCCGGCCACGCCGCGGCTGCGGCGTTCAGCGCGTCCAGCGAGTCGTACTCGGGGAAGCTCCACAATCCCGCCCAGATGCCCGTGTCGGGCCGCTGCACGAGCCACAGCTGGTCGTCCCACACGAGCCACAGCCAGGCGTTGTCACGCTGGCTGCGCTTGAGCTTGCGGGTCTTGACGGGGTAGCGCTCCGGCGAACCTTCGCGCCGGCCCTGGCAATCGGGCTGCACGGGACACAGCAGGCACTGGGGCGACCGCGTGGTGCACAGCGTGGCACCCAGGTCCATGATGCCCTGGGTATACGACTCGATGCCGACCCCGTCGGCCGGCAGCATCTCGGTGGCGGTGACCCACAGCGCGCGCTCGTTGGCGGCCACGGCGAGGTCGGCGTTGTACGCGAGGAAGCGGGTCAGCACCCGCTTGACGTTGCCGTCGAGGATGGCCACCCGCTCGCCGAAACAGAAGGCGGCGATGGCCGCCGCGGTAGAGCGGCCGATGCCAGGCAAGGTCTGCAGCAGCTCGCTGCTGCGCGGAAATTCACCGCCAAACAAGGCCACCACCGCTTTCGCGCACGCATGCATGTTGCGCGCGCGGCTGTAGTAGCCGAGACCGCTCCACAAGGCGAGCACGTCGTCCTGTTCGGCGGCCGCCAGCGCCCGCACGTCGGGGAACCGCTGCAGGAAGCGCGCGTAGTAGCCCAACACGGTGGCGACCTGCGTCTGCTGCAGCATGATCTCGGACAACCAGACGCGGTACGGGTCGGTGGTCTGCTGCCACGGCAGCGTGTGGCGCCCGTGGGTGCGCTGCCACGCGATCAGTGGCGTGGCGAACCTGGCGGCGGGAACAGGGGTGCTTGACTCGGACAACGACAACGACAGCGACAAAAGAGCGGCGATCAGGCCTGGATGGCGATGCGCGTCTCGGTGTCCTGCAGTTGGCCATGGCCCGATTCGCCGAAGGTGGCGGGGTCGAGCTGGGCGTGCTGCTTGAGCTTGGTGACGAGGTCGGCACAGCGCCCCACCTGCAGTTGCAGCTGGGCGTCTTGTGCTTCGAGTTCGCTCAGGCGGTGCTCGAGTTCACCGGACGCGGCCTGGATGCGTTCGAGCGCTTCACGGCGGCGGCGGAAACCGCGGCGGCGTTCGCGCAACTGCGAATCCACCTGCGACGAAGCCATCTTGTTCCACAGCTCGAGTTCGCCGCTGGCGTTTTCGAACACCACCCGCAGCTTGGACATCAGCATGCGGCGGAACTGTTCCATGAACTTGGTCTGCGACAGGCGCAGTGCCTGCGTGAGCCCCAGGTACTGGACGTAGTTGCGCTGGATGAGCGCGAGTTCCTGGACGAAGCGGCCCAGGTCGGGCATCGGGTTGACCGACAGCGAAAACCCGAATTCGGCGTTGAGCTTCCCGAACGAGGCGGTCAGCATGGCGTGGATCTCGACGCCGCGTGTCTGCGTGGCTTCGAGCAACTCGCGCAGGCGGCTGCACAGGCCCATGAAGGCCTTCTTGGCCCCGAGGTTCAGCAGCGACGCGTGCATGGCCGTCTGCATCTCGGTGACTTCCTCGCGCAGGCGGTCGCTGGTGAGGTCGACCAGCGCGTTTTTCAGCATGCGGCTGTGCACCATGCGCATGGCTTGCAGGCGCGCGGTGCATTGTTCGAATTCGCGGGTTTCGGCGTCGACCCGCTCGATCATCAGGCGGGTTTTTGCCCCGCTCTTGCCACGCAGGCCACGCAGTTCGAGCAGCTGTTCGGCCAACTGGCGGCGGCGGTCGCCGAGGCGGCGGCTCACCAGCGATTCGGTGCGCATGACGGCATCGACCACGGTGGCCTGCAACACGTCGCGGCGCTGCGGCAGCAGTTGGGCGCCCAGTGCGGCTTCCAGGTCGAGCACGCGGCTTTCCGCCAGGGCGCCGGCTTCGCCGTCGACGCGGGCGGCCAGCGCCTGGCGGGCCGACAGGGGGAAAACGCGGTCGGGTGCCACGCCCAGCGTGCGGGCGGTGTTGTTGCGCTGCGTCTCGATCTGGGCGTGCACCTGTGCCGGCGTGGCCAGCGGGTCGCGGAGCGCGTCGATCTTGTTGAGCACCACGAAACTCGTGGTGGTGGGCGAACCGAGGTGGTCACGCCAGATGGTGAGGTCGGACTTCGTGACCCCGGTGTCGGCACCGAGGATGAACACCATGGCATGCGCGGACGGCAGCAGGCTCAGCGTCAGCTCGGGTTCGGCGCCGATGGCGTTCAGGCCCGGGGTGTCGAGCACAACCAGCCCGCGCTTGAGCAGCGCGTGCGGGTAGTTGATCATCGCGTGGCGCCACGCGGGCACCTCGACGCGGCCCTGGTCGTCGACCGGGGGGTTGTCTTCCGTGTTGTCGTCGTGCCAGAAGCCGAGCGCGCGGGCGTCGTCCTGGGTGACCCACTGCGTGCGCATCACTTCCTGCAACGACTCGGACAGCTTTTCGGGCTGGCTCACGTCGAGCGGGAGGTGCGTCCAGGCGCGGGGCTGCTGCCGCAGGTCCGACAGCGGGAGGCCTTCCAGGCGGGTGCCGATGGGCAGCAGCGCGAGGGCGGGTTCCTCTTCGGCGTCGTAGCCGAGTTCCACCGGGCACATGGTGGTGCGCCCCGGCGTGGCCGGCAGCACACGGCGGCCGGTGTCGGCGAAGAAGATGGCGTTGATCAGCTCGGACTTGCCGCGCGAGAACTCGGCGACGAAGGCGACGATGAGCTTTTCGTTGACCAGGCCACGGCGGAGCGTGTCGAGTGCTTCGGCGGCGGCGGGGTCGGCGAGGTCGTGTTCCGCGAGAAAGTGACCGAAATCGTCGAGGCGACGCCCCAGGCCGGCTCGCCAGAGGCCAAGAGCATCAAGACTGCTTGCGAAGGAAGAAGCCATGGAGTTGAACGGGGCCCGACAGATTTGCGCGTCGGTCATGGTATCGCAAGGGGGTGCCCGCCGGCTCCAAGGAAACACTTCGTCACCCAAGTTCATCCCAACTTGTGTGGATTTGCTCAACGGCGCTGGCAAACGTGGCAATAGAACGTCGACCGGGCACCCTGCACGAGGCGGCGGATGGGCGTGGCGCAAATGCGACACGGCTCGCCTTCGCGGCCGTAGACCCGCGCCTGGTTCTGGAATTCGCCGGCCATGCCGTGGGTGTCCCGGAAATCGCGCAGCGTGGTGCCACCCAGCGCCAGCGCCCGCGCGAGGATGGTGCGCACCGCCTCCGCCAGGCGCTCGGCACGCGGCCGGCTGACCTTGTTGGCCGGTATGCGGGGATCGATGCCCGCGGCAAACAAGGCCTCGCACGCGTAGATGTTGCCCGCGCCCACGACGATGTCGCCCGCCAGCAGCGCGAGCTTGACCGCGATGCGCCGGCGTTGCAGCGCCGCATGCAGGTAGGTGCCCGTGAAGGCGGGGTCGAAGGGTTCCAGGCCCAGGCCGGACAGCAGCTTGAGCGCCGGATCGGCGTCGAGCGCGCTCGACCACACCACGGCGCCAAAACGCCTCGGGTCGGTCAGGCGAAGGGTGCCGAGCGTGGTGCGCAGGTCGAAGTGGTCGTGTGCGGCGGGCTCGGGCACGTCTTCCCGAAACGCGAGGGAACCCGACATGCCCAAGTGCATCAATAAACCACCACCGGTCAACGGCAGCCACAAGTATTTGCCGCGGCGGGTGGTGTCGCCCACCGTGCGGTCGAGCAGGCTGCCGGGGTCGCAGCCCAGCGGCCAGCGCAACGGCTTGCCCAACCGCACGCCGGTGACCACCGCACCGGCGATGCGGGGCGCCAGGCTCTGGCGGGTGGTCTCGACTTCGGGCAGTTCCGGCATGGCCGGATTATCGCGAGCGCCGCCGCCGGGCGGCGTCACTGCGGATTTGTGGGCGGTGGCTAGAATCGTTCACGCTTACAGGAGCATCCATGCGGGCCCATTCCCATCTTTCTCGTGCAGCGCTCGCGGTGGCCTGTGCACTGGCGCTCGCCCCGGCGGTCGGGGCGCCCGCGCCCGACCCCAAGGCAGTCAGCAAGGCAGACAGCGCGCCCGCGGTCGTCAACAACTCGCCGTTGAACGCCCGGATGTTCGCGCAGCTGCTCGTCGCCGAATTCGAAGCCCGCAACGGCAACAAGCCCGTGGCCTACCAACTGATGCTGGAAGCGGCCAACGCCTCGCTCGATGAAGCGCTGTTCAACCGCGCCGTCGAGATCGCATCCGAAACGGGTGACGGCAATGCCGCGCTGTCGGCGGTGAAGGCCTGGCGCAACGCCGTGCCCACGTCAGTGCTGGCCTCCCGCACCGAGGTGCGCCTGCTGTTGATGCTCGATCGTTTCCCGGAAGCCGCCAACGCCACGCGCACGATGCTCGACCTGACCCCGGTCACCGATCGCGCCGCCACGTTCTCGTCGCTTCCCCGCCTCTTCGCGCGCAACCGCGACCGCAAGAAAAACGCCGAGATGCTCGAACCCGTGCTCAAGCCCTGGATCGCGCAGTCGGACACGCGGGTGGCCGCCAGCATTTCGCTCGCCCGCAGCCAGGCCGCCGCAGGCAACATCGACCGCGCGCTCGACCTGACCCGCACCGCCCACGCGCACGAGCCCGACGCCCAACTGCCCGCGCTGCTGGCGCTCGAGTTGCTGACCAGCACGCCCGACGCCGACGCCATCGTCATCGACCACCTGAAAGCCAAGCCCGACGCCTCGGCCATGCGGGTGCTGTACGCCCGGGTGCTGAGCTCGATGCAGCGCTACGCCGATGCCGCCGTCCAGCTCGATGCCGTGACCCGCCAGAACCCGCAGCTTCCGGCCCCCTGGCTCACGCTGGCCGCGTTGCAGCTCGAACTGAAGAAACCGGCCGAGGCCACCGCCACGGTCAACAAGTACCTGGCGGGCGTGCGCAACGGCACCATCACCGCGCCGGAGTCCGCCGCCAGCGCAGCCGCGGCAGACGACGAGGACGGGGACGACGACGCGGACGACACCAACCAGGGCAACGCACAGGCGTATTTCCTGCTGGCCCGTGCGGCCGAGCAGCAGCGCGACTTCCGCGGCGCCGAGGCCTGGCTGGCCAAGGTCACCGAACCGCAACGCGCGCTCGACGTGGCCGCGCGCCGGGCCGAGCTGCTGGCCAAGCAGGGCAAGTTGAAGCAGGCAGTGGAGACCGTGCGCAAGGCGCCCGAGAACACGCCCGACGCCCCCCGCACGAAACTCGTGCTGGAGGCCCAGTTGTACAGCGACGCCAAGCAGTGGTCCGCCGCCGAGGCCGTGTTCGCCGATGCCACCCGCAAGTTCCCGAAGGACGCCGAGCTGCTGTACCAGCAGGCCATGATGGCCGAGAAGCTCAACCGCCTGGAGGACATGGAACGCATGCTACGCCGTGTCATCGAGATCCGCCCCGACCACCACCATGCCTACAACGCCCTCGGTTATTCGCTCGCCGAACGCAACCTGCGGCTGCCCGAGGCGCGTGAACTGATCGTCAAGGCGCTCGAACTGTCCCCGGGGGAACCGTTCATCACCGACAGCCTCGGCTGGGTGGAGTACCGCCTCGGCAACTCGCAGGAAGCCCTGCGCCTGCTGAAGGAGGCGTACCGCCTGCGCCCGGACGTCGAGATCGGCGTCCACCTGGGTGAACTGCTGTGGGTCACCGGCGACCGCGACGAGGCCCGCCGCATCCTGCGCGAAGTGCAACTGCGCGACGCCACCAATGACGTACTGCGCGACACGCTCGCCCGCCTGAAGGTCACGCTGTGAGCCGTCGGCGATTGCTCCTGGCGGGGGCCGTGGCTGCCGCGCTGGCGGCCTGCACCACCGTCACGCCGCCGGGCCCGGCTGGCGACACATTGTCCGGGCGCCTGGCGGTCAAGGTGGATGCCGACGGCGCCCAGCCCGCGCGTTCGGTGAGCGCCGGGTTCGAGCTCACCGGCAGCAGCACCGCCGGCCGGCTGAACCTCACGTCACCGCTGGGCACCGTGGTGGCACGGGCCGACTGGTCGCCGTCCGACGTGCGCCTCGTCACGTCGGACGGCGAGACCCGCTACGGCGACCTCGACACCCTCACCCGTGAAATGCTGGGCGAAAGCCTGCCCGTGGCCGCCCTCTTCGACTGGCTGCGCGGCCGCCCGTGGCCAGGCGCGCCGAGCGAACCCACCGCCCCGCCGGTCGAGGCCGGCTTCGACCAGCTGGGCTGGTCCGTGCGGCTGGGCCGCCTGAGCGATGGCTGGGTGACCGCACAACGCGCCCGCTTGCCGAAGGTGACCGTGCGGGCCCAGGTGGAACCATGAGCCTGGCCGCCCTGACCGGCGTGGCCGCCCCGGCCAAGCTGAACCTGTTCCTGCACATCGTGGGCCGCCGCCCCGACGGCTATCACCTGCTGCAGTCCGTGTTCGTGCTGATCGACTGGAGCGACACGCTGCACTTCGAGCGCCGGGCCGACGGCCGCCTCGCCCGCCACGACCTCACCGCCACGCTGCCGGCGGATGATTTGTGCCTGCGTGCCGCCCGTGCGCTGCAGGCGGCGTCCGGCACCTCGTTCGGGGCCGACATCGCCATCGACAAGCAGGTGCCGTGGGGCGCCGGCATGGGTGGCGGCAGCTCCGACGCGGCCAGCACGTTGCTCGCGCTGAACCGCCTGTGGGGACTGGGCTGGACCCGGTCCCGCCTGATGGCGTTGGGGTTGTCGCTGGGCGCCGATGTGCCGTTTTTCATCGGCGGACAGAATGCATTCGTGGAAGGCATCGGCGAGAAAATGACGCCGCTCGCGCTGCCCCGCCAGTGGTTGGCGGTGGTGAAACCCGCGGCCGGCATCGAAACCCGTGCAATTTTTGCGAGTCCCCTCTTGGCGCGCGACCACGAAGCTGATAAAGTAGCGGGCTTCCTTGCTGATGAAGGCATTCAACAGCTTCTGAACGGGTACGGCAGCAATGTGATGCAGCCCCCCGCCGAGGCAGAATGCCCCGACGTGACGAAAGTCGCCCGGGTGCTGGCGGAACGGTTCGGCAACAGCCGCATGACCGGTTCCGGCAGCGCAGTGTTCGCAAGGGCAGGCACAGGCGACCAACCCGCGGCGTCGCTGCCTTCGGATTTGCCCGAAGGCTGGGTTGGAAGAATGTGCCGCAGTCTGGCGCAACATCCCTTGCGGGATTGGCAGGATGAGGCAAAGGACGAACAGGTTTAAGGTGGTCTGCGCAAGCAGGTCACCGGTGTAGGGGAGTCGCCAAGTTGGTTAAGGCATCGGATTTTGATTCCGACATGCGAAGGTTCGAATCCTTCTTCCCCTGCCATCACTTTAAAAAGAGCTTCAGCAAGCGGCCCTGACGGGCCGGGCCCTCGGGTCCCGTGGGTCCCTTTCTCCCGCGGGTCTTGCTCTGGTTTCTTGAGTTCCCGTGCCGGCCCCGGCACACCGCAGCTGAAATGAAAGGGCGCGCTGTGCCCGTGAATGCGCCCACAAACAGCCTCGACGGAGGGAATGTGCTTTTCAACACCGTTCTGTTCACCGGCAATGCCAACCCCGCCCTCGCGCAGGAAATGGCATCGCACCTCGGCATCGAACTCGGGAAGGCCTCCGTGGGCCGCTTCTCCGATGGCGAAGTCGCCATCGAGATCCAGCAGAACGTTCGCGCCCGCGACATCTTCGTGGTGCAGCCCACCTGCGCGCCCACGAACGAGAACCTGATGGAACTCTGCATCATGGTCGACGCGCTGAAACGGGCCTCCGCCCGCCGCGTCACGGCCGTGATCCCCTACTTCGGCTATGCCCGCCAGGACCGCCGCCCGCGTTCCACCCGCGTGCCCATCAGCGCGAAGGTCGTGGCCAACATGCTGGAAGCCGTCGGTGTCGAGCGCCTGCTCACGATGGACCTGCACGCCGACCAGATCCAGGGCTTCTTCAACATCCCGGTCGACAACATCTACGCATCGCCGGTGTTGCTGTCCGACGTGCAGAGCAAGCGTTACCCCGACCTCGTGGTCGTGTCTCCCGACGTGGGTGGCGTGGTGCGTGCCCGCGCGCTGGCCAAGCAGCTCGGCTGCGACCTGGCCATCATCGACAAGCGCCGCCCGAAGGCCAACGTGTCCGAAGTGATGCACGTCATCGGCGACATCGAGAACCGCAACTGCGTGATCATGGATGACATGATCGACACCGCGGGCACCCTCGTGAAGGCCGCCGAGGTGCTGAAGGAACGCGGCGCGAAGAGCGTGTACGCCTACTGCACCCACGCCGTGTTCTCCGGCCCGGCCATCGAACGCATCAAGGGCTCGCAGCTCGACGAAGTGGTGATCACCAACACCATTCCGCTGAGCCAGGACGGCAAGGCGTGCGCGAAAGTGCGCCAGCTGTCGGTGGCCTTCCTGTTCGCCGAAACCATCCGTCGCATCTCCGACGGCGAGTCGGTGACTTCCCTGTTCGCGGAGCAGAACAACAACTTCTGATCCGCAGCGGCAACGTCGACAGGCGCTGCCTCCTCAGCGGGCCGCAAGGCCCACCTTGACGCCTGGTCGCGGGCGTCTTTCCATTTTTGGAGCAAACCATGAAATTTGTTGCTTTCGAGCGCAAGCTGCAGGGGACCGGAGCGAGCCGCCGCCTGCGCATTGCCGCCAAGGTGCCTGGCATCGTCTACGGTGGCGCCGCCACCCCGTCGCTGATCGAACTCGATCACAACGCGCTGTTCCACGCCCTGAAGAAGGAAGCGTTCCACTCGTCGATCCTCGACATGGAACTGAACGGCAAGTCCGAGCAAGTGCTGCTCCGTGACTACCAGCTGCACCCCTTCCGCCAGATCGTGCTGCACATCGACTTCCAGCGCGTCGACGCCACCACGACGATCACGAAGAAGGTGCCCCTGCACTTCGTGAACGAAGAAAACTCGCCGGCCGTCAAGACCGACAAGTGCCTCGTGAACCACGTCGTCACCGAAGTCCGCATCACCTGCCTGGCGCAAGCCCTGCCGGAGTTCCTGACGGTCGACCTGGAAAACCTGGCCAAGGGCCAGGCCCTGCACGTCAGCGACCTGAAGCTGCCCGCCGGCATCAAGGTCGTGACCCAAGGCAAGCCGAACCCGGTGATCGTGTCCACCTCGGTGCCGGTCGAAGAAGCCGAGATCGCCCCGGTCGTGACGGCTCCGGCCGCTCCGGCTGCCAAGGGCAAGAAGAACGAAAAGCAAAACAAGAAATAAGAAGAGCCTTCGGGCATCTGACAAGCCCCGCTTCGGCGGGGCTTTTTTACGCCCAGGGCAGTCACGTTCCGTGCCACGCTCCGGCGATTCGCACATCCTTTGGGGAGATCTCATGATTCGAAACCACCTTCAGGCCGTGTTCGCAGCCACCTGCCTCCTGGCCATCGCCGGCTGCGCCACCGAAAGCTCGCGCACCGTGGCCGTGGAAAAAGTCCAGGGCGCAGCGGCTCCCTACGCCGGCGCCCGGGTGCCGGTGTCCGTAGGCAAGTTCGACAACCGCTCCAGCTTCATGCGTGGTGTCTTCTCCGACGGCGTCGACCGCCTCGGCGGCCAGGCAAAGACGACGTTGATCGCCCACCTCCAGCAATCACAGCGGTTCTCGGTGCTCGACCGCGACAACCTGGCCGAGACGGGCCAGGAAGCCAAGCTGCAAGGCACGGCCCAGACGCTGCGCGGCGCCGCCTTCGTCGTCACCGGCGACATCTCCGAGTTCGGGCGCAAGGAAGTCGGCGACCAGCAGTTGTTCGGCCTCCTCGGGCGCGGCAAGTCGCAGGTCGCCTACGCCAAGATCACGCTCAACATCGTCAACAGCCTGACCTCCGAGGTCGTGTTCTCGGCGCGGGGCGCTGGCGAGTCCGAGCTGTCGAACCGGGAAGTCCTCGGGTTCGGCGGCACGGCCAGCTACGACGCCACGCTCAACGGGAAGGTGCTGGACCTGGCCATGCGCGAAGCGGTCAACACGCTGGTGGCCGCCAAGGACGCCGGCCAATGGGGCCAGGAGCCGCGCCGGTGAATCCGGGCACGATGTTCGTCCGCCTGCTGTTGCTTGGCGGTATCGCGGCGGGCGCCGGCTGCGCCCAGCCCGTGGCCCCGCTCTATGGCTGGGACACCTTTCCCCGGCAACAGTACGACACGCTGCTGAGCCCCGGTGCTGCACCCATCGCCCAGATCGGCCCGATGGAGGCGCATGCGGAACGCGCACGCGCGAAGGGCGTCGCGCTGCCGCCGGGCTTCCGCGCACACCTGGGCCTGCTGAAACTTTCCGCAGGCGACGCTGATGCGGCGCGCCAGCTCTGGTTGGCCGAAAAGGCGGCCTTCCCCGAGGCGACCGCCTACATGGACATGCTGCTCAAGCGGCTCGACCCCGCCTCGTCCGCCAGGAAGGACACCCCCACATGACCTGCCGCCGACTCCTGCTGGTGTGTTTTGCCAGCGCCCTGGCATTCCTCACCGGCTGCGCGACCGCCCCTCAGGGGTACGACTACACCGCGTTCATCAAGGCCCGGCCCGCCTCCTTGCTGGTGCTGCCGCCCCTGAACGACTCGCCATCGGTGACCGCAACGGCCGGCATGTGGTCCCACGCCACGCTGCCGCTGGCCGAGGCCGGCTACTACGTGCTGCCGGTCACCCTGGTCGACGAGACGTTGCGCCAGAACGGCGTGACCACCGCCCATGACGCCCACGCCATCCCGGGACCCAAGCTGCGCGAGGTCTTTGGCGCCGATGCCGCGGTCTACCTGACGGTGAAGAAGTACGGCACCACCTACGCGCTGTTGTCCAGCGAAACGCGCGTGACGGTGGAAGGGCGCATCGTCGACCTGCGCTCCGGCGACGTGCTGTGGCAAGGACAGGCCACCGCCAGTTCCGAAGAGCAGCAACAACAGTCGCAGGGCGGCCTGGTCGGGATGCTGGTGACCGCCGTGGTCAAGCAGATCGTGGGCACCGCCACCGATGCGGCATACAAGTACGCGGGCGTCGCCGGCCAGCGCATGCTCGGCGCGCCGCGCTTCAACGGCGTGCTGGCCGGCCCCAGGTCACCGCAGTACGGCGCCCCGCCCCCTCAGCGGTGAACACCGTCTCCCCTCGCCGGTCGCACCATTCACGCACCGGTCGACGGGGAGGTTGACTGCGCCTGAACGGATAATGTCCCCATGATTCGACTGCTGGTAGGCCTCGGCAACCCCGGGGCGGAATACGAAGGCACCAACCACAACGCCGGGTTCTGGTGGGTGGACGCCGTCGCGCGGGAACTCAAGGCCAACCTGGTGCCCGAACGCAGCTATTTCGGCCTCGTCGCCCGGGTCAACCGCCAAGAGGGCCCGCTGTGGCTGCTCGAGCCGCAGACCTACATGAACCTGTCCGGCAAGTCCGTTGCCGCCCTCGCCCGCTTCTTCAAGATCGCGCCCAACGAGGTGCTGGTGGCCCACGACGAACTCGACCTGCTGCCCGGCCAGGCCAAGATCAAGTTCGGCGGCGGCCACGCGGGCCACAACGGCCTGCGCGACATCCACGCCCAGCTCGGCACCCCCGACTATTGGCGCCTCCGCCTCGGCATCGGCCACCCCGGCGTGAAGGCCGAGGTGGTGGACTACGTGTTGCGCAAGCCCAAGCCCGACGCGCGTGACGCCATCCACGACACCATCCAGCGCACGCTGCACGCCCTTGACCTGCTGCTCGCGGCCGACATGGAACGCGCCATGATGAAGATCAACGCCAAACCGCCCCGCCCGAAACCCCCGCGGCCGGAGCCGGCCAAACCGGACGCCTGATGGCACCGCGCGCCGTCCGCCGGTGGGCCGGGTGGGCGTGCGCGTTGGTGCTGCCGTGGGTTGACCACGCGGTGGCACAACCGGTTTACCGCTGCGGGCCCGACGGCAGCACCTACACCCAGGCACCGTGCCCCGACGGCACGGGCCACGAGGTCGATGTCGCGGATCCGCGCAACGCTGCGCAGTGGTCCGAAGCGGCCGACGTGGCCCAGCGCGCGGCGGAGGCCGGGCAGCGGATGGAACGGGAGCGGTTGCACAACGAGGCGGCGCGGGCGCAGGTGGGGGCCGCACGGCTGGACGCCCGAAGCCCGGCCAAGCTCACCCCGCTCGCCCAGGGGGAAACACGCCGCAAGGTACGCCGTGCCGTGGTGCCCAAGGCAGCTTGTGCGAAGGCGCGTGGGAATGCAGCACGGGATTGCCGGCCGCGATGATCGTGCCGGCCCGGGTGACGGCGCAGGCCCGGTTGATGGCGCAGGCCCGGGGATGGCGCAGGCCCCTCAGGACCCGCTGCCCGCCCCCGGTTCCGCCGGCAGCCCCTGCAGCCGCCGGTACTTGGCCCACAGCGATTCCTGCGACTCGATGTGGTCGGGGTGGATGGGAATGCAACTCACCGGGCACACCTGCACGCACTGGGGCTCATCGAAATGGCCCACACACTCGGTGCATTTGGACGGGTTGATCTCGTAGATGGCCTCGCCCATCGAAATGGCCTGGTTGGGGCACTCGGGCTCGCACACATCGCAGTTGATGCACTCGTCGGTGATCGTCAATGCCATCGGGGGTCACGCTCCACAGTCAGCCTGGTCAACAGCCTCTCAGGCCTTCTTGTCCACCTTCACGCGCTGGTGAAGGCGGCTCAGCACGGAGGGTGACACAAACTTGGAAACATCACCGCCGAGGTTGGCAATTTCGCGCACGAACGTGCCGGAGACGAACTGGTACTGGTCGCTCGGGGTCAGGAACACCGTTTCCACGTTGGGCATCAGGTGGCGGTTCATGCCGGCCATCTGGAACTCGTACTCGAAGTCGCTGACGGCGCGCAGGCCACGCACCACCACCTTGCCGCCATGTTCGAGCACGAAATCGCTCAGCAGGCCGTCGAACGCGATCACCTCCACGTTCGGGTGCTTGACCGCCAATTCCTGGGCGATTTCCAGCCGCTCGGCCAGCGTGAACATGGTGCGCTTGTGGTGGCCAGCGGCCACCGCGAGGATCAGGCGCTCGAACAGGCGGCCGGCACGGCGCATCAGGTCCTCATGCCCCAGGGTCATCGGGTCGAAGGTGCCGGGGTAGACGGCGGTGAGGCGGGTCACGGAAGTCAAGCGGGCTCCTTCGGGGCGGCGGACGATTCGGGCGCAGTGTAGCCGGGCTCCGCGCGTTGAAACAGATGGAAATGAACCGCCCCGGCGCGTCCGTGGCGGTAGCGCGTGAGGTGTTCGCCGGGGAAGTCGGCGGCCTGGAATTCGCGGTCGGCCTCGAGGTAGACCAGCCCGCCGGGCACCACCAGCCGGCACGCCGCCTTCACCGCGGGCGCGAACAGGTCGGCACCGAACGGGGGGTCGAGGAAGACCAGCTCGAACGTCTCGGGGGCCTGGCGTGCCATCCACGCCGACGCGTCACCCGCGACGATGCGCACCGACGGGCCGGCCTTCAGCCGCGCATGTACGTCGTGCAGGTTGCGCAGCAGCCGGCTTTCGCGTTCGATGAGGGTCACCTCCGACGCCCCGCGCGAAGCGGCCTCGAAACCGAGCCCGCCCGCGCCGGCAAAGGCGTCGAGGCAACGCCAGCCGTCCAGGTCGTTGCCGAGCCAGTTGAAGACGGTTTCACGCACGCGGTCGGGCGTGGGGCGCAGGCCGGGCACGTCGGCCACCGGCAGTTTGCTGCGTTTCCACTGGCCGCCGATGATGCGCAGCTCGCGGGGAAGCCCCGCGCGCGCAGGCGCCGTCATGGGCGCACCGGGATGCCGCGGCTTGCCATCAACGCCTTGGCTTCGCCAACGGTGTGTTCGCCGTAGTGGAAGATGCTGGCGGCCAGCACCGCGTCGGCGTGGCCCTGCTGGATGCCCTCCACCAGGTGCTCCAGCGTGCCCACGCCACCCGAGGCGATGACCGGCACGCTCACCGCATCGCTCACGGCACGGGTGAGCGGCAGGTTGAAGCCGATCTTCGTGCCGTCGCGGTCCATGCTGGTGAGCAGGATCTCGCCGGCGCCGTACTCGGCCATCTGGCGGGCCCACTGCACCGCGTCGAGGCCGGTGTTCTTGCGGCCGCCATGGGTGTAGACGTCCCAGCCGGAGCCATCGGCCCGGCCCTTGGCGTCGATGGCCACCACGATGCACTGGGCTCCGTACTTGGCGGACGCGTCGCGGATCACCTGCGGGTTGGCCACGGCGGCCGAGTTGAAGCTGACCTTGTCGGCCCCGGCGTTGAGCAGCCGGCGCACATCTTCCACCGTGCGCACGCCCCCCCCCACCGTCAGCGGAATGAACACCTGCGAGGCCACGGCCTCGATGATGGGCAGGATCAGGTCGCGGCCGTCGCTGGTGGCCGTGATGTCGAGGAACGTCAGTTCGTCGGCACCCTGGTCGTTGTAGCGGGCCGCGATCTCGACCGGGTCACCCGCGTCGCGGAGTTCGACGAAGTTGACGCCTTTGACGACACGACCACCGGTCACGTCGAGGCAGGGGATGATGCGTTTGGCAAGCATGGCGGTGGGTTCTGACGCGGCCGCCAGAACGAACCACGCGGGAGCAGGTGGAGCGCCGGTCAGGCGCCGTTGAGTTCGTCGGCGCGGCGCTGGGCCAGTTCGAAATCGAGGTCGCCGCTGTAGATGGCACGGCCGCAGATCACGCCTTCGACGCCTTCGTTCTCGACGGCACACAGCTTGTCGATGTCGGCGAGGTTGGACAGGCCGCCCGAGGCGATGACCGGGATGGTGAGTGCTTGCGCCAGTTTCACGGTGGCGTCGACGTTGATGCCCGACAGCATGCCGTCGCGGCCGATGTCGGTGTAGATCACGCCTTCGACGCCATAGTCTTCGAACTTCTTGGCGAGGTCGATGACTTCGTGGCCGGTGAGCTTGCTCCAGCCGTCGGTGGCGACCTTGCCGTCCTTGGCGTCGAGGCCCACGATGATGTGGCCGCCGAACGCGCTGCAGGCATCGCGCAGGAACCCGGGGTTCTTGACCGCCGCGGTGCCGATGATGATGTAGCTCAGGCCGTCGTCGAGGTAGCGCTCGATGGTGTCGAGGTCGCGGATGCCGCCCCCGAGTTGCACCGGGATCTCTTCGCCCACCTCGGCGAGGATGGCCTTGATGGCCGCCTCGTTGACCGGCTTGCCGGCGAAGGCACCGTTCAAGTCGACGAGGTGCAATCGGCGTGCGCCCGCATCGACCCAGCGCCTGGCCATCTTGGCCGGGTCTTCGCCGAAGGTCGTGGAAGCGTTCATGTCACCTTGCTTGAGGCGCACACAGTGGCCGTCTTTGAGGTCAATCGCGGGGATCAGCAGCATGGCCGAGGTCAGGGGTGGTGAGGGGGGAAGGGCGCCTTCACGAGGCGGTCAGGGGTTCCAGTGGAGGAAGTTCCGGTAAAGGGCAAGCCCGTGTTCGGCACTTTTCTCGGGATGGAACTGGGTCGCGAAAATATTATCGCGGGCCAGCGCGCAGGTAAAGCGGATGCCGTACTCCGTTTCCCCCGCACTGTGCACCGCATTGGCCGGCTTCGCATGGAAGCTGTGCACGAAATAAAAATAGGAGCCGTCGGGCACACCGGCCCAGACCGGGTGCGGACGAGGCTGGAACACGCGATTCCATCCCATCTGCGGCACCTTGAAGCGGCTGCCGTCGGGTTGGAGCTGGCCTTCGAGCTGGAAACGCACCACGTCGCCGGGGAACAGGTCGAGACCGTCGGTGGGGCCCTCGTCGCTTCGGGACAACAACATCTGCATGCCCACGCACACGCCCATCAGCGGTTTGTTGGCGGCGGCGTGCAGGACGGCGTCCTTGAGGCCGGAGTCGCGCAGCTCGCGCATGCAGTCGGGCATGGCGCCCTGCCCTGGCAGCACGATGCGCTCGGCGGCGTACACCTCGTCGGGGTTGGACGTCACCACCACGTCGAAACCGGTGCCGTCGGCCACGTGCTTGACCGCCTGCGACACGGAACGCAGGTTGCCCATGCCGTAGTCGACGACGGCGACGGTGCGGCTCACAACGACCCCTTCGTGGACGGGATGGTGTTGCCCATGCGCGGGTCGACCTCCAGCGCCATGCGGACGGCGCGGGCGAAGGCCTTGAACACCGTCTCGCACTGGTGGTGGGCGTTGTCGCCGTGCAGGTTGTCGATATGCAGCGTCACGAGGGCGTGGTTCGCGAACCCCTGGAAGAATTCGAACGCGAGCTGCGTGTCGAATGCACCGACCATGCCACTCTTGAACGGCACGCGCATGTGCAGGCCCGGGCGGCCCGAGAAATCGATGACCACGCGCGACAGCGCTTCGTCGAGCGGCACGTAGGCGTGGCCGTAGCGGCGCAGGCCCCGCTTGTCGCCCACGGCCTTGGCCACGGCCTGGCCGAGCGTGATGCCCACGTCTTCCACCGTGTGGTGGCCGTCGATGTGCAGGTCGCCCTTGCAGTCGATGTCGAGGTCGATCAGCCCGTGGCGGGCGATCTGGTCGAGCATGTGGTCGAAGAACCCGATGCCGGTGGAGAGTTTCGACGTGCCGGTGCCGTCGAGGTTGATCCGGACGCGGATCTGCGTCTCGGCCGTGTTGCGGGTGACGTCGGCAATGCGTTCGGCTGTCATTTCAAACTCGCTTCGAGGGCTTCGATCATCAGGGTGTTCTCGTCCGGCGTGCCCACGGTGAGGCGCAGGCAGTTCACCAGCAGCGGGTGCAGCCCGGAGACGTTTTTCACGAGCACTTTACGGGCCTTCAGCGCGGCGAACAGCGCAGCCGCATCGGGCACGCGCGTGAGCACCATGTTGGCCTCGCTCGGGTACGGGCGCAAGCCCGGCAGGCGTTGCAGCGCGGCGATCAGGCGTGTGCGCTCGCTGCGCAGCACGGCGGCCTGCCGCGCGAACTCGTCGGCGTGTTCGAGGGCAAACAGCGCCGCCTCGGCGTTGAGCACGCTCACGTTGTAGGGCGGGCGCACCTTGTCGATCTCGGCAATCAGCGCCTTCGGGCCCACCATGTAGCCGATGCGCACGCCGGCCAGGCCGAACTTGCTCAACGTGCGCATCACGAGCACGTGCGGATGCCGCGTGGCACGCTGCAGCCAGTCGCGCGACGCGAACGGCTGGTACGCCTCGTCGATCACCACCAGGCCCGGGGCGGCGGCCACGATGCGTTCCATGGCCCCGTCGTCGAACAGGTTCGCGGTGGGGTTGTTCGGGTAAGCCAGGTAGACGATGGCCGGCTGGTGTTCGGCGATGGCCGCCAGCATCGCGGCTTCGTCCAACTCGAAATCGGCGGTGAGCGGCACGCCCACGAACGTGAGCCCCTGCAGACGGGCCGACACGTCGTACATCACGAACGCCGGCACCGGCGCCAGCACCTTGGCGCCGGGCACGTCGCAGGCCATGCTCAGCATGGTGATGAGTTCGTCGGAGCCGTTGCCGAGCATCAGGTCGAAACCGTCGGGCAGGTTCACGTAGCGGGCGAGCGCGGCGCGCAGGTCGTCGATGCGGCCCGCCGGGTAGCGGTTCATCGCCACCTCGCCCAGGCGGCGGCCGAGTTCGGCACGCAGCGGCTCGGGCAGCCGGAACGGGTTTTCCATGGCGTCGAGCTTGACCATGCCGGCACTCGGCTGCACGGCGTAGCCGTGCATCGACTGCACGTCCTGGCGGATGAAACGGGCCTTGCGGGTGTCGAGCTCGCTCATGCCTTGGGCTCCTTCAGGCGCAGTTCGGCGGCACGGGCGTGGGCCTGCAGGCCTTCGCTGTAGGCCAGTTCGGCGGCGATGGTGCCGAGCTTCTGGGCGCCCGCCTCGCTCACCTCGATCAAGCTGCTGCGCTTCTGGAAGTCGTACACCCCGAGCGGCGACGAGAAGCGTGCGGTGCCCGCCGTGGGCAGCACGTGGTTCGGGCCGGCGCAGTAGTCGCCGAGGCTTTCGCTGGTGAACGCGCCGAGGAAGATGGCCCCGGCGTGGCGCAGCAGCGGCTCCCAGCGGTGCGGGTCGTCGGAGCTGACTTCCAGGTGTTCAGGGGCGATGCGGTTGCTGATCTCGCAGGCTTCTTCCATGCTGCGCGTGTGGATCAGCGCACCGCGGCCTTCGAGCGACGCCCGGATGACGTCGCGGCGCGGCATGTCCGGCAGCAGCCGCTCGATGGCCTCGGCCACCCTCGCGATGTAGGCGGCATCGGGGCACAGCAGGATGCTCTGCGCCATCTCGTCGTGTTCGGCCTGGCTGAAGAGGTCCATGGCCACCCAGTCGGGTGGCGTGGTGCCGTCGGCCAGCACGAGGATTTCGCTCGGGCCGGCGATCATGTCGATGCCCACCTTGCCGAAGACGCGGCGCTTGGCACTGGCCACGTAGGCGTTGCCCGGGCCGGTGATCTTGTCCACCGACGGCACGGTGGCCGTGCCGTAGGCGAGCGCGCCCACGGCCTGTGCGCCACCGATGGTGAACGCGCGGTCCACGCCGGCCACCGCCGCGGCTGCCAACACCATCGCGTTGCGCTCCCCGCCGGGGGTGGGCACCACCATGATGATCTCACCCACGCCGGCCACCTTGGCCGGCAGCGCGTTCATCAGCACGCTGGACGGGTACTGCGCCTTGCCACCGGGCACGTAGATGCCCACGCGGTCGAGCGGCGTGACCTTCTGGCCGAGCAGCGTGCCATCGGCATCGCGGTAGGACCAGGAGCGGCCACTCACCTCGAGCTGGCGCTCGTGGTAGTCGCGCACCCGTTCGGCGGCGGCTTCCAGCGCGTGGCGGCGCACCGCCGGCAGGCTCGCGAGCGCCGCCTGCAGTTCGCCACGGGGAATCTCGAACTCGGTGGCCGACTGGGCCGTGAGGCCGTCGAACCGGTTCGTGTACTCGAGCACCGCCGCATCACCGCGCGTGCGCACGTCGGCGAGGATGTCGGTCACCCGCTGCTCGATCGCATGGTCCGTTTCCTCGGACCAATGCAGCACACGCTGGAATTGGGCTTCGAAGTCGGCGGCGTGCGTGGCGAGCTGGCGGATCTGGACGGTCATGGTGTCACTGGATGGCTGACGCAAAGGCGTCGATGATGGCGCGAAGGGGTTCGCGCTTCGTTTTCAACGCGGCCTGGTTCACCACCAGGCGCGAAGAGATCTGCATGATTTCCTCGACTTCGACGAGGTGGTTGGCCCGCAGCGTGCTGCCGGTGGACACCAGGTCGACGATGGCGTCGGCCAGGCCCGTCAGCGGCGCGAGTTCCATCGAACCGTAGAGCTTGATCAGGTCGACGTGCACGCCCTTGTTCGCGAAGTGTTCGCGCGCGCAGTTCGTGTACTTCGTGGCCACCGCGATGCGCGAACCCTGCTTGACGGCCGCGGCGTAGTCGAAGTCGTCGCGCACGGCCACGCTCAGGCGGCACTTGGCGATCTGCAGGTCGAGCGGCTGGTACAGGCCCTGGCCACCGTGTTCGAGCAGGATGTCCTTGCCGGCCACGCCGATGTCGGCGCCACCGTACTGCACGTAGGTGGGCACGTCGGTGGCACGCACGAGCACCACGCGCACGTCGGGGTGGGTGGTGGGAAGGATCAGCTTGCGCGATTTTTCAGGGTCTTCGGTGACCTCGATGCCGGCGGCCTTCAGCAGCGGCAGGGTCTCGTCGAAGATGCGTCCCTTGGACAGGGCGAGGGTGATCATCGTCATTTGGTCCGTTCGATGTCGGCACCGATGCCGCGCAGCTTGGCTTCCATGCGGTCGTAGCCGCGGTCCAGGTGGTAGATGCGGTCCACCACGGTTTCGCCCTCGGCCACGAGGCCCGCGATCACGAGGCTGGCCGACGCCCGCAGGTCGGTGGCCATCACGGTGGCACCCGACAGCTTCGGCACGCCGCGGAGGGTGGCGGTGTGGCCGTGGATGTCGATCTGGGCGCCCAGGCGCACCAGCTCGTTGACGTGCATGAACCGGTTCTCGAAGATGGTCTCCGACACGACCGACGGGCCCTCGGCGATGCAGTTGAGCGCCATGAACTGGGCCTGCATGTCGGTGGGAAACGCCGGGTACTCGCTGGTGGTGAAGCTCACCGCACGCGGGCGCTGGCTGTTCTTCACGCGCAGGCCGCCGTCCACCGATTCCACCGACACACCCGCTTCGCGCAGCTTGTCGATCACGGCACCCAGGTGTTCGGCCCGGGCGTACTTCAGGAAGGCGTCGCCACCGGTGGCCGCCACCGCGCAGAGGAACGTGCCGGCCTCGATGCGGTCGGGCACGATGCGGTGCGTGGTGCCGTGCAGGCGCTCCACGCCCTGGATGCGGATCTGGCGCGTGCCGTGGCCTTCGATCCTGGCGCCCATCGAGATCAGCATCTCGGCGAGGTCGGGGATCTCGGGTTCCTGGGCGGCGTTTTCGAGCACCGTTTCGCCGTCGGCGAGCGTGGCGGCCATCAGCAGGTTCTCGGTGCCGGTGACCGTCACCATGTCGGTGGTGATGCGCGCGCCCTTCAGGCGCCTGGCCTTGGCGACGATGTAGCCGTGTTCCACCAGGATCTCGGCGCCCATGGCCTGCAGGCCCTTGATGTGCTGGTCGACCGGGCGCGAGCCGATGGCGCAGCCGCCGGGCAGCGACACCCGCGCCTGGCCGAAGCGGGCCAGCAGCGGGCCCAGCACCAGGATGGACGCGCGCATGGTCTTGACCAGCTCGTACGGGGCTTCCGCCGCGGTGATGGGCTCGGCGGTGAGCGACACCACGTCGGGCGACGATTCATCGCGCCGGGCCGTGACGCCCATGTTGCGCAGCAGCTTCAGCGTGGTGCCCACGTCCTGGAGCTGGGGCACGTTCTGGAGCGTGACCGTGTCGGCGGTGAGGAGCGCGGCGCACAGTTCCGGCAGCGCCGCGTTCTTGGCACCGGAGATGACGACTTCGCCAGCCAATGAGCGGCCGCCGCGGATGAGGAGTTTGTCCATGGGGGTTCGGGGACCCAGGGAATCACACGACCATCAAGCCCGCGAAGGTGCAGGCCTGCCGGCCGCAGTGAATCCTGCGGCCGCTTTTAATGGTGGTGGGTGGAGGCCGACGGGGCGGACGAGGCCCATTCGGCAGGGGTGAGCGTCTTCATGGACAGGGCGTGGATTTGCTCACGCATTCTATCGCCCAGCGCCTTGTACACGCGCTGGTGGCGCGCCACGCGATTCGCGCCGTCGAACTCCGCGGACACGATGGTGGCGAAAAAATGGCGGCCATCGCCCTCCACCTGCAGGTGCTCGCAGTTCAGCCCTTGCGCAATGTAGCGCTCGACTTCGGCGGGGGTGGGATCGGCCATGGCCGCATTATCGCCCATGCGGGAAAGCCCGCATCAGTGGCGGATCTTGTAACCGATGCGCAGCAGGTGCAGGCACAGCGCGCACACCACGACGAGGCTGCCGCCGGCCACTGCGAGGCTGGTCCACGGGGAGACGTCGCTCGCGCCGAAAAACCCGCGGCGAAAGCCGTCGATCATGTAGAAGAACGGGTTCAGGTGGCTCGCGCCGTACCAGAAGCCCGGCAGCGACTTCACCGAGTAGAAGACGCCCGACAGGAACGTCATCGGCATGATGATGAAATTCTGGAACGCGGCGATCTGGTCGAACTTCTCGGCCCACAGGCCGGCCAGCAGACCGAGCGCGCCCATCATGGCCGCCCCCACCACCGCGAACACCACCGCCCACGCCGGCTCGGCCAGCGACAGCGGCGCGAACCAGATGGTGACCAGCATCACGCCCGCGCCCACCACCACACCACGCACCACCGACGCGCCCACGTAGGCGACGAACCACGCCCAGTGCGACAGCGGCGACACCAGCAGGAACACGAGGTTGCCGCTGATCTTGCTCTGGATGAGCGAGCTGCTGCTGTTCGCGAACGCGTTCTGCAAGACGCTCATCATCACGAGGCCGGGGATCAGGAAGCTCGTGTAGCCCACGTTGTCGTAGACCTTCACGTGGTTCTCGAGCACGTGGCCGAAGATCAGCAGGTACAGCACCGCGGTGAGCACCGGTGCGGCCACGGTCTGGAAGCTCACCTTCCAGAACCGGAGCATCTCCTTGTAGAGCAGCGTGCGGGTGCCCGACAGCAGGCCGTGGTCGCTCATCGCGCGGCTCCCGGTTCGGACTGCATGATCTCGAGGAACACATCCTCCAGGTCGGCCCGGCCGATCTCGAGGTCTTCCGGCTGGAGCCCGGCGCTGCGCAACGCGGCGAGCACCTGCTCCACGCCGGCGGCGTCGTGGGCCTTCAGCTGCACGATGCGGCCCGTGACCCGCGCCTGGGCGGCCAGGGCTGGCGGCAAGGGGGCATCGAGCTTGAAGCGCAGCATGGTGCTGGCCGTGCCCGCGAGCAGCGCGGACGTGCGGTCGAGCGCCACGATGCGCCCCTGCTTGAGCATCGCGATGCGGCCGCACAGCGCCTCGGCTTCCTCGAGGTAGTGGGTGGTCAGCAGCACCGTGTGGCCTTCCTTGTTCAACCGGGCGACGAACTGCCACAGCGTCTGGCGCAACTCCACGTCGACGCCGGCGGTGGGCTCGTCGAGCACGATGACCGGCGGGCGGTGCACCAGCGCCTGCGCCACCAGCACGCGGCGCTTCATGCCCCCCGAGAGCTGGCGCATGTTCGCGTGGGCCTTGTCGGCCAGGCCCAGGCCGGCGAGCAGCTCGTCGATCCAGGCGCCGTTGTTGCGCACGCCGAAGTAGCCGCTCTGGATGACCAGCGTCTCGCGCACGCTGAAGAACGGGTCGAACACCAGTTCCTGCGGCACGATGCCGAGGCTGCGGCGCGCGGCGGCGTAGTCGGTGACGACGTCATGCCCCTGCACCAGCACCCGCCCCCCCGAGGCAGCCGACAACCCTGCGAGGATACTGATCAGCGAGGTCTTGCCGGCGCCGTTGGGGCCGAGCAGGCCGAAGAACTCGCCCGGTTCGATGTCGAAGGAGACCCCGTCGAGGGCACGCACGTGGCGGCCGGCGGCGCTGTAGGTCTTGCTGACGTTCTGGAACGAGATGGCTGGCATGGAGGGCGCGATTGTAGGCAGTCGCCGCGAATCCTGCTGGCGCAAGGACCATGGGCTCCTGGGGCTAACGCGAAGACGCCCCCGACACCCACGCTGCTAGATTGGGCCATGCCCTCTCCGATGAAGAAGCCCCGCCGCACCGCCGAGCGCATCCTCGAGGCCGCGCTCGGGTTGTTCAACCGCTTTGGCGAACCCAACGTCTCCACCACCGCCATCTCGGCCGAGCTGAACATCAGCCCGGGCAACCTGTACTACCACTACCCGGCCAAGGACACGCTGATCAACGCGCTGTTCGACCGCTATGCCGAATCGCTCGAAGCGCTGCTCGACGCCGCCGGGGGCGCGCAGAACGTGGAGGACGCCTGGCTGTTCTTCCACATGCTGTTCGAGTTGCTGTGGCAGTACCGCTTCCTCTACCGCGACCTGAACGACCTGCTGTCGAAGAACCGCCACCTGGAGACCCGCTTCCAGGCCCTGCTCGAGCACAAGGCCCGTGCCGTGCGCGAATTGCTCGAAGGCCTGGGCCGCGGGGGCACGTTGCGGGCCGGGCCGAGCGACCTGGAGCCGGTGGCCACGTCGATGGTGGTGGTGCTCACATACTGGCTCAGCTACGAGTACGTGCGCGACCCGCGCCACGCCCTGGAGCCCGAAACCGCCGGAGCCGCCCTGCTGCGCGGGGCCTTCCACGTGCTCAGCCTGGTCATGCCCTATCTCCAGGATGCCGAACGGGATCATCTGTTCGCGCTCGCGGGCCGTTACCATGCCGCTTCGCCGACAACCTGAGCGAAGGAGATCGACATGGCCCGTTGGATCCCATTCCCGTACGAAGCCACCCCGTACCGCTACGACAAGGTGTCGCTTCGCCAGTCCTGGGGCCGCCTGCACGCCGGTGACGCCGAACCCTGCCCGGACGACGACGACGTGCTGGCCGCCTGGGCGTTGTTCCACGCGGGCGACTTCGAAGGGGCGGTCGACGCCGGGCTGCGCACCGCCTCCACCGCCGGGGTCAACGTCGCGAACAAGGCGCAGGCCATGCAGGCGAACTACCTCGAACGCAGCGAGAGCCGGCGCTTCGCGCTGTTCCTCGACGTGGTGGCGCGCGCCGAAACCCTCACCGAGGAATCGCCCGGCAACCCGAACGCCCACTACCTGATGGCATACGCCCTCGGCCGCTACAGCCAGGGCATCAGCGTCGCGAAGGCGCTGCAGCAAGGTCTCGGCACCCGCATCCGCACCGCGTTGGAGACGGCCATCCGCCTGCAGCCGAACCATGCCGACGCCCACACCGCGCTCGGGGCCTTCCATGCCGAGGTGATCGACACCATGGGCGCGCTGCTCGGCCGCACCCAGGGGGCGAGCAAGGACGAAGGAATATCGATGTTCCGCACCGGCCTGCGCCTGAACCCGATGTCCGCCATCGCGCGGCTCGAGTACGCGAACGGCCTCGTGATGCTCGAAGGCGAGACCCGCGTGAAGGAGGCCGAGAAGCTCTACAACGAGGCGGCGGAATGCGTGCCGCTCGATGCGGCGGAGCGGCTGCACGTCGAGGTGGCGCGGGCAGAATTGGCACTCTGACGGACGCTACGTAGTTTCCGGCATGCGGCCGGCGAATGGCTTTCGTAGCATCGGCTCTGTCGACCTCCTGCTCGACCTACGAAGGACTTCCCATGAAGAAACTGTTGCTGGCTGCAGTCGCCGCATTGACCGCGACGGCCGCCTTGGCCGAGTACCCCGAAAAGCCCATCACGATCATCGTGCCGTTTGCGGCCGGCGGCCCCACCGACAAGGTGGCGCGCGATTTCTCGGAAGGCCTGCGCAAGCAACTGGGCAAGCCGGTCATCATCGAGAACGCCGGCGGTGCCGGCGGCACGCTCGGTGCCACGAAGGTGGCCAAGGCCGCCGCCGACGGCTACACGCTGCTGCTGACCCACATCAGCATGGCCACGTCGCCCGCGCTGTACCGCAACCTGCAGTACAAGACCCTCGAAGACTTCGAGTACCTCGGCATGATCAACGAGGTGCCGATGACCCTCGTGGGCCGCTCCACGCTGCCGGCCACCAGCTACAGCGAACTCAACACCTGGATCCAGGCGAACCAGGGCAAGATCAACCTCGCCCACGCTGGCGTGGGCTCGGCGTCGCACCTGTGCGGCCTGCTGTACCAGAGCACGCTGAAGGTCGACATGGTGGCCGTGCCGTACAAGGGCACCGGCCCCGCCATGACCGACCTGCTGGGCGGCCAGGTCGACATCATGTGCGACCAGACCACCAACACGATGGGCCAGATGGAAGGCGGCAAGATCAAGTTCTTCGCCGTGTCCACCACCAAGCGCCTGCCCATGCCCGCGCTCGCCAAGCTGCCCACGCTCGACGAAGTTGGCCTCAAGGGCTTCAACGTGACCATCTGGCACGGCCTGTACGCCCCGAAGGGCACGCCGAAGCCGGTGGCTGACAAGATCAACGCGGCACTGAAGAAGGTGCTGAAGGACGCCGACTTCGTCAAGTCCGAAGAAAGCATGGCCGCCGTGATCGTCAACGATGCCCGCACCAACGGCCCGGAACACAAGAAGTTCGTGGAATCCGAGATCAACAAGTGGGGCCCGGTGATCCGCGCGAACGTCCAGTACGCCGACTGATCCACCTCCCGCCCGGCAACAAGGCCACCTTCGGGTGGCCTTTTTGTTGTCCGGCGTGACAGGATGAAACAACCCGGCAAAGCGCCCATTGATGCCGCGTTGCCAGTCCCCCGGGGACCCGACAATCAGGCCCTGTTCCTCCGTGACATTTCCGGTTCATGCCGCTCCCTCCTGCCCCGTTCAAGACGCCGCTCGGCCTCGACGAACTCCGTCACCGCACGCGCGGTCTGGGGCAGCGCCATCGCACCGTGTTGCTGCTCGTCGACGGCAACCGCCCGCTGGGCGAGGTGCTGGGCATGGCCCACCGGGCCGGCGCGAGCACCAGCCACTTCGAGGAACTGGTACGGCTCGGGCTCGTGGAGATGCCGGTGGAACCTGCCCCGGAGGCGCAGGAAACCGCACCAGGCGCGCTCGACCTGCCGAAGCTCACCAGCGTGGAAGTGGAGGTGCCCGCCGAACCCGACTATCCGGTGCTGCACCTTGAAGCCATCCCCGGGCCGGTAGCCGCGGCTCACGACGACGGGCCGGACACCGTGGGCAACCCCGACGTGGAACCCATTCCGGAACTTGTCACCGCAATGGCATCGCCCCCCGAGCCCGAGCCCGAGCCCGTGCCTGCACCCGCACCGGCTCCCCGCGTGGCAGCGCCACCGCCCGCGCCCAGGCGCCCGCCGCCGGCGCGTCCGCCCAAGATCCAGTTCCGCGACACCCCGGACGAACTGGCCGACCACGCCCGCCCGCGCCCGGCCGCCTCCGAAGAGCTGCTTCGTCACCAGGTGCGCAGCCTGCTGGTGGGTGCCATGGGCGCCGAGGCCACGCTGTTCTCACCGCTCACGCTCAGCCGCATCCGCGCCGCCCAGACCTCGCGTGACCTCATCACCCTCGTCTGGGAAATCGAACGGCAGCGCAACCACGTGCGGCGCAACCGCGCGCAGCTGCTCAGCCTGGAAAAGGCGCGCGAACTGCTCGGCATGGGCAACACGCTGGTCGCAGGCGACAGCCAGGCGGGCGCCGTGTGGCCCGACACCCACGGGAACTGACGCGCGTCAGTTGCGCAGCGTGATGGGGATCGTGACGGGGCCGTCGTTGACGAGGGCCACCTGCATGTCCGCACCGAACTCACCGGTGGCCACCACCGGGTGCGATGTTCGCGCCGAGGCCACCACCCGCTCGTAGAGGTGGCGGCCCAGTTCCGCGGGCGCCGCGCCGGTGAAGCTGGGGCGATTGCCACCCCGGGTGTCGGCCGCGAGGGTGAACTGGCTGACGATCAACAGGCCGCCAGCCACGCCCGCCACGTCGAGGTTCATCTTGCCGGCCGCATCAGAGAAGATGCGCAGCTTCAGCAGCTTGGCCACCAGCTTGTCGGCCAGCGCCTCGGTGTCGCCCGGTTCGGCGCACACCAGCACCAGCAGCCCGCGCCCGATGGCACCCACCGTGGCGCCGGCGATGTCCACCCGGGCCTCGGCGACCCGCTGCACCAGTGCGAGCATTGGGGTCAGGCCGTCAGCGTCACGCGAGCGAACTTGCGCTTGCCCACCTGCACGACGTACGTGCCGGGTTGGAGCTTCAGGCCCTTGTCGCTGACCACCGCGCCGTCCACCCGCACGCCGCCGCCATCCACCAGGCGCAGGCCCTCGCCGGACGAAGCCGTGAGGTTCGCCTGGCGCAGCAGCACACCGATGCCCATCGGGGCGCCGGCGAGCGCCACCTCGGGGATCTCGTCGGGCACCCCGCCCTTCGAGCGGTTGTTGAAATCAGCCTCGGCTGCTTCGGCCGCCGCGGCGCTGTGGAAACGTGCGGTGATCTCCTTCGCGAGCAGCACCTTGGCGTCCTTCGGGTTGCGCCCGCCGCCCACCTCGGCCTTCAGCCGGGCGATCTCGGCCTCGCTCAGGAAACTGAGCAGCGTGAAGTAGCGCCACATCATCACGTCGCTGATGGACAGCAGCTTGGCGAACATGGTGTTCGCCGGTTCGGTGATGCCGATGTAGTTGCCCTTGCTCTTGGACATCTTCTCGACACCGTCGAGGCCTTCGAGCAGCGGCATGGTGAGCACGCACTGCGGCTCCTGCCCGTATTCGCTCTGCAGCGCCCGGCCCACGAGGAGGTTGAACTTCTGGTCGGTGCCACCCAGCTCCAGGTCGCTCTTCAAGGCCACCGAGTCGTAGCCCTGCATCAGCGGGTACAGGAACTCGTGCACGCTGATGGGCGTGCCGGCCTTGAAGCGTTTCGTGAAATCGTCGCGCTCCATCATGCGGGCCACCGTGTAGCGGGAGGCCAGCTGGATCATGCCGCGCGCGCCCAGCGCATCGCACCACTCGGAGTTGTAGCGCACCTCGGTGCGTGCCGGGTCCAGCACGAGGTTCGCCTGCTTCAGGTAGGTGGCGGCATTGACCTCGATCTGCTCGCGGCTGAGCGGCGGCCGGGTGGTGTTGCGGCCCGACGGGTCGCCGATCGTGGACGTGAAGTCGCCGATCAGGAAGATCACGTTGTGCCCCAGGTCCTGCAGCTGGCGCATCTTGTTCAGCACGACCGTGTGGCCGAGGTGAATGTCGGGGGCCGTGGGGTCGAGGCCCAGCTTGATGCGCAGTGGCACGCCCGTTGCTTCCGAACGGGACAACTTGGTCAACCACTCGGATTCAGGTAACAGTTCGTCAACACCCCGCCGCGTCACGTCGAGCGCATGGCGCACCCGGTCGGTCACCGGGAACTTGTGGGCAGAAACCATGTCTGTGACTTCGGTTGCGGAAATTTCTGACGCGGGCATGAGTGGGGGCTCGAATTGAGGGGATATCCGGGAGAGGGGAACCGAGGGGCTCGCTATACTGCGGCACCCCGATGGTTCTCCACTGCAACAAGTTGGGATCTGCCCGGCGTCCGCGATTCTAGTGGACACCCCGGGTAGCGATATAAACCAGAGCGCGCCGCCCCCGGCTGTCGCTTGCAGATGGGCCCCGTGCCCCGCATCAAAATTGAGCTCGTTGAAAAATCTTGATCGCGCGGTCGCCACCACCGGCTCACGCACCCGCCAGTTCATCCACAACCACCCGCGCAGCCTGGCCTCGGCCGTCGTCGTGGCGTTGATGGGCTTTGGAGTCACCGCGTTCGGTATCGCGCCCATGGCGCCCGACGCATCCGACCTTCCGCGCCGCCTGGTGACCGAAATCGTCACCCCGGACGACACCTCCGTGCAGCTGGAAGCCCTGGCCAATCACCCGCTGCAGCTCTACCGCAGCGACGTCACGCGCAGCGCCGACACGGTCGACAGCGTGATGCGCCGCCTGAACGTGGCCGATGCCGCTGCCGCCTCGTTCCTGCGCACCGACAAAACCGCGCGCAAGCTGCTCGAGGGCCGGGTGGGCAAGATGCTGCAGGTCCGCACCGGTGAAACCGGCTTGCTCGAGGAGTTGGTGGCCCGCTACCCGGCCGAAAACGCCGACCAGGCCGGCACCCACTTCTCTCGCCTGCGTGTCACCCGCTTCAAGGACGGCTTCATCGCCATGGTGGAAACCGCGCCGCTGTCATCCCAGGTGCGCCTGGGCAGCGGCACCATCCGCAGCTCGCTGTTCGCGGCCACCGACGAATCCCGCATCCCCGACCCGGTGGCCACCCAGCTGGCCGAGATGTTCTCCACCGACATCGACTTCCACCGCGAACTGCGCAAGGGCGACACCTTCAGCGTCGTCTACGAAGCCCTGACGGCCGACGGCGAACCCGTCAGCTGGAACCAGTCGTCCGGCCGCGTGCTGGCTGCCGAGTTCGTCAACAACGGCAAGGCCCATGCCGCCGTGTGGTTCCAGGACGGCACGCAAAAGGGCGGCTACTACGGCTTCGACGGCCAGAGCAAGCGCCGGTCGTTCCTCTCGAGCCCGATGGAATTCTCGCGGGTCACCTCGGGGTTCTCGATGCGCTTCCACCCCATCCTGCAGAAGTGGCGCGCCCACCTCGGTGTGGACTACGGCGCCCCCACCGGCACCGCGGTGCGCAACGTGGGTGACGGCACCGTCACCTTCGCCGGCTGGCAGAACGGCTACGGCAACGTGATCCAGATCCAGCACGCCAACGACCGCACCACGCTGTACGGCCACCTGAGCCGCATCGGCGTGCGCGTGGGCCAGCATGTCGAACAGGGCGCCGTGATCGGCAACGTGGGCGCCACGGGCTGGGCCACCGGGCCGCACCTGCACTTCGAACTGAAAGTGAAAGGGCAGCACCAGGATCCGCTGCTGATCGCAAAGGCCTCCGAAGCCGTGACGCTGTCGGCCGCTTCGCAAGCCAAGTTCACCACCGTGGCCAAGGAATTCCGCCAGCAGTTGCAGGCAGCGGTCGCCGCGGAAAGCCACACGGTCGCCCTGCTCGACTGAGCACGCGCTCACCACCGCTCACAGCCACACGGCACGTTGCCCGGGCACAATCGACCCATGGCTGAATTGTTCGTGGGTCTGATGTCGGGCACGTCGCTGGACGGCGTGGATGGGGTGCTCGTGGACTTTGCCGCCGAGGACCCCAGCGGCCGCGCGGCCCCGTCCGGGCTCGGGTCGATGAAAGTGCTCGCGCACTCGCACCACCCGTTCCCCGAAGCGCTCCGCACGGAACTCCTGGCACTCAACACCGCGGGCGGCGCCGACGAGCTCCACCGGGCCCAGCTGGCCGGCAACGCCCTCGCCCACTTGTATGCGCGGGTCGTCAGCGAACTGTGCGCCACCGGCCCCTGGGAACCTGCGCAGGTCGTGGCCATCGGCGCCCATGGGCAGACGGTGCGCCACCAGCCGCGCATCGACAACCAACCCGGCTACACGCTGCAGATCAACAACCCGGCGCTGCTCGCAGAGTTGACCGGGGTGGCGGTCATCGCCGACTTCCGCAGCCGCGACATCGCCGCCGGCGGGCAAGGGGCTCCGCTCGTGCCGGCATTCCACCGCGCCTTGTTCGGACGCCCCGGCGAAGCCGGCGCGGTGCTGAACCTGGGTGGCATCAGCAACCTCACCGTTCTGTCGGCCGACGGGCAGACCCGCGGCTTCGACTGCGGCCCGGCCAACGTGCTGATGGACCTCTGGTGCGAGCAGAACACCGGGCGCCCGTTCGACGCCAACGGCGACTGGGCCGCCAGCGGCCAGGTGCAGCCGCGCCTGCTCGACCTGCTGCTCGACGAACCGTTCTTCGCGCTGCCGCCCCCGAAAAGCACGGGCCGCGACCTCTTCAACGCCGAATGGCTGGCCAGCCGCCTGCGCCAGATCGATGGCAGCATGCGCGCCGACAACGTGCAGGCCACGTTGTGCGAACTCACCGTGATCACCTGCGCCAACGCCGTGCTCACGCAGGCGGCCACGGCAAAGAAACTGCTCGTGTGTGGCGGAGGTGCATTGAACCGCCACCTGTTGCAGCGGCTGGCCCAGCACCTGCCCCGCGTGGCCGTGCAAAGCACCGACGTGCGGGGCCTGCCGGCCATGCAGGTGGAAGCCACGGCCTTCGCGTGGCTGGCGTGGGCCCACACGCACCAGCTGCCGGGCAACCTGCCGTCGGTCACCGGGGCATCAGGCCCGCGTGTGCTGGGCGCCCGTTACCCGGCTTGAGCCCGACACCGGGCCACATGAAGGAAAGGCCGCCCGCAGGCGGCCATCGCACGGTTCCGAAGGATCAGACCGAGAAGCTCGAACCGCAACCGCAGGTGGTGGTGGCGTTCGGGTTCTTGATCACGAACTGGGCGCCTTGCAGGTCGTCCTTGTAGTCGATCTCGGCGCCGGCCAGGTACTGCAGGCTCATGGCATCGATCAGCAGCGTGACGCCGTTCTTGTTCATCTGCGTGTCGTCTTCGTTGACGATTTCGTCGAACGTGAAGCCGTACTGGAAGCCCGAGCAGCCGCCACCTTGCACGAACACGCGCAGCTTGAGGTCGGGGTTGCCTTCCTCGTCGACCAGTTCCTTGACCTTGCCGGCGGCACTGTCGGTGAAGACCAGGGGCACCGGGGGCGCCTCGTCGGCAGGGGTCGAAACGTGTTCAGCAACGGCGCTCATGGCGTCTCCTGGAAAAGCGGGTCAATCAAAACGGATGGTTGCCATTATCCCACTGCGGCCGTAGGCGTGCTGCCTGCATTGGTTGTGGCCAACTTGATCAGCGGGGCCTTTTCGTCGGCCTTGAGGGGCTGCAACTCACCATTGATGGTGGCGCCCTGGTGCATTTCAAGGGATTGGTACCGCACATCGCCCACGATGCTGGCCTTCGGCTGCAGCTCGAGCAGTTCGTCGGACTGGACCGGGCCTTCGACACTGCCGTTGATGATCACGTGGCCCGCCTTCACACGGCCGATCACACGGGCCTTTTCGCTGATCACGAGGATGCTGTGGCTGCCTTCGGTGGCGATCACGTCGCCCTGCACCTCGCCGTCGATGCGCAGGCCCTCTGTGAACCGCAACTCACCAACGATGACGGTGCCTTCGCCGATCAGCGTGCGGATCGGCGGCTGTTTTTTCTTTGTGAACATGAGGTTCTCCGGTGATCGGGCCAACGACGCCCAAGGTTTACAGCTTGACCGTCTGGGTGACCCGGACGGTGCCCTGCTTGTCGGTCACCTTGATCTGCAAGGTTTTTACCACGGCCGTTTCAGGGTGGTCGATCAACCCTTCCAGACGAAGTGACTGCTTGATCTGCAGGAGGCGCGGACCGCCCGGCTGCGGGTACACCCACGGCTTGCCGTCGAGTGAACCACTCAGTTGGATCTCGTAACGCCCCACGAATTCGGGTTGGTTCTTGCCGATCTGCATCAGCAACGCCTGGAACTTGGTCTGGGTGGCCGACTGCGCGTGGGCCTGCAGCGCACGCACGCTGAGCCCCTCGGCGCCGGTGGACGGCAGCAGCCGCTCGAAGAAGCCGAGGTCGGCCTTCAGCCCGAGGTTTTCGGTCTCGACCTGCTTGAGCTGCTGGGCCAGCCTCTCCTGCGCCACCTTCTCGGTACGCAGCAGGCTCTCCGCCGTGTTGGCGATGGACTGGGCCCCTTCACGCTCGGACCGCAGCTTCTCCACCTCGACCCGCAGCGCCGCGAGTTCGGCCTTGGCACTGCGGTCGAGCCCCGCGATGCTCTTGCCGAACTCGAAGGCCCACAAGCCGAGGGCTGCGGAAAAACCGAGCATCAGCGCGAAGGCGATCCAGCGCAGCGGCCACGGCAGGTGGCTGCGGACGATCATGCGCGGGGCGCTGATCGACAAACGGCGACGGAGCAACTTCCAGCGCATACAAAGGAGAGTGAGGACAGCCGGCGATTGTAGGAGTCGCCTCGTCACGGGGCTGTGACCAAACCTTGCGGATGTGTCCGCAAACGGGGTCAAAAAACACAAAGGCCGCCCGGAGGCGGCCTTTGTGGTGAAACCCGTGAGAAACCGCACACTGTGCGGCCGCCGGGGTTTCGGGGTCGATCAGCGCTTGCTGAACTGCTTGCGGCGACGAGCGCCGTGCAGACCGACCTTCTTCCGTTCGACTTCACGCGCGTCGCGGGTCACGAACCCGGCTTGCTTGAGGGCCGGCTTGAGGCCCGCGTCGTAGTCGATCAGGGCACGGGTGATGCCGTGGCGAACCGCGCCAGCTTGGCCGGACTCACCACCACCACGCACGTTGACCTTCACGTCGAAGGCTGCATCGTTGGCCGTCAGCACCAGGGGCTGGCGAACGACCATGATGGAGGTCTGGCGACCGAAATACTCGTTGACGGCCTTGCCGTTCACGAGAATCTGGCCGGTGCCCTTCTTGATGAAGACCCGAGCGACCGACGACTTGCGACGGCCGGTACCGTAGTTCCAATTTCCGATCATCACCGCTCCTTAGATTTCCAGCGCCTTGGGCTGCTGGGCGGTGTGCGGGTGCGTGGCACCTGCGTACACCTTCAGCTTCTTCACCATCGCGAAGCCGAGCGGGCCCTTGGGCAGCATGCCCTTGACGGCCTTTTCCAGCGCGCGGCCGGGGTGCTTGGCTTGCATGTCCTTGAACTTGGTGCCGTAGATACCGCCCGGGAAACCCGTGTGGCGGTAGTACACCTTGTCCGTGGCCTTGTTGCCGGTGACGCGGATCTTGTCGGCGTTGACGATGACGATGAAATCGCCGGTATCGACGTGAGGCGTGTAAATGGCCTTGTGCTTGCCGCGCAAACGGAGAGCCACTTCGCTGGCAACTCGTCCGAGCACCTTGTCGGTGGCGTCAATCACATACCACTCGTGCGTCACTTCCGCCGGCTTGGCGCTGAAGGTCTTCATGAGGATCTTTCGAAACAGGCTCAAAACAGGAACGGGCCGGGGCGTTCGGTGCTGCTCATGTGATGCGGCAGCCTCTCACTTCCAGGACCGTTGTTGCAGGGGACTCCCCCGCCTTCTTTCCCAGAGCCCAAGCGGGAAAGCCTTCAAGTGTATCCCATGTTCAGGTCAGCCACCACTTCGACGCCCCGCCCGGCGCATCGCCGACCATTTTGCTGCGCCGCACAATGAATGCTAGAGTGCCTTCCAGTCTTCCCCAACATCATGAAAACCGCCGACACCGCGCTGTTCCAATGGGTGCCCATCCGCTCCCTGGCGCCCCGCCACCGGGAGCGCGCCGCGCTGCACTTGCTGGCGCTGGAACCCCACGACCGCTACCTGAGGTTCGGCTTTGCCGCGACCGACGAGCAGGTGCGCCGCTATGTGGACGGTCTCGATTTCGACCGCGACGAACTGTTCGGCATCTTCAACCGCAACCTCGTGCTGATCGCGATGGCCCACCTGGCCTATTCGCCCGATGCCAAGTCCGCCGAGCAGCGGGCCACCGCCGAGTTCGGCGTGTCGGTGCTGAAACAGGCCCGCGGCCGGGGCTACGGTGCCCGCCTGTTCGACCGCGCCATGCTGCACGCGCGCAACCGGGGCTGCACCCGCCTGTTCATCCACGCGCTGAGCGAAAATGCCGCCATGCTGAAGATCGCGGCCAACGCAGGCGCCACCGTCGAACGCGATGGCTCGGAATCGGCCGCGTGGCTCAAGTTGCCGCCCGACGACCTGGTGTCCCGGGTCGATGAGCTGGTGGGCCAACACGCGGCTGAACTCGATTTCCGTTTCAAAGTTCACGCTCGGCGCATGGGTGAACTGATGGGGCTCGTCCGCGATGTTGGCGACCACATTGCCGAGAAGGCCCGGATCGCTTCGGAGTGACCGTTGCCAGCTCCGGAATCCGTCGATTGGGGGTGTTTCAGCACACCCAAGTCGGGGATGTAACACACGGCTCAGCGGGGGGTAGCATTCCATGAAGCATTTGTCCATCGGACCATCCCTCCCGGGTGGCCGGGCCCCGAGTCTGTATTGTGAATAATCAATTCCTGCCCTGGATCGTCGTTGTCGCCGTGGCCATCGTCATGCCACTGCTGACCATCCTGATCCTCCGGGGCCGCAAGCCGGCGGCGCCGAAGCCGTTGCCCGAAACCTGGGACCTCACCGGCCGCCCTGTATTCACCGCAGACGAACGACGCATCTACCGCCTGCTCCGCGAAGCCCTGCCGCACCACATCATCCTGTCGAAGCTGCCGCTCGTGCGCTTTTGCCAGCCCACCGACGCAACCAAGGTGCGCTACTGGTTCGAACTGCTCGGCTCCAACCACGTGACCTTTGCCGTGTGCAGTGCCAATGGCCGCGTGCTCGCCGCGATCGACCTGGAGGCCGAACGCGGCCACTCCAACCGCGTGCACAAGATCAAGCAATCGGTGCTCGACGCATGCCGGGTTCGGTACCTCGTGTGCCCGGCGGACCACCTGCCGTCCGTCGGTGAACTGCAGTTGCTCGTGCCGCACAGCGGCGCGGCCACCCGAGCCCCGCTGCCCGTGCCGTCGCTCAACCAGGCCCGCGACAGCCTCGCGAGCACGGTGGCCAACCGCCGTGCCGAACGCACGGCCCTCTGGCAGGACTCCACGCTGTTCCAGGATTCGTTCTTTGCGATGGACAGCCGCTTCGATTCGGCGTTTGCCGGCAGCGATTTCAGCGTGCTGTCCGACCGGCCCGAAGGCCAGTCGGCCGGGGCCCGGTCGTCCGGCTTCGGCCAGGACATCGGCGGCATCGTCGACGACGAAGACCCCCGCATCGGCTCCGGCAGCCGGCGCTGACCGCTGCGCGTCGTACGATGCGCGCATGTCCTCGCCCCTCCTCCCTGACTCCGACACCCCGTACGCGGGCCTCACCCCCGAGGCGGTGCTCGACGCCCTCGACACCGTGGGCCTGCGCGGTGACGGCCGGCTGATCCAGCTCAACTCCTACGAAAACCGCGTCTTCCAGGTGTTCCTGGAGGACGGGTCGGTGGTCGTGCCCAAGTTCTACCGCCCGGGCCGCTGGACCGACGCACAGATCCACGAGGAACACGCCTTCGCGCTCGAATTGCAAGAGGCCGAGATCCCGGTGGCCGCGCCCCTCGTGCTGGATGGCGGCGGCACCCTCGCCCGTTTCGACGTCTCCGGCCAGACCTACCGCTTCGCCGTGGCCGCCCGCCGGTCGGGCCGGGCCGCGGAACTGGAAGACCCGGCGGTGCTGGAGTGGATCGGCCGGTTCATCGGGCGCATCCATGCGGTGGGCGCGAAAAAGCCGTTCGAGCACCGGCTGTCGCTCGACATCGCCACACATGGCACCGCCCCACGTGATTGGCTGCTGGCATCCGAACTGATCCCGCTCGACGCCGAATCGGGCTGGAAACAGGCAGTGGATGCCGCGCTGGACGCCGTGCGCGAATGCTTCGACCGGGTGGGACCGTGCCGCACATTGCGCCTGCATGGCGACTGCCATACCGGCAACGTGCTGTGGACCGAGGCCGGCCCGCACTTCGTGGACCTCGACGACGCGCTCAACGGCCCGGCCGTGCAGGACTTCTGGATGCTGCTGTCCGGCGAGCCCGTGGCCATGCGCCGCCAGCTCAACGACCTGCTGTCAGGGTACGAGGACTTCATGGAATTCGACTGGCGCGAGTTGCGCCTGATCGAAGCGCTGCGCACGTTGCGCATGATCCACTACAGCGCCTGGATCGCCCGCCGCTGGAACGACCCGGCCTTCCCGGTGGCGTTCCCGTGGTTCGGCGGGCGAGGCTACTGGAACGAGCAGGCCACTCGCCTGCTCGACCAGGTGGAGGCACTTCGCGAAGCGCCTCCGTCCTACCCCTAGACCGACGTCAGCAGCGCGTTCACACGGCGCACGTAGGTGGCCGGGTCTTCGAGCTGGCCGCCTTCGGCGAGCAGCGCCTGGTCGAACAGGATGTGCGCCAGGTCGTCGAAGTGCGCGTTGCCGTCCAGGCGCTTGACCAGCACATGCTCGGCATTCACCTCGAGCGTGGGCAACGACTTGGGTGCCGTCTGGCCGGCCTGCTTCAGCATGCGGGACAGGTGGGCGCTGACGTCACCCTCTTCCACCACGAGGCAGGCGGGTGAATCGACCAGGCGGGTGGTCACGCGCACGTCCTTCGCGCGGTCCTTCAAGGCCTCCTTCAGGCGCTCGAGCACCGGCTTGAACGCCTCGGCGGCTTCCTCGGCCTGCTTCTTCTCGGCCTCGTCCTGCAGCGAACCGAGGTCCACCGCACCCTTGGCCACGCTCTGCAGCGACTTGCCGTCGAACTCGTACAGGTGGCTCAGCATCCACTCGTCAACGCGGTCGATCAGCAGCAGCACCTCGATGCCCTTCTTGCGGAAGATCTCGAGCTGCGGGCTGTTCTTCGCGGCGGCCAGGCTGTCGGCCGTGATGTAGTAGATGACCTCCTGGCCTTCCTTCATGCGGCCCACGTAGTCGGCCAGCGAAACGCCCTCCTCCGCATGCGTGGATGCGAAACGCACCAGCTTCGTCAGGCGCTCGTGGTTGGTGTGGTCTTCGCCGATGCCTTCCTTGAGCACCGTGCCGAAGTCCTTCCAGAAGGCGGCGTACTTGGCGCGCTCGGCCTCGTCCTCGTGGTTGGCCAACGACTCGAGCATGCCCAGCACGCGCTTCGTGCAGCCTTCGCGGATGGCCTTCACGTCGCGGCTTTCCTGCAGCAGCTCGCGCGACACGTTCAGCGGCAGGTCGGCGCTGTCGATCACGCCCTTGACGAAGCGCAGGTACACCGGCATCAGCGCCTCGGCGTCGTCCATGATGAACACACGCTTGACGTACAGCTTCACGCCACCGCGCTTGTCGCGGTTCCACAGGTCGAACGGGGCCTTCGCCGGCACGTACAGCAGCTGCGTGTACTCGCTGCGGCCTTCCACGCGGTTGTGCGTGTAGGCGAGCGGCGCCTCGGTGTCGTAGCTGATCTGCTTGTAGAACTCGGCGTACTGCTCGGGCGTGATGTCGCTCTTGCTGCGCGTCCACAGTGCGGCCGCCTTGTTGACGGGGGCCCACTCGTCCTTCGTGACCTGCTTCTGGGCCTCGGCGTCCCACTCGTCCTTCTGCATCAGGATGGGCAGCGAGATGTGGTCGGAGTACTTGCCGATGATGGATTTGAGCTTCCACGCGCTGAGGAATTCATCTTCCTCGGCACGCAGGTGCAGGATCACGTCGGTGCCACGTTCGGCACGGGTGATGGATTCCACCTCGAAGTCACCGCTGCCCTCGGACGTCCAGCGCACCCCGTCTTCCGGCTTGGTGCCGGCGCGGCGGGTTTCCACCGTGATGCGGTCGGCCACGATGAAGCCCGAGTAGAAGCCCACGCCGAACTGGCCGATCAGCTGCGCGTCCTTCTTCTGGTCGCCTTCGAGCTTGCTCATGAACTCGCGGGTGCCACTCTTGGCGATGGTGCCGAGGTGGGACACCGCTTCCTCGGCGTTCATGCCGATGCCGTTGTCGCGGATGGTGATGGTGCGGGCGTCCTTGTCGAAGCTCACGCGCACCTCGAGGTTGGGCGCGTCCTCGTACAGCTCGGCGTGGTTCAGCGCCTCGAATCGGAGCTTGTCGCAGGCGTCTGATGCATTCGACACCAGCTCGCGCAGGAAGATTTCCTTGTTCGAGTACAGGGAATGGGTAACGAGGTGCAGGATCTGCTTGACCTCGGCCTGGAAGGAAAGGGTTTGTTTGTCCATGGTCGTCTTGTGAAGCGATTGACTGGCGCCGAAGCGGGAACTACACAGCGCGGGCCCCGGAGATATAGGGGCGCCACGCGCGTCTTTCAAGGGCCGCCATCATAAAGACCTCCGAAGCCCCCAGGCCCCGCTCGGGCGCCCGGATCGTCGGCTACGATGCCCCGCTCCTCCAGTTCAACGGACGTCCTCCTGCCCATGCCCCTCACCGCTGCCATCGACACCTGGCTCGCGCCGGCCTCGGCGCCGTCCTCGGCGTTGTGGACGCTCGACGGCCTGCGTGGCGCCGACCCGGTGCTCGGTTTTGCGATCGTGCTGCTGCTCGCCGTCGTGATCGGCGAAGCGCTGCACCGCCGCCTGCACCTGCCGCGCATGCTCGGCCACATGATCACCGGCGCGCTCGCCAGCCCGCTGGCATTCCGCCTGCTCGAGCGCACCGACCTCGACCCGTGGAAGCCGCTGATCGACCTCGCCATCGGCGTGCTCGTGTTCGAACTCGGCAGCCGCATCCGGCCCCGCTGGCTCATCGACAACCCGTCGCTCGCGCTCACCTGCGTGCTCGAAGGGGCGTTCGCGGGCATCGCCGTCACGGTGGTGATGCACGCGATGGGGGTACCCCTCGTGTCCGCCGTGCTGGCCGGGGCGGTGGCCATGTCCACGTCCCCGGTGATCACGCTCGGCCTCGTGCACGAGATGCGCCCGCGTGGCCAGGTCACCGAGCGCCTGCTGATCACCACGGCCATCAATTGCGTGCTGACGATGGTGGCCATCAAGGCGTGGCGCGTGCTGGCCGCGGCCGACGCCCCCACCTGGAGCGACGACCTGCTCAACGCCGCCACCAGTGCGGTGTTTGTCGTCAGTGGATCGCTGCTGCTGGGCATGGCCGCCGGCTGGCTGCTGGCCAAGCTGAGCGAGGCCATCCGTGGCGTGGCCGCCGCCCCGGTGCTGCAGATCGCCGTCGTGATCCTTGCGGCCATGCTGGCGGCGCAATGGAAACTCTCCCCGCTGCTCGCGCTGCTGGTGGCGGGCATGGCCGCCCGCCGCAAGATGGGCCACATGCTGACGGTCGAACCCCACCTCGGTTCGGCCGGGGCGGCGCTCGGCGTGATGCTGTTCATCTCGCTCGGCATGCTGTTCACGCTCGACGGCATCGCCACGCTGTGGCCATGGGTGCTGGCCCTCGTGGCCGCGCGCCTGGCGGGCAAGGCGTTTGCCGTGGCCGTGCTCGCACGGCCCAGCGGCTTGAGCGGCCGCCAGGCGTTCGCATTGATCCTCGCGCTGCAGCCCATGAGCAGCCTGGCCGTGCTGCTGACGGCCGACACCCTCGGCTGGACTGCCGAGCTGCCGGGCGTCGAAGGCCGCATGCTGCAGGCGCTGCTGATCGCCACCACGCTGCTGCACCTCGTGGGCCCGGTGCTCGCGCAATGGGCGCTGAAGTCGCTGGCCGACGAGTGCCCGCACGCCAACACGAAGGAGCACTGATGCCGCTGGCCGAGTTCACCCCGTCCGAGCCGCTGACCCTCGGTGTCGAGCTGGAACTGCAGCTCGTCAGCAACCACGACTTCGACCTGTCGCCCCACGCGCAGGACCTGCTGCGCCTGCTCGAGAAACACCCGGGCGCCTGGGACGTGAAGCCCGAGATCACCCGCAGCATGATCGAGATCGGCAGCTCCGTGCAGCGCGAACATGCGCCGCTTCGTGCCGAACTGAACGACCTGCGCGAGCAGCTGTCGCAGGCCGCGCGCCGGCTCAACATCGGCATTGCCGGTGGGGGCACCCACGCGTACCAGCACTGGAGCGACCAGCAGATCTTCCCCACCGAACGTTTCGAGTACCTCAACGACCTGTACGGCTACCTCGCCAAGCAGTTCACGGTGTTCGGCCAGCACGTGCACGTGGGTTGCGAGGACGGCGACAAGGCCTTGTGGCTGCTGCACGCGCTGTCGCGCTACGTGCCGCACTTCATCGCGCTCAGCGCGTCATCGCCGTTCGTGCAGGGGGTGGACACCGGTTTCGATTCGGCGCGGCTCAACTCGGTGTTCGCGTTCCCGCTGTCGGGCCGTGCCCCGTTCGTGCAGGGCTGGGACGAGTTCGGGCAGTACTTCGACAAGATGGCCAGCACCGGCGTCGTCAAGTCGATGAAGGACTTCTACTGGGACATCCGCCCGAAGCCCGAGTTCGGCACCATCGAGCTGCGGGTGTGCGACACCCCGCTCACCGTGGACAAGGCCGCCGCCCTCGCCTGCTACCTGCAGTGCCTGTGCAGCTACCTGCGCAACGAAAGGCCCTTCGAGCCCACGGAAGACGACTACCTCGTCTACACGTTCAACCGCTTCCAGGCCTGCCGCTTCGGCCTCGACGGCGAGATCGTGGACCCGAAGACCAAGCAACGCTCGAAGCTGCGCGACGACATCATCCGCACGCTGGCCCGCATCGACGAACATGCGCTGGACCTGAAAGCCCTCGACGCCAGCAACCTGCTGCGCGACAGCCTGTTCGAAGGCAACGACGCCAGCTGGTTGCGCAAGCAGCGGCAGGCGGGGTTGCCGCTCTCCGCGGTGGTCGAAGCGGCCACTGCCCGCTGGATGGGCTAGCTTGTCGTCCCGGCTTTCGCCAATGGGATGACAAGCCGTGCGTTCAATGCAACTTGATGCGCGGGCGGTGGGTGCGGTCCAGCATTTCGGACAAGGTGATCAGGATCATCTTCTTCCACCCGCCCAGCGCGAGCTGATGCTGCTTGTGCAATGACCAGTACATGAACTGGGCCGCGCGGCCTTCGATGAACAGGCTGCCGCGCGTGAGGCTGCCCATCAGGCTGCCCACCGACGAGTACTCCGACAGCGACACCAGCGACCCCTGGTCCTTGAACTGGAACGGCGTGGCCGCGTCGCCGCGGATCAGGCGGGGCAGCGCTCGGGCAAGGTACATGGCCTGCTGGTAGGCGGCCTGCGCGCGCGGGGGCACCCAGGTGCCGTTGGGCTGCGGGCACGCCGCGCAGTCGCCGAACGCGTAGATGGACGGGTCGAGCGTGGTCTGCAGGTTGCCGTTGACCATCAGCTGGTTCAGGCGGTTCGTCTCGAGCGGCTGGTCGCCGCCGAGCGTCTTGAGGAAGTCGGCCGCCTTCACGCCAGCCGCCCACACGGTGAGGGACGACCCCACCACGCGGCCGCTGGCCATCTTCAGGCTGTCGGCGGTCACCTCCACCACCTTCTCGTTGGTGTGCACCTCGATGGCAAGCTTGCGCAGCTCCCGCACCGCGGCCTCGCTCAAGCGTTCGGGCAGCTGCGACAGCAGGCGCGGCGCGGCCTCCACGAGCACGATCTGCAGGTCCTTCTCGGGGTGGATGTGCTCGAAGCCGAAGTTCGCGAGCACCCGGGCGGCGGCGTGCAGTTCGGCCGCGAGTTCGACGCCGGTGGCACCGCCCCCCACGATGGCCACCGTGAGGCGGCCGCTGCCGGCCGACCGCGGCACGCTCTGCGCGCGGATGCACGCATTGATCAGGCGGTCGTTGAAGTGCTTGGCGGCCTGCGGGGTGTCGAGCTTGATGGTGTGCTGGGCAGCACCCAACGTGCCGAAGTCGTTGGTCTGGCTGCCCACCGAGATGACCAGCGTGTCGTAGGGGAACTGCGTCGCGGGGGTGATTTCCTCGCCGGCTTCGTCGTAGCTGGCGGACAGCTGCACGGTCTTGGCGGCCCGGTCCACGCCCACGAGGGTGCCGAGGCGGAACTTGAAGTGGTTCCAGCGGGCCTGCGCGAGGTATTCGATCTCCTCGGCGTGGGTGTCGAAGCTGCCGGCGGCCAGCTGGTGCAGCAGCGGTTTCCAGACGTGGGTGCGCGCCGAGTCGATCAGCGTGATTTCGGCGAGGCCCTTGCGGCCCAGCCGTTTGCCCAACTGGGTGGCCAGCGCCAGCCCACCCGCACCACCACCCACGATCACGATGCGCTGCATCTGCACCTGCCCTTGATTCTTGTTGCCGGACGGCCCGGAGGAGCCGGACCGCACTTTCAACGGATTATCAAGGATGAGCGTGCAGTTCCCGGGTCATCCCGGCGCCGGGGGCTCAGGCGGCCTGCAAGGCGGCTCGTTGGCTCAGCTTGGCGAACCGCTCGAGGTGCAGGTCGGTATCGCCGAAACTCAATTCGATGGCCAGCAGCCGCTTGAACCAGTGGCTCACGTTCAGCTCGTCGGTCATGCCCATGCCCCCGTGCAGCTGCACCGACTGCTGCGCGATGAAACGGCACGCCTGGCCAATGGTGACCTTGGCGGCCGACAGCGTCTGGCGCCGGGCGTCATCGTCGGTGTTCTCGCAGTCCATCGCGGCCAGGTAGCTCATCGAACGGGCCTGCTCCAGGTGCAGCAGCATGTCTGCCATGCGGTGCTGCAGGGCCTGGAAGCGGCCGATGGGCTGGCCGAACTGCTGGCGGGTCTTCAGGTACTCGCCGGTGGCGCTGACGGTGGCTTCCATGATGCCCACCGCCTCGGCGGTCACCGCGGCCAACCCGATGTCGAGCGCACGTTCCACGGCGAGCAGGCCCTGGCCGGCGGCGCCGAGCCGCGCAGACGCCGGCAGCGTCGCGTTCGTGAGGGTCACCTCGGCGGCACGCTGGCCATCGATGGTGGCGTACGGCCGCAGGTCGAGCCCCGCGGTGCCCTTCGGCACGCGGAACAACGACACGCCGGCGCCTTCCCGGGCCGACACGATGAGCTCATCGGCCGCCGCGGCGTGGTAGATCACCGACTTGGCGCCGTTCAGCACGACACCGCCGCCGGAGGCCGTGGCCGTGGCCGTGGTGTCCACCACCGACACATCACCGCGTGCGGCCGCTTCCTGGTGGGCCACCACGAGGATGCGCTCACCCGTGGCCAGCTGGCCCAGCAGTTCGGAGCGGACCGGCTCCTCGGCGAAGTCGCGCACCAGCGCCGTGGCGATGATGCCGCTCGTGAGCAACGGTTCAGCCAGCAGCGCCGGACCCGTGGACTGCAACGCCAGTTGCGTTTCGATGGGGCCATAGCCGAGACCGCCCTGGTCTTCGGGGACGATCATCGCGAGTACACCCAGGTCGGCCAGGCCCTTCCACACATCGCGGCTCCAGCCTTGCGGCGTGGCGAGCACGGCGCGGCGGTGTTCGAAGCTGTAGTCGCCCTGGACGAAGCGGGTGACCGCTTCCTGCAGTTGCAGTTGCTCTTCGCTGAAATTGAAGTCCATGAGCGTTCCTTACAGGCCCAGCAGCTGCTGGGAAATGATGTTCTTCTGGATCTCGTTGGAGCCACCGTAGATCGACAGCTTGCGCATGTTGCAGTAGTGCGCGGCGAGCGACGCGGCGTATTGAGGACCCACCGGGGCGGCCGCATACCCCGCGGCCAGCGCCTCGGGGATGTACGGCAACGCGTACGGGCCCACGGCCTGCAGCAGCAGCTCGGTGATGGCCTGCTGGATCTCGGTGCCCTTGATCTTCAGGATGGATGCGGCCGGACCTGGCGCCCGCTTGTCCTTCTCGGCCGACAGCACGCGCAGGTTGGTCATCTCGAGCGCGGTGAGGTCCACTTCGACCTGGGCCACCTTGGCGGAGAACAACGGATCCTCGAGCAGCGGGCGGCCGTTTTTCTTCTCGGCCGCGGCCACGCGTTTCAGGCGGGCCAGCTCGCGCTTGGCAATGCCGATGCCGGCGATGTTGGTGCGCTCGTGGCCCAGCAGGAACTTGGCGTATGTCCAGCCCTTGTTCTCTTCACCGACGAGGTTGCCCGCGGGCACCCGCACATCCTCGAACCACACCTCGTTCACCTCGTGTGCGCCGTCCAGCGTGATGATGGGGCGCACCGTGATGCCGGGGCTTTTCATGTCGATCAGCAGGAAGCTGATGCCCCGCTGGGCCTTGGCCTGCGGGTCGGTGCGCACCAGGCAGAAGATCCAGTCGGCGTACTGGCCGAGCGTGGTCCAGGTCTTCTGGCCGTTGACGACGTAGTGATCGCCCTGGGCGTCCACACCGCGCACCGCGCGCATCTTCAGCGAGGCCAGGTCGGAACCGGAACCCGGCTCGGAGTAGCCCTGGCACCACCATTCCTCGGCACTGCTGAGTTTCGGCAGGAAGCGTTGCTGCTGTTCGGGCGACCCGAAGGCCATGATCACCGGCGCCACCATCTTGATGCCGAACGGGATCAGGCGCGGCGCGCCGCCGGCGGCACATTCTTCCTCGAAGATGTACTGCTCCACGGCATTCCAGCCGGGGCCGCCGAACTCCCTGGCCCAACCCGGGCCGCCCCAGCCGCGCTCATGCAGCGTGCGCTGCCACAGCACGTGGTCGTCTCGCGTGAGGTGCAGGCTGTTCGTCACCTTGTGGCGGATGCGCTCGGGGAGCTTCGTGCGCACGAACGAGCGCACCTCTTCGCGGAAGGCTTGTTCTTCGGGGGTAAAGGTCAGGTCCATGAGGGTCCCCAGCAGGTCAGGATTCTTCGGTGAGCGCCGTGCGTCCTGATGACAGAACTGCATTGCAGAACAACATTCCGATTACGAGAACGGATCGTGATTGTTGATGCTGGGAATCCCGGTGTCAACTTTCACCCGTGCTGAACGGCCATACCGTGCTTTCGAGTGCCCGAAAACGAGGATGACGGCACACGGCAGTGCCCCCACCCGGGATTGCCATCACCCACGATTTGCAGATTTGTGTTCCACTTTTGATCCATTGGCGGCCTTCGATTCCCAAGAGGCCGCGCTGTGCAGGACCCCTGACCCGATGAATCCCACCGCCACCCCCGGCAAACCCGCCGCAAAAGAAGACCGCCACTTCGTCACCGCCCTGGCCCGGGGCCTCGAGGTGCTCGCCTGTTTCCGCTCCGGCGACAAGGCGCTCGGCAACCAGGAGATCGCGCAGCGCTGCAAGCTGCCCAAGTCCACGGTGTCGCGCCTCACGTCCACGCTCACCAAGCTCGACTACCTGATCCAGATCGAGGAAAGTGGCAAGTACCGCCTCGGCACCGCCACGCTGTCGCTCGGCAGCGCCATGCTCGCCCGCCTGGACGTGCGCCAGATCGCCCGCCCGCTGATGCAGGAACTGGCCGATGCGTCGCGGTCCATGGTGTCGCTCGGCACCCGCGACCGGCTGTCAATGATCTACGTCGAGAACTGCCGCAGCTCGGCGGCCCTCACGCTGAGCCTCGACGTGGGCTCGCGCATTCCGGTGGCATCGTCGGCCATCGGCCGTGCCTACCTCGCCGCCATCCCCGACCGCGAGCGCCTCGATTTCATGGAACGGGTGCAGGAACTCGACGAGGTGGCCTGGCCCGACATCCGCGACGGCATCGAACGTGCGGTGGAGGACTACCGCACCCTCGGGGTCACATGTTCGTTCGGTGACTGGCAGAAGGACGTCAACGGCATCGCTCGCGCGTTCCAGCCCGGCAACGGCCTGCCCCCCATGGCCATCAACTGCGGCGGCCCGTCGTTCAACCTGTCGAAGGACTTCCTGCTCAACGAGGTGCGGCCTCGGCTGATCGAGACCGTGTCGCGCCTCGAAGCCTCGTTGCTGCGCTGAATCAGGCCGGCACCACCCGCTCGCCGTCGAAACACGGCACCACGTCGAGCCAGCTCTTGCGGGCGGCGTACCGTACCTCGCTTTCGAGCCCCTTCGACAGCATGCGCTGACCCACGCGGGCGAGCCAGAGCGCGTGCCGTTCTTCCGGCTGGCCTTCGCCCTGCGCATGCAGCAGGTCGGCGGCCAGCGCCGCGTCGGTGTACTCGCGCTGCCCTGCGGCCGCGCGGAACAGCGATACGAGGTACCCCGCGCCGTAGAAGTCCTCGAGGTTGAAACGGCCGGCCGACCCGGCACACACCAGCAGCACCGTGCGGTCCGGGTGGTGCCGCACCACGTGGTCCACCACCGCCCGGGCGTTGGTCAGCGCGGCCACGAACACCGCATGGGCCGACCGCGCAGCCAGCACCGCTGGCGTGCCGTTGGTGGTGGCGTAGACCAGCGCGCGGCCCTTCACCCCTTCGGCCAGCAGGTTCGCCGGCGTGGCACTCAGGAAACCCGGCAGCGTCTCGGCGTTGAGTTCACCCGCCAGCAGGCAGCTGCCGGCCGGGTGGCGGGCCACCTCGGCCAACGCGGCATCCCCATCGGGCATGGGCAACACCGCCGTGGCACCGTCGGCCAGCACACCGACCATGGTGGTGGTGGCAAACAGGATGTCGAGGACGATCACCACCTTGCTGTCGAGGCGTTCCCCGTCCAGCTCTTCCTTCTTCAACAAGACATGGATCTTCTGCATGGTCAGCCGTCGTTGGGCACCGGCGGGCCGGGTGGGGTGATCGTCGGAGTCGGACATGAAGGCAGGCCGGTTCAGAACCAGGACGGAGACATCGTCAGCGTCGAGTCGTCGAGGCTGCGCAACAGCGCGTGTTGCGGGCCGTTGCGAGGCAGCTCCCAGTGGAAGAACCACTGGCACGCACGCAGCTTGCCGAGGTAGAAGTCACGCTCCTCGCCGTTGGCCGCAGATGGCAGGCCACGTGCGGCCACCAGCGCCTGGCGCAGCCAGGTCCACGCCATCACGGTGTGGCCGAACGCCTCGAGGAACACGGTGGCATTGGCCAGCGCGCGATCGCCGTCCTGTGCCAGCACGGCACCGATCTGCCGCACGGTTTCGGTGACGTCGTTCCATGCGGCGGCCAGTGATTCACCAAACGCCCGCAGCCCGTCGTGGCCCGCGGCGGCCTGCACCGTCTTGCGCACCTCGCGGCCCAGCAGCTCGAGCGCGGCGCCCTGCTGCATCATCACCTTGCGGCCCAGCAGGTCGAGCGCCTGGATGCCGTGGGTGCCCTCGTGGATCATGTTGAGGCGGTTGTCGCGGTAGTACTGCTCCACCGGGTACTCGCGGGTGTAGCCGTAGCCCCCGAGGACCTGGATGGCCAGGCTGTTGGCCTCCAGGCACCACTGCGACGGCCACGATTTCACGACGGGCGTGAGCAGGTCGAGCAGCAGGCCGGCTTCGGTGCGTTGCGCCTCGGTCTCGCCGGTGCGCTGATCATCCACCAGGCGGGCGGCATACAGGCCGAGCGACAGCGCGCCCTCCACGTACGCCTTCTGCGCGAGCAGCATGCGGCGAATGTCGGCGTGCTGGATCAGCGGCACCTGCGGGTCGAGCGGGTTCTTGTTGCCAGGCAGCCGGCCCTGCGGCCGCTCGCGGGCGTACTGCAGCGACGCGAGATAGCCGCGGTAGCCGTACATCACCGCGCCCATGCCCACGCCGATGCGCGCCTCGTTCATCATCTGGAACATGCACGCGAGGCCCTGGTGTTCCACCCCCACGAGCTCGCCGGTGCACTGGCCCTTTTCACCGAACGACAGCATCGTGGACGTGGTGCCGCGCCAACCCATCTTGTGGATCAGGCCAGCGAGGGCCACGTCGTTGCGGGCACCCACCTGGCCGCGCTCGTCGGTGTGGTACTTCGGCACCGTGAACAGCGAGATGCCCTTCACACCCGCGGGCGCACCGGGGATGCGCGCGAGCACCAGGTGCACGATGTTCTCGGTCATCTCGTGGTCGCCGCCCGAGATGAAGATCTTGTTGCCCTTGATGGCATACGTGCCGTCGCCGTTGGGCGTGGCCCGGGTCGTCAGGTCGGACAGGCTGGACCCGGCCTGGGGTTCCGTGAGCGCCATCGTGCCGAAGAAGCGGCCCGACAGCAGCGCAGCCAGGTACTTCTTCTTCTGGCGCTCGGTGCCGAAGTTCTGGATGACGTTGGCGTTGCCCGACGTGAGGCCGGCGTACGACAGCGTGGGGCCGTTGGCGCTCTTGAACAGCGCCGATGCGGCCTGGGCCACGAGCACCGGCAGCTGCATGCCGCCGAGGTCGTAGTCCTTCGTGGGGGACATCATGCCGGCGGCGCAGTAGGCGTCCAGGGCCTCCTTGACGGCCGGGATGATCGTGATCTTCTGGCCATCGAACTGCGGCTCGTGTTCGTCGGACTCGCGGTTGTGCGGCGCGAACTTGTCGGTGGCGATGGCCTGGGCGGTGTCGAGCGTGGCGGCGAAGGTTTCTCGGCTGTGGTCGGCATGGCGCTCGCGGCGTGTCAGCGATTCGGCGTCGTGCACCTCGAACACCTGGAAGTCCAGGTCGCGGCGGTTGATGATGTCACTCACTGGGGCGGTTCCTTGCAAAGGGCGGAACGGGCCCGAGCGGGGCTCGTTCCGCGGGCGGCCGCTCAGGCGGCCAGCAGCGTGTCGCTGAAGCGGGCCAGGTGGTGGTCCGCGTCACCGAAGGTGGCGTTGATCATCGTCAGCCGCTTGAAGTAGTGCGCGGCCATCAGCTCGTCGGTCACGCCCATGCCGCCGTGCATCTGCACGGCATCCTGCCCCACCTTGCGCAGGGCCTGGCCGACGTAGGCCTTGGCACCCGACACCGCACGGCTGCGTTCAGCCGGGTCTTCCGCGTCGGCCTTCAGCGCGGCCAGCGTGGCCATCGACCGCGCCTGCTCGGCCGCGATGGCCATGTCGGCCATGCGGTGCTGCAGCGCCTGGAACTTGCCGATGGGCACGCCGAACTGCTTGCGCTGCTTCAGGTAGTCGAGCGTGGTGGCGTTGAGCGCGGTCATGATGCCCACGGCCTCGGCGCACAGGCCCGCGATGCCGCGGTCGATGGCCCGTTCGATGGCCGGCAGCGCGCCGTCCACCGGGCCGAGCACGGCGTCGGCCCCCACCGTCACGTTCGACAGCTTCACCTCGCCGGCACGCTGCGCATCCTGGTTCGTGTAGGCCACGACGGTGACACCAGCCGCCTTCGGGTCGACCAGGAACACCGTGACCCCGGTGGCGTCACCGGCCGCACCCGACGTGCGGGCCGACACGAGCAGCTGGTCGGCCGACGGCGCGCCCAGCACCACGGCCTTGTGGCCATTCAGCACGTAGCCGGCGCCATCGCGATGCGCGGTGGTGGCGACGCGCTGGCGGTTGTAGCGCGCACCCGGCTCCTGGTGCGCGAGCGCCGCCAGCAGCGAGCCGCCCGTGATGCCACCGAGCAGCTTGTCGCGCTGGACGTCGGACCCGAGGTCGGCGATGACGCTGCCGGCCACGACCACGGTGCCCAGGTACGGCTCGAGCGCGAGGTTCACGCCGAGCGTTTCCATCACGACCATCGTGTCGACGGCGTTGCCACCGAGGCCGCCGTTCGCTTCCGAGAACGGCAGCATCAGCAGGCCGAGTTCGGCGTACGTGGCCCAGGCCTCGCGGCTGAAACCGTCGGCCGACCTGGCGATGGTGCGGCGTTGTTCGAACCCGTAGTCCTTCGTCAGGTAGCGGCGCAGGCTGTCCTGGATGGCGATCTGTTCTTCGCTGAGGTTGAAATCCATGTGTGTTCTCCGTGCGCTTCCAGGGGGGTCAGAGGCCGAGGATCATCTGCGCGATGATGTTCTTCTGCACTTCGCTCGAACCACCGTAGATGGTGGTCTTGCGGAGGTTGAAGTAGTGGCCGGTACTGCCCACGTCGCGTTGTTCGAACGTGGGGGACAGCGGTTCACCTTGCCAGTCAACCGACAGCCTCTCCGGCGTGTACGGCAGCGCGTACCACCCGAGCGCCTGCATCGTCAGCTCGCCCAGTGTCTGCTGGATCTCCGAGCCCTTGATCTTCAGCATCGAGGCTTCCGGGCCCGGGGGCAGGTGCTTGTCCTCGTTCGAGATGACCTTCAGGTTGGTGATCTCGAGCGCCATCAGCTCCAGTTCGACCTGGGCGATGCGGTCGCGGAAGCGGGCGTCCTCGATGAGGGGGCGACCGTTGTCGCCGGGTTGGCGGCGGGCAAGCGCCTTCAGGCGTTTCAGGGCCGCCTTGGAGCGGCCCACGCCGGCGATGCCGGTGCGCTCGTGGCCCAGCAGGAACTTGGCGTACGTCCAGCCCTTGTTCTCCTCGCCCACGCGGTTCTCGACCGGCACGCGCACATTCTCGAACCAGACCTCGTTCACCTCGTGTTCACCGTCGAGCATGATGATGGGCCGCACGGTGATGCCCGGCGTCTTCATGTCGATCAGCAGGAACGAGATGCCTTCTTGCTGGCGGCCTTCGGTGCTGGTGCGCACGAGGCAGAAGATCCAGTCGGCATGCTGGCCGAGCGTGGTCCAGGTCTTCTGGCCATCGACGATGTAGTGCTCGCCGCCGGCATCGGTGCCGCGCACCGCGCGGGTCTTCAGCGAGGCCAGGTCGGAGCCGGCGCCCGGCTCGGAGTAGCCCTGGCACCACCAATCCTCGGCCGACAGGATGCGGGGCAGGAAGTGGGCCTTCTGTGCCTCGTTCGCGAACTTCATGATCACCGGGGCCACCATCTTCAGGCCGAACGGCAGCTGCATGGGCGTGCCCACGTCGGCGCACTCTTCATCGAAGATGTGGCGCTGCACCGAATTCCACCCCGTGCCGCCGTACTGCTCCGGCCAGCTGCTGCAGCCCCAGCCCTTCGCATGGAGGATCTTCTGCCAGCGTGTGATGTCGGCCGCCTCCAGGCGCTTGCCGAGAGCCTGCCGTTCGCGGATGTCGACCGGCAGCGCCGACTCCAGGAAGCTGCGGACTTCCTTCCGGAACGCCTGCTGTTCGGGGGTGTATTCGAAGTTCATGCGGGTTGTCTCCTCGGCACGTGACGTGGGCAGTTTCATATTCTGCATTGCAAAACACAAAAGTTGAAATCGGAACTTTCCCGATTCCCTAATTCAGCGGTTGTGTCGCCTGGGTGATTGCGCGCCGCGCCATTCTGCAACCTACTCCGAAGTTCCGTGTGGTCCGGCCCGGGATTCGCCTTGTTTACAAGCCTCGGGGGTCTGGCTACGATGGTTCGATTTTCGAGATAAAGGCCTGCACAGCGGAACACGAGACATTCCGCGGCATGTTGTTTCAGGCCCGTTCCATTCCACGTCTGCTGCCAAGAGGAACCCCGAACATGACCCAACAACCATCCACCCGGTACGACGTGCGCGGCACCGTCGCGGTCGTCACGCTGTCGAATCCGCCAGTCAACGGCCTCGGCCACGCGCTGCGTGTCGGCATCGTGAACAGCCTGGACCGCGCACTGGCCGACCCGAAGGTCTCGGCCATCGTCATCACGGGTTCCGACCGGGCGTTTTCGGGTGGTGCCGACGTGCGCGAGTTCGGCACGCCCAAATCCGGCTTCGAACCCAACCTGGGGACGGTGATCAAGGCAGTCGAGAGCTCGACCAAGCCGGTGGTGGCCGCCATTGCCGGCGTGGCGCTGGGGGGCGGGCTGGAGCTGGCCCTCGGCGCGCACTTCCGCGTGGCCAGGCCCGACGCCCAGCTGGGCCTGCCCGAAGTGAAGCTCGGCCTGCTGCCCGGCGCTGGCGGCACGCAGCGCCTGCCGCGCCTCGTGGGCCTGGAGGCCGCGCTCAACATGATCCTGTCGGGTGCACCGGTGCCTGCCGCGACGTTCGCGGGCACCCCGCTGCTCGACGCCATCATCGAAGGCGACCTGGTGGACGGCGCGGTCCAGTTCGCCGAAAAGGCCGTGGCCGACAAGCTGCCGCTCAAGCGTGTGCGCGACCTGAAGGTCAAGCAACCCGACGCCGACGCGTTCCTCCAATTCGCCCGCAACACCGTGGGCGCGGCCTCGAAGAACTTCCCGGCCCCGCTGAAGTGCGTGGAGGCCGTGGCCGCGTCGGTGGGCAAGTCGTTCGACGAAGGCCTGAAGATCGAACGCGAGTTGTTCCTCGGCCTCATGCAGACCCCGGAGTCGCGTGCGCTGCGCCACATCTTCCAGGCTGAACGGGCCGCCTCGAAGGTCGCCGACGTCGGCGACGACACCCCGGTGCGCGCGATCGAGTCGGTGGGCATCATCGGTGCGGGCACCATGGGCGGTGGCATCGCGATGAGCTTCGTCAACGCCGGCATCCCGGTCGTGCTGCTCGAAGCCAGGCAGGAAGCGCTCGACAAGGGCCTCGCCACCATCCGCAAGAACTACGAGAACTCGCTCAAGAAGGGCAAGCTTACGCAGGCCAAGCTCGATGAACGCATGGGGCTCATCACCCCCACGCTGAGCTACGACGGCTTTCGCAACGTGGACCTCGCCATCGAGGCCGTGTTCGAAAGCATCGAGGTCAAGGAGACCGTGTTCAAGACGCTCGACGAGGTGATGAAGCCGGGTTCGATCCTGGCCTCCAACACGTCGGCGCTGAACCTCGACCAGATCGCCGCGTTCACGAAACGCCCGCAGGACGTGATCGGCCTGCACTTCTTCAGCCCGGCCAACGTGATGCGCCTGCTCGAGGTGGTGCGCGGCGCCAAGACCGGCAAGGACGTGCTCGCCACGTCGATGCAGCTCGCGAAGAAGATCAAGAAGATCGCCGTGGTGTCAGGCGTGTGCGACGGGTTCATCGGCAACCGCATCGTGGCCCGCTACGGCATGGCCGCGAACGACCTGATCAACGCAGGCGCCCTGCCGCAGCAGGTGGACGCCGCGCTGCAGAAGTTCGGCCTCGCGATGGGCATCTTCCGCATGGGTGACCTGGCCGGCCTCGACATCGGCTACGCCGGCCGCAAGCGCCGCCGGGAAGCCAACCCCGCAGCCTACACCCCCATCGTGGCCGACCGCCTGGCCGAAGCCGGCCGCTTCGGCCAGAAGACCGGCGCGGGCTGGTACCGCTACGAAGCCGGCAAGCGCGACCCCATCCCGGACCCCGTGGTCGAGCAGATGATCACCGACTTCCGCAAGGAACGTGGCATCACCCCGCGCAAGATCAGCGACGAGGACATCATCGAGCGCACCATCTTCGCGATGGTCAACGAAGGTGCCCGCATCGTCGAAGAGGGCATCGCGCAACGCGCGTCCGACATCGACATCGTGTACCTGAACGGCTACGGCTTCCCGGCCCACCGCGGCGGCCCCATGCTGTATGCCGACCAGGTGGGTCTCGCGAACGTGGTGCGTGCGCTCAAGCGCATCGCTGCCGAACCGGGTGTCGACGTGAAGTTCTGGACGCCGGCGCCGCTGCTGGTGAAGCTGGCCGAAGAAGGCAAGAACTTCAACTGACGCCCCGCAGGCGCGAAACGCGCGCCGCCCGGCGTCACCCCGGCGAAGGCCGGGGTCCCCACCTTCCCACGGCGAACCGCCGACAAATTCCAAGGACATCCCCATGACCGACGCCGTCATCGTCTCCACCGCCCGCACCGGCCTCGCCAAGAGCTGGAAGGGTGCCTTCAACATGACCTACGGCGCCACCCTCGGCGCCCATTCTGTACAACACGCCGTGGCGCGCGCCGGCATCGACCCGGCCGAGGTCGAGGACGTGTTTTTCGGCGGCTCGCTGTCCGAAGGCACCACCGGCGGCAACGTGGCCCGTGCCATCGCGCTGCGCGCGGGCCTGCCGGTCACCACGGCCGGGGTCACCATCAACCGCTTCTGCTCGTCGGGCCTGCAGGCCATCGCGATGGCCGCGCACAGCGTGATCGTCGACGGCGCGCAGGTGGTGGTGGGCGGTGGTGTCGAGTCCATCTCGTGTGTGCAGAACGAGGTCAATCGCCACATGCGCGCCGACCCGTGGCTCGTCGAACACAAGCCCGAAATCTACTGGAGCATGTTGCAGACGGCCGAACAGGTGGCGTCGCGCTACAAGATCTCCAAGGAACTGCAGGACGAGTACGGCGTGCGCAGCCAGTTGCGTGCGGCCGCCGCGCAGGCCGCCGGCAAGTTCAACGACGAGATCGTGCCCATGACCACCGTGATGGGCGTGGCCGACAAGGAAACCGGCCGCCTGGCCACGAAGGAAGTGACGATCTCGTCGGACGAAGGCATCCGCGCCGACACCACGATCGAAGGCGTCTCGAAGATCCGTTCGGCGCTGCCGGGCGGCGTGATCACCGCCGGCAACGCGAGCCAGTTCTCCGACGGTTCGTCGGCCGTGGTCGTGATGAACGGCAAGCTCGCCGAGCAGCGTGGCATCCAGCCGCTGGGCATCTTCCGCGGGTTCGCGGTGGCCGGCTGCGAGCCGGACGAGATGGGCATCGGCCCGGTGTTCGCCATCCCCAAGCTGTTGAAGCAGACCGGCCTGAAGGTCTCCGACATCGGCTTGTGGGAGCTGAACGAGGCCTTTGCCGTGCAGGTCATCTACTGCCGCGACAAGCTGGGCATCCCCGACGACCGCCTGAACGTCAACGGCGGCGCCATCGCGGTGGGCCACCCGTACGGTGTCACCGGCGCCCGCCTGACCGGCCACGCGCTGATCGAAGGCAAGCGCCGCGGCGCCAGGTACGTCGTCGTGACGATGTGCATCGGCGGCGGCCAGGGCGCCGCCGGCCTCTTCGAAGTGGTGTGACACACCCATGAGCGACACGGACAAGTTCGTCGGCACCCGCCCCGTTTCAGAAGCCCAGGCCTTCGACGTCGAACGCCTGGCGGGCTACATGCGCCAGCATGTAGCCGGCTTCCGTGGCGACCTGGTGGTCGAGCAGTTCAAGGGCGGGCAGTCGAACCCCACGTTCCGCCTCAGCGCCGGCGGCAAACGCTACGTGATGCGCCGCAAGCCGAAGGGCGTGCTGCTCCCGTCCGCCCACGCGGTGGACCGCGAGTTCCGTGTCATCAGCGCACTCGCGAAGACGGACGTGCCGGTGGCCAAGGCCTACGCGCTGTGCGAGGACACCGAGGTCATCGGCACCATGTTCTACATCATGGACTGCGTGGACGGCCGCATCATGTGGGACCCCACGGTGCCCGAGGCACGCGACAACGCCGAGCGCACCGCCATCTTCGACGAGATGAACCGCGTGATCGCCGCGTTGCACTCGGTGGACCCGGTGGCCGTGGGCCTGGGCGACTACGGCAAGCCCGGCAACTACATCGAGCGCCAGGTGGCCCGCTGGACGAAGCAATACCGTGCGGCCGAAACCGAAAAGATCGATGCGGTGGACAGCCTGATCGACTGGCTGCCGCAGCACATCCCGGCCGGCGACGAGACCCGCATCGTCCACGGCGACTACCGCCTGGACAACATGGTCTTTCACCCCACCGAACCCCGCGTGCTCGCGGTGCTCGACTGGGAACTCTCCACGCTCGGCCACCCACTCGTCGACTTCGCGTACCACTGCATGACGTGGCGCATGCCCGCCAACGTGGCGCGCGGCCTGGCCGGGGCCGACCTGAAGCAACTGGGCATCCCGTCCGAATCCGAGTACGTCCAGGCGTACATGAAACGCACAGGTCGTGGCACCTCGGCGACTGTCACGCCCGATCAGTGGTCTTACTATCTGGTGTTCAACATGTTCCGCCTGGTAGGCATCCTGCAGGGCATCACCGCCCGAGCGTTGCAGGGCAATGCCTCCAGCACCGAAGCATTGGCCGCCGGCAAGCGCACCCGGCCCCTCGCCGAGCAGGCGTGGGAACTCGCGCAAACCATCGTCAGCACCCGCTGACGACCGCGGACCGTTCACCACGACGAGGAGATACGATGGATTTCGAATACACCGACAAGGTCAAGGGCCTGCAGAAGCGCGTCACCGAGTTCATGGAAGACCACGTGTATCCCGCCGAGGCCGTGTTCGAGCACCAGCTCGAAGGCTTCCGCCGGGCCGGCAACGCGTGGCAGCCCACCCCCATCATCGAGGAACTGAAAGGCAAGGCGAAGGCCGCCGGCCTCTGGAACCTGTTCTTGCCCGAGTCGAAGCTGGGCGCAGGCCTCACGAACCTCGAGTACGCCCCACTCGCCGAGATCATGGGCCGCTCCGGCATCGGCCCCGAGCCGTTCAACTGCTCGGCGCCCGACACCGGCAACATGGAAACCATCGTGCGCTATGGCACGCCGGAGCAGCAGGAACAATGGCTCAAGCCGCTGCTGGACGGCACCATCCGCTCCGCGTTTGCGATGACCGAACCGGCCGTGGCCTCGTCCGACGCCACCAACATCGAATCGAGCATCCAGCGTGATGGCGACCACTACGTGCTGAACGGCCGCAAGTGGTGGACGTCCGGCGCGAACGACCCGCGCTGCAAGGTCATGATTTTCATGGGCAAGTCGGATCCCACCCACCAGAACCGCCACCAGCAGCAGTCGATGATCCTGGTGCCCATGGACACCCCGGGGGTCAAGGTGCTGCGCCACCTGCCGGTGTTCGGTTTCGACGACGCCCCCCACGGTCACGCCGAGATCGACTTCGAGAACGTGCGCGTGCCGGCGTCCAACATGCTGCTGGGTGAAGGCCGCGGCTTCGAGATCGCCCAGGGCCGCCTCGGCCCGGGCCGCATCCACCATTGCATGCGCCTCATCGGCCGCGCCGAACGCGCGCTCGAGATGATGTGCAAGCGGGCCCTGAGCCGCACCGCGTTCGGCCGCAAGATCGCCGACCAGGGCGTGACCCGTGAACGCATCGCCAACTCGCGCATCCTGATCGACCAGGCAAGGTTCCTCGTGCTGAATGCCGCCTTCAAGATGGACAAGGTGGGCAACAAGCACGCCCGCCAGGAAATCGCGATGATCAAGGTGGCCGCACCGGCCATGGCGTGCCAGGTGATCGACTGGGCCATGCAGGTGCACGGCGGCGGCGCCATGAGCGACGAGTTCGGCCTGGCCCACGCCTACGCCAGCGCCCGCTCGCTGCGGTTCGCCGACGGTCCGGACGAAGTGCACCGCAACGCCATCGCCAAGGAAGAACTGAGCCGCTACCTGCAGAAGCCCTGACCGCGTGACGCCCGCGGGCCTCCGGGCCCGCGGACCATCGAACCGACACCGCTTGCTCGACCTGGGGTTTCCGTGCGCTCTGCTTGCAGTACTTTTCTCTGCCGTTGTTCTATCGTTCAACCTTCTCGCGACCTCGTGAAAGCAGCCTGATGTCAGACCGCCACCGCCCCCACTGGCCGCCGGGGTTGCCGGCCCACCTGACGCTGCCCGAGACCAACGTCTGGTTCAACGCCGAAGTCTCCGCCGCGCGGTTCCCCGACAAGCCGTACATCGTCTTCTACGACACGGCCATCACGTTCCGCGAGTTCAAGGCGGAAGCCGAGCGCATCGCCGGGTTCCTGCAACAGGAATGCCACGTCAAGGCCGGTGACCGCGTGCTGCTGTACATGCAGAACAGCCCGCAATGGATGCTGGCGTACTACGGCATCCTGCGGGCCAACGCGGTGGTGGTGCCGGTCAACCCGATGAACCGCACCGCCGAGCTCGGGCACTACGTGCACAACAGCGGGGCCACCACGGCCCTCGTGCCACAAGACCTCTTCGACCAGATCGAACCGCTGCTGGGCGATGGTGCCGGACAGGGGCTGAAGCACCTGGTCGTCGCCACCTACAGCGACTACCTGAAGAACCCCACCGACCTGCCCGTGCCCGACTTCGTGCGCGCGCCGCGCCAGCCGCTCACACGCCCGGGCGTCACGCCGTGGACCGACGTGCTTGCCCGCGACCTGGCACCGGGGCCGCTCACCGCCGGCCCCGACGACGTGTGCGTGATGCCGTACACGTCGGGCACCACCGGCAACCCGAAGGGTTGCGTGCACACGCACCGCAGCGTGATGTGCACGCTGCTGGGCGGCCTGCAGTGGTTCAACCGCACGCAAGACACCGTGTACCTCTCGGTGCTGCCGTTCTTCCACGTGACCGGCATGGCCGGCGGCCTGAACGGCCCGCTGTTCTCGGGCGGCACGGTGGTGGTGTTGCCACGCTGGGACCGCGTCGCGGCGGCCCGCCTGATCGAGCGCTACCGCGTGTCGTCGTGGCAGGTGATCTCCACGATGATGATCGACTTCCTGTCGAACGACGACGTGCTGCCGTACGACATCTCGAGCCTCGACGGCGTGCGCGGCGGCGGCGCGGCGATGCCCGAGGCCATCGCCCACAAGCTCCACGAGCGCACCGGGCTGTTCTACGTGGAAGGCTACGGCATGTCGGAGACGATGGCCGCCACCCACATCAACCCGCCGCACCGCCCCAAGGCGCAGTGCCTGGGCATCCCGGTGTACGACGTGGATGCACGTGTCGTGGATCCGGCCACGATGACCGAGGTGGGCGTGGGCGAAACCGGCGAGATCGTCGTGCACGGCCCGCAGGTGATGCAGGGCTACTGGAACAATCCCGAGGCCACGCGGGCCGCGTTCGTCGAGATCGGCGGCAAGCGGTTCCTGCGCACCGGCGACCTGGCCCGGATCGACGAGGACGGCTACTTCTTCATGGTGGATCGCCTGAAACGCATGATCAATGCGTCGGGCTTCAAGGTATGGCCAGCGGAAGTGGAAAGCCTGATGTACCGCCACCCGGCCATCCAGGAAGTGTGCGTGATCGCGGCCAGCGACGTGAAACGCGGCGAGACCGTCAAGGCGCTCGTGGTGTTGCGCCCCTCCCACGTGGGCCAGGTCACCGAACAGGACATCGTGGCCTGGGCGCACGAGCACATGGCGGTCTACAAGAGCCCGCGTCTCGTCGAGTTCGTCCCCTCGCTGCCCAAATCCGGCTCCGGCAAGGTGATGTGGCGGGAACTGCAGGAACAAGAGGCGGCCAAGCGATCCGGGTAAATCCCGGAAGCGGCCCCTGACCCTGCGGCGCAGACTCGGGCGCGCGGGCCAGAAGACAACCACCAGAGCGCAGGCTCCCTCTCTTCGGGCAATCCCCTCGCCCGCCCAGCGTCCACTTTCAGGAGACCGTCCGTGAAACCACGCGTTCATCGCCGCAGCGTGCTGCTCGGCGCGATCGGCACCGCCCTCCTCCCGGCCATGGGCACCGCCCAGCCCCAGGCATTCCCCAACAAGCCCATCACCATCATCGTGCCGTGGCCCGCCGGCGGCTCCACCGACCGCCACCACCGCGCGCTCGCGGAGATCGCCGGCAAGTACCTGGGCCAGCAGATCATCATCGAGAACAAGCCCGGTGCCGGCGGCACGCTGGGCCCGGGTGCGATGGCCCTGACGGCCAAGCCCGATGGCTACACGATCTCCCAGTTCCCGATGGGCATGCTGCGGGTGCCCCACATGCAGAAGGTGCCGTGGAACCCCATCACCGACTTCACGTTCATCATCGGCATCTCTGGCTACACGTTCGGCTTCACGGTGCGCGCCGACTCGCCGTACAAGACCTTCAACGAGTACATCGACGCGGCCCGCAAGAACCCCGGCAAGATCGACTACGGCTCCACCGGCATCGGCACGTCGCCGCACCTGCTGATGGAAGAAGTCTCGGCGAATGCGAAGGTGCAGTTGAACCACATCCCGTTCAAGGGCAACGCCGACCTGATGCAGGCGCTGCTGGGCGGCCACGTGATGGCGCAGAGCGACGCCTCGGGCTGGGACAAGTTCGTCGACAACGGCCAGATGCGCCTGCTGGTGACCTTCGGCGACAAGCGCACGAAACGCTGGCCGCAGGTGCCCACCGCGAAGGACCTGGGCTACAACGTGGTCTCCACGTCGCCGTATGGCCTCGTGGGCCCGAAGGGCATGGACCCGGCCGTGGTGAATGTGTTGCACGACGCCTTCAAGAAGGCGCTCGACGACCCCAAGCATGCCGAGATCATGGCGCAACTGAACCAGGATGTCTGGTACCGCAGCGGGGAGGACTATGCGCGATGGGCGCGGGAGACGTACGTGAAGGACAAGCGCCTGATCGAGCGCCTGGGACTGGCCATGAAATAGGGCCCCCCGTCGCTTCGCTCCTGCCCCCGAGGGGCGCCCGCGGTCGCCCGGGGGACCCGGGCTCGGCGGTAGCTTGATCTGGCGCTTCGCTTTGCTCGCTTGTTCTTGGTGTGGCTCCGGTCGGGGTGTGGGTCCCTGCCTGATCACGTGGCGGCTTGCACTCCCTAGAACCCGCTGAAGGGTTGCGGGATGTATCGCATCCGGCGTCACCGGCGCGATGCTGCAATACTCGCCCGCGCAAAAACCGAGCCCCCCCTTTTCCGGAGACCCCATGACTGCCACGACCACCTCGATCCCACGCCGCCATCTGCTCGCCGGCTCCGCCGGTGCCCTTGCCGCCGCCGGCCTGGGCTCATGGTCGGGTGCTGCGACCGCGCAGGCGAAGGCCCTGCCCGAGTACGCTGCCTGGAAGGACGCGGCCAGCCTCATCGTTCACAGCAGCACCACCATCGAGACCAAACGCAGCGCGTTCGGCAGCAGCGTGATCACACCGGCCGAGCAGCTCTACATCCGCAACAACCTGCCCACGCCACCCGCGTCCATCGTGGCGGACCGCGACGCGTGGGCCGTGTCGATCGAGGGTGTGCGCAACCCGCGCACGCTGACCGTCGCCGAGCTCAAGACCCTCGGCCTCGATTCGGTGGCCACCGTGCTGCAGTGTTCGGGCAATGGCCGCGGGTTCTTCCCGCACAAGCCGAGCGGCACGCCATGGACGGTGGGTGCGGCCGGGTGTGTCGTGTGGAGCGGCGTGCCGCTGCGCGCCGTGGTGGAGGCCCTCGGGGGCCTGGCCGATGCCTCGCTCGGGTACCTGACGGGCACTGGCGGCGAGAAGCTGCCCGAGGGCGTGGACCCGCAAAGCGTGGTGGTGGAACGCTCGCTGCCCATCAAGGCGCTGGGCGATGCCCTGCTGGCGTGGGAGATGAACGGCGCCCCGCTGCCGCTCGCGCACGGCGGCCCGCTGCGCCTCGTGGTGCCGGGGTACCAAGGCGTCAACAACATCAAGTACGTCAAGCGCGTGGCCTTCACCGCGAAGGAGTCCGACGCGAAGATCATGCAGCACGGCTACCGCATCACCCCGCTCGGCGCAAAGGCCGACCCGAGCCAGGCGTCGGTGCTCGAGGTGAACGTGAAGTCGTGGATCAACGCGCCGCACCCGGACACCGGCACGGTCAAGGCCGGCTTGCTGCAGGTGCACGGCGTGGCGTTCAGCGGCACGAGCCCTGTGACGAAGGTGGAGATCTCGGTGGACGGCGGCAAGGTGTGGCACACCGCCGGTTTCGTGGGCCCCGACCTCGGCCGTTTCGCGTGGCGCCAGTTCGCGTCGCAGCTCAAGATCCCTGCCGGCAAGTACACGATGGTGAGCCGCGCCACGGATGCTGCCGGCAACGTGCAGCCCGAGCAGCGCCTCGAGAACGTCAGCGGCTACGGCAACAACAGCTGGGCCGACCACGCGGTGCAGGTCACGGTGGCCTGATGCGGCACACGCTGTGGCTGCTGGCCCTGGCGGCCGCACCGGTACTGGCGGCCGGCGACGACCTCGCCGTGGGCAAGGCCCTGTTCGTGAACGGTGCGGTGCCGGCCTGCGCCGTGTGCCACACCCTGAAGGACGCGGGCACCACCGGCGAGGTGGGTCCGGTGCTCGACGAACTGAAACCGTCGGCCGACCGCGTGGCGGCCGCGTTGCGCAACGGCGTGGGGTTGATGCCGTCGTACAAGGACTCGCTCACCGACGCCCAGATCCGCGCCATCGCGCGCTACGTGGCCAGCGTCAGCGGCCGGTGACGGATCACCGGTCCACGTAGCGATCGCGCAGCTCGCGCTTGAGCACCTTGCCGATCGCGCTGCGCGGCAGTTCGTCGATCCATTGCAGGCCGGCCAGCCGCTGGGTCTTGCCCACCTGCTGGTTCACCCACTGCAGCACCACGTCGGCCTCGGCCGCCGAGCCGGGCCGCCGCACGGCAAAGGCCACCGGCGTTTCGCCCCACTGCACCGACGGCACACCCACCACGGCCGCATCGGCCACGGCCTCGTGCTGCCGCAACACGGCCTCGAGGTCGCTCGGGTAGATGTTGAAGCCGCCGCTGATCACCATGTCCTTCTTGCGGTCGAACAGCGTCAGGAACCCGTCGGCATCGAAGCGGCCCACGTCACCGGTGCGGATGAACCGCTTGCCATCGGGTGCGAACCACTCGGCCTCGCGTGTCTTCTCGGGCTGGCCGTGATAGCCGCTCATCATGCCCGGTGAATGGCCCACCACCTCGCCCGCCTCGCCGGGGGCCACTTCCACGCCCGCGTCGTCGATGAGCCGGATGTCGTGGCCCTCCGCGGGGCGGCCCACGGTGTGCAGCTTGGTGGGGTTCAGGTGGGCTTCGAGGATGCAGGTGCCACCGCCCTCGGTCATGCCGTAGAACTCGACGAGACCGCCAGGCCAGCGCTTCAGCACGTCCGCCTTGAGCGCAGCGCCGAAGGGCGCGCTGGTGCAGAACTTGAACTTGAACGACGACAGGTCGTGGCGGTCGAAGTCGGGGTGGGCCATCAGGCGCTGGTACTGCACGGGCACCAGCATCGTGTGGGTCACGCGATGCCGCTCGGCAAGCGCCAGGTACGCCCCCGCATCGAACTTCGGCATCAGCACCACGGTGCCGCCCCACGCGATGGTGGGGAAGAACACCACGAGCGTGGTGTTGGAGTACAGCGGGGTGGACAGCAGCGTCACGCCGTCGGGTCCGCCGTACTGGTACGTGGCCGCACGCCGAACGTGCGCCCAGCGCATGCTGTGAGGTTGAACGATGCCCTTCGGGGCACCCGTGGTGCCCGATGAATAGATGATGTTGAACGGCCACGACGGCTCGGGATGCACCGGCGCAGGCCGCGTGCCCTCGGCCACCAGCCAGCTGTCGAGCCCGCCGTCGAGCCGCACGCGGCGCGTGCTGGCCAACGCCACGGTGCCGGTGGCGCTGGCATCGGTGAACAGCAGCTTCGCATCGGCGTCGGCCAGCATCCTGACGATGCTCGCCGGGGTCGATCCCGGGGCCAGCGGCGCCACCACGGCGCCTGCGCGCAGCGCCCCGAGGAACACGGCCGCGTACGGCACCGTCATCGTGCCGCAGATCGCGATGGTGTCACCGGGCTCGAGTCCGTCGCGCTGCAGGCTCGCGGCGATGCGGTCCATCAGTGCGTCGAGTGCGGCGTATGACAGGGTCTGGTCCGGGTCCACCAGCGCGGCGCGCGCCGGGGTGTGTCCGGCGTGGTGGCGGACGAGGTCGGCGATCACGCCGAAGTCGCGGATGAACAGGTCTTGCAGGGCCATGGGGTTCAGTGCTCAGTAACCCGCGGTGCGGTCCACCGCGAGGGCCGGTGTGTGCCCCGCGCAGGCACTCCGCCACGCGTCCACGCACTGCTGGGCCACCACGTCGAACGACGCCTGGGCGGCGATGTGGGGCGTGGCCGACACCTTCGGGTGCGACCACACCCAGTTGTCGGCCGGTGGTGGCTCGCGGTCGAACACGTCGAGCGCGGCACCGGCAAGGTGCTCGTCGTCGAGCAGCGCGCGCAGGTCGGTTTCATCGAGCTGTTCACCCCGGCCCACGTTCACCACGAACGCGCCACGCGGCAACTGCCCGAGGGTGTGGCGGTTCATCAGGTGGCGGGTCTCGGGCGTGAGCGGCAGCGCGCACACGAGGATGTCGGTGTGCGCGAGGAAGCGGTGCAGCGCGTCGTGGCCGGCGTGGCACTGGATGCCCGGCAGCACACGCGGGCTGCGGCTCCAGCCGGCCACCGGATAGCCGAGCGGTGCAAACGCCCGCGCGATGGCCTGGCCCACGGCACCCAGGCCCATCACCCCCACGCGGCATTGCGACGCCAGGCGCACCGGGTGGCGGCGCCACTGTGCGGCGGCCTGCTGCCGCGCATACAACGGCAGGTCGCGCGTGAACGCGAGCGTCTGGGCCACCACGTACTGCGCGATCTCGACCCCCTGCGCGGGATCGACCACCCGCGTGAGCGGCACGGTGGCCGGGAGGTCTTCGACGAGCAGCTTGTCGACGCCCGCACCGGTGGAACACAGCACCTTGAGGTTCGGGTACTTCGGCACGATGCCTGCCTTCATGCGCCACGCGAGGATGGCCTCCACCTGGCCGGGCGGCGGGTCATCGGTTTCGGTCCACACGGCCACATCGGGCGCGGCGCGGCGCAGGGCTTCGGCGAATGGGGCCGACGGCAACGGGTTCGACAGGACGAGGATGGCCATGGCGCGCGGGCCTCTCAGGCGTCGTAGCCGGGATTGCGGCGGTCGAGCCGGCGCAGCAGGCCGGGCCACACGAGGTTCGCGCCCAGGCCCTTGCTGACCTCACGTGCCTGCTGGCCCATGGTGTCGATGATGGACTGCGGCACGAGCGTGAGCGGTGTGCCTCCCGACTGCGCGAGGATCTGGATGCGGCACGCCGTCTCCAGTGTGTACATCGCCTGGAACGCCTCGGCCACCGAACGGCCGCACGTCAGCAACCCGTGGTTGCGCAGCACCATGCTGTTGGCGGTGCCGAGGTCAGCCACGAGCCGCGCCTTTTCCTCGTCGCGCAACGCCACCCCTTCGTAGGCGTGGTACGCGAGGTTGGTGAGGGGGAAACCCGACTGTTGAGAGATGGGCAACAGCCCGCCGGCCTGTGCCGACACCGCCACGCCATGCAATGTGTGGGTGTGCAGCACGCAATTGACCGTGGGGCGGGCCTCGTGCACGGCGCTGTGGATGACAAAGCCGGCCGGGTTCACCGGGTACGGCGACGGCATCAGCGGCTTGCCATGGTGATCGACCTTGATCAGGCTCGACGCCGTGATCTCCTCGAAGAACAACCCGTACGGGTTGATCAGGAACTGGTGCTCTTCTCCCGGCACACGCACCGAGATGTGCGTGAAGACCAGGTCGTCCCACCCGAAGAGCGCCACCAGGCGGTAGGCGGCGGCCAGGTCGACCCGGGCGCGCCACTCCTCGGGTGACACCAGGTCGCGAACAGAAGGAATGTCGGACGGGTTGTTCATTCGGTTCGCTCCGGGTGGGTGCTGCTTCGATCGGGTCAGAGAGCTTGCACGAACTCCGGTACCGCAGTGAACAGGTCGGCCTCCAGGCCGTAGTCGGCCACGCTGAAGATGGGCGCCTCGGGGTCCTTGTTGATGGCCACGATGACCTTGGAGTCCTTCATGCCGGCCAGGTGCTGGATGGCCCCCGAGATGCCCGCGGCGATGTACAGCTGCGGGGCCACGATCTTGCCGGTCTGGCCCACTTGCCAGTCGTTCGGTGCGTAGCCTGCGTCCACCGCCGCGCGGCTGGCGCCCAGGGCCGCGCCGAGCTTGTCGGCCAGCGGCGTGAGCACCTCGTTGAACTTGTCGCTGCTGCCCAGCGCCCGGCCGCCCGAGACGATGATCTTCGCGGCGGTGAGTTCCGGGCGCGCCTGCTGGGCAACCGACTCCCGCATTCCCTTGCTCGCCGTGTCGTTCGCCC
>NZ_LMDI01000010.1 GCF_001425785.1 Rhizobacter sp. Root1221 | reverse complement strand
CAACTTCAAAGTCCGGATGTACGGGTGCAACTCTCTTCCTGCCAGCCAGACCATGCCAACAAAGTGCTTGCGAAACAGGGGCGTCCATGTACGGGATGACAGCATCAGGGGGCGAGCGACGCGCAGCGAGCAAAGCCCCGAACCGCGCACGCCAGGCAGGCAAGCTAAGCGAAGCCGCAGATCAAGCTACCGCCGAGCCCGGGTCCCCCGGGTGACCGCGGGCGCCCCCGTGGGGGGCAGGAGCGAAGCGACGTGGGGGCCAACAAGCACCAGCGAAGCGACGTGGGGGGCCAACAAAAAACCCGGCCGAAGCCGGGTTTGAGCAAACAGATCGCTCCGATCCTCAGGGCTTGGCGCCCGTGGGGAACGGCCACGCAGCAGCGGGGCTCAGTGCGGTCTTCGCAGCAGGTGCAGCAGCCGGTTTGGTGGCAGCAGCGGCAGCGGGAGCAGCAGCGGGCTTCGCAGCGGCAGGCTTGGCAGCGGCCTTCTTCGCAGGCTTTTTCGCAGCAGCCTTCTTCGCAGGGGCAGCGGCAGCCTTCTTGGCAGGGGCCTTCTTGGCAGAAGCCTTCTTGGCCGGTGCGGCCTTCTTGGCAGCAGCCTTCTTGGCCGGTGCAGCCTTCTTGGCAGCAGCCTTCTTCGCCGGTGCAGCCTTCTTGGCGACGACCTTCTTGGCCGCAGCCTTCTTCGCCGGCGCCGCCTTCTTGGCGACAACCTTCTTCGCAGCCGCCTTCTTGGCCGGTGCTGCCTTCTTGGCGACGACCTTCTTGGCCGCAACCTTCTTCGCCGGCGCCTTCTTGGCGGCCGCCTTCTTGGCCGGAGCGGCCTTCTTGGCGACGACCTTCTTCGCCGGTGCAGCCTTCTTCGCCGCGACTTTCTTGGCCGGAGCCTTCTTTGCAGTTGCCATTACATTTCTCCTTGATCAAGTTGAAAAAACACTGCCCTGCATCAGCGGAGGTGCCGACACTGGCCAGTTATTCATCACCCGATGGTCTGCCCAGGAGGGGCGCCCCGGTGCGATGAATGGGGTTGCGGATCGAAGGCCGCCGCTTCTGCGTCGGTCAGCCTCGATCCGCGAATCTTGATCCTTCTCACATGACCTGTTGCTGCTTGGCCCAGCCAGCGAACGTCAGTCCCAGGAGAGCGCGCCACCCGATTGGTACTCGATGACACGCGTCTCGAAGAAATTGCGCTCCTTTTTCAGGTCGATCATTTCGCTCATCCACGGGAACGGGTTTTCCTCGTTCGGGAAGAGCTCTTCCAAACCGATCTGCTGTGCACGCCGGTTGGCGATGTACCGCAGATATCCTTTGAACATGGAGGCGTTCAGACCCAGCACGCCACGCGGCATGGTGTCTTCGGCATACCGGTATTCCAGCTCCACGGCGTGCAGGAACAGCGCCTTGATCTCGGCCTTGAACTCCGCCGTCCAGAGGTGCGGGTTCTCGAGCTTGAGCTGGTTGATGAGGTCGATGCCGAAATTGCAGTGCATCGATTCGTCGCGCAGGATGTATTGGTACTGCTCGGCAGCCCCGGTCATCTTGTTCTGGCGGCCCAGCGCCAGGATCTGCGTGAACCCCACGTAGAAGAAGAGCCCTTCCATCAGGCACGCGAACACGATCAGCGACTTGAGCAGCGTCTGGTCGTTGGCCGGGGTGCCGGTGTGGAAGTGCGGGTCCATGATCGCGCTGATGAACGGGATCAGGAACTCGTCCTTGTCACGGATGGACTTGACTTCGTTGTACGCGTTGAAGATCTCGCTCTCGTCGAGGCCGAGCGATTCGACGATGTACTGGTACGCGTGGGTGTGGATCGCTTCCTCGAAGGCCTGGCGCAGCAGGAACTGGCGGCATTCGGGCGCCGTGATGTGGCGGTAGGTGCCCAGCACGATGTTGTTGGCGGCCAGCGAGTCGGCGGTGACGAAGAAGCCGAGGTTGCGCTTGATGATGCGGCGCTCGTCTTCGGTCAGGCCGTTCGGGTCTTTCCACAGCGCGATGTCGCGCGACATGTTGACCTCTTGCGGCATCCAGTGGTTCGCGCACGTGGCGAGGTACTTCTCCCACGCCCACTTGTACTTGAACGGCACCAACTGGTTGACGTCGGTCTGGCCGTTGATGATGCGCTTGTCGGAGGCCTTCACGCGGCGCGCGACGGGCGCGGCGGCGGAGGTGGCCGACGTTGCAGTGGATGCGGAGGTCACGGGCGATTGGATCGCTGCAGCGGTTTGCAGCGCCGGCGTGCCGAACTCAGCAGACGACTCGTCACGCGCTTGAACCGAAGGATCCGGCACGACGCTCGCCTTGTGAGTTATCGAGGGTTGAAGGTCTTCTTCCCAAACCAGCATATTGAAAATTCCCGTACGTTTGAATTATGAGAGTGTTGCGTTGGAACACCAAGCACTTATTGACATCTCGGCCACTTCGCTGTTGCTGTGTCGCATCGAATTTTCGATGCGACACACACACGATGCCGATGACGTCGACGGCGCATTCGATCGCGAGGCTCACGCACATCGCATCACGATCGAACACGCGTTGATGTTCACTGGCAGGCTTCGCAACCCGGGTCGTCGATCGCGCAGAACTTGATGTCCGTGGCCGCCTCGATTTGAGGTGCAGCCACCACGGCCGCGGGTGCCACCTGGGCCACCGGTGCCGCGAGCTTCGCGCCCGAGTCGGAACCGCTCGACACCGAGTTCATCTGGCCCGCCTTCACCGTCGACTTCTCGGCATGCGTGGCGCCCACGGTGCGGAGGTAGTAGGTGGTCTTGAGGCCGCGCAACCACGCGAGCTTGTAGGTTTCATCGAGCTTCTTGCCCGACGCGCCGGCCATGTAGATGTTCAGCGACTGGCCCTGGTCGATCCATTTCTGGCGGCGTGCGGCGGCCTCCACGAGCCACTGCGTTTCGATCTCGAACGCGGTGGCGTAGAGCTCCTTCAGGTCTTCCGGCACGCGGTCGATGCGGCGCAGCGAACCGTCGAAGTGCTTCAGGTCCATGACCATCACGTCGTCCCAGAGGCCGAGCTTCTTCAGGTCGCGCACCAGGTACTCGTTGACGATCGTGAACTCGCCCGACAGGTTCGACTTGACCGACAGGTTGCCGAACGACGGTTCGATGGAGGCGCTGACACCGACGATGTTCGAGATGGTGGCCGTGGGGGCGATGGCGACGCAGTTGGAGTTGCGCATGCCGTACTGGCCCATGCGGGCGCGCAGGGCATCCCAGTCGAGCGACACGCTGCGGTCCACCTCGACGTAGCCGCCGCGCTGCTCGACCAGCAGGTTCAGCGAGTCGATCGGGAGGATGCCGCGGTCCCACAGCGAGCCGCGGTACGTGGAGTAGCGGCCGCGTTCCTCGGCCAGCTCGGTGGACGCCCAGTAGGCGTAGTAGCAGACGGCTTCCATCGAGCGGTCGGCGAAGTCGACAGCCGCGTCGGAGGCGTACGGCACGCGCAGCTCGTGCAGCGAGTCCTGGAAGCCCATGATGCCCAGGCCGACCGGACGGTGGCGCAGGTTGGAGTCACGGGCCTTCTTGACGGCGTAGTAGTTGATGTCGATCACGTTGTCGAGCATGCGCATCGCGGTGGCGATGGTCTTCTTCAGCTTCGCGTGGTCGATCTGGCCGTCCTTGACGTGGTGGACGAGGTTCACCGAGCCGAGGTTGCAGACGGCGATTTCCGTTTCGCTGGTGTTCAGCGTGATCTCGGTGCACAGGTTGCTCGAGTGCACGACACCGACGTGCTGCTGCGGCGAGCGCACGTTGCAGGCGTCCTTGAACGTGATCCAGGGATGGCCGGTCTCGAACAGCATCGAGAGCATGCGGCGCCACAGGTCGGTGGCACGCATCTTCTTGAAGAGCTTGATCTCGCCACGGGCGACCTTGTCTTCGTAGGCGGTGTAGGCCACCTCGAATTCCTTGCCGAACTTGTCGTGCAGGTCGGGGCAGGTGCTCGGGGAGAAGAGCGTCCACTCACCGTTTTCCATCACGCGGCGCATGAACAGGTCGGGAATCCAGTTCGCCGTGTTCATGTCGTGCGTGCGGCGGCGGTCGTCGCCGGTGTTCTTGCGCAGCTCCAGGAATTCCTCGATGTCGAGGTGCCAGGTTTCCAGGTACGCGCAGACGGCGCCCTTGCGCTTGCCACCCTGGTTCACCGCCACGGCGGTGTCGTTGACCACCTTCAGGAACGGGACGACGCCCTGGCTCTTGCCGTTCGTGCCCTTGATGTGCGAGCCGAGCGCACGGACGTTGGTCCAGTCGTTGCCCAGGCCGCCGGCGAACTTCGACAGCAGCGCGTTTTCCTTCAGCGCCTCGTAGATGCCGTCCAGGTCGTCGGCCACGGTGGTGAGGTAGCAGCTCGACAGCTGCGAACGGCGGGTGCCCGCGTTGAACAGCGTGGGCGTGGAGCTCATGAAGTCGAACGTGGACAGCACTTCGTAGAACTCGATGGCGCGGGCTTCGCGGTCCACCTCGTTCAGGGCGAGGCCCATCGCGACACGCATGTAGAACGCCTGCGGCAGCTCGATGCGCTCGTCTTCGATGTGCAGGAAGTAGCGGTCGTACAGCGTCTGCAGGCCGAGGTAGTCGAACTGCAGGTCGCGGTCAGCCTTCAGCGCGTTGCCGAGCTTTTCCAGGTCGTACTGGAGCAGCTTGTCGTCGAGCAGTTCGGCCTTGACGCCCTTCTTGATGTAGCCAGGGAAGTACTCGGCGTAGCGGGTGTGCATTTCCGCATGCAGCAGTTCCTCGCCGAGGATTTCCTTGCGGATGGTGTGCAGCAGCAGGCGGGCCGTGGCGCGCGTGTAGCCCGGGTCTTTCTCGATCAGCGTGCGGGCGGCCAGGATGGCGGCCTTGTGCACTTCGACGATGGGCACGCCGTCGTACAGGTTGCGCTTGGTTTCGGCCAGGATGGGGTCAGGGCGCACGTCGGCGCCGAGGTTCGCGCAGGCGGACTCGATCAGCTGCTGCAGGCGGTTCAGGTCGAGGGGCACGCGCACGCCGCGGTCGGTGACCATCAGCGCCGGTTCGGCGGCACGCTCGGGCACCCCGGCCTTGGAACGCTCCTGCGAACGGCGCTCGCGGTACAGCACGTAGGCCCGTGCCACTTCGTGGTGACCACCACGCATCAGGCCGAGTTCCACGTGGTCTTGCACGTCCTCGATGTGGAACGTGCCACCGCTCGGACGCGAGCGCAACAGCGCACGCACCACCGCTTCCGTCAGGCCGTCGACCGTTTCACGCACGCTGGCCGACGCCGCGCCCTGCGTGCCGTGCACGGCCAGGAACGCTTTCATCAGGGCCACGGCGATCTTGCTCGGCTCGAACGACACCACCGCGCCGTTGCGGCGGATGATCTGGTAAGCCTGGTAGGCCGACGCAGCGTGCGAAGGGTTGTCGGCCGGGCGCGCTGCGGTGGGAGCTGCCGGGGTGGCGGTGGGTGCGACGGTTTGCATGGGTTTACCTCTTGTCAATGGCAACAGCGGGAAATCTTGGAGCGGCGAATCGGGAAGTGCCGGTCACGTCTTCGCCGGCGCGCCAACAAGGCGCTGCCGAGGCCGGGGTGCGGTGGCACCGGGCCGGGGACGTGATCGACACGAATCGGGACGTGGAAAGGAACGAGGGGAACTGCGAGAAAGAGCGACTGGACGGGGCCGGCGGCATGGGCCGCACGCGCACACCGCTGTGCACTGCCGCCATCCTGGTTCCCCGGAAAAAACGCCACTGCCGTGCCTGTCAGACTCGAACCAATCCGCGAGGTTCTGTTCGCGCAAAGTGCCACGCGCGAAACGCTGAGTGTGTGCATGGAGGGGCGTTTCCCAGGGGAGAAGGATAACACGAAGGACACTATATCTGGGGGTTGGATGTGCTTCAAGCACTACAGATAGCGTACTGCAATGCAGAAGACACACATCGCGAAAAGCCCGCAATCGGTGCGGTGTGCATTGATGCGGAGCAGCAACCGGGCCAAGCCACGATGGCATCGGCGTTCGATCATGGCAATCGGCGCGCCTGCTGCGTCACGGGGCAATTTCGCGCGCGAGGCCGCATGGATGAACGCTTCTCCGAGGCCGCCGCACGGGCCGGCCGGCGAAGGGATTCAGCGCGCGGCGCGCACCGCCTCGGGAAAATACCGACCGGGCCAGCCGAGCCGCTCGATGAGCAGCGGCCAATCGAAACCCGGACCGGGATCCTGCTTGCGTCCCGGGGCCACGTGTTCGTGGCCCGCGACGCACTGCAGCGGCAAGCGGGGCAGCAGCGCGATCAGCAACTGGGCCAGGCGGTCGTATTGCCCGGGTTCGAACAGCGCGCCTTCCAGGCCCTCGAGTTCGATGCCCACCGAGTAGTCGTTGCAGTTCTCGCGGCCCTGCCAGACTGACCGGCCAGCGTGCCACGCCCGGTCGCGGGTGGAGACGAACTGCACCACCTCGCCGGTGCGGCGCACGAGGAAATGCGCCGACACCTCCATGCCACGGATCTCACCGTAGTACGGGTGGGCGTTCCAGTCGAGCCGGTTGGTGAAGAGGCGCTCGATGGCGTCTCCGCCATACACCCCCGGCGGCAGGCTTATGGAATGCACCACGGCCAGGTCCACCACGGTGCCCGCCGGACGCGGTCCGAAGTTGGGCGACACGCAGTGCCGCGTGCCGGTCATCCAGCCCGAGTCGTCGAGGATCAACGGGGGCACCGGGGCACCTTCTCAGCCCTCGTCGTTGCGGTCAGGCTCGACGCCGTCGGAGTCGCCGCCGACGTTGACCCCCAGGCGCGCCATCCGATAGCGCATCTGCCGCAGCGACAGCCCGAGGCTCGCGCCCGCGGCGGTGCGGTTGTAGCGGTAGCGTTCGAGCGCGCGGTCGAGCACGTCGCGCTCGACCTCGTCGAGGTAGGCGGCCAGGTTGGTGGGTAGCGGCACCTGCACCGGGGCGACGGGCCGCAGCGGGTCGGGACGCATGGGCTCGGCCACGGCCGCCTGGAGGCGTGCATCGGGTTCGTGCTGGCCCAGGGCCAGCTCGGGCACGCCGAGGTCGGCCACCCCGATGGTTTCGGCGCCGGTGAGGGCAACGGCGCGGTGCAGCAGGTTCTCGAGTTCACGGACGTTGCCGGGGAACGCGTACCGGCTCAGGTGCAGCAGGCCCTCGCGGCTCACCCGCGGCGGCGGCGACACGCCCGCGTCGCGTGCGATGCGCTCGAGCACCCGTTCGCAGATGGCGGGCAGGTCTTCCAGCCGCTCGCGCAGCGCCGGCACGCGGATCTGGATCACGTTGAGGCGGTAATACAAGTCTTGCCGGAAGCGGCCGCCGTGCACCTCGGCGCCCAGGTCCTTGTGGGTGGCGCTGACGATGCGCACGTTGACCGGCTGCTCCACCACCGCGCCCACCGGGCGCACCGAGCGCTCCTGGATCGACCGCAGCAGCTTGCTCTGCATCGCGAGCGGCAGTTCACCGATCTCGTCAAGGAACAGCGTGCCGCCGTTGGCAGCCTGGAAGAAGCCTTCGCGGTCGTCGGCAGCGCCGGTGAAGGCGCCCTTGCGGTAACCGAAGAACTCGGCCTCGAGCAGGTGTTCGGGGATGGCGCTGCAGTTCACCGCGATGAACGGCTGCGCCCCTCGCGGGCTGACCTCGTGGATGGCACGGGCCACCAGCTCCTTGCCGGTGCCGGACTCGCCGTTGACCAGCACGGGCGCCATGCTGCGCGCCACCTTCTCGACCAGCGACCGCACCTGCTCGATGGCCGACGACTGCCCGGCCATGCGCGACAGCGCGAGGCTCACCGGCCCCCGCGCCGCCGGGGCCACCACGACCGCCGGGGTGCCGAGCAGCAAGCCCGGCGCGGGGGCAGCCACGGCTGGCGCACCGCCGTGTTCGGACGGCAGGCTGGCCGGGTTCACGGTGGGCGAACCGGCGCCGCGCCCGAGCGCCGACGCCACGACGGCGCGGAACTGTTTCAGGTCCACGGGTTTGGTCAGGTAGTCGTACGCCCCCGACTTCAGCGCCTCGACCGCGTTTTCGGCCGAACCGTAGGCGGTGATGACGATGGCCTTCTCGCGGCGGCCGGCCTCTTCGAGCCGGCGCAGCAGGTCGAGCCCGGTGCCGTCGGGCAGGCGCATGTCGGTGATGACCGCGCTGTACGTGCGGTCCTTCAGGTGCAGCCAGGCGTCCTCGACGGTGCCCGCGGTTTCAACGTCATAGCCTTCGCGCAGCAGCGTCAGCTCGTAGAGGGTGCGCAGGTCGGGCTCGTCGTCGATGACGAGCAGGCTGAAATGCGAGGGGGAACTCATTCGGTCGGTCCCAGGGTGGCAGCGCGGCTCAAGAGGTCAGGTGCAATCGGGCTTCCATGGCACCACTGCTCGGCAACGGCTGCCGGCGCATGGCCACGAAAAACTCGTTTCGGTTCGGTTCGGCGGGAGGGCGGATGCGGTAGTCGATGCGGGCACCGTACCGTTCGCACAATTCGCGGCAAATATACAGTCCCAGGCCCGTGCCGCGGCTCCGCGTGGAAAAGAACGGTTCGAAGAGGTAACGTTCCACATCTGGCGGGATGGGCAGGCCGTCGCTGAGCACGCTGACCACCGCCCGGGTGTCGTCGCGCACGCTCAGCCGCACCCGCACCGCACCGGCCGCGTTGCTGGCGTGGCGGCGGGCGTTGTCGAGCAGGTTGACGAGCACGCGGCGCAGGTGCTCGGGGTCGAACAGCACCCCCACGGGCTCGTTGGGGATGTCCACCCGCAGCACGCTGTGTTCCCCGAGCGGCAGTTCCACGGTGCGTGCCCATTCGCTGCACACCGACCCCACGAGCGCGGTGACGTCGATCACCTCGGGTTCGCGCAACTCGCCCGGGGCCACCTCCATCACGTCGTCGACGATGCGCTTGAGGCGCTCCACGTTGTCGGTGACCATGCGCGTGAGTTGGCGCTGGCTGGGTGTGGTGGCATCTTCGGCCATCAGCGCGTTGGCCTGCGAGATGGCCGCGAGCGGGTTGCGGATCTCGTGAGCAATGCCGGCCGACACCCGGCCCATGGCCGCGAGCTTTTCCTGCCGGGTGCGGGCCTGCACGCTGCGCACGTCTTCCAGGAACAGCACGCACAGCTCCTCGGTGGCCTTGGAGTCACGGCGGCGCGTGAACCGCACCCGCAGGCGCAGCGTGCGGGTGGCGCCGGAGTCGAACGTCAGCACCACGTCACGGCCACCGTCCGGCCACCGGCCATCCGAAAACGCGCGCTCCACCGACTTCACGAGGGCCGACCACGCGCCCACGCCCCACAGCGGGAATGGCGCCTCGGTGGACAGCCCCTCGGTGACGAGCAGGCCGCGCGCCGCCGGGTTGGCCGCGCGCACGCGGCCGCGGCGGTCCACCACCAGCACCCCCTCGGTCATCTCCTCGATGACCAGGCGATTGAGCTGCGCCTGCTGGCGGGCGAGTTCCAGGCTGCCGCGGGCCGTCAGTTCCTCGCGCGCCAGGCGCCCGGCCAGTTCGCCCGCCAGGATGGCGATCACGAACAAGCCAGCGCCAGCGAGTCCGGCCTGGGTCAGCAGCACCGTCAGCTCACCGCCCTTGACAACCCCCAGGGCGGCCAGCGCCAGCAGCGCCAGCGTGATGACCGACGCGGTGCCAAGCGCCATCAGCCGCGGCGTCAGCACCCCGGCCATCAGCACCGGCAGCACGAGCAGCGCCACGTAGTTGAGCGTGGCCGGCGGCGACATCGCGTGCAGCGCGATGAAACACACCACGTCGACCCCGATGGTGGCGAGGAACTGCTTGCTGCGCAGCCGCGCGAGCGTGCTCGGCGGCACGTTGGGCCGCACCCGCGGGAGCACCCACATGGAAAACGCGAGCACCGCGTAGGCGATGCACACGAGCGCCGCCTCGAAGGGCGGCCGGGTGCCGAACACGCTGCTGATGGCCACGGACGCCACGAGGGCGATGCCGAGCGTGGCGCGCGCGCTGATGAAGGCGCCGTAGATGCGCTGGAACGCGGTCTGCCCGCTGCCGACGATGCGCCGGGCCTGGCGGCTCAGGAAGCGGGATTCTGTTTCAGCGGCACCCACGGCCTGCCAGTCACCGTCGTGGCGCGACTCGGCGGCGTCGGCCCAGCCGTCCTCCGGCATGGTGGTCTCGCCACTGACACCGAGGGCGCCGAACCAGGATTCGTCGCGCGGTTTCGGGGGGACGCGCCGCGACGCCTTGCGCCGCTCGTCCCGGGGGCTGCGATCGGTGGTCATCGGGGCATCCGGCCGGCGGTGCGGTGGGCCTCGCTGCAGAAGACCCCATCGGGGCCGGGCAGCGCCTCCGCCCGCGGCAGGTGCACGCCGCAGTGGGCGCAGGCGACCATCACCGACGGTTCGGTGGCGGACGGTGCGGGCGGCGGGCTGCCGGCCGGCGGTTTGCCCACCCGGCGCGCGCCCCTCAGCCACCAGATGACCGCGGCGATCAGCAACGCAAGCAACACGAACTTCATCACGGTCGACTCACTTCACGAGGCATAGGGGGCCCGCTGCAGGACCACTTCGAGCATGAAACGCGATCCGACGTAGGCCAGCAGCAGCAGCGCCGCGCCGGCGTACAGCCACCGCACCGCCGGCCGGCCGCGCCAGCCGAGCTTGCGGCGTCCCACCAGCAATGCGGCGAACACGAGCCAGCCCAGCACCGAAAACACCGCCTTGTGGTCCCACCGCCAGGGATTGGCGAACCACCAGCCGAGCAGCAGCGTGGCCGACAGCAGCGCGAACCCGGCGGCCACGAACTGGAACGTCAGGCGTTCGAGGCGCAGCAGCGGCATGCCGAGGGGCGCGGCGTCGGGCGCCAGGCGCTTCAGGCGCAGCCGGCGTTCGGCGGCATCCAGCATGGCCGCGTGCAGCACCGCGGCACCGAACAGCCCGTACGACGCGATGCCGAGCGCCCAGTGCACCGGCGCCCAGGGCGATGCGATCTGCGGGCGGAACTCACCGGGAAACAGCGCGGCCAGCACCACGGCCACGACACCGAGCGAGGCCAGTGCACGCCGCACGCCGGGCAGCGGCACCCATTGGGTTTCGACGGCATAGACCGCCAGCACCAGCCACAACGTGGCCGACAGCGCCGGCGCGAACCCGAAGCGCGCGCCGGGGATGCCGGTGCCGATGCCGGCCATGTCGACCACGATGGCCGCCGCGTGCGCGGCCCACCCGATGAGCAGTGCGCGCCGGGGCCAGTCGCCCGCGGATTCACGCAGCCACACGGCCGCGCCATAGGCCACCAGCGCCAGCAGGCTGGGTACCCACAGCGCCAGCGTGGCAGGGTTCGCGAGGGAGGCGGACAAGCCGGACGATAAAATCATCGCCACAGTGTACTTTCGCGTGCCCGGTTCCCGGCGTGCGCCCTCCCCCATGGCATCCACCCTCACCGACCGCCTGAGTCGCCTCGTCAAGACGATGCGCGGGCAAGCCCGCATCACCGAAGACAACGTCCAGGACATGCTGCGCGAGGTGCGCATGGCGCTGCTCGAAGCCGACGTGGCGCTGCCCGTCGTTCGAGACTTCATCGCCCGGGTGAAGGAAAAGGCGCTTGGCGCCGACGTGGTGGGGTCGCTGTCGCCGGGCCAGGCACTCGTCGGCATCGTCAACCGCGAACTGACGGCCACGATGGGCGAAGGGGTGTCCGACATCAACCTCGCCGCCCAGCCGCCCGCGGTGATCCTGATGGCCGGCCTGCAGGGCGCCGGCAAGACCACCACCACCGCCAAGCTCGCCAAACACCTGATCGAGCGCCGCAAGAAGAAGGTGCTGACGGTCTCCGCCGACGTGTACCGCCCCGCCGCCATCGAGCAGCTGAAGACGGTCACCCGGCAGGCCGGCGCCGAGTGGTTCCCGTCCCTCCCCACCGACAAGCCGGTCGACATCGCCCGCGCCGCGCTCGACCACGCCCGCCGCCACTACTTCGACGTGCTGCTGGTCGACACCGCCGGCCGCCTGGCCATCGACGAGGCCCTGATGAAGGAGATCGCCGAGCTGCACGCGGCGGTCAACCCGGTCGAGACCCTGTTCGTCGTGGACGCGATGCAGGGCCAGGACGCCATCAACACCGCCCGGGCGTTCAAGGAGGCCCTGCCGCTCACCGGCATCGTGCTGACCAAGACCGACGGCGACTCCCGCGGCGGCGCCGCGCTGTCGGTGCGGCAGGTCACCGGCGTGCCCATCAAGTTCGCCGGTGTCAGCGAGAAGATCGACGGCCTGGAGGTGTTCGACGCCCAGCGCCATGCGGGCCGGGTGCTCGGCATGGGCGACATCGTCGCCCTCGTCGAGGAGGTCCAGAAGGGCGTGGATGTCGCGGCGGCCCAGAAGCTCGCCGACAAGCTCAAGTCGGGCGACAACTTCGACCTGAACGACTTCCTGTCCCAGATCTCCCAGATGAAGAAGATGGGCGGCCTGGCCGGCCTGATGGACAAGCTGCCGGCCCAGATGACCGCCAAGACGGGTGCGGCCGACATGGACCGTGCCGAGCGCGACGTGCGCCGCATGGAAGGCATCATCAACTCGATGACCCCGCTCGAGCGCCGCAAGCCCGAACTGCTGAAGGCCACCCGCAAGCGCCGCATCGCCGCGGGCGCGGGGGTCCAGGTGCAGGACGTCAACCGCCTCCTCAACCAGTTCGAGCAGATGCAGGGAATGATGAAGAAGATGAAGGGAGGCGGCCTGATGAAGATGATGAAACGCATGGGGGGCATGAAGGGCATGGGTGGCCCCGCCGGCCTGCGCTGATTCGTCACGGCAGGTAACTTCCGCCATTGACCCGCCTGACCTCCGCCGTTAAGGTCGGCGATCCCCCTCCCTAACCAAGAAGTGCGATGGAACCGTTGATCATTGCGGGGCTTGTTGTCGTGGCCGTCCTGGCCCTGGTGTTCATGCGCCTGCGCAAACCCGCCGCGCCCCCTCAGCGCAAGGGCAAGGGCAACAAGCCACGCGGCATGGAGGCACTCGACACCGTGGCCGCATGGCCCCCCCAGGCCACCCGGGTGCTGACCCCCGCCGAGCGCAAGGCGTGGTTCGTGCTGCACACCGCCCTGCCCGACCACATCATCCTGGCCCAGGTGCCCCTGTCGCGGTTCATGAAGGTGCCCACCCGCAACTCCTATTCGGAATGGCTTCGGCGCGTGGGGCTGATGTCGGCCGACATCGTCGTCTGCGACGCCCAGTCCCAGGTAGTGGCCGTGGTCGACGTGCGTGCGGAAGACGGCAAGGAAAACGCACGGGCCCGCCAGCGCCATGCCCGCATGGACCGCGTGATCGCCGCCGCCGGCATCCCGATGCACGTGTGGCACGAGCACACCATCCCCACGCCGGCCGTTGCGCGCGACCTGGTGCTGAGCAAAGCCGCTGCTGCGGAGGGGGCCACTGCCGCGCCGGTGCTGCCACGCCTCAACGAGCCGGTGGAAGCCGATGCCATGCTCGACTCCGAGCTCGAGCAGCGCGACCCGCCGCCGTCCACCTGGTTCGACAACCTCGACTCGGCCGCCGTGCCGCTGGGCAACGTGCCGGCCGCCCCGCCGCGTTCGTCGGCTGGTGCGCCGCCGTCGCGGAAGGCCTAAATCCTTTTGTCATCCCGGGCTGCGCCCACTGCTGTCCGGGGAAATTCAACCCGAATGGCTGCGTTGCCAGCAGGCATCGGAGGTGCAGGCCGATTCACCGATGGGTCGACTCAATCGCAGCGTTGTCATCCCGGCGAAAGCCGGGACCCACTGGACGCATGGGCTCGAGCGTGTGATGCAGAGCAGGTGTTGCCTGCAGCGGGTCCAAACGTTAGACGCTGTCGAGAGAAGCGTTGAGGCGGGGGTTTCAGGCCAGATGTGACCGGGACGTCGCGGCGCCTGGACTCGGTGGGTCCCGGCGTTCGCCGGGATGACCCGAGATTTTCCCCGGACAGCAGTGGGCCTGCGCCGGGATGACCCGAGATTTTCCCTGGTCAGCAGTGGGCGTCCGCCGAGATGACACAGGGGGTCAGGCCAGCACCGCCTGCGCGAACTCCCGGGCATTGAAAGTCTGCAGGTCTTCGAGCTTTTCGCCCACGCCCACGAAGTACACCGGGATCGGCCGTTCGCGCGCGATGGCCGCGAGTACCCCGCCCTTGGCCGTGCCATCGAGCTTCGTGATGATCAGGCCCGTCAGCTGCAGCGCGTCGTCGAACGCCCTCACCTGCGACAGCGCGTTCTGCCCGGTGTTGCCGTCCACCACCAGCAGCACTTCGTGCGGCGCGCCGTCCTGCGCCTTGCCGATCACGCGCTTGATCTTCTTCAGCTCTTCCATCAGGTGCAGCTGTGTAGGCAGGCGGCCGGCCGTGTCGGCGATCACCACGTCGCAGCCGCGGGACTTGCCGGCCACCACGGCGTCGAAGCTGACCGACGACGGGTCGCCACTTTCCTGGGACACGATCTCCACCGCCACGGCCTTGTCGTCGGGGCGGTCGGCACGGTCGGCCCACACCGCCAACTGCTCGCGCGCGGCGGCGCGGAACGTGTCGGCCGCGGCCAGCAGCACCTTCTGGCCGTTGTCGGCCAGGTGGCGCGTGAGCTTGCCGATGCTGGTGGTCTTGCCCGCGCCGTTGACCCCCACCACCATCATCACGGTGGGTGTGGCCTCGCCGATCTGCAGCGGTTTTTCCAGAGGCCGGAGCAGGTCGGTGATGGCGTCGGCCAGCAGGCCCTTCACGGCCGCCGGGTCGGTGACCTTGGCCTCCTTGACCCGCCACTTCAGGTCCGTCAGCAGGAACTCGGTGGCCTTGACACCCGCGTCAGCCATCAGCAGTGCGGATTCGAGGTCTTCATACAGCGCATCGTCGATCTGGGTGCCGGTGAACACCTGCGAAATGCTGGAGCCGGTCTTGCGCAGGCCGTTGCGCAGCTTGTCCATCCACGAGCGGCGTTCGGGTTCGATGGCCGGCGGGGCTGCCGCGGGGGTGGCCGGCGGCACTTCGGCCACCGGCGCGGGGACAGGCACCACAGCGGCCGGTGCAGGCGACGGCGACGGGACTGACGCGGGCACTGGCACTGGCACTGGCACTGGCACTGGCACTGGCGCCGGGGCAGGCGCAGGTTCGGGCGCCGTGGGCTCGGCCTCCGCGGGGGATTCACCCAGGCCGATGCCGCTGCGAAGCCGGTCCACCCAGCTGCGGCGCTCCTCGGCCGGCACCTCGGCGGGTGCAGGCGCAGGGGCCTCGGTAGGGGAGGACTTCTTCTTGAAAAAGCTGAACATGTGAATTCGTGTGTGGCGAGCCGAGGCGCAAGAGTAGCGCAGTCGCCGATTGCATGGTTATAATGTGAGGCTTAGGCGCTTTAGCTCAGCCGGTTAGAGCGACGGAATCATAATCCGCAGGTCCGGGGTTCGAATCCCTGAAGCGCCACCAAATGAATCAACGGGTTGCATCGCAAGGTGCAGCCCGTTTTCGCATGCGGCTCGACTTTTATCAGGCAGTCGTCTGAAATTCGATCGGGCCTACCGGGGAGTCGGGCCGATGGGATCACTCGTTCATGAACTCCAGCAGGCCGCCATGTCCGACGCGCACAGCGTCGGCGCCCTCCTTCGCAAGGCATTGGTCACGTCTCGAAAGTTGGGCGCGGTCGAACTCGTCGGATGGATCGAGCGCGAGTTGAACGGCTACACGCGGACGTCTGACCTGCCGGAGTACCGATACCTACAGGGCAACCTCCAGTGCCTTCATCCGTCTGGGTCATGGGTCCCCTTGTCGGTAAACCCAAGGCATGCGGAACTCTTGCAGCGTCGTGGGATGGCACAGCCACTCGCGGACCTGGAGGCAATGGGCGGGCCGCTCGAAGACAGCATCTCCCGAACTCTGCAGCTGTTCTACCCTCCGCCCTTTGAGGGACAGCTGATGCGGGAGCTGGGAATTCCTCGGCCAGCGTTCCTGGTCACCGCCGCGGCTATTCATTCCATCCCAAACGCGGTGAGAAATGCGGTGCTCGACTGGGCGCTCAAGCTCGAAGAGGCAGGCGTCGTGGGTCAAGACATGACCTTCTCACAAGACGAAAAGTCCAATGCGCACAGAGCGGAGGTAACCTACGTGATCGAGAACCAGAACATCTTCAACCAGGGCGACCATTCTCAGATCCAGCTGGGCACAGTGGATTCAACACAGTCGCTATCCCACTCGGGCTCGGGCGACCTGTCGGCGCTGCTCGCCGCCACGCGCGAGCTGCAGGCGAAGGTGGATCAGCTGAAGCTGAGTCCGACCCAGGCCGCGGAAGTGGCGGCGGACCTCGCCACGATCGCGGCGCAGGCTACTGCGCCGAAGCCGCGCCTGGCGTTCATTCGGGAGAGCGCGCGATCGGTGCGCACCATCCTTGAAGGCGCTGTTGGCGCCGCCATCGGAACCGATGTGGCTCTTTTGGTGACGCAGTTCAAGCAAGCGGCGACCGAACTCTTCAATTGATCGTCCGCGGGGCCCTCAGCGGGTGGTCTCTGTCCACTGAGAAAAGTGGGGATCAGGCGTGACAGGAGAAGAACCCTCGGCCATGCGGTGGAGGGCTGCCATGGACTCGAAGGGAACAGCAAAGCGAAAGCAGGCCCTGAGAGTTGAGGTGGGTCAGCCCGGTTTTCTGCATCTGAACTGCAGGCGGGCATTGGCGGCGCGGAACGGCACGCCGTTTTGTGCGACCAGATTGACGGTCTCCACGACCTGACCCTTCTCGTCGCAGAACTTGTTGGCTGCCTCGTACACGTCAGCGGTTGGTCCGGCGGCAGTGACCAAACCACCGCCGGCGCTGGTCTTGGACACCATGTACGTGTCTCCATCCATGCGCGTGATCGCGCTGGTCATGCAACCGCACAGGGTCAGTGCAGCAGCCGAAACGGCGAATGTCTTCATCATCGGTTCTTCCGTGGTTGTTGTCGCTGCGGACGGCATGTGATGGCCCGAAGGGGCGAAGGGGTGCGGTCGGATTCCAGAGACTGTCCTGCTCGACGAGCCGGCCCTTTTTAGGGCCCTTCGATCTTGATGCGATTGGCGTCTTCGCGCTCGATCTTCACCTTGCTCACACGTAGGTGGTCAATAGCGCCTCACGTCTCGAACGCGACTAGGGCGGCGATCGCGGCAGCCTGGGTAACGACCGCGGCAACGGTGGTCTGGATAGCGAGGCCCACTGAGTAGTTTGTAGAAGTCCAGGCGATCGTGGTGCTCAGCAGCCCGACGACGGCGAGCAGGGTCACCATCGCAGTACCGGCGAACTTGTGACCCCGAGGGGCAGTCATGCAAGCTGCCATTGAGTAGCCGTAGCCCGCCGCCGCCGAGGCAAGGGCTGGAACGATGAAGCGGAAGTACCAGCCGTCCTCGGCAAAACCGCCTGTGAACTTCATCTGAAGCCAGAGCACCGCGCTCGCAGCGATCCACGCAGCAAACAGTCCCGCGACCGCAGCGACAGGCACCAGCGGCCACCGCCACCACTCGTCGGTCCACCTGACCGTGGGTGATGCATTTTCTTCCATGCTTTCCTCCCCAAAGACTGCTGTTCGCCACGGCAGACTCGGCAGCTTAACGGGCCGATCGTCGCGCGGGCGTAGGATCATCCCGGAGGTGGATCGGCATAGGGGGCTAGTAGGCGTCCTTCGGACTGGCCGCCACCGTCGCCATGGCACCCATGGTTCGCCGGAAACGGAGCAGACATCGCTGCGCTCGTGGTGGCCTGCTCGATCTTGATGACCGAATCCGCGATGGCGAAGGCCTTCGAGAAGGCGAACATCGCCTTGCAGGCGCCCGACTGCCCGCCAGCGAATGTCTTCGTCAGAACGGATCGCATCGATGGGGTTCGTCTTCGCGATCGCCTCGTTGGCGAGGTCGCGTCCATGCACCTTGACGTTCGAGATGGCGCAGCTCAAGCGCATGAAGTTCGGCAAGCGCAGCGAGCTGCTCGACTCTGGGCCAAGGGCGCTGTTCCGCGAGGCCGTCGATGCCGGCATCGGACGCCCTTCAGCAGCGCCATTCTGGTGCGAGCCGGTGAACCCGGCCCCACGCAGCCACTTGTCCCGCGATGTCGCCACCGCCCCCGGGGCAGGCGGCCAAGGGGCTGTGCCCGAATGACGCGCCCCTGTCCGGACGTGGCCACATCGCCGCTCTCCTGCCAGCTGGTTCGAAACTTGCGTTGACGGGAACGCACCCAATTCCCGGGTCTCGGGTGATCTGGACCTCGTCAAACTCTCGTTGCCCACAAGGCGGCCTTTGTCAATGAACACCATGCACCGTGTCATCCGCCATACCCTGGCGGCCACTGCCCTCGCCGCCACCGCCCTGGGCGCGCAGGGTGCCAGCACCACCCTCATCTACTGTTCCGAGGGCAGCCCGGAGGGGTTCGACCCGGCCCGCTACACCGCCGGCACCACCTTCGACGCCAGCTCGCAAGCCATCTTCAATCGCATCGTGCAATTCGAGCGCGGCGGCACGCGCATCGAGCCCGCCCTCGCCGAGCGCTGGACCATCAGTCCCGACGGCCTGGTCTACACGTTCAACCTGCGCAAGGGTGTGAAGTTTCACACCACCGAGTGGTTCAAACCCACCCGCGAGCTGAACGCCGATGACGTGATCTTCACGCTCGACCGCATGATCAACAAGGAGAACGCCTTCCGCAAGGCGTTCCCGGCGTCGTTCGAATACGCGTCGGACATGGGCCTCGACACCAACATCGCCAAGCTCGAGAAGCCCGATGCGCTCACCGTGCGCATCACGCTGAAGACACTCGATGCCGCCTTCCTCGCCGACCTCGCGATGGACTTCGCCTCCATCCAATCCGCCGAGTACGCCGACCAGCTGCTCAAGGCTGGCACCGGCAACGACCTCAATACCAAACCGGTCGGCACCGGCCCGTTCGTGCTGAAGCGCTACGACAAGGACGCGCAGATCCGCTACGCCGCGTTCCCCGCCTACTGGGCCGGCAAGCCGGCCATCGACAACCTGATCTTCGCGATCACCACCGACTCCGCCGTCCGGGCGCAGAAGCTGAAGGCGGGTGAGTGCCACGTGTCGGCCTACCCGAAGCCGGCCGAGGTCGAGTCGATGAAGAAGGATCCGCGCATCAAGCTGCTGCACCAACCGGGGCTGAACGTCGGCTACCTGTCGCTCAACGTCACGCACAAGCCGTTCGACAACCGCGACGTGCGCCAGGCCATCAACATGGCCATCAACAAGCAGTCGCTGATGTCCGCGGTGTACCAGGGCGCCGGCACGGTGGCGGTGAACCCCATTCCGCCCACCATGTGGTCCTACAACAAGGCGGTCAAGGACTACGAATACAACCCCGAGAAGGCCAAGGCGCTGCTCGCGAAGGCCGGCTTCCCGAACGGCTTCGAGACGAAGCTCTGGGCCCTGCCGGTGCAGCGCCCGTACAACCCGAACGGCCAGCAGACGGCCGAGCTGATCCAGTCCGACCTGGCCAAGGTCGGCATCAAAGCCCAGATCGTCAAGTACGAATGGGCCGAATACCTCAAGCGCGGCAAGGCCGGCGAGAGCGACATCGGCATGTTCGGCTGGAACGGCGACAACGGCGACCCGGACAACTTCCTGGCCGTGCTGCTGGGTTGCGCCGCGGTGGGCGGCAGCAACTACGCCCAGTGGTGCGACCCCGAATTCGACAGCCTCATCACCAAGGCCAAGCAGACCGCCGACGTCGCCCAACGCACGAAGCTCTACGAAACGGCGCAAGAGGTGGTCAAGCGCCAGGCGCCGTGGGTGCCGCTCGCGCACTCGGTCATGTACCAGCCGATGTTGCAGAACGTCGAGGGCTACAAGTTGAGCCCGTTCGCCAGCGTCCAGTTCTTCGGCGTCCGTCTGAAATAGTCCGCCCGGCCCGCTGGCCGATTCCCCCGTGCGGGCGCGCGGCTTCGCCCATTCATCGAAGTTCCCATGCAACTCCGCTTCATTGCGCTCTCCGTGCTCGCGTTGCACACCAGCGTGGCGCTGGCCCAACCGCTGCGCTCCGGCATCGACCGGGTGCATTTCGACACCACCGTCCGCCCCCAGGACGACCTGTTCTCCGCCGTCAACGGCCAGTGGCTGAAGGACACGCCGATCCCGGCCGACAAATCCAGCTTCGGCAGCTTCATCCAGCTGCGCGACCGCTCCGATGAGCGCGTGCGCAAGATCGCCGAGGAACTGGCCGCGGGCCAGGCGGCGCCCGGCACCAACGAGTTCAAGATCGGCGCGTTCTACCGCAGCTTCACCGACGAGTCCGCCATCGACCTGGCCGGCACCGCCCCGGTGGTGCCGTGGCTCGCGCAGATCGACGCCGTGGCGTCGAAGGCTGAGCTGGCCGCGCTGTTCGGCCGGCTGCAAGGCGTCGTCTCCACGCCGATGCAGAGCGACGTCGATGTCGACCCGAAGGACCCCACCACCTACCGCGCCGCGGCCTGGCAGTCGGGGTTGGGCATGCCGAACCGCGGCTACTACCTCCATGCGGGCGAGCGCTTCGGCAAGGCCCGCGCGGCCTACGCCGTGTATGTGCAGACGCTGCTGGGCCTCGCTGGCGACGCCGATGCCCCGGCCCACGCGGCCGCTGTCGTGGCGCTGGAGACGCGCCTTGCCAAGGCGCAATGGACCCCGGTCGCCAACCGCAACCCGGTCAGGATCTACAACCCGATGACGGTCGACGTGCTGAACCGCCGCGCGCCGGGCCTCGCCTGGAACGCCTACTTCGAAGGCGCGTCGCTGCCCGTCATCGACCGCGTGTCGATCAACCAACCGAGCTATGCCATCGCGTTCGCGAAGGCTGTGGAGCAGGTGCCGCTCGCCACGTGGAAGCTGTACCTGCGCGTGCGCCTGCTCGACGGCAACGCCCAGGTGCTGCCACAGGCCTTCCGCGAGGCCCACTTCGCCTTCCACGGCAAGGCCATTCAAGGCAGCGAGGTGCAAGAGCCGCGCTGGCAGCTGGCCACCGCGGCGCTCGATGGCGCGCTCGGTGAAGCCGCAGGGCAGATCTACGTGGCACGCCACTTCCCCCCGGAATACAAGAGCCGCATGAACGAGCTCGTGCAGAACCTGCTGACCGCCTTCGGCCAGTCGATCGACGGCGTCGCCTGGATGAGCCCGGTCACCCGCCTGCGCGCGAAGGAGAAGCTCGGCAAGTACACCACCAAGATCGGGTACCCCGACAAGTGGCGCGACTACACCGCGCTGGCCATCCGCGACGGCGATGCGTTCGGCAACGCCGTGCGCGCGGGCCGGTTCTCGTACGAGCGCCGCGCCAGGCGGGTGGGCCAGAAGGTGGACCGCACCGAATGGGGCATGACGCCGCAGACCGTCAATGCCTACTACAACCCGAGTACCAACGAGATCGTGTTCCCGGCCGCCATCCTCGAACCACCCTTCTTCGACATGGGCGCCGACGACGCCACCAACTACGGCGCCATCGGCGCGGTGATCGGCCATGAGATCAGCCACGGCTTCGACGACGAGGGCAGCCAGTTCGACGGCAATGGCAAGCTGGACAACTGGTGGACCGCAGCCGACCGCAAGGCCTTCGACGTGCTCGGCACACAGCTCGCCGCCCAGTACGCCGCCTACGAGCCGCTGCCGCACCACAAGCTGAATGGACGCTTGACGCTGGGCGAGAACATTGCCGATCTCTCCGGCCTGCAGATCGCCTACAAGGCCTATCACGCCGCACTCGCCGGCAAGCCGGCGCCGGTGATCGACGGGCTGACGGGCGACCAGCGCTTCTTCATGTCGTGGGCCCAGGCCTGGCGCAGCAAGTTCCGCGAGGCCCGCATCCTGCAGATGCTGACGATCGACCCGCACTCGCCGCCGCGGTTCCGGGCCAACGGCGCGGCCACCAACCACGATGGCTTCCACGAAGGCTTCGGCACGAACCCCGGCGACGGCATGTACAAGCCGAGCCACGCCCGCATCCGCATCTGGTGAGCGCGCCCATGGTTGTCAGAACCCCCTCAATGCTGGCACGCCTCGGGTGCGCCGTGCTGTTCGCCGCGTGCGCCCGCCCGGCGCTGGCGGCGCCAGCCGCGGCCGACCTCATCGCCCGTGCCCGCCATGACCTGTTCGTGGCCGCGAATGGCGAATGGCTGGACGCCACGCCCATTCCGGCCGACAAGTCGGCCTATGGCGTGGCGTACGCGCTGGTGGACCGCGCCGATGCCCGCGTGCAGCGCATCTGCGAAACCCTCGGCGAGCAGCCGCAGGCGCCCGGCAGCGTTGGCCAGAAGATCAGCAAGTACTACCGCACCTACCTCGACGAAGCGGCCATCGACGCCGCCGGCCTGCGGCCGCTGGAACCACTGCTGGACCAGATCGACGCGGTCGATTCGCCGTCGGCGCTGGCGGCCCTCTGGGGCCGCTGGATGGGCGCGGTACCGGCACCGGTGGAGACGCAGGTGACGCCCGACGCGAAGGAGCCGGGGCGCTACCGCGTCACCATCCGCCAGGACGGCCTCGGCCTGCCCGACCGCGACTACTACCTGCGCGACGGCGCCGGATTCGCGAAGGCGCGGGACGCGTACCGCCGCTACCTGGGCACGCTGCTCACGCTGGCGGGCGACGCCGAAGCCGAGGCGCACGCCCAGGCGGTCTACGCGCTCGAGCTGCAACTGGCCGGGGTGCAGTGGTCGCAGGTCGACAGCCGCGACGCGGTCAAGACCTACAACCCGCGCACCTTGCCCCAGCTGGCGCGTCTGGCGCGGGGCGTCGATTGGCCGGCGTATTTCACCGGCGCCCACACCGCCAACATCGATCACCTGTCGGTCTCGCAGCCGCCGTACGCCGCGGCGCTGAGTCGCATCGTGCAGCGCACGCCGCTCGCCACGTGGAAGCTGTACCAACGGGTGCGCGTGCTGGACGCGAACGCCCCGGTGTTGCCGCAACCGTTCCGCATGGCCGCGTTTGCCTTCCACGGCCAGGCGCTGCGCGGCGAAGAGCAACCGCGCCCCCGCTGGCAGCAGGCCACCGCCGCGGTGGACCACGCGCTGGGCGAAGGCGTGGGCCAGATCTACGTGGCCCGGCATTTCCCGCCTGAGCACCGGGCTCGCATGCAGGCCCTCGTCGACAACCTGATGGTGGCCTACGGCCAGTCCATCGATACGCTGCACTGGATGGGCCCCCGGACCCAGGCACGCGCAAAAGACAAGCTCAGCCGCTACACCACCAAGATCGGTTACCCCGACCGGTGGCGCGAGTACGGCGATCTGTCCGTCGTCGACGGCGATGCGCTGGGCAACGAGATGCGCGCCCGCCGCTTCGAGCACGAGCGCCTGGCTCGCCAGGTGGGCCGGGCGGTGGACCGCAGCGAATGGTTCATGACGCCGCAGACCGTCAACGCGTACTACGAACCCAGCCTGAACGAGATCGTGTTCCCGGCCGCCATCCTCGACGCGCCCTACTTCGACATCACGGCCGACGACGCCACGAACTACGGCGCCATCGGCGCCACCATCGGGCACGAGATCAGCCACGGTTTCGATGACCAGGGCAGCCAGTTCGATGGCGGCGGCCGGCTCGTCAACTGGTGGACCCGCGCCGACCGCAAAGCCTTCGATTCACTCGGCAACCGCCTCGCACAGCAGTTCGACGGCTACGAGCCGGTGCCGGGCCACCGCGTCAACGGCCGGCTCACTCTCGGCGAGAACATCGCCGACCTGTCCGGGCTCGAGATCGCCTACAAGGCCTACCGCCTGTCGCTGGGCGGCCACGAGGCGCCGGTGGTGGACGGCCTGACCGGCGACCAGCGCTTCTTCCTTTCGTACGCGGTGTCGTGGCGCGAGAAGGCCCGCGACGCCCGCACGCTGCAGCAGCTGACGAGCGATCCGCACGCGCCGGCGTCGTACCGCACCAACGGCCCGGTCGTCAACCTGGACGCCTTCCACGAGGCGTTCGGCACCCGCCCAGGCGATGCGATGTACAAGCCGCGCGCCGAGCGCATCCACATCTGGTGAGGGGCTGCGTCGCGCCGCCCCTCTCATGGCCCCCGCCCTTCCCAGCTTCCGAGACCCCGATGAAACCGTCCCTCTCCTCCACCGCCCTGTTGGCATCCGCGCTGGCCCTTGGCGCGGCGTCCGCCCACGCGGCCGGCACCCTCACCGTGTGCACCGAAAACTCGCCCGATGGCTTCGACATCGCCCAGTACGAATCCGCCGTGACGAACGACGCGGCCGGCCGCACGCTGTACGACCAGCTGCTTGCCTTCAAACGCGGCACCACCGAAGTGGTTCCCGGCCTCGCCGAGAAATGGGAGGTCAGCCCCGACGGCATGACATACACCTTCTCGCTGCGCCGCGGCGTCAAGTTCCACACCACGGCCTGGTTCAAGCCCACGCGCGACCTGAATGCCGACGACGTCATCTGGTCGGTCAACCGCATCAACGACAAGAAGCACCCCGCGTACGCTGCCGCCCGCAACGGCTACGTGTATTGGGAAGGCATGGGCATGTCGTCGCTGATCAAGTCGGTCACCAAGGTTGACCCGTACACCGTGCGTTTCACGCTGACCCGGCCCGAAACGCCGTTCCTCGCCGACATGGCGATGGAGCCGCTGGGTTCGGTCTTCTCCGCCGAGTACGGCGAGCAGTTGCAGAAATCGGGCAAGCTCGAACAGCTCAACACCCAGCCCATCGGCAGCGGCCCGTTCGTGTTCAAGAGCTACCAGAAGGACGCGATCATCCGTTACACGGCCAACACCGCGTACTGGGGCGGCGCGCCCAAGGTCGACAACCTGATCTTCGCGATCACGCACGATCCCAACGTCCGCGTGCAGCGCCTGAAGGCCGGCGAGTGCCTGGTCGGCACGAACATGAAGCCCGAGACGGTCAGCACGTTCGACAACGATCCGAACGTGCGCATCCTGCGCAACTCGCCACTGCTGACGGCCTACATCGCGCCCAACATGAAGCACAAGTTCCTGTCGGACAAGCGGTTCCGCGAAGCCCTCGCGCTCGCCTTCGACAAGAAGACCTACGTGGCCTCGGTGTACGGCGGCAACGCCACGCCGGCCGTCAGCTTCATGCCGCCCAGCATGTGGGGCTACGAGAAGGGCCTTGCGGACCGGCATGACGTCGAAAAGGCGAAGCAGCTGGTCAAGGCGAGCGGCTACGACGGCACCGAACTGGCCCTGTTCACCCGCATCGGCGGGGCGATCGACGGCAAGCGCGCGGCCGAGCTGATGCAGTCCGACTGGGCGCGCATCGGCGTCAACGTGCGCGTGCAGATGATGGAATGGGGCGAGCTGCTCAAGCGCGCCGGCCGCGGCGACCACGACATCACCTTCGTCAGCTGGGCCAGCGACAACGGCGATCCGGACAACTTCCTCACCCCCAACCTGAGCTGCGCCAGCGTCGCCGGCGGCAGCAACAAGAGCCAGTGGTGCCACAAGCCGTTCGAAGCGCTGCTCGCGGCCGGCCGCCTCGAGAAAGACCCGAAGAAGCGCGCCGACATCTACATCAAGGCGCAGAGGATGATCTATGACGAGGTCGCGGCCATTCCCACCGTGTACCCGGTCAACATGACGGCACTGAACAAGCGGGTCGAGGGCTTCGTGCCGAGCCCGTTCTCCCACAGCGACTTCCGCTCGGTGAGCCTCAAGTGACGTCGCGACACCGTCCGCTCACGCGCGCCTGTGCCCGCGCCCGCGCGGCGGCAGCCCTGGCCGCAGCGTTCGCCGCCGGGGTGCTGTGCGGCCCGGCCGCCCACGCCGCCGGCAGCGTGACCTTCTGCGCGGAGAGTTCGCCTGAAGGCTTCGACGTGGCGCAGTACGAGACCGTGGGCACGAACGACGCCTCGGGCATCCCGCTGTACGACACCCTGCTGCAGATGAAGCCCGGCACCACCACGGTGGCGCCCGGCATTGCCGAGCGCTGGGAGGTGAGCGCCGACGGCCGTGTGGTGACGCTGCACCTGCGCCGCGGCGTGAAGTTCCACACCACGCCCTGGTTCACCCCCACGCGCGACCTGAACGCCGACGACGTGCTGTGGTCGCTCAACCGCATCAACGACCCGAGGCACCCCGGCCATGCCGCCGCGCAGGCGGGCTACCCGTACTGGGCCGGCATGAGCATGCCGGCGCTGCTGCAGTCGGCCGAGAAGGTGGACGAGCTGACCGTGCGCCTGCGGCTGACGCGCGCCGAGGCGCCGCTCATCGCCAACCTGACGATGACGTCCATCGCGTCGGTGTACTCGGCCGAGTACGCGGCCCAGCTGCTGAAGGCCGGCAAGCTGACGCAGATCAACACGCTGCCGGTCGGCACCGGCCCGTTCGTGTTCAAGAGCTACCAGAAAGACGCGGTGGTGCGCTACGCCGCCAACACCGCCTACTGGGGTGGCGCACCGAAGGCCGACCTGATCTTCGCGATCACGCCCGACCCGAGCGTGCGCGTGCAGCGCCTGAAGGCGGGCGAGTGCCTGGTGGGCGAAGTCGGCGGCGACAACGTCGCTTCGTTCTCGGGCGATCCGCGCATCGCCATCCTGCGCAGCAAGCCGCTCAGCACCTCGTACCTGGCGCCCAACCACACGCACCCGTTCCTGTCGGACAAGCGTTTCCGTGAGGCCCTGTCGCTGGCCGTCGACCGGGCGAGCATCGTGCAGTCGGTGTACGGCGGGCAGGCCACGACCGCAGGCAGCTTCCTGCCGCCCGGCATCTGGAGCCACGACGCCGGCATCAAGAACCCCACCGACATCGAACGTGCGAAGCAGCTCGTCAAGGCGTCGGGCTACGACGGCCGCGAGCTGACGCTGTTCGCCACCGCGCGCAGCAGCGACATCAAGCGTGCCGTCGAACTGCTGCAGGGCGACTGGGCGCGCATCGGTGTCAAGGTGAGCCCGCAGCTCATGGAGCTCGGCGAGCTCTACAAACGCACCGCGAAGGGCGATCACGACCTGGCGCTGCTCAGCTGGTTCAGCGACAACGGCGACCCGGACAACTTCTTCACACCCAACCTCAGCTGCGCCGCGGTGGATGGCGGCAACAAGTCACGCTGGTGCCACAGGCCCTTCGACGCGCTGCTCACGCGCGCCCGAACCACCGTGGACCTGAAGGAGCGCACCGACCTGTACGTGCAGGCGCAACGCATGATCCACACCGAGACGGCGCTCATTCCCCTGGCCAACAAACTTCAGCTCTTCGCGGTGCACCAGCGCGCGAAGGGCTTCATCGCCACGCCGTTCGGCGGCAGCGACTTCCGATTCACCCGGCTGGACTGACCCCGATGCTCGCATTCATCCTGCGCCGCCTGGCGCTTGTCATTCCCACGTTCTTCGGCATCACGCTGCTCGCGTTCTCGCTGATCCACCTGATTCCGGGGGACCCGGTGCAGGTGATGGCCGGCGAACGCCGGCTCGACCCGGCGTTCCACGCCGAAGTGCTGCACCGCCTCGGGCTCGACCGCCCGCTGTGGGAGCAGTACCTCGCGTACGTCTGGAAGTCGATGCACCTCGACCTCGGCGAATCCTTCGTCACCCATGAAGCGGTGTGGTCCGAGTTCCTGAAGCTCTTCCCGGCCACCGTCGAGCTGTCGCTGTGCGCGCTGGCCTTCGCGGCCGTCGTCGGGCTGTTGGCCGGCGTGATCGCGGCCATCCGCCGCGGTTCGCTGCTCGACCACGGCGTGATGGGCCTGTCGCTCACAGGCTTCTCGATGCCGATCTTCTGGTGGGGCCTGCTGCTCATCATGTTCTTCTCGGTCTACATGCGCGACTGGGCCCCGGCCCTGGCGCTGCCGGTGTCCGGCCGCATGACGCTGGAGTTCGACATCCCGGTGCGCACCGGCTTCATGCTGGTCGACGCGTGGCTGTCGGGAGAGCCTGGTGCGTTCCGCTCCGCCGTGTCGCACCTGATGCTGCCCGCCATCGTGCTGGGCACCGTGCCCCTCGCCGTGATCGCCCGCATGACCCGCTCGGCGATGCTGGAAGTGCTGCGAGAAGACTATGTGCGCACCGCGCGCGCCAAGGGCCTGTCGCCAGCCCGCATCGTGTTCGTGCATGCGCTGCGCAACGCGCTCGTGCCGGTCATCACGGTGATCGGGCTGCAGGTGGGCACCCTGCTGGGTGGCGCCGTGCTCACCGAAACCATCTTCTCGTGGCCGGGCGTGGGCAAGTGGCTGATCGACGCGATCGCGCGCCGCGACTACCCCGTCATCCAGGGCGGCATCCTGATCACCGCCTCGCTGGTGATCTTCGTCAACCTCGCGGTGGACCTGATGTACGGGCTCGTCAACCCGCGCATCCGCCACGCGCGATGAGCTTGGCCGCCCTTCCGAACTCGATGACCCGAGACACCTCCATGCCAATCCACTTCCCCTGCGGGGCGCCCCGATGAGCGCCGTCCTCGCCACCACCGCGGACGTGTCCGCAACGCCCTCGCCGCTGAAAGACTTCTGGCGCAGCTTCGCGATGAACCGCGGCGCCGTCGTGGGCCTCGTGTTCTTCGTGCTGATCATGCTCTGCGCGGTGTTCGCCGGCGTGCTGGCCCCGCACGACCCGGTCGAGCAGTTCCGCGACGCGCTGCTCACCCCGCCTGCCTGGTCTGATGCCGGCAGCAGCCGTTTCCTGCTCGGCACCGATGACATCGGCCGCGACGTGCTGTCGCGCCTGCTGTACGGTGCCCGCTTGTCGCTGATGATCGGCTTCGTTGCGGTGCTGCTGTCCATGCTGCCCGGCATCGCACTCGGGCTGCTGGCCGCGTTCTTCCCGCAGCGCCTGGGCGTGGCCATCCTGCGCCTGATGGACATCATGCTGGCGTTGCCGAGCCTGCTGCTCGCCATCGCCGTCGTCGCGGTGCTCGGCCCGGGCCTGGTCAACACCATGCTGGCCATCGCGATCGTCGCAGTGCCCGGCTACGTGCGCCTCGTGCGGGCGTCGGCCATGACCGAACTGACCCGCGACTACGTCGTGGCGTCCCGCCTGGCCGGTGCCGGAACCTTCCGGCTGATGTTCGACACCGTGCTGCCGAACTGCATGGCGCCGGTCATCGTCACCGCCACGCTCGGCTTCTCCGACGCCATCCTGACCGCCGCCGCGCTGGGCTTCCTGGGCCTGGGCGCGCAACCGCCCACGCCCGAGTGGGGCACGATGCTGGCGTCGGCCCGCGACTACATCGAACGCGCGAACTGGGTGGTCACCTTCCCCGGCGTCGCCATCCTCACCACCGTGCTCGCGATCAACCTGATGGGCGACGGCCTGCGCGACGCGCTCGATCCGGGCATGAGGAAACTCGCGTGAACCACCTTCTCGAAATCCGCAACCTGACCGTCGAGTTCGGCTCGAAGGAGCGCCCGTTCGCTGCGGTGCGCGGCGTCGACATGACGCTCGACCGGGGCGAACTGCTCGGCATCGTCGGCGAGTCCGGCTCCGGCAAAAGTGTCAGCATGCTGGCCGTGATGGGCCTGATCGAAGCCCCCGGCCGCGTCACCGCCGACGTGCTGCGCTTCGACGGCCACGACCTGCTGGCACTGTCGCCCCGCCAGCGCCGCGAGATCGTCGGCCGCGACATCGCGATGATCTTCCAGGACCCGATGGGCAGCCTGAACCCCAGCTACACCGTGGGCTTCCAGATCACCGAGACGCTGAAGGTGCACCAGAACGACAGCAAGTCGCGCCTGCGCGACCGCGCCGTCGAACTGCTCTCGCTCGTCGAGATCTCCGACCCGGCATCGCGCCTGAATGCCTACCCGCACCAGCTGTCGGGCGGCATGAGCCAGCGCGTGATGATCGCGATGGCACTCGCCTGCAGCCCGAAGCTGCTGATCGCCGACGAGCCCACCACCGCGCTCGACGTGACCATCCAGGCGCAGGTGCTGGACCTGCTCGTGGACCTGCAGCGCCAGCGCAACATGGCGCTCGTACTGATCACGCACGACCTGGCGCTGCTCGCCGAGCATGCCAGGCGCATCGCCGTGATGTACGCGAGCGAGATGGTCGAGACGCAGGCGGTGCCGCAGCTCTTCGACCGTCCGCACCATCCGTACACCGAGGCGCTGCTCGCGTCCATTCCGGAACACAGCCGCGGCGCGCACCGCCTGCCCACGCTGGCCGGCATGGTGCCGGGTGTCAACGAGCGGCCGGCGGGCTGCCTGCTGTCGCCCCGCTGCCCGCACATCCGCGACGATTGCCGCACCGTGCACCCCGCGCTGCTGCCGATGCCCGATGGCGGCCTGGCCCGCTGCATGTACCCGCTTCACGTTTCATCATGACCGCACCGTTGCTCGAGGCGCGCGACCTGTCGCGCCACTACCAAGTCTCCCGCGGCATGTTCAAGCCGTCGGCCACCGTGAAGGCGCTCAACGGCGTCAGCTTCTCGCTGTCGGGGGGCGAAACCCTCGCCGTCGTAGGTGAGTCCGGCTGCGGAAAATCCACGCTCGCGCGGGCGCTGACGCTGATCGAAAAGCCCACCGGTGGGCACCTGATGATCGGTGGGACCGACGCCGCCACGGTGGACGCCGCCGGCACCAAGGCCCTGCGCAAGCGGGTGCAGATGGTGTTCCAGAACCCGTATGCCTCGCTGAACCCGCGCAAGCGCATCGCGCAGATGCTCGACGAGCCGCTGCTGCTGAACACCGGGCTGACCGCCGCCGAGCGCCGAGAACGCGTGGCCGCCATGCTTGCCATGGTGGGGCTGCGGCCCGAGCATGCGCAGCGTTACCCGCACATGTTCTCGGGCGGGCAGCGCCAGCGCATCGCCATCGCGCGGGCCATGATGCTGCAGCCCGGGCTCCTGGTGGCCGACGAGCCCACGTCGGCGCTCGATGTGTCCATCCAGGCGCAGATCCTGAACCTGTTCATGGACATGCAGGAACGCACCGGCATGGCGTACGTCTTCATCTCCCACAACCTGAGCGTTGTCGAACACATCGCCGACCGGGTGATGGTGATGTACCTGGGGCGTGTGGTCGAGTTTGCGTCGAAGGCGCGGCTGTTCGCGCAACCCCTGCACCCGTACACCCGCGCACTGCTGTCGGCCACGCCCAGCATCGACCCGCAGCGCCGGGCGCAGAAGATCCGCATCGTCGGCGAACTGCCATCGCCGCTGAACCCGCCATCGGGCTGCTCGTTCCACAAGCGGTGCCCGTATGCCCAGGCGCGCTGCAGCATCGAGGAGCCTCAGCTGCGCCCGGTGGACGGCAGCGAGGTGGCCTGCCACTTCGCCGATGCCGTCGCCGACGGCAGCGCGCTGCCCCGGGCCGCCTGACCCCGCGCGGGCCGCGACGGAACCCGACCCGCTGGAGGTCGGGACACCGGCGCCATGACGATCCGTCCATGGCACCGGCACCCGCGCTGACGCCGCGTCAGTCGTCCAGCTTGAAGTTGAACTCCTGCGTCGCGATCATTTCCTGGCCCGTGTCGGTGCACTTGTAGGCCAGCATCGCGTTGCGCACGACGTTGTAGAACACGCGGTTGCCCGACAGGATCGTGACCTCCTTGACCACACCCCCGGTGATGCGTGCCTGCGCGCGCACGACGCCGGTGATGCGTTCCTGCACGGCCTTGAGAGGCATCGTCGGCTGCACCTGGGTGGGGCAGGCCACGCCGATGTCACTGCGTGCCGGCGGGGCCGGTGGCGCAGGGGCCGGTGCCGGCGGCGGAGCCGGTTCGATCTTGGGCTCGGCCGGCGGCGGCGTGACGTCCACCGTGATCACCGGCGCGGGTGCAGCGGCGACCGGCACTTCCGGTGGCGGCACGAAGGGCGGCGGCGGGGCCTCCACCTTGGGCGCCTGCGCCTTGACGATCTCCTTCGGGGGCGGCGGCGGCGGCGGCGGAGGTGGCGGGAGCTCGGTGATGATCTTCGTCTCGAGCGGTTTCTTGACGATCTCGACCACTTCGCGGGCCAGCCCCGACACCAGCGCGTACACGAGGAACGCGTGCAGTGCCACCACCGCGATCAGGCCGGCGAATCGTCGGGACGACGGTGGGTGTTCGTAACTCAATTCCATGGCATGGGTCTCCTGGGATCGCCGCCGGCGGCTCTCGTGACCAGCGGGCGGCGATGCAGCCTCATTCGATGAACTGTTCGCTGCCGACAATGCCGAACTTGGTCAGCCCGAAACGCTGCACGGCGCTCATCACCGCAGCGACGGTCTCGTACTTCGCAAGCTTGTTCGGCCGCAGGTGCAGCTCGGGCTGCTGGCTGATGTCGAGCTTGGCCATCTCGGCCAGCTTGAAGTCGACCTCCTGCAGGCCACCGGCCACCAGCACGCCGTTGACGAAGATCCGGTTGGCTTCGTCGATGTCGATCTTCATGATGACCGGCTGCACCACCTGGGGAGGCGGGTTGCCGGTCGGCATGTCGAGGTTGACGGCGTGCAGCTGGATCGGGATCGTGATGATCAGCATGATCAGCAACACCAGCATCACGTCGATCAACGGCGTGGTGTTGATGTCCATCATGACTTCCGGTTCGTCGCTGCCGCTCGAACTTCCAATGTTCATACCCATGACAGCTCCTTTCAGCCCCCGCGTGGGGGCGGCTCCGTGATGAACGACAGCTTCACGATGCCGGCCCGCTGGCTGGCGTAGACCACCTTGCCCACCGAGTCGTAGTTGGCACCGCGGTCACCGCGGATCTGCACTTCGGGTTGCGGTTTCATCTGCGAAACGGCCTTCAGCTTGCTGACGAGGGCTTGCGTATTCGGCACCTTCGCGTCGTACCAGAAGATGGCGCCCGTCTGGTCGACCGAGATGATGATGTTCTCGGGCTTGCTCTCGCGCACCTCGATGGACTCTTTCGGCAGCGCGACCGGCACGGACGTGGTCACCACCGGGATGGTGATCAGGAAGATGATCAGCAGCACCAGCATCACGTCCACGAGGGGCGTGGTGTTGATGGCAGAAACCACTTCGTCGTCGTCGCCGCCGGATGACCCGACGTTCATGCCCATGGCTCAGGCCTTGCGGCTCGTCGCGAGCAGCACCGAGTGGAGGTCGTTGCCAAAGCCGCGCACTTCGTCCATGGCCCCCTTGTTGCGGCGCACGAGCCAGTTGTAGCCCAGCACCGCCGGCACAGCCACCGCCAGGCCGATGGCGGTCATGATGAGCGCTTCACCCACCGGGCCGGCCACCTTGTCGATCGACGCCTGGCCGGCCACGCCAATGGCGGTCAGCGCGTGATAGATGCCCCACACCGTGCCGAACAGGCCGACGAACGGGGCGGTGGAACCGACGGTGGCCAGCAGGGCCAGGCCGTTCTGCAGGCGGCTTTGCACGCGCTCGATGGCGCGCTGGATGGACAGCGTGACCCAGCTGTTCAGGTCGACGTGCTCGAGCAGGCCCACGTGTTTCTTGGTGGATTCAAGGCCGGCTTCAGCGATGAAGCGGAACGGGCTCACCTGTTCCAGCGAAGCGGCGCCCTGGAGCACGGTGCCGGCGCTCCAGAAGGTCTTGTTGGCCAGCTTGGCCTGACGGGTGATCTTGGTCTGCTCGATGAGCTTCACGACGATCACGTACCAGCTGCCCATCGACATGGCGAGCAGGATGACGAGCACGGTCTTCGCGATGGCATCGCTGGTCTTCCACAGCGCTTCAAGGCCGTACGGGTTGTCCACGGTGGTGGTGGCGGGCTTCGCGGCGGCCGACGGCACGGCGGGCGTTGCCGGCGCGGTGGCGGGCGCGGCAGACTCGCTGGCGGCCTGGGCGTGGACGGGCTGGGCCACGACGGCGAGGCCGGCGCTGGTCATCAGGGCGAAGGCGGCCGAAGCGGCAATGGCGGATTTTCGGAGGGTTTGGAACATGGTGGGGATCCTCAGTGACGTGGACAACACTAAGCAAGCGGCAGGCCCACTGCACGGCGCCATGGAACAGGCAACAACCAGGCTCGCAAGCACAGTCGCCGCGGGGTAACAAGCCATGATGGACATCGTCGTGGCGCGGTGAACGACCGGAGCCACCGGGATGACCGGCGGCGGCGTTCACACGCCTGCGGGCCGGCCGGAGGCGGGCATGGTGCCCGGCTCCGGCCTGGCCGTGACCTCAGAACGTGAAGTTGCCGTTGACGTACAGCGTGCGGCCGCGCGCATCGTAGTAGCGGTCGTCGTAGCCGAACATCTGGCCCTTGCCCAGCCCGCCGTTGGCAAGCGACAGCGGCGGGTCACGATCGAACACATTCAGCAGGCCGGCCGTGATCGAGAAGTTCTTCGTGGCCTGGAATTGCGACTGGAAGTCGAAGGTGACGTAGCGCTTGATCTTCAGCTGCACGTCCTCGTACTCGCCGCTCAGCGTGCCGTCGGCGTTGACGATCTGGACTTCCGCGACCGCATCCTTGTAGCCCGACTTGAAGTTGGCCTGCAGGGTGTTGGTCCAGTTGCCGGTCTTCAGCGACGCGGTGGCACGGCCTTGCCAGCGGAACGTCACCGTCGTCAGCGAGGGGTCGTACTGGCCGACGGCGCTGAAGTATTCGCCACCGGCGGCCTGCTGCTTCTTCTCACGCAGCATGTACGTGGCCAGCAGTTGCGTGGTGAGGCGGCCCAACGGCGTGCTGGTGCGACCCTGCACGTTGAAGTCGATGCCGGTGGAGTACAGCTTGCCCAGGTTCTGGTTGTCGGCCTTGAACGCGATGTAGTCGATGCCCGTCGCGTTGTCGCGCTGGACGGCCCAGGAACTGGCGTACTTGGCCGGGTCGGCAAAGGCGCTGCCTTCGCTGACCTGGCCGATCACGTCACGCACGGCCACGTGCCACAGGTCGGCTCCGAGCGAGACGCTCGGGACCGGCTCGAACACGATGCCGATGGTGGCCTGGCGCGACTTTTCCGGCTTCAGGTTGGCGTTGCCGCCGGCGGTCTGGTCATACTGCACCTCGCCCGGACGGGTCTGTGCACCCAACGACGTGGCGATGGCTTCGAGGGCTGCGGTCGACTCGTAGGCCGCGCTGGTCACGCCGTATGGCTGCGCCGTGGCCTTGACCTGCGGCACCGTGGGCGCCTTGAAGCCCGTGCCCACCGAGCCACGGAACAGCAGGCCCTGCACCGGCGTCCAGCGGAAGCTGGTCTTGCCGTTCGTGGTGCTGCCAAAGTCGTCGTAGTGGTCGTACCGCACAGCGCCATTCAGCTCGAAGCTCTTGACCAGCGGGGCGTTGAGCTCGAGGAACAGGCCGTAGGCGTTGCGCTTCGCGCTGTAAGGCACGATGGCGGCGGCATCACCGGCGCGCTGGTCGCAGGCGCCCGGATCCGGGTACTGCAGGCCCGGCGTACACAACGTGCCGGCAACCGGGTCAGCGAGCTTGCCCTGGGCGAACAGGGACGGCTTGCCGGCGAACTGCTCCTGGTAGAAGCTCGCGCCGGTACCGAGCGACAGCGGACCACCGGCCAGTTGGAACAGCTCGCGCGAACCGCTCAGGTCGGCCGAGGTCAGCTTCGAATCGCCCGCGTCCCAGAGGCCCTTGTAGGCCACGGCGGACAGCGCTGCGACACCTGCGGCGTCTTGCTGGCCGACCTCCAGGAAGGGGTTGATGGTGCCGCTGTCGCGGAGGCGGTTCAGGGCCAGGCCGCCCGGGTAGCCCGAGATGTTCTGCTTGAAGCGGCTTTCCGAATGGGTGATGGCGCCCTTGTAGTCCCAGCCGGCCAGCAGGCCGTTCGCGCCGATGACGACGTTGCCGAAGTCGGAGATGTTCTCGTCGGTACGACCACCCAGGTCGGCCGCGCGCCAGTAGGCCACGGAGTCCCCCGTGATGCCCATCGGTGCGAGGTATTCGTCGTGCAGCGCGCTGCCCGCGGCAATGCCGATTTCAACCGGCACCGCAGCGAGCTTCCCGCTGCTGGTGTTGCGGCTGAGCAGCACGTCGGCGAACACCGTGTGGTCGGGGGCGACCTTGACCGTGGCGGTCGTGAAGAAGCTGTGGCGCTTGCGTTCCGAGTACGTCTCGAGCTTCGACGCGAAGTCGTAGTAGCAGGACGTCTTGTTGGTGCCCGGGTCGGTGACCTTGATGTTGGACGAAGCGCAGGCGCCGGTGCGGAAGTAGTGCGGATTGACCAGGTCACCTGCATCGTCGGTGGCGTTCGCCGGTGCCCCGCGGACCGAGCCCAGGAAGGCCTGGTAGCGCTTGCCGCCGTTCTCGAAATCGATCACACCGGTCTTCGAGAACGAGCGGTCCGTGCCGTTCATCGGCGAGCGACGGTCCACCGCGAACGAGGCCATCAGGTTGAAGCCGTCGGTCTCGAGGTCGCCGATGCCCTTGCTCAGGCTGAAGCGCTCTTCGCGTGCCACGGCGCCCTTCGGACGCGAGGCACCGAGGCTCAGGTCGCCGGTGCTCATGTTGCGGCGGGTGATGAAGTTGACGACGCCGGCGATGGCATCGGCACCGTACAGCGCGGACGCGCCATCGGTCAGCACTTCGACGCGCTCGATGGCGGCGAGCGGAAGGCTGTTCAGGTCGAACCCGGCCAGGTTGCCGGTCAGGCTTTGCCCGCCGTAGTTCGCGAGGCGGCGGCCGTTCAACAGCACCAGCGTGCGGTTCTCGGTGAGGTTGTGGATCGATGCACCGGCGAAGCCTTTGCCGTCGCCGCCGACGGAGGTCGACTCCGTGGTGCCGCCTTGCAGGCCAGGCATCTTCTGGAGCAAGTCGGTGACGCTGGTGGCGCCGGTCTTCTCGATGTCGGCGCGCTGAAGCACCGTGACGGGCAGGGCGCCCTCGGCGTCGACGCGACGAATCGACGAGCCGGTGATCTCCACCCGTTCAAGGGCCTGCTGGGCAAACGCGCTTGGCGCGATAGCACCTCCGAAGGCAAGCACCAGGCTCGCGGAGAGCTTCGTCTTAAGGAACATTCAATCCTCCCGGTCGGTAAAGTAGTGTGTCGCTTAATGCATTAAGCGTGCCTGATCGTCTTTGGCACAACCTCACCGGCCGACCGGCGCAGCGCTGCCGACCCGGCGTCGCGGGGGCCCTCTCGGCATGGAAATGGACACGGTTCCACACCGGCCGCCACTCGCTGTCTTCGCGCAGCACGATGCGCTGCGCATCGCCCGTGCACAGTGCACAACGCACCATCCTCGGACCTTTCACAGATGCGCAGGCATGGTTCCGGACGTAGACCGGGGCCGGGTTTGACCATGCACAGCGACCGCGGCTCCCGGTGCTGCGGGGACGGGCATTCCACAGGCCCCTGCACCGAGCCGCCCCCAGCGCGAAAATGCGCGGTCGCATCGAACCCGCCATCCCCGTGCCCCCTGACGCCTTCTCGCTGCGGCGCATCGCCGTCCCCGCCTTTGCCCCCTCGCTGCTGTTCGGCCTCGCCGAGGGCGCCATCCTCCCGGTCATCCCGCTGAGCGCGCGCGGCCTCGGGGCATCCGTGGCCATGGCCGCGCTGGTGGTGATGCTGATCGGCGTAGGCTCGCTCGTCAGCAACATCCCGGCGTCGCTGATCACGATGCACAAGGGAGAGCGATGGGCCATCGTCGCAGCAGCCGCCTGGAGCGCGCTGGCGATGGCGCTGTGCGCATGGACGCGCCACCTCGGTGTGTTCCTCGTGGGCGCCTTCATGATCGGCATGTCGCAGGCGGTGTTCACGCTCGCGCGCCAGAGTTACCTCACCGAGGCGGTGCCGGTGGCCTACCGCGCACGCGCGCTGTCCACCCTCGGCGGCGTGATGCGCATCGGCATGTTCATCGGCCCGTTCGTGGCGTCCGCAGTGATCCACCTGCACGGCATCGACGGTGCCTACGGGGTGGGCATCGTGGCCCTCGCGGTGGCCGCCGTGGTGGGTGCCCGCATGCCGGACCTCGAGGCTCCCCCCGCCGACCCCACGGCCCCCGCCGCCCGCCCGACACTGCGGTCGACCTTGCAGGACCACCGCCACATCTTCATCACGCTGGGCATCGGCGTGATGCTCGTGAGCGCCGTGCGGGCGAGCCGGCAGGCCATCATCCCGCTGTGGGCGGACCACCTCGCGTTGGCGCCGTCGGTGGCGTCACTGATCTACGGCCTGGCCGGCGGCGTCGACATGCTCGTGTTCTACCCCGCCGGCCGGCTGATGGACCTGAAGGGCCGCCGCTGGGTGGCGGTTCCCTCGATGGTCATCATGGGCGCGGCGCTGCTGCTCACGCCGTTCACCCACGGCGCCACCACGCTGCTGCTGGCCGCGATGGCCATCGGGTTCGGCAACGGCATCGGGTCGGGCATGGTGATGACGCTCGGCGCCGACCACTCGCCGCGCATCGGCCGCGCGCACTTCCTCGGGGTGTGGCGGCTGATGGCCGACATCGGTTCGTCGTGCGGGCCCGCCTTGCTGTCCTTCATGGCCGCCACGCTGACCCTGGGCGCCGGCATCGCGGTCACCGGGGTGATCGCGCTGGGCGCCGCCGCGCAACTGGCGTACTGGATTCCGCGGGCCGGGGCCGTCACGCGTCGTTGAGCCGGCGCATCGTCGCCTCGTCCAGGCGCAAGGTGGTGGCACCCAGCGCCTCGTCCAGTTGCGCGACGCTGCTGACCCCGAGCACCGGTGTCACGGGAACGGTGCCCGCGAGCATCCATGCCAGCACCACCTGGTTCGGCGTGGCCCCCAGCTCGCTGGCCACGGCATGCAACACACCCAGGCGGCGGTCCGCGCCCGGGGTGTCGTAGTCGGGCGGCAGCGGTCGGTCGGGCCGCACGTAGGCGCCTTCGAGCAGCGCTGAATATCCCAGCACGGTGAGCGCACCATCGGTGCCGGCGTAGTCGAGCAATTCTGGTGTGACGGGGAACTGCGAGACCTCCGGGGCCGGCACGCGCAGGTGCCGTGCCTCGAGGTAGCTGTGGCGCATCTGCACCGCACGAAACAGCGGCAGGCCCGAACGGCGCGCGATGTCGCGGATCAACGCGAGCCGCCACGTGGGGTAGTTGCTGGCGCCGACCACGGCCACGTCCCCGTTGCTGACCAACTCGGCCAGCCCGCGCAAGGTCTGCTCGAACGCGGTGGCCCGGTCATCGACGTGGGTGTAGTACACGTCGAGGCGGTCGACGCCGAGGTGCTTCAGGCTCTTTGCCGCCTCCGCCTTGATCGTTGCCGCGGCCAGGCCCTCGCGGTTGAGCGCCGAATAGGGGCGGCTTCGATCGACGATCGCGGCCCCGACCTTGGTGGCCAGCACCACCTTGTCGCGCAGCCCGCGGCTGCGCAGCCACCGCCCGATGAGCCGCTCGCTTTCGCCGCCCTGCCCGCCGCCGGTCCAGAAGCAATAGCAGTTGGCGGTGTCGATGAAGGTGCCGCCCGCGTCGACAAAGCGGTCGAGGATGGCGAACGACGTGGGTTCGTCGATCCGCGTACCAAAATACATGGTGCCGAGGCACAGTTCGGACACGTGGACGGTCGGGTCGTTGCCGAGTGGGTGTTGCTTCATGGAAGGCCTCCGGGTGGTGGGTGGGTGTGCATCCACTGTAGGCAGCCGCCTGCCACCGGAGAAGCCCGTCGCGCGACGTCACATTGCAAACCGAAAGTTGGGAATCGAAGGCCATGGATCAATTGCGTGCGTTGAGGCTCTTCTCGAAGGTGGCCGTCCTGGGCAGCTTCCAGCGGGTGGCGGTCGATGAAGGCATCACGGCACAGGCCGTGGGCAAGAGCATCCGCCAGCTGGAGGACCACCTCGGTGTGCGCGTGCTCCACCGCACCACGCGCCGCTGCAGCCTCACGCAGGAGGGGCAATCGCTGCTCGACCTCACGCGCACGCCGCTCGACGAACTGGCCCGCGCACTGAACATCGTGAACGCGACAAGCCTGCAGGTCGTGGGGCCGCTGCGGGTCAGTGCCGCGCCGTCCGCGCGTGCCGTTCTCGCCGAGCCCATCGCCCGCTTCTGCGAGCGGCACCCGCGCGTGCGCATCGAACTCGTCACCGCCAACGCGTTCACGGACACGGTGGACCAGCAGGTGGACGTGGGCTTCCGGTCGGGCCACCAACCCCGCGGCGATCTGGTGGCGCGCCGCCTGTTCGCGGTGCGACAGCGGCTGTGTGCCGCGCCGTCGTACCTGGCGCGCCACGGCACCCCCGACAGCATCGAGGCCCTGCGCCAGCACCGCTGCACGGGTTTCCGCGATTCGCAGTCGGGCAAGCTGTGGCCGTGGGACCTGCCCGGCGCCGGCGCGTTCGATCCCGACCCGGTCTTCTGCACCAACGACCCGGAATCCGAGGTGGCACTGGTGCGCGCCGGCATGGGCATCGGCCTGCTCGACGACATCACCGCCGCGGGCGACCTGCAGGCGGGGCGGCTCGTCGTGGTGCTGCCCGAGGTGCGCCCCGCGGACCTCGGCTTCCACATGTACTACCCGAGCCGCAAGCGGCTGCCGCAGCGCACGCGGGCCTTCATCGATTTCATGGCGGCGCAGCTGTCGGACACCGCCTGACGGCCGTGCCGTACCATCGAACCGACAACAAGCGACACGGAAACCCCATGGCACAGGAAGACTTCGAGGCGGAAAAGAACGCGTTCCGCGCGTTCCACGATGCGAACACGCGCGTGCTGGAAGACGCCAAGAACGCCTTCCTGGCCCTGGTCCGCTCCCTCGTGGTGGACACGGGCGAAGTGGCCATCTCGAAGGTCGAGGGCCGCGTCAAGGACTGCGAGGAATGCATCAACAAGTTCGACCTGAAGTACCGGGCCGAACTCGAGAAGACCGGCGCCCCGTACGCGATCAAGGACCACGTCATGGACCTGATCGGCCTGCGCATCGTGTGCCTGTACGAGGACGACATCGAGAAGCTGCGCGACCAGCTCGCCCGTCATTTCGAGGTGATGGAGGTGACGAACAAGATCGCGTCCATCGAGAACACGGAAAGTTCGTTCGGCTACAAGGGCCTGCACCTCGACCTGCGGCTCGGCGCCGAGCGGCGTGCGCTGCCGGAACACCGCGCCTACGCGGGCTTCCAGTTCGAGGTACAGATCCGCACCATCATCCAGGACTCCTGGAGCGTGCTCGACCACAAGATCAAGTACAAGAAGTCGATCCCCAACCGGCTCAAGCGCCGCATCAACACGCTGGCCGCGCTGTTCGAGCTGGCCGACCGCGAGTTCCGCGAGATCCGCGATTCCACCGAGGAAGAACTGGCCCGGGTGGCCTCCGAGGTGGCCGCCGACATCGCCGTCGAGGAGCAGCCGGAGGGCGCCATCGCCCGGGCCGGCCCGGGTGAAGCCGTGGCGGGGCGGCGCAACGTGGCGCTCGACGCGTTCGCGTTCGTCCGCATCGCCCGCCACTTCTTCCGCACCGACGAGTTCGACCCGCAGAAGGTGGACGGCTTCACCGAACGGATCGTGTCGCTCGACCCGGACATCACCCGCGGCAAGTTCAACACCCACCTGAAGACCCACATCACGCGGGTCAAGCGGTACCAGGCGCACTTCGAATCGCAGGGCTCCACCGCACGGCTCAACCCGTTCACGCTGATCCGCCATTGCCTGTACCTGGCCGACCGGGCCCGGTTCGGCAGCCTGCTCACCAATGCCGCCCGCACGAACTTCGAGGCGTGGCTGGCACTGAACCCGCTGACCGACACAGCCGGCTGAGTACCAGCCACCCCCGTCGCGTCAAGCCGACAGCGCCCGCATCTCCGCGAACAGGTCGGCCTTGCCTTCGAAGCCGATGCCCGGCAGCTCGGGCAGCATCACGTGGCCGTTGTCGACGGTGACGCCATCGGGGAACCCGCCATACGGCTGGAACAGGTCGGGGTACGACTCGTTGCCGCCCAGGCCCAGCCCCGCGGCGATGGCCAGCGACATCTGGTGGCCGCCATGCGGGATGCAGCGCGACGGGGACCAGCCGTTGTCCTTGAGCATGTCCAGCGTGCGCAGGTACTCGACGAGGCCGTAGCTGAGCGCACAGTCGAACTGCAGCCAGTCGCGGTCCGGGCGCATGCCACCGTACCGGATCAGGTTGCGGGCGTCCTGCATCGAGAACAGGTTCTCGCCGGTGGCCATGGGCTTGTCGTAGTGGTTCGCCAGCTCGGCCTGCAGGGCGTAGTCCAGCGGGTCACCCGCTTCCTCGTACCAGAACAGGTCGTACTGCGAGAGCGCCTTGGCGTAGGCGACGGCCGTCCTGACGTCGAAACGCCCGTTGGCATCCACGGCCAGGCGCTGGCCCGGGCCGAGCAGCTTCAGCACCGCCTCGATGCGCCGGCAGTCCTCTGCAAGCGGCGCGCCGCCGATTTTCTTCTTCACCACCGAGTAACCGCGGTCGAGGTAGCTGCGCATCTCGCGCTCGAGCCCTTCGAGGCCCTGGCCCGGCCAGTAGTAGCCGCCGGCAGCGTAGACGAACACCTTGCGGTTGGCCGTGCCGTTGCCGTACCGCTCGGCGAGCAGTTGGTACAGCGGCTTCTTCTCGATCTTCGCCACGGCATCCCAGATGGCCATGTCGATCGTGCCCACCGCCACGGACCGTTCACCGTGGCCGCCGGGCTTTTCGTTGGTCATCATCGTGGCCCACACCTTGTGCGGGTCGAGGTTGTCGCGCTGCCTGTCGAGCAGGCTCGCCGGATCGGCCTCCAGCACACGCGGGCGGAACCGCTCGCGGATCAGCGCGCCCTGCCCGTAGCGGCCATTGGAGTTGAAGCCATAGCCGACCACCGGCTTGCCATCGCGGATCACGTCGGTGACCACGGCCACGAGGCTCAGTGTCATCTTCGAGAAATCGATGTAGGCGTTGCGGATGTTCGACTTGATGGGCTTGGTTTCTTCGCGGATGTCGATGATCTTCATGGGAGGTGTTCCGTAGAGACAAGAAAGGGAGAGAAGAAAGGGAGAGAGGGGTCAGCGCGGCAGCGAGGCGCCACCGCAGACCTGGATGTCCTGGCCCGTGATCGGCGCCGCGGCGGGCGACAGCAGGTAAGCGACGAGCGATGCGATCTCACCGGGCTGGATGAGGCGGCCCAGCGGTGGCAGCGCCGGGGGTTCGCTCTGGCGCCGGGGGTCGCCGAGCATGGCCGTCTCGGTGGCGGCGGGCGACACGACGTTGACGGTCACCCCATGGGCCACCACCTCGGCGGCCCAGCTGCGCGCCAACGCGGCGAGTGCGGCCTTGCTGGCGGCGTACTGGCTGCGGCCGGCCTTGCCCTGTGCCACGCGGCTGCCCACGAGCACCACGCGCCCGCGCCCGGCGGCCACCATCGCGGGCACGAGCACATCGGCCAGCACCTCGGCCGCCTGCACGTGCAGCCGCCACATCAGGTCGCCATCGGCCGCCTGCAAGGCCCCGAGGGGCGCCACCCGCAACACGCCGGCGGCGTGCACGAGCACCTGCGCACCGGTGAACCTGGCGGCGGCCGCCCGCGTGGCGGCGCCGTCACCCAGGTCCACGGCCACGGCCTGGAATGCCGGGTGGTCGATGGCCGGGGCCGACACATCGAGGCCAGAGACGGACCAGCCATCGGCTAGCAGCGTACGGGCAATCGCGAGCCCGATGCCCGAGCTGCTGCCGGTGACCACGGCATGGCGGTCATTCGGCACGGATCTTCCCCTCGGTGATGATCTTGGCCGACAGCGCCATGTCGTCCTTCTGGAAGCGCGCGAAGTCCTCGATCGAGCCGGGGGTCAGCACCAGGCCCTGCTGGGTCAGCTTGTCCTTCATCTCGCCACGGATCGCCTTGTTGACCTCGTCGTTCAGGCGTTGCGCGATCTCCTTCGGCAGCCCCGCCGGCCCCCACAGGCCGTACCAGCTGTAGAACTCGTAGCCGGGCACGGTTTCACCCACGGTGGGCACGTCGGGCAACGTGGCCAGGCGGGCCTTCGAGGTCACCGCGATGATCTTGAGCTGGCCGGCCTTGGCGAACCCGGTGGCGCCGAGGATCGGGTCGATGAACCCGTCGATGGTGCCGCCCACCAGGTCCTGGTAGGCCGGTGCAGAACCCTTGTACGGCACGATCACGTACTCGATGTTGCCGGCCCGTTTCAGCAGTTCGGTGGACAGGTGGCCGGCCGACGCGGCCGAACCGATCGCGAACGTGAGCTTGCCGGGATGGGTCTTGGCATACGCCAGCAGGCCCTTCACGTCGTTGAACGGCAGGTTCTTGTTGATCGAGACCGACAGCGGGGCCTTGGCCACCAGGGCAATGGCCTGGAAGTCCTTGGCCACGTCGTACGGCGGGGTTTTCATCGTCATCGGCGTGGTGGTGAGCGCCGACGCGTTGAAGAGCAACGTGTAGCCGTCCGCCGGGGCCTTCGCCACCATCGTGCCGCCGATGGTGCCGGCACCACCGGGGCGGTTCTCCACGATGAACGTCTGGTGCATCTGCTCGCCGAGCTTTTGCGCCAGCTGGCGGCCCACGGCGTCGAGCGTGCCGCCCGGCGGGAACGGAATGATGATGGTCACGGGCTTGGCAGCCGGGTACGGCTGCTGGCCGAACGCGGCGCCGCAGAGGCCGAGCCACGCGGCGGCGGCGAGCCGCAGGAACTGTTGGCGTTGCATGGGGCCTCCGTGTCAGCGCTTGAGCAGGCCGGCGTTGGCCACGGCGGCACGGAGCGCCGCCATCTCGGCGTCGTTCGGTGACTCGGTCGGGGGACGGACGGTGGGCGAGTCGAGCACGCCCGCGAGGTACATGCCCATCTTCATGCGCGCGTGCGCCTCGCCGGTAGGCTCGCCGCCGCCGTACACCGCATCCTTCAGCGGCGTGATCACGTCCTGCACGGCCATGGCCCTCTTCAGGTCGCCGGCCTTCACCGCTTCCCACAGGTCGTTGATGAGCGACGGGATGAAGGTGGCGAACCCGACCAGCGCCCCGTCCACCCCCTGCACCATCGACGCGAGCAGGTACTCGTCGTGGCAGGTGAGGATGACCTTGGCGGGGTCCGCCGCGCGGATGGCCTGGATGTCGGCCGCGTACTTGTTCATGTCGCGCTGGCCCACCTTGAAGGCCTTCACGTACGGCAGCCGGGCCAGTTCGGCGAGCGTGGCGCTCGAATACGACGCGCGGGTCCAGGCAGGGTAGACGTGGGCCACGAGGTCGAGGCCCACCTCGCCGATCGCGGCGAAATAGTCCTTCACGTGGTCCGGCCGGAAGCCGAACCGCAGCCAGTGGTGGGGCGGCATCACGTCGAGCGCGCGGGCGCCGGCCTCCCGGGCCATCGACGCCTGCTCCTGGGCGTCGCGGATGCCTTCGCACACGATCGACGAGATGACCGGCAGCCGGCCCTTCAGCTCGTCGGCCACGATGCGGGTCACCTCGGCACGCTCGCGCGGCATCAGCGAGAACACCTCGCCGGTGTGGCCGTTGGTCATCACGGCGACAACCCCGGGTTGCGTGGCCAGCCAGGAGGCGTGCTTGCGCAACGCAGGTTCGTCGATCCGGTAATCGCTGGTGAACGGGCAGGCGATGGCGGGAATGATGCCGCGGTAGTCGGGGGTCGAGGGCATGGTGTCTCCTGGGGTCAACGGGGCAACGGGACAAGGGGCAGATCGCATCGAGCTCGCGGACTCGACTGGAAAATGATCGCCGTACGGGTTCGTCCTGACCAATGCCGCTTCGGTCTGCTTGCATGCTCACAGGGCACTGCTGCTGCCCCTCGCCCATGAACCTGATCTGGCTCGACGACTTCCTGGCCCTGGCCGCCACCGGCAACTTCTCCCGTGCCGCGGAGGATCGCCACATGACCCAGCCCGCGTTCAGCCGGCGCATCCGCGCGCTGGAGGACTGGCTGGGGGTCACGCTCTTCGACCGCACCGGCCACCCGGTCACGCTCACCGAGGTGGGGGAGTGGTTCCGCGCGGTGGCACAGGAGATCCTCGCCCGGGTCGACCGCGTGCCCGACGAGGCGCGCGCCGTGGCGGATGCCAGTTCGGCCACGCTGCGCATCGCGTCCACCCATGCGCTGTCGCTGACGTTCCTGCCCACGTGGTTGCGCAGCCTGGAATCGCGGTTGACGGTGGGCCCGGTGCAACTCGTCTCCGACGTCATGCAGCAGTGCGAGGCCGCGATGCTGCAGGGCCGCGTGCAGTTCGTGCTGTGCCACGCCCACGAGCACCTGCCCAACCGGCTCGAACAGGCGGGGTACCCATCGGTGCGGGTGGGCACGGACGACCTGCTGCCGGTGAGCGCGCCCGACGCCCGCGGCCGGCCGCGCCACGCCTTGCGCCGCGTGGGCAAGGCGCCCGCCAGCAAGGTGCCGATGCTCACGTACAGCGCCGAATCCGGCATCGGCCGCCTCGTGCGGGCCCTGCGCGGCGCGGCGCTCGACAGCGCCCACACCGAACCGGTGTTCACCGCCCACCTCGCCACCGTGTTGAAGTCGATGGCCCTCGACGGCCGCGGCTTCGCCTGGTTGCCGCAGAGCCTCATCGGCGACGAACTGGCCTCGGGCCGCCTGGTGCCCGCGGGCGACGCGAGCTGGGCCATCCCGGTCGACATCCGCCTGTACCGGCAGCCCGGGGCGTCGCCGGCCACGCCCGAGAGTTTCTGGCGGGCGGTAGCCGCTGCCGGCTGACGCAGGCGCATCGCCTTGCTGCCCTTGCGCCTTCGGCGCCATCGCCGGCGAAGTCCCGGCCAACCCCGTACAGTGGCAACCCTGTACTCGATACAGCGTTCCCGCGAAAGAAACACCCCATGCGAATCGGCGAGTTGGCCACCCAGGTCGGATGCGACGTGCAGACCATCCGCTTCTACGAGCGCGAAGGCCTGCTCGACGAACCCCGGCGCGAGCCGTCCGGCTACCGCGCCTATGCCACCGAGCACCGCGAGCGGCTGCAGTTCATCCGCCACTGCCGTTCGCTCGACATCCCGCTGCCGGAGATCCGCACGCTGATCGATTTCGCGGCCGCGCCGGACCGCTCGTGCGCCCAGGTCAACGCGCTGCTCGACGGCCACATCACCACCGTGCAGGCGAAACTGGCGGCGTTGAAGGCACTCGAACAACAGCTCCTGTCGCTGCGCCAGCAGTGCGACGGCGACCCCACGCGGTCCTGCGCCATCCTGCAGTCGTTCATGACGGCCACCGGCGAACACGCGTGCGCGTGCCACCCGGCATCGGCCATCACACCCACGCTTGCAGCACCGATGCCGCCGCGATGACGGCGGCGCGGCCCGCGCACCGATGGTTGCCAGCGCGCTCGAATACTGTATAAACTTACAGTCAACCTCATTTGCGCACGCCACCATGACCTTTGCCATCGAAGACGAAGCGCCTGTCGCCCTCCAGCAAGCCACGCTCTGGCAGGACGACGGCTGGACCGCCCGCATCATCAAGAACGAAGACGACGACGGCTGGGCCGTTGCCATGACCCAGGACGGCCAGTCCGAAGCCGCGCTGGTGGGCCCATGGACCATGGGCCGCGACAAGAAAAACCCCAAGCCCCTCGACGCCCCGGCGTTCCACACGCTCGTGAAAACCGCCAACGAGGTGCTGCGCCGCCACGAGCAGCAGCTGCACGCCATCCTGCACAAGCAGGTCGACGTGGACCTGGGCCTCACACGCATCCGCGTCACGATGGACATCACCCCCGACGACGACGACCCCACTGCCGTGCTCACCGCCCGCGACCGCGATGGCGATGGCAACGAACTCGCACGGGTCGGGGTGTCACCGGCGTTCAAGCTCACGCGCGACTCGGCCACCGCCTGGATCGAAGGCGGCTACCGCAAGCCCGGCCGCGATTGATCCCCGCTTTCCCCGGGGCCGGGCTCGAAAGGATCTGCCATGCGCATTCCTCCCAACACCCGCCTCGGCGGCTGCAGCTGCGGCAGCGTCCGCTTTGCCTTGATCGGCCCACCGCAGAAGGTGGGCCTGTGCCACTGCACCACATGCCGCAAGGAAACCGGCAGCGTCGCCATGGCCTATGCCGTGTGGGACACCGCCGCGTTCACCACCGGCGGTGAAACGCGCACGTGGGAAGGCCGCGACTTCTGCCCCCGCTGCGGCACCCGCCTGTATGCCCTCCGGCCGGAAGAGCATGAGGTGGAGGTGAAACTCGGCGCGCTGGACGGCGGACCCTGTGGCCTCGTGCCCACCGAAGAGCTGTGGATCAAGCGGCGCGAGGCTTGGATGACCCCCATCGAAGGGGCGGCGCAGTACCCCGAAGACCCGCCGAACGCCTGAGCAGGTGTGAGCACACCCGGCCAACGCCCTGCCTTGGGGCGCATCCGTAACCGCTGGTACAAACCCTGCTTCCTGCGTGAGGCAAACGCCCTGCCGCCCCATCCAGGGTCGACCGCGCGTGAACCACCACACGGAACACGACCATGCTGCACCTTCAACAAGCGCAAGCACCCACCCGGCACCCGCCCGCAGGCACCACGTTGCGGCCTTCGGGCCAGGTGTACGGCACGCTGATCAACCTCTCCGGCCGGCGCCGCTTCACGTCGCAACGGGTCGTGCTGTACGCGGTGCTCGCGTTGCAAGAGCAGGACGGTGCGCTCGCGCTGTCCCAGGCGGCGCTGGCAACCTTCTCCGAGGCGCACGAGGCCCTCGTGAACGGCAACGGCACGGTGCCGGGCTTGTTCTGCGACGAACTGAAGGATGCCTACCTGGGCCCGACAGGCGGTGACAAGACGATCCGGGAGTTCATCGGCCTGGCCCGCCGCGCCCACGACCTGCTTGCCACCCGCGGCGGTGGTGCGGCGGCCCTCGTGGCGCAGCTGGTGGACGGCGCCACGCCGCTGCTGGCCGTGTTGAACCAGATCACCCAGGTGTACGAGAACCTTGCCGTGACCCACGCCGCCGCGTCGCGCACGCAGTTGACCGGCGTGTTGAACGACATCGAGTCGATCGCCAAGCACGCGCGCATTGTTGCCTTCAACGCCCAGGTGGCGGCCGCCCGGGCCGGCGGGGCGGGACGCGAGTTCGCCGTCGTGGCTGGCGAGTTGTCGGCCATCACCTCGAAGATCGACGACCTCGTGCGCCAGGCCATGAAGGCCTCGGCGGCCTGAACCTGAGGCGGTCAACCAGGCGGCCGCGCCCTCGACCCGCCTCTCAGCTCCTTCGCGCTGAGCACGTACTCCCGGTTGTTGGTCAGGCGCTTGACCGCAAGATCGATGAAGGCGCGCGCACGCGCCGGCTGCGAACTGCGACTGCCGAAATAGACGAAGTAGCTGTAGTGCTCGGGCATGTAGTCCGACAGCACGGGAATCAACTGGCCGGAACGGATGTACGGCGCAGCCGTGACGCCGGCCAGTTGGCCGAGCACCCGCCCCGACAGCACGGCCTGGAGTTCGAGGGCCTCGTCGTTGGTGTGGATGGCCGGCACCACGGGCTGTTCGATCAGATCGTTGCCCACCTTGAAGCGCCACGGGACGACCTTGCCCGTTCCCGGGTTGCGGTACACGCTGCAACGGTGGGACTGCAATGCCGACACGCTGTCGGGCGCACCCTGCCGGTCGAAGTAGGCCTGTGACCCGCAGGTGACCAGCTGCACCGGGAACAGGCGTCGCGCGATGACACCCTCGTGTGTCGAGGAACCGAGCCGGAATCCAACGTCGACGCGGTCTTCCACCCAGCTGCCCACACGGTCCTCCAGCTGCACGTCGGGCTGGATGCCCGGGTGCTGGGTGCAGAACTCGTCGAGGAGCCGCCAAAGGATGTGCTGGAAGGTGCTCCGGGGGCCGACGATGCGCAGTGGCCCTGCGAACTCATCCTTCGCCCGTTTGGCGCCCCGCATGGCCCGTTCGAGCCCGACCAGCGACGGCTGGGCCTCCTCCAGGAACTGCCGGCCTTCGTCGGTCAGCGACATGGCGCGGGTCGTGCGGTGGAACAGGCGCGCATCCAGATGCTGCTCCAGCAGTGCCAGGGCCTGGCTTGCCGCCTGTGGGCTGATGTCCAACGCCGCGGCGGCCTTGCGCAGGCTCCCCAGTTCGGCCGCGCGGACGAAGATGGAAATGGCGCGCAGTTCGTTCATGGGCAGGGTCTCCTCTTCGCCCTGATTGTCCGCCACTGCTTGTCAATCAATCAACTGTCCGACAGCTATGCGCATGTCTGTGATTTTCCTAGAGTTGCCCGGGCGGCACCTGCTTCTTGATCTCTACAGCCACCCCGGGAACACGCCATGAAATCCATTTGCACCTTCGCGCTGACCCTGTCGATGTTGTCGCCCGCCCTGGCGGCCGGCGACGACCTGCTGATCTCGCGTGCGGGTACCCGCGCAGTCAACGACGCACCGGCCCGGAACTTCACAGGCCAGGTCAAGGTGGAAATGCTCCACACGCCTGCCGGGCCCGAACGCGCGTCGGCCGGAACCGTCACGTTCTCACCGGGTGCTCGCACCGCCTGGCACACCCACCCGCTGGGGCAGACGCTTGTCGTGACGGCCGGCACCGGCCGCGTGCAGCGCTGGGGTGGGCCGGTGGAAGACATCCGCGCCGGTGACGTCGTGCACATCCCCGCCGGCGTCAAGCATTGGCATGGCGCGGGGCCGGGTGGCACCATGAGCCATGTCGCGATCACGGAGGCACTGGACGGCAAGACCGTCGACTGGCTGGAGCAGGTGACCGACACGCAGTACGGAAGTGCCAAGACCCCCGAGACACCCCAGGCGGCACAACCGTCGCGCGCGCAGCGCTTGATGGGCGACGTGGCGCCGAAGCTCGCACAACTCACGGACGACGTGTTGTTCGGCGACGTGTGGACCCGGCCCGGCCTGCCGCCGCGCGACCGCAGCCTCGTCACGGTGAGCGCCCTGATCGCGATGAACCGCCCGGACCAGTTGCGCTCGCACATGGCCCTCGCCCGCGACAACGGCGTGACCCGGGACGAGTTGGTCGAAACGATCACGCACCTCGCCTTCTATTCCGGTTGGCCCAACGCCGTCACGGCCATCGGTGTGGCGCGCGACGTGTTCGCGAGCAAACCTTGACCAGCCGGCCTACCCACGGGAAACCAGGATGTTCACCAGACACCACCCAGCGAACGTCGCTCGAACCGTCATGGCGGCCTGGCTGCTCACGACCGGCGTGGTCAGCCACGCCGCCGACAAGGCCGGGGCGACGTCGTCCCCGCTGATGATCCAGGAGCAAGGCAGCTTCGCGGTCGGCGGCACGGTGGTGAGAAGTCCTGGCACCTACGACCCGGATCAGCCAGGCCTCGCGGGGCAGACCCTCCACGGTGATCACGCCCGTGTCTTCTACCAGGTGCCCGTGAACGCGCGGAAGCTGCCCCTCGTCCTGTGGCACGGCTTCGGGCAGTTCGGCAAGACCTGGGAGAGCACACCCGACGGCCGCGAGGGCTTCCAGACGCTCCTGCTGCGCCAACGCTTTCCGGTGCATGTGGTCGATCAGCCGCCGTGGTGGCGCCGCACGCAGCACGGTGGCGGCTGAGCTGCCCGCCACACCGGATGACCAACGCTGGTTCAACACGTTCCGGCTGGGACGCTGGCCGGCGTTTTTCCCGGGCGTGCAGTTCTCGCAGGACCCGCTGGCCCTGGCGCAGTACTTCCGCCAGATGGTGCCCGACACGGGACCGCTCGACACCCAGGTCGTGACCCGTGCCGTGTCTGCCTTGTTCGACCGAATCGGCCCGGGCGTGCTCGTCACGCATTCGCACAGCGGCGGAATGGGCTGGACCGTGGCCATGAACAATCCGCGGGTGCGGGCCATCGTGTCCTACGAACCGGGCAGCGGCTTTGTCTTTCCCGAAGGTGAGCTGCCGGCCCCGATGCCGAGCGCCACCGGCCCGCTCGAAGGGGTGGCCGTGCCGCCAGCGGAATTTGCCAAGCTGACGCGAATTCCGATCGTCATCTACTACGGCGACAACATCCCGAGCGAGCCGTCGAAGCACTTCGGCGAGGACAACTGGCGCGTGCGACTGCAGATGGCCAGGCTGTGGGCAGCAGCCGTGAACCGGCACGGCGGCAACGCCACGGTGGTGCATCTCCCGGAGATCGGCATCCGCGGCAACACGCACTTTCCGTTCTCCGATCTCAACAACGGCGAGATCGCCGGCCTGCTGTCGGCCTTTCTTCGAACCCACGGGCTCGACCAGTAGCCAGCCGCAACAAAAAAGGCCCGCTTGCGCGGGCCTTTTCATGTCGAGAGGGTGAGCCGGATCAGCTGAACACCTTCGCGGCGCTCAGCAGCGTGCGGTACACACCCCACAGCAGCGGGATCGTCACGGCGGCCCAGGCGAGCGCCACGACGAACGTGGGCGTGGTGCCGCCCGAACCGCTGCCGGTCACTTCCGCGGCAACGCTGCGGTCGTGGGCCAGGCGCTTCTCTTCGGCGAGTTCCTCGTCCGTCATGAAGTGCTTGTCGGCGACCGGGCGAACCAGCAGGTTGCAGATCAGGCCGATCACGAGCATGCCCACGAGGATGTACATGGTCTGGTTGTAGACCTGCTCGCGCGGGATGCCCAGGCCGAGTTGGTACTCGCGCATGTAGTTCACGACGATGGGGCCCAGGATGCCGGCGGTGGCCCATGCGGTCAGCAGGCGGCCGTGGATGGCGCCCACCATCTGCGTGCCGAACAGGTCGGCGAGGTACGCCGGCACGGTGGCGAAACCGCCGCCGTACATGCTCAGGATGATGCAGAAGGCACCCACGAAGAGCAGCTTGCTGCCGGCCGACGCGCTGGCCGGGATGCTGGCGTACAGCAGGCCACCCAGCACGAAGAACACGATGTACGTCACCTTGCGGCCGAGGCGGTCGGACAGGCTCGCCCAGACGAAGCGGCCGCCGATGTTGAAGAGGCTCAGCAGCGCGGTGAAGCCTGCGGCGACGCCGGCGATGGCGGTGAGCTGGGTCTTGTCGAGTTCACCGAACTTCTGCGTGAGGCCGATCAGCGAACCGCCGAAGACTTCCTGCAACATCGGGCTGGCCATGCCGATCACGCCGATGCCGGCGCTGACGTTCATGCAAAGCACCATCCACACGAGCCAGAACTGGGGGATGCCCCAGACCTTCTTCACATGCACGTGGCGGCGCGTGATCATCTGGTTGTCGACCTGGGCGGCCGGCGGCGTCCAGCCTTCGGGCTTCCAGCCGCTCGGCGGCACGCGGTAGCCGAAGGCACCGGCCATCATGAAGACGAAGTAGCCCGCGGCCATCACGAGCAGCGTGGAAGCGACGCCGACGTTGTCGGGCGTGGCGAAGGTCTTCATCAGCTCGGCCGCGAGCGGCGAACCGATCATCGCGCCGCCGCCGAAGCCCATGATGGCCATGCCGGTGGCCATGCCACGGCGGTCCGGGAACCACTTGATCAGCGTCGAGACGGGTGAGATGTACCCGAGCCCGAGCCCGATGCCCCCGATGACCCCGGCCCCCAGCCACATCAACCACATCTGGTGGATGGACACGCCGATGGCCGCGAGCACGAGGCCACCGCACCAGCACACCGCCGAGACCACACCGGCCTTGCGCGGACCAGCGCGTTCGAGCCAACCGCCCCAAAGCGCAGCCGACAAGCCCAGCAGCACGAAGAACAGGGTGTACATCCACCCCATCGTGGAAATCTTCCAGTCGCAGTTCGTGGCGAACAGCTCGGCCACCAGGCCCATGTCCTTCGGGCAGGCCAGGGCAGAGTTGATGCCCACCGCCTTCGACAGCGGCAGCCAGAACACCGAGAAGCCATAGGCCATCCCGATGCAGAGGTGGATCGCCAGTGCCGCGGGCGGCACGAGCCAGCGGTTGAAGCCAGGGCCCGCGATCGTGCGTTCCTTGGCCAGTATTCCAAGAGCTCCAGACGGAGTGTCTCCCGTCCCAATGACAGCCGACATGCTGCTTCCTTAAGAGGTGTGATGAAAATGAGGTCGCCGCTCGAAACGGCGGCGTAGGGGTCGAAAACAGCGTGGGGCCGAGAGCAAGTCCCCGCTGCTGCGTTGGGGGGCAAGGGTAGAGGCCCGCTGCGACACTGGCAAGGCACCCCCGCGCCTCGGGGGTGCCTCCGCGCCAAGCTGTTGGCAGAAACGTGACAGCCATCACGAAATTCGGTTGCCAGAATGTTTACCGAAGTGACGAACTTCGTCACCCCGAGAGAAGGATTTCACGGGGCCTTCGATTTCCGGACGTGAACGAATGTCACGGAAGCTTACAAGCTGCCAATCGGTATTTACACTGCCCCACCGCATGCATGATGCCTGCGCGCTTCGCCTTGATCGAGACCCCTCCGATGAAAAGACGCACCCTGATCCAGAACCTGCTGACCGGCAGCGCCGCCTTGGCCCTGCCTGCTTTCGCGCAATCCGAACGCCGCATCGTCCTGGGTCAGTCGGCTGCCTTCACGGGCCCGGCCGCCCAGTTGGGCATCCAGATGAACCGCGGCGCACGCGTGTACTTCGACGCCGTCAATGCGAGCGGCGGTGTCAACGGCCACACCATCGAGCTGCGTTCGCTCGACGACGGCTACGAGCCCGATCGCTGCAAGGCCAACACCGAGAAGTTCATCAAGGACAACGTGTTCGCGTTGTTCGGCTACGTGGGCACGCCCACCTGCCTGGCCGCGCTGCCGCTCGTGCTCGAGAGCCGCATCCCGTTCTTCGGTCCGTTCACGGGCGCCGAATCGCTGCGCGACCCGTTTGCGAAGAACATCTTCCACATCCGTGCGTCCTACTACGACGAGACGGCACTGATCGTGAAGCAGCTGACGTCGCTCAGCATGAAGAAGATCGCGGTCTTCTACCAGAACGACGCGTACGGCAAGGCCGGCCTCGATGGCGTGACGCGCGCGCTCAAGCCGCTGAACCTCACCCCGGCCGCACTCGGCACCGTGGAGCGCAACTCGGTCGACGTGGCCAAGGCGGTACGCGACATCACTGCCGCCCAGCCGGAAGCCATCGTGCAGATCGGCGCCTACAAGGCGTGTGCCGCGTTCATCCGCGAGGCCCGCAAGGCCGGCTACGGCGGACAGTTCTACAACGTGTCGTTCGTGGGCACGCAGGCGCTGGCCGACGAACTGGGCAAGGAAGGCCACGGCATCGTGATCAGCCAGGTGATGCCGTTCCCGTTTTCCACCACCACGCCCATCTCGCGCGAGTACCTCGACGCGGTGGCCAAGGCCGGCGGCGACGCGAAGCCGAACTACTCCAGCATGGAGGGTTACGTGGCCGCGAAGGTCTTCGTCGAAGGCCTGAAACGCGCCGGGCGCAACCCGAGCCGCGAGCAGCTGATCTCGTCGCTCGAGTCGGTGCAGAACAACAACCTCGGTGGTTTCCACGTGAACTTCGGTTCGCGCGACCACGTGGCCTCGCACTTCGTCGAAGTGTCGATGCTGACCGAAGACGGCAAAGTGCGCCGCTGACCTGGACCCTCTCTTGAAACGTCGTCATCTCCTCCAGCTCGGCGCCACTGCTTCGGCAGGGCTTGCCTTCCCCGCCATCGCACAATCACGCAAGATCGTGCTCGGCCAATCGGCCCCGTTTTCCGGCCCGGCCAGCTCGCTCGGCACCCAGCTCAAGGAAGGTGCGGAACTCGTGTTCAACCAAGTGAACGCCAGGGGTGGCGTGAACGGACGGACCATCGAGTTGCGCAGTGTCGACGACGGCTACGAGCCGCAACGCTGCGCCGAAAACACCCGGAAACTGTTGGCGGCCGACGTGTTCTCGCTGTTCGGGTACGTGGGCACGCCCACCAGCCTGGCGGCCCTGCCGCTCGCGGCCGCCGCACGCACGCCCTTCTTCGCGCCGTTCAGCGGCGCCGAGGCACTGCGTGCCCCGTTCAACCGCTACGCGTTCCATGTGCGTGCATCGTACTTCGATGAGACCGCCGAGATCGTCAAGCAGCTGACCGCCGTGGGGATCAAGCGCATCGCGGTCTTCTACCAGAACGACAGCTACGGGCAGACCGGCCTCGACGGCGTCAACCAGGCACTGAAGGCCCGGGGCCTGGCCGCCGTGTCGCTCGGCACGGTGGAGCGCAACACGGTGGAGGTGGAAACCGCGGTCAAGGAAATCCTCGCCGGCAAGCCGGAGGCGATCGTGCAGGTGAGCGCGTACAAGTCGTGCGCCGCCTTCGTGCGGGCCGCGCGCAAGGCGGGTTTCACCGGCGGGTTCTACAACTTGTCGTTCGTGGGCACCCAGGCGCTTGTCAATGAACTCGGCGCCGACGCGCGCGGGGTGGTCATCAGCCAGGTCATGCCGCTGCCGTTCAGCGCCACCAGCCCGCTCGCGGGCGAGTACCTCGCAGCCGGCAAGTCGTCGGGCACGAAGTTCGAACCCAACTACGGCGGCATCGAAGGCTACGTGGCAGCGCGGGTGTTCGTCGAAGGCCTGAAACGGGCCGGCGCCAATCCCACCCCCGACTCGATGGTGGGCGCGCTCGAATCGCTGAGCAACCTGAACCTCGGCGGCCACTTCATCGACTTCGGCCCGAACAAGCACACCGGCTCGCGCTACGTCGACCTCACGGTGCTGACGGCCGACGGCCGCGTGCGCCACTGACGTCAGGGGACGCCCGCCCCTGGGCGGCACGCTTCCCTGAGTCATGGCGCGGGTGTCACGTCCACCATCACCGGCCGGTGGTCCGACCCGAGGTCGGGCCCGACCGCCGACGCCACCCGAAGCCATCCGGCACTGACAAGCACATGGTCCAGCGGCAGCAGTGACAGCCACCCGCCCAGGTTGGGCCACGTGGGGGCCAGGCCCGACGCCCGCTGCAACGCGGGTGCCACGCCGCGCAGCCCCGTGGACCAGGGTGTGTCGTTGAGGTCGCCGGCCAGCACCCCGAGCGGTGCGGCGCCGGCGAGCCAGCGGGCCTCGTCACGCAACGTGGCATCACGAACGAGCGCGTAGGCGCGGTCGAGCGGGGGCATCGGGTGCACGGCGGAGACGGCCACGGCACGCCCCTGCCACGACAGCGTCGCGCGCAGGTGAGGCGTGCGCCGCGGGTCTGCAGGCGTGGTGACGGTGTCGGTGGCGGTGAAGGGATGGCGTGACAGCAGCGCGATGCCGAACGGGTCGGGCGCTGGCGCCAGAACCTGGTGCGGGTAACGCGCCCGCACGGGCCCGTGGGCCACCAGGCGCGCCGCGTCGTCGCCGAATTCCTGGAGCATCACCACGTCGGGCGACGCGGGGTCCAGCAGCCATTGCTGCAGGCGGGAGAGGTCGGGGTTGCCGATCTGGAGGTTGGCTGTGCCGATGCGCAGCACCGGGGCCCCGCGGGCCGCTTCAGCGGCAGGAGGGGCCGAGGGGGCGTGGGTCCACCATGCCGCCACCAACACCAACAGCGCCAACCAGGCGGCGCGACCGCCGAGAGCCGCCCACGCCACGGACGCGGCACCACCCAGGCACAGGTAGAGCCACTGCCAATGGATCGACAGGCCCATCAGCCATTGCAAGGTGGGGAGCGGCGCTTCAGGCCACCAGCGCGCAGTGATGGCGCTGGCACTCGCCAGCGCACACAGCACAGCCAGCCAAGCGGCCCGTCGTCTGAAGGCGGTTCGGGCCGCCGAGGTGTGTTTGTCCATCCCTGCCCCATTCGTGGAGCCGGGACGATACCGCAGGGATCAGCTGCTGCGCGGACCGGGGCCGCGGCCCTCGATGTGCCGGAACGTGATGCGACCCTTGGTCAGGTCGTACGGGGACAGTTCCAGCGACACGCGGTCACCCGCGAGAATGCGGATGTGGTGCTTGCGCATCTTGCCCGCGGTGTAGGCCACGAGCGTGTGGCCGTTTTCGAGGGTGACGCGGAACCGGGAGTCCGGCAGCACGTCGTCGACCTTGCCGTGCATTTCGATCAGTTCTTCCTTGGCCATGGACACTTTCTTCAAAGAGGGATCGGACGGCCGGGCAGGGTCGGAGCGACCCGGCGAGGCCGGTGCCGGCGAAAGCCGGCGGGAGAAAGAGAAGCCCCGACACACAGCAGCAGCGCGAGTGACGGGTGGAACGTGCGAGCAGGATGGCGCACCGGGTTGGCGCCCTCGCACGCGAGGCAGGCAACGACGACCGGCTCTGCTGCCAGAGACCAGGCTTCACGGAGGGGCGCGGGGCGCCGTGGAAGGGTCGTTGCGATGTATGGATTCTACCATCCGGCGCCCGAACCTGCCCGATTGGTGAATGCCCCGTTTGCGGGGCTTGTGCAGGCCTGCGAACCGTGAAAAGCGCCCATCCGGGCAGGCGGTGGGCACGGGGGCGTCACCACTGACCCCGCCCTGCCGCGTACACTGTCGGATTGCCGTTCGGCACCCCTCCCCTGTTCGTTTCCACAGCCACTGGACGCATACCATGTACCGCTGTCTCATCGCCGTGGTGGCCGCCGCCACCATCGCCGCCCCTGCCCTCGCCCAGGTCCAGCGCCCGTTTCCCCAGAATGCCCTGCGCGGCACGATCACGTTCGGCCAGCCGCCCGTGGTGGCGCTGAACGGCCAGGTCACCCAGCTGTCGCCCGGTGCGCGCGTGCGCGACGGCAACAACATGGTCGTGATGACCGGCCAGCTGATCAACCTGAAGGTGGTCGTCAACTACACGATCGACGCGTCGGGCCAGGTGCACAACGTCTGGATCCTCCGCCCGGAGGAAGTGAAGATGCGCCCGTGGCCCGTCACCACCGCGCAGGCGCAGGCGTGGGCCTTCGATCCGGCTGCGCAGACCTGGACCAAGCCGTGAGCGACACCATGGACACGACCGTCACGAAGAAGGTGTTCATCAAGACCTTCGGGTGCCAGATGAACGAATACGACTCGGACAAGATGTCCGACGTCATGCGCGCCGCCGAGGGCTACGAGCCCACGAACGACCCCGAACAGGCCGACCTGATCCTTTTCAACACCTGCTCGGTGCGCGAGAAGGCGCAGGAGAAGGTGTTCAGCGACCTGGGCCGGGTCAAGCACCTGAAGGCCAAGGGCGTGCTGATCGGCGTGGGCGGTTGCGTGGCCAGCCAGGAAGGCGCCGCCATCATCGAACGTGCCCCCTACGTGGACGTGGTGTTCGGACCGCAGACGCTGCACCGCCTGCCCGAACTGCTGGCGAAACGCCAGGCGCAGCGCCGCCCGCAGGTCGACATCAGCTTCCCCGAGATCGAGAAGTTCGACCACCTGCCGCCCGCCCGGGTGGAGGGCGCCAGCGCCTTCGTGTCCATCATGGAAGGCTGCTCGAAGTACTGCAGCTACTGCGTGGTGCCCTACACCCGCGGCGAGGAAGTGTCACGCCCGTTCGACGACGTGCTCGTCGAGGTGGCCGGCCTGGCCGACCAGGGGGTCAAGGAAATCACGCTGCTGGGCCAGAACGTCAACGCGTACCGCGGCCCCATGGGCGGCACGGCCGAGATCGCCGACTTCGCACTGCTGATCGAGTACGTGGCCGAGATCCCCGGCATCCAACGCATCCGCTACACCACGAGCCACCCGAACGAGTTCACGCAACGCCTGATCGACGTCTACGCGAAGGTGCCGCAGCTCGTGAACCACCTGCACCTGCCGGTGCAGCACGGCAGCGACCGCATCCTGATGGCGATGAAACGCGGCTACACCGCGCTCGAGTACAAAAGCACCATCCGCAAGCTGCGGGCGGTGCGCCCGAACCTCGCGCTGTCCAGCGACTTCATCGTGGGCTTCCCGGGCGAAACCGACGACGACTTCGCCAAGATGATGAAACTCATCGACGACGTGGGCTACGACGCATCGTTCAGTTTCATCTTCAGCAAGCGCCCGGGCACGCCGGCCGCCTCGCTGGAAGACGACACCCCGCACGAGACCAAGCTCGCCCGGCTGCAGGTGCTGCAGGCGCGCATCGAGGACAACGTCGAACGCATCAGCCGCTCGATGGTGGGCAGCACGCAGCGCCTGCTCGTGGAAGGGCCGTCGCGCCGCGACGCCGGGGAGCTGATGGGCCGCACCGAGTGCAACCGCATCGTCAACTTCAAGGCCCCTCCGCGCCTCGTGGGCCAGATGATCGACGTGAAGATCACGGCCGCCTACGCCCATTCGCTCCGCGCCGAAGTGGCGCTGACGGAACCCGTGGCCCCCGTCACGGCGGACTGAGGCACCCGGCGGGCAGCGGTCGCGCGTCAGCCCCGTCTCGGGCCGAACGCAGCCCACCACAGGCCGAGCGCGTTGCCAACCACCATGGCGCCGTAGGTGACCATCTTGCCGTCCCGGCCCGTCCAGGCGAGGCCCGCCACCAGCACGGCCGACGACACGGCCACGGCCCAGGCCGCCAGGCGCAGCCACGACACCGTCTTGAGGTCGCGCCACCACAGCAGCTTGGTCAATGCGGACGCCAGCGCCCCCACGGCCATCGCCGGGGCGAAGAAGTTCAGCAGGTGCCACAGTCCGTCCAGCATGCCCATGGCAGTGCATTCCTCACGAGGTCGGGCGCCGCGGCGCCGGGGAAATTGACGGTCGTCGGACGACCGGCAGCCGTCGATTTTATAATCCTGCAAATGAGCGTCTTCGCCCTCGGCCTGAACCACACCACCGCCCCGCTGGACCTGCGCGGAAGGTTCGCGTTCTCGCTCGAGCAAGTGGCCCCCACACTGCAGGCATTCCGCCAGCGGCTGGTGGCCGTGCCGGGGGCGCCCGAGGTGGCCTTGCTGTCCACCTGCAACCGCACCGAGCTGTACTGCGCGGCGGAAGCCGCGGTGGTGCAGCCCGCGGTGGACTGGCTCGCCAGCGTGGGCGGCGTGGCGCCGCACCAGCTGATGGACCACGCCTACGTGCTGCAGGGCGGCGCCGCGGCCCGCCACGCGTTCCGCGTGGCCAGCGGCCTCGACTCCATGGTGCTCGGCGAACCGCAGATCCTCGGCCAGATGAAACAGGCCGTGCGCGAGGCCGACACCGCCGGCACGCTGGGCACCACGCTGCACCAGATGTTCCAGCGCTCGTTCGCGGTCGCGAAGGACGTGCGCACGTCCACCGAGATCGGTTCGCACTCCATCAGCATGGCCGCCGCGGCCGTTCGCCTGGCATCGCAGCTGTTCGAAGACCTGCGCGAAACCCGGGTGCTGTTCGTGGGCGCCGGCGAGATGATCGAACTGGTGGCCACGCACTTCGCCGCCCGCCAGCCGCGTGCCATGGCCGTGGCCAACCGCACGCTCGAGCGCGGCGAGAAGCTCGCCGGCCGCCTGGGCGCCGAAGCCATTCGCCTGGCCGACCTGCCCGCCCGCCTGGGCGAGTTCGATGCCGTCATCTCCTGCACGGCCAGCTCCGTGCCCATCATCGGGCTCGGCGCCGTCGAACGCGCGCTCAAGAGCCGCAAGCACCGCCCCATCTTCATGGTGGACCTGGCCGTGCCACGCGACGTGGAACCCGAGGTGGCCCGCCTGTCCGACGTGTACCTGTACACCGTGGACGACCTGTCCGCCCTCGTGCAGACCGCCGGCGAGAAGCGCCAGGCCGCCGTGGAGCAGGCCGAGGCCATCATCGACGCGGGGGTGCAGAGTTTCGTGCACTGGCTGGGCCAGCGGGGCACCGTGCCGCTGATCCAGGCCCTCACCGCGCAGGCCGACGCCTGGCGCGCCGGCGAGATCGCCCGCGCCCGCAAGCTGCTCGCCAAGGGCGAGGACATCGAGTCCGTGCTCGACGCGCTGTCGCGTGGCCTCACGCAGAAGATGCTGCACGGCGCCATGGCCGAGCTGCACGCGGTCGATGGCGACCACCGGGTGCAACTGGCCCAGACCGTGTCCCGGCTGTTCCTGCGCGGCGCCAGCCGCAACCCGGCCGACGACTCCCGTTAGCGGCGCTCCGAACGCCCTCCCGGTGCGCCCGCCGCCACTGCGGCCGCTGCACCGGCGCCCCACCGCCTCCGGAGCCCTGCATGAAAGCCGCCCTTCGCCAACAATTCGAGCGCCTCGGCCTGCGCCTGACCGAACTCGACGCCACGCTCGCCGACCCGTCCATCGTCTCCGACATGACGCGCTTTCGCGCACTCACCCGCGAACACGCCGAGGTGGGTGGGGTGGTTGCCACGTTCCGCCAGTACGAACAGCGCGAACGCGACCTGGCCGCGGCACGCGAGATGCTCGGCGAGCCGGACATGGCCGAGATGGCCCGCGAGGAGATCGTGTCGGCCGAGGCCGACCTGGCCCGCCTGCACCTCGAACTGCAGGCCGCCTTGCTTCCCCGTGACCCCGACGACCGCCGCAACGCCTTCATCGAAATCCGCGCCGGCACCGGCGGCGACGAATCCGCGCTGTTCGCGGCTGACCTGCTGCGCATGTACCTGCGCCATGCCGAACGCCAGGGCTGGCGCACGGAACTGATGTCCGAAAGCACGTCCGACCTGGGGGGCTACAAGGAAGTGGTCGTGCGGATCGAGGGCCAGGACGTGTACGCAAGACTCCGCTTCGAATCGGGCGGGCACCGCGTGCAACGGGTGCCCGTGACGGAAACGCAGGGCCGCATCCACACCAGTGCCTGCACGGTCGCGGTGATGCCCGAGGCCGACGAAGCCGAGGACATCCAGATCAACCCGGCCGACCTGCGAATCGACACGTTCCGCGCCAGTGGTGCGGGTGGCCAGCACGTCAACAAGACGGACAGCGCCATTCGCATCACCCACCTGCCCACCGGCACCGTTGCCGAGTGCCAGGACGACCGCTCGCAACACCGCAACAAGGCCAAGGCCCTCGCGGTGCTGGCGGCCCGCCTGCGCGAGAAGGACCGCAGCGAACGCGCCGCCAAGGAAGCCGCCACCCGCAAAGGCCTGATCGGCAGCGGCGACCGCAGCGACCGCATCCGCACCTACAACTTCCCCCAGGGCCGCCTGACCGACCACCGCATCAACCTGACGCTGTACAAGCTCGGGGCGGTCATGGAAGGCGAGCTCGACGACGTGCTGGCGGCGCTCCAGGCCGAACGGGCGGCGCAGCAGCTGGCCGAACTCGAAGGACGCGGGTCGTGACCGTCGACGAGGCCCTGCGGGCGGCCGTCGCACGTGGTGTCGAGCGGCTCGACGCCCAGTTGCTGCTGGCCGAGGTGCTCGGGCAGCCGCGCACCTGGCTTTTCGCCCATGGCGACGACCCGCTCACCGCGGACCACCAGGCCCGGTTCGACACCTGGGCCACTCGCCGCGCGGCCGGCGAACCGTTCGCCTACCTGGTGGGCCGCAAGGAATTCCGCGGGCTCACGCTGCAGGTGTCGCCGGCCGTGCTCGTGCCGCGGCCCGACACCGAAACCCTGGTCGAATGGGCACTCGAATGCCTGGCCGGGATCGGGTCACCCTGCGTGGCCGACCTCGGCACCGGCAGCGGCGCCATCGCCCTCGCGCTGCGGGCGGCGTTGGTGGACGCCCACATCACCGCCACCGACGTGAGCCCGGACGCCCTGGCCGTGGCCCAGGGCAATGCCACCCGCCTGGGCCTCGGCGTCGAATTCGCCGCCGGCCCGTGGTGGACGCCGCTGGCCGGGCGCCGGTTCCACGTGGTGGTGAGCAACCCGCCCTACATCGCCGGGAACGACCACCACCTGGACGACCTGACCCATGAGCCGCGCCTGGCGCTCACCCCGGAAGGCGACGGCCTGCAGGCGCTGCGCGACATCGTGGCTGGCGCCCCCGGTCACCTGGAACCCCGCGGCTGGTTGCTGCTCGAACATGGTTACGACCAGGCCGGTGCCGTGGCAGAGTTGCTGCGCGACCACGGTTTCACCGAAGTGGCCACCCGGCACGACCTCGGGGGCGTCCCCCGGTGCACCGGCGGGCGTTGTATTTAGGCACCGCCCCACCGCGAACCGTGGTGTTCTCCACGCACCGCAAGGCCCCCCCTCGTCCGAATGGCCGAAGGATGCGTTCGGTGACACACAGGCGGATTCTTCAGGCGTAGGATTCCATTCAAGGGGCCAAGGTCCTACCCGGACCCCGCGCCAGACTCCACAAGAAGACTTCCCCGAGCCCATCATGCGCACCACCTTGTTGTCCGCCGCGTTCTGCATGCTCTGCACCCTGGGTGCGGTCACGCCGAGCCGAGCCGACACGGTGGGCACCACGGGCGCCTCGGCGCCCCTCGCCCCGCTCAGCTGGGGCCGCCTGCAGGGCCGCCTGGCCTTTGCCACCGACACCACCCCGCTGCGCACCGACCTGCAGGCGTCGGAAACCGCATTCAAGGTCAGCAGCCTGAGTTTCATGGGCGACTACTACCTGCGTCCGTCGCTGAGCCAGCTCACGCTGGGCGGCCTGCGTGCCACGAGCGGCATCATGTTCGGCCGGCGGTCGGCGCTGTGGGGCATGTCGTCCAACAACCTCGGCGGTTTCGGCATCGACCGCCGCAACACCGGCTACGACAGCGGCAACTACGAACACACGTCCACGCCGTACGTCGGCCTCGGTTACTCCGGCACGGGCGGCACCTACGGCAAGAGCGGCAGTTGGGGGTTCTCGGCCGACCTGGGCCTCATGTCGCTCAGCCCCGGCAACATCGGCCGTTTCGGCAAGGTGCTCGGCGGCTCGCAGAACCTCGATGACATGGTCCGCGACCTGCGCCTGTCGCCGGTGCTGCAGTTCGGCTTCACCTACGCCTTCTGATCCGCCAAGGCCAATTGCATCGCCAGCGCCTCGCGCCGGCCCGATGCCTTATCCTTGCGGGATTCACACGTTTTGACCCGGCTTGCCCGGCTACCGATCATGAGCGACGTTCAGCAACGCATCGACACCCTCGTCAAAGGCAACCGCGTGGTGCTTTTCATGAAGGGCACCGCCCAGTTCCCGCAATGCGGCTTTTCCGGCCGTGCCGTGCAGATCCTGAAGGCCTGCGGTGTGACCGACCTCAAGACGTTCAACGTGCTCGAGGACCCGGACGTGCGCCAGGGCATCAAGGACTACGCCAACTGGCCCACCATCCCGCAGCTGTACGTCGACGGCGAATTCGTCGGCGGCTCCGACATCATGATGGAGATGTACGAAGCCGGCGAACTGCAGCAAGTGCTCGGCGCCAAGGCGGCCTGACCTCCCCATGTCGAACGCGCCCGCCCGGGTGGTGGTTGGCATCACCGGGGCCACGGGCGCCGTCTACGGCGTGCGCCTGCTCGAACGCCTGAGGACTGCCGGCCGCGAAACGCACCTGGTGGTCAGTCCGGCCGGTGTGCTCAACGTGCACCACGAGCTGGGCCTCGACCGGCAGACGCTCGAAGGCCTGGCGCACACGGCCTACCACCCGTCCGACGTGGGTGCCGCCATCGCGAGCGGTTCGTTTGCCACGGCCGCGATGGTGGTGGCCCCCTGCTCGATGAAGACGCTGGCCTCGGTGGCCCACGGCTTCTGCGACAACCTGCTGAGCCGCGCGGCCGACGTCACGCTGAAGGAACGCCGCCGCCTCGTGCTGATGGTGCGCGAAACGCCGTTCAACCTGGCCCACCTGCGCAACATGACCGCCGCCACCGAGATGGGTGCCGTGGTGTTCCCGCCGCTGCCGGCCTTCTACCACCGGCCCCAGACCATCGACGAGATGGTCAACGAAACCGTGGAACGGGTGCTGGCGCTGATCGGGGTGGACAGCGCCGCACCCAAGGCCTGGGCGGGGCTCTGACCCGCGCCCCGAGACTCTCGGTCTTTCAGGCGGGCTTGTATTCCCAGGCGCGCCGCGCGCCGAACACCAGGTTCGGGTACTCGGGCTTGCCGCGGCTGCCGTTGTAGCGGCCGAGCGCCATGTACAGGTCACCGCGTTCGCGGTCCAGGTAGTGGCGCAGGATCACGCACCCGAACCGCAGGTTCGTCTGCATGTGGAACAGCCGCGCCGGTTCACCGTCGCCGATCAGGCGCGACCAGAACGGCATCACCTGCGTGTAGCCGCGCGCCCCCGCAATGCTGATGGCGTATTTGCGGAACCCGCTCTCCACCTGGATCAGCCCCAGCAGCAGTGCAGGCTCCAGGCCTGCGCGCTTGGCCTCGTAGTACACCGTCTCGAGGAACTCGATGCGGGTCACATGCTCGGCCTTGCGCTTCTTGAGCCGGTTGCTCATCTCGCCCAGCCACTTGAGGTACGTGATGCGGGCCTCGACCGAGTCGAAGTTGGGCTTCGGCGGCGCGTTGTTGGCGATGGCAGACGACAGCACCGACCGCACCGAATCGGCCAGGGGCTCCTCGGCCTGGCGGCCGGCATGGGCGGCCCCGGGGAAGACCAGCGCACCCGCGGCCCCGAACGCAAGTTGCCGCCTCGTGAGCCCCGGGCCGGCAAGACCGGCCGGGTTCATCGGCCGAGCTTGGCCTTCACGAAGGCCACGATGTCTGCGAGCGGCACCGGTTGGGCCGCCGCGTCGCGCCGGCCCTGGTACTCGACCTGGCCATCCTTCAGGCCCCGGTCGCCCAGCACCACGCGGTGTGGCACACCCACGAGTTCCCAGTCGGCGAACATGGCACCCGGGCGTTCGCCGCGGTTGTCGAGGATGACGTCCACGCCGAGGGCCTGGAGTTCACCGTACAGCGTGTCGGCCGCGGCCTGCACGTCGGCCGAGCGGTCGTAGCCGATGGGGCACAGCACCAGCTCGAACGGCGCGATCGACGCCGGCCAAATGATGCCGCGGTCGTCGTGGTTCTGCTCGATGGCGGCACCCAGGATGCGGGTGACACCGATGCCGTAGCAGCCCATTTCCATCAGCTGCGGCTTGCCCTGTTCATCGAGGTACGTGGCGTTCAGCGGCTTCGAGTACACGGTGCCCAGGTAGAACACGTGGCCCACCTCGATGCCACGCTGGATGGCCAGCGTGCCCTTGCCGTCGGGCGACGGATCGCCCTCGACGACGTTGCGGATGTCGGCCACCAGGTCGGGTTCAGGCAGGTCACGGCCCCAGTTCAGGCCGGTGATGTGGAAGTCGGGTTCGTTGGCGCCGGAGACAAAATCGCTCATGTTCGCCACGGTGCGGTCGGCCACGACCACAACTTTTTCGCGCTCGTCCGCATTCAGCCCCACCGGGCCCAGGTAACCCGGCTTGCAGCCGAAGTGGCGCTCGATCTCGGCCGCGGTGGCAAATCGGAAGCCGTGCTTCAGGCCCGGCACCTTGCCGGCCTTCACTTCGTTCAGGTCGTGGTCGCCCCGCACCAGCAGCAGGTACACCGTCACGGTGGTGTCACCCGAATCGGTCTTGGTGTCGGTGGCCAGCACCAGCGACTTCACGGTTTGCGAGAGAGGCAGCGACAACAGCTGGGCCACGTCGGCGCAGGTGCTCTTGCCCGGCGTGGGCACCTTGGTGAGCGGCTGTGACGGTGCGGCCCGCGACGCGAGCAGCGACACCGCCTCGGCCAGCTCGATGTTGGCGGCGAAGTCGGACTGCGGGTTGTAGACGAGGGCGTCTTCGCCGGTGTCGGCGATCACCTGGAATTCGTGCGACAGCGCGCCGCCGATGGCACCCGTGTCGGCCGACACGGCGCGGTACGTGAGGCCCAGGCGCTCGAAGATGCGGCAGTACGCGTCGTACATCGCCTGGTAGCTCTTCAGTGCGGCTTCCGGGTTGCGGTCGAACGAGTACGCATCCTTCATCGTGAACTCGCGGCCGCGCATGACGCCGAAGCGCGGGCGGCGTTCGTCACGGAACTTGGTCTGGATGTGGAAGAAGTTCTTCGGCAGCTGGCGGTAGCTGCGCAGTTCCTGGCGGGCGATGTCGGTGATGACTTCCTCGCTGGTGGGCTGGATGATGAAGTCGCGGTCGTGGCGGTCCTTCACGCGCAGCATCTCGGGGCCCATCTTGTCCCAGCGGCCCGACTCCTGCCACAGCTCGGCCGGCTGCACCACCGGCATCAGCAGCTCGACGGCGCCGGCGCGGGTCATCTCGTCGCGGATGATGGCCTCGACCTTGCGGATCACGCGCAGCCCCATCGGCATGTAGCTGTAGATGCCCGCCCCCAGGCGCTTGATGTACCCCGCCCGCATCATCAGCTTCTGGCTGACGACCTCGGCTTCAGCGGGGGCTTCCTTGAGGGTGGAGATGAAAAACTGGGACGCTTTCATGGGCAGGCGGAGAACAGGAAGTCAGGGATCGGATGGGCTGCACACGCTGGATCGGAGCGGGATTCTGCGGGGTTGATTCCCGTCATCGCGGTGCAATAATGATTTCAACTAGAGATTTCGAGGTTGATTATGCTCGACAGGGATGGGTTCAGACCCAACGTCGGCATCATCCTGCTCAACCCCCGTAACCAGGTGTTCTGGGGCAAGCGCATCCGCACCCATTCCTGGCAGTTCCCCCAGGGTGGGATCAAGTACGGGGAGACGCCCGAGCAGGCGATGTTCCGCGAGCTCCACGAGGAAGTGGGGCTGTTGCCCGACCACGTCCGCATCGTGGCCCGCACGCGCGACTGGCTGCGCTACGAGGTGCCCGACCACTTCATCCGCCGCGACGCCCGCGGCCACTACCGGGGCCAGAAGCAGATCTGGTTCCTGCTGCAGCTGGTGGGCCGCGACAGCGACATGAACCTGCGCGCCAGCGACCACCCCGAGTTCGACGCCTGGCGCTGGAACGAGTACTGGGTGCCGCTCGAATGGGTCATCGAGTTCAAGCGCGACGTGTACCAGATGGCGCTCACCGAACTCGCCCGGTTCCTGCCGCGCAGCAACCACCACAACCGCTACCTGCGGTCGGGCATGCGCACGCACCACCGGGACGACGGCTACGACGGCCACGACGGCCACCCGATGGATGCCCCGCACGTTCACCCCGACAGCCAGCCCCCGGGCGATGACGAACCGGCCTGAGTGCCGGTCCTTCTTGCTCTCAGGTGATGATCAGGTTGTCGCGGTGGATCATCTCGGGTTCCGCGGTGAACCCGAGCAGCCGTTCGAACTCCGACGACGGCCGGCGCGCGATGAGCCGGGCCTCCGCGGCCGAGTAGTTCGACAGGCCCCGCGCGATCTCCACACCCGCGGCGTTGCGCACCGCGATCACGTCGCCGCGCACGAAGTCGCCGGTCACCTCGACCATGCCGATGGGCAGCAGGCTCTTGCCGCCATCACGCAGCTTGGCCACGGCCCCGTCGTCCACCACCACCGCCCCACGCATCTGCAGGTGATCGGCCATCCACTGCTTGCGCGCGGCCATCTTGGCCGTTGACGCAGTGAGCGCGGTACCGATGGCCTCGCCAGCGGCCAGGCGCAGCAGCACGTCGGGTTCGCGCCCGTAGGCGATCACCGTGGACGCCCCGCTGCGTGCCGCCCGCTTGGCCGCGAGGATCTTGGTGATCATGCCGCCACGGCCGAGGCTCGACCCCGCACCGCCGGCCATCTGCTCCAGCTCGGGCAGGCCGGCCTGGGCTTCGTGGATGAACTGGGCGTCGGGGTTCTTGCGCGGGTCGGCCGAGTACAGGCCCTTCTGGTCCGTGAGGATGACCAGCGCGTCGGCTTCGATCAGGTTCGCCACGAGCGCGCCGAGCGTGTCGTTGTCGCCGAACTTGATTTCGTCGGTGACCACGGTGTCGTTTTCGTTGATCACCGGCACCACGTTCAGGCGCAGCAGCGCCAGCAGCGTGGCGCGGGCGTTCAGGTAGCGCTCGCGGTCGGCCAGGTCGGCGTGCGTGAGCAGCACCTGGGCACTGCCCATGCCATAGGCACGCAGCTGCGTCTCGTAGATCTGCGCCAGACCCATCTGCCCCACCGCGGCCGCCGCCTGCAGCTCGTGGATTTCCTTCGGGCGCGACCGCCAGCCCAACCGCTTCATGCCCTCGGCGATGGCGCCGCTCGACACCATCACCACCTCACGCCCCTGGCCCGCCAACGCCGCCATCTGCCGGCACCACGTGCCGATGGCCTCGGCATCGACGCCACGGCCCTCGTCGGTCACGAGGCTCGAGCCGACCTTGACGACGATGCGTCGAGCGTTCTTGAGGGCGTCAGTCATGGGAGGCGGTGGGAAGTGCCCTCGGGTCAGTGCTGTCGGCGGGGGCATCGAAACGCGGGTCCGGATCGTCCGGCACCACGTTCTTCAACTTGGACACGTGCTGGTAGATGGCGTGGACCAGGCCCTCGCAGCCCTCGCGCGTGAGCGCCGAGATCTGGAACACCGGACCCTTCCACTTGAAGCGCTTGACGAAGTCCTTCACGCGTTTCTCGCGTTCGTCCTCCGGCACCATGTCGAGCTTGTTCAGCACGAGCCAGCGCGGCTTGTCGTAGAGCTGGTCGTCGTACTTCTTCAGTTCGCCGACGATGGCCTTGGCCTGCGCAACCGGATCCACGCTGTCGTCGAACGGGGCCATGTCGACAAGGTGCAGCAGCAGGTGGGTGCGTTGCAGGTGGCGCAGGAACAGGTGGCCGAGGCCGGCCCCTTCGGACGCGCCTTCGATCAGGCCGGGGATGTCGGCCACCACGAAGCTCTGCTCCGGCGCCACGCGCACCACGCCCAGGTTCGGGTGCAGCGTGGTGAAGGGGTAGTCGGCGATCTTCGGGCGGGCGTTCGAGACGGCCGTGATCAGGGTGGACTTGCCGGCATTGGGCATGCCGAGCAGGCCCACGTCGGCCAGCACGCGCATCTCGAGCTTGAGCTTGAACGACTGGCCGGGCCAGCCGGGGGTCTTCTGGCGCGGCGCGCGGTTCGTGCTCGTCTTGAAGTGCATGTTGCCGAAGCCACCGTCACCGCCCTTGGCGATCAGGATCTTCTCGTCGGGCACCAGCAGCTCGGCGATCACGTTGCCGGTTTCGACGTCGGTGATGATCGTGCCCATCGGCATGCGCAGCACGATGTCTTCGGCGGCCGCGCCGAACTGGTCGGAACCCCGGCCGTTTTCACCGCGGCGGGCCTCGTGACGCCGCGCGTACCGGAAGTCGATCAGCGTGTTGAGGTTGCGGTCACCCATGGCCCACACGCTGCCGCCCTTGCCGCCGTCGCCGCCGTTCGGGCCGCCGAACGGCAGGAACTTCTCGCGGCGAAAACTCATGCAGCCGTTGCCGCCATCGCCCGCCACGACATCGATCGTGGCTTCGTCAACGAATTTCATGGTGTATCCAGACGGACACCCCTGGGCATCCGTTCAATTGAGGGGCTCGGTCTCGCATCGTAAGCGAGCCGCGCCCCAAAAAAACAAAGCCCCGGCGGACCGGGGCTTCGTTCGATCAGGCGGATGCGAAGCTGCGAAGCAGCCCCGGCATCAGGCCTTGATGTTGACGGTACGGCGGTTGGCCGAACCCTTCACCGCGAACTCGACGGTGCCGTCGGTCAGGGCGAACAACGTGTGGTCCTTGCCGATGCCGACATTGATGCCCGGGTGGAACTGCGTGCCACGCTGACGAACAATGATCGAGCCGGCCGAAATGACCTGACCGCCGAACGCTTTCACGCCCAGCATCTTCGGTTGAGAGTCGCGGCCGTTCCGTGTGGAACCGCCGCCCTTTTTCTGTGCCATCGTTTAACTCCTGCAAACTCGGGGGTTGGGCCAGACTCAGGCGTTGACGGCGCTGATCTGAAGTTCGGTGTAGGCCTGACGGTGGCCTTGCCGCTTCTGATAGTGCTTGCGGCGACGCATCTTGAAGATGCGCACCTTGTCATGCCTGCCTTGGGCCACCACGGTGGCCACAACGGTTGCGCCTGCTACCAAGGGAGTCCCGACCTTCAGATCGGCACCGGCTCCAACAGCCAGCACCTGGTCGATCGTGATCTCTTGGCCAACGTCCGCAGCAATCTGTTCGACTTTAATTTTTTCGCCGGCAACAACCTTGTATTGTTTGCCACCGGTTTTGATGAGCGCGTACATATCAGCCTTTCAGTGAAATCAGCGCCAGACCACCCGAAGGCACCCTGGAACTGCCCTGCTTGACACGCAGAGCCGAACATTCTAGCACGGGGATTTGGCCAACTGCCAGAAATTTGTGCAGCCGCGCCATGCCACACGGAACGCGTGGGGCGCCCGGAAGCTCACTCCCGGGAGGCCGTCCGGTCTTCCTATAATTTGCGATACCCAATTGAGCCCACCGTGCAGCCGCCATCCCCCTCCCCCTCCGAAGTTCCATCCGGCCACGCCGCATTCATCGCGGCGGAGATGCGCGAGGTGGATGCCGTCATCCGACTCCGGCTCGCCTCCGAAGTTGTCCTGATCAACCAGATCTCGCACTACATCATCAGCGCAGGTGGGAAGCGCCTGCGGCCCATGCTCGTGCTGCTGTTCGCCAACGCGCTCGGGTTCCAGGGCCGTGAGCGCTACGAGATGGCCGCCACCGTGGAGTTCATCCACACGGCCACGCTGCTGCACGACGACGTGGTCGACGAGTCCGACCTGCGCCGCGGCCGCCAGACGGCCAACGCGCTGTTCGGCAACGCGGCGAGCGTGCTCGTCGGCGACTTCCTCTACTCGCGCGCGTTCCAGATGATGGTCTCGGTGAACCGCATGCGTGTGCTCGAGGTGCTGGCCGACGCCACGAACGTGATCGCCGAAGGCGAGGTGCTGCAGCTGATGAACATGCACGACGCCGACCTCGCCGTCGAGGACTACCTGAAAGTGATCCGCTTCAAGACCGCCAAGCTGTTCGAGGCGAGCGCCCGGCTGGGCGCCGTGCTGGCCGGCGCGAACCCCGAGATCGAGGATGCCTGCGCGTCGTATGGCCGCTCGCTCGGCACCGCGTTCCAGCTGGTCGACGACCTGCTCGACTACGAAGGCTCCACCTCGCAGCTCGGCAAGAACGTGGGCGACGACCTGCGCGAGGGCAAGCCCACGCTGCCGCTGCTCGTGGCCATGGAACGCGCCACCCCCGACGAACGCACGCTGATCCGCCATGCGATCGAACACGGCGAGGTCACGCGCCTGGCGGAGATCGTCGAGATCGTGAGCCGCACCGGCGCACTGGACGCCACACGCGATGCCGCGCGCCAAGAGGCCGAGAAGGCCCGCGTGAGCTTGTCGATGCTTCCCCCTTCACCTCACAAGGAAGCTCTGATAGAATTCTGCGTTCGGTCGGTTGACCGCTCTTCCTGAAGCAGTCGAGCGATCTCACAAGAACGAAAACATCGGGGTGTAGCTTAGCCTGGTAGAGCGCTACGTTCGGGACGTAGAGGCCGGAGGTTCGAATCCTCTCACCCCGACCAATCCAAGCCGTTGATTCGCAAGGAACCTCCTTGCAGATCAACGGCTTTCTCATTGGCACTCCCCCATGCACCGCATCGCCGCGTTCCTCCTGTTGAGCCTCGCGGCACTGGCGTGTGCCGCGCGCGCGCCCACGGGCGCGGAGCGCAAGGCGATCCTGGATGCCGCACGCGCCGTGGCCGCGGCCAAGGCCAGCCAGCCGGTGCGGCTCAAGGTGGAGTCCCTGTTCGTCGACGACGGCTGGGCCCTGCTGCAAGGCGAGCTGTACCCGGCACCCGGCGCCACCCTCGACTGGGAACTCACGTCGTGTGCACCCGGGATGGACAAGCGGCTCTGGGTGGTCCTGAACCAGGCCGACGGGCCGTGGCAGGTGAGGCTGATCGACATCTGCGATGCCGAACCGCTCGCGTGGGGCCTGCACAATTACGGCGGCATCCAGTGGCCGTGCGGGGTGTACGAAGGCATGCTGTCGGCCGACGGCCATGACCTCGAGGCCGTGTGCCGCGCACGGCGAAAAGCCCCCTTGCGCCCCGGTGCGGCACACATCCCCGGGGTCGACCCTAGATAGGGACGGCACCATCTGCCGGGCGGTATGCCGCGGCCTTGTGCTCCGCCTCAACAGGATCTTGCCCGTGAGCGCCACGCGCATGGCACGGCGGAGGCCTGGGGTGACCATGCGGGTGACGGAATCGACCCGAGCGTGAGCATCAGCACGAGCTCCCGCGAACAGCAGCAGGCCGCCGGAGAACATGAACACGCTTCTCGCGTGAGCGGTTGAGCACCTTCGTCGCGCTGGCCTTCGTGGTGGCATTGGCCTGGGCCTCCATGGCGTCGCTCAAGCGGATGCAGCAGGACCGCGGCTCGCGGCTGGGCACGCGGGACGACAGCGAACTGCGGTTCGTGCGCGCGCTGCCGGTGGGCACTTGGACTGGCCCACCTACGACGTCAGATACGGCCTGAAGGTGCACGACCTGTCCGGCACGGGCGGCCAATGGGTTTCGGCCTGCTCGACCATCCAGTGGGTGAAGTGACCGTGGCACCACCCGTGCCGGCCGCGCCCTTTCGCTGTCCGGCCTCGGCGCCGAAGCCGCGCCGCGGCCTCTTTGATACAGTCAAAAGCTGGTTCTGACCCGCGGACGGACACCGATGCTGAAATGGCTGGCGCGCCTGACAGGCCCGCATGACCCGGACACCCGCGACGCGCATGCGCGGTTGCAGGTGTACCCCCCCTACGACGCCCCCCACGCGGGGCCGCAGACGCGATGGACCTTGGCCCAGGCCCAGGACAACCTCGACCACCTGATGCGGCACCGGGCCCACCGCATGGTGGTGCTGGGCGACTGGCTGCGCCCCGAAGGCATCGACATCCGGCCGGCGCTCGTGGGCGGCAACCCCCAACCGCTGCTCGACGCCTTGCACCAGTGGGCCAACGCCCGCTGGCCCGCGTGGCACGATCCCGCCATCGCCCACCGCGACGTGTGGCTGCGCGGCCACCGCTCGGGCAACGCGGTGGTGTACTCGCTGTTGCTTGACGTGACGCTGCTGCTGGGCGAACTGATCGTGCAGCGGCACGACGGCTATCGATGGGCCCTCGACCTGGACGAAGAGAACGGCCGCGACGGCATGCGCAGCTATCGGCGTGCCGTGCTGGAACTGCCCGCGCGCGGCCACATGCCAGCCCCCATCGTGCTCGACCTCGAGGACATGGTGGTCAGCCGCTACCTGCACCCCGAGTATGTGTCGAACCAGTTCAGGAACGTGTGGGCCGAGGTGGTGGGAAGCGCCATCTCCGGCGACCAGGAAGCGGCGTGGGCCGAAGCCCCCGGCGCGCCGCGCTGATCCTCGTCACCCCGGGCTCGCGAGATGGTCCTGCTCGTGGGCCCGGAAGAAGGCGAGCAACGGCAGCATGCGCTCGAGCCGGGCCTCGCCCGTGTGGCATGGATCGTCACGTGCGGCTGGCGCAGCACGGCGAACCAGGACCGGTTCGCCGTGGCGAGGTATTCCTCGGATGCCCGTCAACCGTGATGCGAACGCCATCGAAGCGGTCCACGGGGTCCTGGCCGACAACCCCCACACCAGCCGAAAGGCCTGATCGCCGGCGACCAGGTCGGTCATTGGCGCGGTGAACCGGCCACCCGGGAACTCGAACCGCCGATCACCCACCGCCAGGAAATGGTGCGGACCTTTGCCCAGTGGGAGGACGACCTGCCTGCGCTGCAGTACCGGTTCACCGGCGAACGCGAGGCGCTGGCGGCCTCCCTGGTACCGTCGGGGTGACCTCCACCGGCCGCCCAGCCACTTGGACGCATTTGGTTGCAGGAAATCACGGCCAGAAAGCTGCTTTTTCTGGCAAATCGTGAGGGTGGGCGAGGTTTACAGTGTTGGTCGAATCGGCGATCATGAGTCGATTCGCCCTCATTTCACCTTGTGACATAAAACCGTGCCTGTGGACACCCTTGTCGAAGCCCCCCAATCGTCGTTGTCTGGCGTCGCACGGGTTCTGGTACACGCCGGCAAGCTCAACGCCAAGACCGCCGAAGACCTCGTCAAGTCCGCCAAGGAAAAGAAGGTCTCCTTCATTTCCTCCGTGATCGCCGGCGGCGCCATCACCCCGGCCGACCTGGCGCACACCCTGTCCCATGCACTGGCCATGCCGGTCATGGACATCAACGCGGTCGACCTGCAGCGGCTGCCGCGCAACGTCATCGACGTCAAGCTGGCCACGCAGTACCAGGTGCTGGTGCTCGGCAAGCGGGGCAACCGCCTGTTCATCGGTGGCTCCGACCCCACCGACCAGGAAGCCGTCGAACGCATCAAGTTCGCCACGCAGCTGTCGCCCGAATGGGTCATCCTCGAACACGACAAGCTCGCCAAGGTGCTGGAAAGCGCCGGCATCTCCGCGGCCGAATCGCTCGACAACATCGTGGGCGGCGACTTCGAGTTCGACGTCAACGACGAAGCCTCGAACACCCCGGAACCGCAAGAGGTCACCACGGACGTCGAGGACGCGCCGGTCGTGCGGTTCCTGCAGAAGATGCTGATCGACGCCATCAACGCCCGCGCGTCCGACCTGCACTTCGAGCCCTACGAGTACCACTACCGCGTGCGCTTCCGCGTCGACGGCGAACTGCGCGAGATCACGCAGCCGCCCATCGCCATCAAAGACAAGCTCGCGTCGCGCATCAAGGTCATTTCGCGCATGGACATCGCCGAAAAGCGGGTCCCGCAAGACGGCCGCATGAAGCTGAAGTTCGGCAACAAGTCCATCGACTTCCGGGTCAGCACGCTGCCCACGCTGTTCGGCGAGAAGATCGTGATCCGGATCCTCGATTCCTCGAGCGCCAAGCTCGGCATCGAGGCCCTCGGGTACGAGAAGATCGAGAAAGAGCGCCTGCTCAAGTGCATCGTGCGTCCGTACGGCATGGTGCTCGTGACCGGCCCCACCGGCAGCGGCAAGACCGTGTCGCTCTACACCTGCCTGAACATCCTGAACCAGCCGGGGGTGAACATCTCCACGGTGGAAGACCCGGCCGAAATCAACTTGCCGGGCATCAACCAGGTCAACGTGAACGACAAGGCGGGGCTCACGTTCTCCGCCGCGCTGAAATCGTTCCTGCGGCAGGATCCCGACGTCATCATGGTCGGCGAAATCCGGGACCTGGAAACTGCCGACATCGCCATCAAGGCCGCCCAGACCGGCCACATGGTGATGTCCACGTTGCACACCAACGACGCCCCCACCACCCTCACGCGGTTGCTGAACATGGGCGTGGCCCCGTTCAACATCGCGTCGAGCGTGCTGCTGATCACCGCCCAGCGGCTGGCCCGCCGCCTCTGCGAATCGTGCAAGGCCCCGGCCGAGTACCCCCGCGAGGCCATGCTGAAGGCCGGTTACAAGGAAGCCGATCTCGACGGCTCCTGGAAACCTTACCGTGCCGTGGGCTGCTCCGCGTGCACGAATGGCTACAAAGGCCGGGTCGGCATTTACCAAGTGATGCCCATCAGCGAAGAGATCCAGCGCATCATCCTGTCCGAGGGCACCTCGATGGACATCGCCGAACAGGCCCGTCGCGAAGGCATCCGCGACCTGCGCCAGTCCGGGCTCGTGAAGGTCCGTGGCGGGTTCACCACGCTCGAAGAGGTGATCGCCGCGACCAACGAGTGATCGGCCGCGGCACCCCCGGATCCATCAGCACAATACCGAACGACAACCTAAACGGGACGGGAACACTGTATTTCCCGGAGAGACCATGGCAACAGCAGCAGCCGTCAGAGAGAAAGAGTTCGTTTTCGAGTGGGAAGGCAAGGACAAGAACGGCAAGGTTGTCCGTGGTGAAATCCGGGCCGGTGGCGAAGCCATGGTCAGCGCCACGCTGCGCCGCCAGGGCATCCTGATCAAGAAGGTGAAGAAGCGCCGCACCAGCGGCGGCAAGGCCATCAAGCAGAAGGACATCGCGGTCTTCACCCGCCAGCTGGCCACCATGATGCGTGCCGGCGTGCCGCTGCTGCAGTCGTTCGACATCGTGGCCCGAGGCAGCTCGAACCCCCGCATGACGAAGCTGCTGATCGACATCCGCACCGACGTTGAAACCGGTACCAGCCTGTCGTCGGCGTTCCGCAAGCACCCGCTGCACTTCGATTCGCTGTATTGCAATCTGGTGGAGGCCGGCGAAGCCGCCGGTATTCTCGACACGCTGCTCGATCGCCTGGCCATCTACCAGGAAAAGACGATGGCGCTGAAGAACAAGATCAAGTCGGCGCTGATCTACCCGGTGGCCGTGCTGGTCGTCGCATTCGTCGTGGTCGTCGTGATCATGCTGTTCGTGATCCCGGTGTTCGAGAACGTGTTCCAGTCGTTCGGCGCCGACCTGCCCGCCCCCACCATGTTCGTGATCGGCATGTCCAAGGTGTTCACCCAGTACTGGTGGGCCATCTTCGGTTTCCTGGGCGGTGGCACCTACTTCTTCTTCGAATCGTGGAAGCGTTCCGAGAACATGCAGCGCTCCATGGACCGGCTGCTCCTGAAGGTGCCGGTGTTCGGCCCGCTCGTGAACAAAGCCGCCGTGGCCCGCTGGACACGCACGCTGTCAACGATGTTCGCCGCTGGCGTGCCGCTGGTTGAAGCGCTTGACTCGGTGGGCGGCGCCTCCGGCAACGCCGTGTTCAAGGACGCCACGGAACAGATCCAGAAGGACGTCTCCACTGGCGCCAGCCTCACGTCGTCGATGGAGACGACCGGCGTGTTCCCGAACATGGTGCTGCAGATGACCGCCATCGGCGAGGAATCCGGTGCGCTGGACGGCATGCTCGGCAAGGCCGCCGAGTTCTACGAGCAGGAAGTGGACGAGGCCGTGGCCGGCCTGTCGAGCCTGATGGAACCGTTCATCATCGTGATCCTGGGCACCATCATCGGCGGCATCGTCGTGTCGATGTACCTGCCCATCTTCAAGCTCGGGGCCGTGGTCTGATCCGCCGTGATGGAATGGCTTTCGTGGTTGCCCACTGACATCGCGGCCAGCACCTGGTTGCTGGCCCTGGTGGGCCTGTGCATCGGCAGTTTCCTCAATGTCGTGATCTACCGGCTCCCCCTTCGGCTCGAACGCGAGTGGAAGGCGGAGAGCGCAGAGTTCCTGGACGTGAAGGTCGACCTGCCCGAGCCGGTCACCCTCTCCCGCCCACGGTCACGGTGCCCGTCCTGCGGGCACGCCATCGCGTGGTACGAGAACATCCCGGTGGTGAGCTACCTCGTGCTGCGCGGACGCTGCTCGGCGTGCAAGACACGCATCTCGCCCCGCTACCCGCTCATCGAACTGGCCACCGGCGCGCTGTTTGCGGCGGTCGCCTGGCGCTTTGGCGAGCAACCCGTGGCCTGGGTGTGGTGCGGGTTCGTCGCCATGCTGATCGCGATGGCCGGCATCGACTGGGACACCACGCTGCTGCCTGACAACCTGACCCTGCCGCTGCTCTGGGCCGGCCTCATCGCCAGCACGCTCGGGTGGACCGTGCCGCTGCCGCAGGCCATCTGGGGCGCCGTGGCCGGGTACCTGTCGCTCTGGGTCGTCGCCAACGTGCACGCGCGCCTCCGCGGCGAAATGGGCATGGGCAACGGCGACTTCAAGCTGCTCGCCGCCCTCGGCGCCTGGCTCGGCATCAAGATGCTGTTGCCGGTGGTGCTCGGCGCCTCGCTCGTTGGGGCCGTGGTGGGCATCGTCCTGAAGCTCACTGGCGGGCTCCGCGAGGGCAAGTACGTGCCGTTCGGCCCGTTCCTGGCCGGCGGCGGCCTGGTGGTGATGCTGGCCGGGCCGGAACGCGTGGCAGGTTGGCTCGGCTGGCGCTGAGAGACTGAGCATCTCGCCCGTGGTGACCCACCCGCTCCAGATCGGCCTCACGGGCGGCATCGGCAGCGGCAAGAGCACGGTGGCGGCCATGCTGGTGGCCCATGGGGCGGTGCTGATCGACACCGACGCCATCTCGCGCAGCCTCACGCGGCCGGGGGGCCTGGCCATCGAGCCGCTGCGCGCCGCCTTCGGCGATGACCTCATCGCCCCCGACGGCGCCATGGACCGCGCCCGCATGCGCGAGCACGTGTTCGCCGATCCCACCGCCAAGGCCCGCCTCGAGGGCATCCTGCACCCGCTCATCGGCCTCGAATGCAACCGCCAGGCCGATGCCGCCGGCGACGCCGTCCGGGTGTTCGACGTGCCGCTGCTCGTGGAATCGGCCCGCTGGCGGGCCCGGGTGGACCGCGTGCTGGTGGTCGATTGCCGGGAAGAGGTGCAGGTGGCCCGGGTGCTGGCGCGCTCCGCGTGGGCGCGCGACACGGTGCTGGCCGTCATCGGACAGCAGGCGAGCCGCGCTGCACGCCGCGCCGCGGCCGACGCGGTGATCTTCAACGACGGCATCGGGCTGGAAGAGCTTGCCGCCGAGGTGGCTTCGTTGTGGCAGCGCTGGTGCCCTGTGGAACAATGGCGCTGAAGCGATCGGTGTTGATCGAGCAGAAAGCCACCACTTGGTCCTCTACGAATACCCCTTCAACGAAAGCATCCGCACCATGCTCCGGCTCGAACACCTGTTCGACCGGCTGGGCCGGCTGCTGCCGCGAGACGAAGCGGTCGACCACCACTACGCGCTCGCCACGCTGTTCGAGATCATGGATGTCTCGTCGCGCGCCGACCTGAAGTCCGACGTCCTGAAAGACCTCGAGCGCCAGCGCACCCAGTTCAACAGCTACCGCGGCAACCCGGCCATCGCCGAAGACGCACTCGACGGCGTCATCCGCCGCATCGACCACGCGTTCGACGGGCTGAACACGCTTGCCGGCAAGGCAGGCCAGTCCCTCAACAGCAACGAATGGCTGATGAGCATCCGCAGCCGCATCAGCATCCCCGGCGGCACCTGCGAATTCGACCTGCCGGCGTACTACGCGTGGCAGCAGCTCGACCCGGCGCGCCGCCGGGCCGACCTGAACGGCTGGGTCGGCACCATGATGCCGCTCGCCGAAGCCCTCAAGCTCGTGCTCGCGCTGCTGCGCGACTCGGGTGTGCCGCACAAGGTGATGAGCCAGGGCGGCCAATACCAGCAAAGCCTGCCGGCCGGCCGCGTGTACCAGCTGCTGCGCCTGCGCATCGACCCTTCCCAACAGCTCGTGCCGGAGATCAGCGGCCATCGCCTGATGGTGCTCGTGCGCCTGATGCGCCAGGACGCCGAGGGCCGCCTGCGCCCTACCGGTGCCGACGCGAGCTTCGAGCTCACCTTGTGCACATGACCGTCCCTTCGATCCCGCGCCGCATCGTCGCCTGTCCCCGCTGCCGTGGCGACAGCGTCTACGCCGCCGAAAACCCGTTCCGCCCGTTCTGCAGCGAACGCTGCAAGAACAACGACTTTGGCGCCTGGGCCAGCGAAAGCTACCGGCTGGCCGCCAAACCCCCCGCCCCGGAAGACGACGACCCGGACGCCCCGTTCCGCACCGACCGCTGACCTCTGACCGCAGCCCTGCCTGGAGCCCCGATGGCCTACGACTACAGCTCCGAATCCAAACTGCTGGAGCTGCCCAACCCCTACCGGCTTCAGAACCACCTGCTGTGGCTGTGCGCCGTGGTGCTCGTGCTGGCCGGCGTCACCGGCCTGTGGTGGGCACGCGGAGCCGTGCAGGACCAGGCCTGGCGCCTCGTGATCGCCCCGCTGCTGACCGGTGTGGCCATGCTCGTCGCGGGTCTCGCGTGCGCCGCCACGGCGGCACGGCGGCTGCGGTTCTTCTTCGGTCGCGGCCGGCCGGCACCACTCGCCCCCGAGATTCCCGCGGGCGCGGTGGGTGGCTCGGCCTCGGCCGACCGGGTCAAGGAGATGCTGCGCCAGGGAGGCATCACCTACCCTGAACCGCAAGGTGCCGTGGAAGGCCTGCTGTACCACTGGGCGCCCACGCTGATCACGGCGCCGCAAGAAGTGCAGGACCTGGCACGCCGGCACGTGTTCAACCTGGCGGCCATCGCGGCCACGCTCGTCAGCTTCCTGGTGTCGTGGGTGCTGTTCGGCACGGGCAGCACCCGGCCGTGGATCGGGTTCCTGTACTTCGCGTTCGGCTTCTTTTTCCTCGCCCGGCCAGTGCTCACCCAGCAACGCGCGCGCCTGAGCGCCGCCTCGCTGGTGGGCCTCGTTGTCACCGCCATCGTGGGCCCGGTGCTCGTGGCCTGGCTCGCGCCGCGGCTGCCGTCCACCGGCGGCTTTTCGCTCAACACCCAGACCTTCGTGATGCTGGGCACTGCCCTCGTGGCCTGCGGGCTCGCGATGGCCGCGGTGCTGGCGCAGGTGGACCCGTCCCCGCAGACACGCACGAGTGTCGAGCAGGGCCGCCTCTCGATGAACGCGCCGCCCGCCCTGCTGATGGACGAACTGGACCGGCTGCTGCAGTCCGAATGGACCGAGCGCATCCCGAACCGGCGCTACGCGCGAATCGACCCGCTCACGCCGGCCACGTCACCGTCGGGCAGTTTCGCGGGCGAGCTGTTCGAGGAAACCCAGCCGCTGCCGGTGGCGGGCACGAAGGCGCCAACGTTCGGCGCGGCCCTGGGCACGCCACGCCACCGGTTCGTGCTGCTGCTCGACCTGTACGGGGTGGTGCTGGTGTGCGTGGCCGTGGGCATCGCGCTGCATTTCGTGCGTGGCTTCGACGTGCAAGCCGGCTGGCGCGGCAACCCGCTGTCGCTGATCGGCAGCGCGGGCATCCTCGCCTTCGTGGCCGCGTTCTGCTTCCAGTCGGCCTCGCGGCTCTGGGGCCGCTTCAACTTCGAATCGGTGCTGGTGTGGGTCGAGATGGCAGGCAACTGGCAGACGTCGCGCGTGGGCACCGGCAACAGCTTCACGAGCCGCCTCAATACGCAGAACGACGTGGTGCGCACCGAGGCCATGACACTGCGTGTCTGGCGTGCCCGCATCGAGTCGGTGGTGTTCGGCAAGGATGCGGGCCGCCAGGTCACCGCGATGTTTTCCACGGAACGCGAGGCCAAGGCGCTCGCCGTGCACCTCGCCCAGTTCGGGCAGTCGCAGAGCGTGCTGGTCACCCCGGGGTCCGCCGAGGACCATGCCCGCTTCGCCACGCTGCGTGCCGGTGAAGACCTGCTGGGGCAACCCACCGCGGCCCAGCTGGCCCACGAACAGCACGTGGCCACGGCACTGACCGCCATGCCGGCAAAACACTGCACCGCGTGCGGCGCAGGCGCGGCATCGGCGGAAGCGAAGTTCTGCGCGCGCTGCGGCACGGCACTGCCGGCCTGATGGCGCTCACGCCCGGCGGCGGTCCATCGGGGCCAGCGCCCCGGGCCAACGCCCACCGAGCGATCGGGTGGCCGTTTCGGCGGCGGTCAGCAGCAACATGCTCATGCGCTGCACCGCATGTTCCGAAAAACGCTCCAGCGGACCGGACAGCGACAAGGCGCCCAGCAGCAGCCCGGATGGCCCGAACACCGGGCTCGCGATGGCCGCACACAGCGGGTCGCGTTCGCCATGCGACGTGAACACGAGTGGCGCCTTGGCGCTGGCACCTTGCGCGAACGCCGCGAGGGCCCGGCCGCCCGCGCCCTTGTCGAGCGGCAGCACATCGCCCTCGCGCACGCGGTCGAGCGTGGCGTGGGGTGAGTCGATGCGGAAGAGGCACAGCCTGGTGGTCTTGCCGTGCAACACGTGGAACGACGGGCTTTCGGTGTGCTGGGTCACCAGCCACTCGAGCACCGGATACACCCCGTCGCGCAGGCCGTAGGTCTGGTCGAATGCACGGCCGAACAAGAACGCGAGCGGACCGAGGGCGTAGCGCCGGTCGCTGCGGTGCACGACCAACCCGCTGCGCTGCAGCGACGCGAGCAGGCGCAGCAGCGTGCTCTTGTACATGCCCGTGAGCCGGGCCAGGTCGGCCAGCGTCAGCGTGGTGCTGGACTGGGCCAGCGCCGACGCGATGGCGAGAGCCCGGTCGACCGCGGCAACACCGTCACCGGGCACGAACGTCGCATCTGCGGGGATCTTGGGCATGGCGGCACTTCCGTTGCACGGAACGGCCCCGTCCGTTCGGGCCGTGCGAGCCCAGGCAGTGAACGAGTGTTGATCAATTCGAGGATGCCAGACCCCGGCGTCCCCTGCCCTCCGGAGACACCCTGATGTGCAACGCGGCGTTCAGGCGCCGTTGCGCGGGCTGAACGTGCGCGGAAACACCACCGGCCCGGTGCGGCGTTTCAACCGGTAGCCCATGGGCGGGCGCTTGGTGCCGCGGTCGATCTGGCCCGTCTCCACGAGGAAGTCGGCCGCGAGCATGCGGGTGCGAAAGCCGCTCTTGTCCACCGGCCGCCCCAGCACCACTTCGTACGCCTGTTGCAACTCCGGCAACGTGAACGGTTCGGGCAGCAGGAACGCAGGCAGCGACGTGTACTCCGCCTTGCCGCGCAGGCGCTCGACCGCCGCGCGCAGGATCTCCGCGTGGTCGAACGCCAGGCGGGGGCGGCGGAGCACGGTGTTCACCGCGAACCAGCCCACATCGGCGGCGTTGGCCCCTTTCGACAGCGCCACGCCGCCCCCGTCGATCAACGCGAAGTGCACGTGGGTGGCCGACCAGCCGCGGGGATCGCGCGTGGCACTGCCCCAGCTGCCCAGCTGTTCCAGGTACGGGCTCTGCACGCCGGTCTTCTCGCGCAGCTTGCGGCGCGCGCAGGCTTCCAGGTCGGTGTCCCGCACGACGTCCACATAACCCCCCGGCAACGCCCACAGGCCGGCGAACGGTTCGCCGGGGGCGTCGGGCCGCTGCACCAGCAGCACGTTCAGCACGCCGTCGTGCACCGCGAAGATGGCCAGGTCGACGGTGGTGAACGGTTTCGGGAAGTCGGCGGCCATCGGTTCAGCGGGCCGTGAGGCCCAGGAAATGGTCGAGCATGTGGAAGTGGTCGTCGTGGAAGCGGTCCTCGAGTGCGGCCAGGTCGGCGACGGGCACCCAGTCGGCCGACAGCGCGTCGTCGGCACCGGCCACCTCGGGCAGCTCCCGGTCACCGAGGTCGAAGCAGTGGGCATGCGTGATGGTGCGTCCGCGCTGGCTGCGGTCGGGGTGATCGAACACGGCCACCGCCGTCAGCGCGCGGCGCATGGTGGCGTCCAGCAGGCCGAGGCCCGTCTCCTCCTTCAACTCACGCACGGCCGACTGGTACACCGTCTCGCGCGCCTCGATGAAGCCGCCCGGCACCGCGTACAGCCCCTTGCCGGGCGCCTGTCCGCGCCGCACCAGCAGCACCCGGCCGGCGCAGCGCACCACGGCGTCGACCGTCACGAACACCGGCGGGTACGGGGCCGCCGCCCACGCGGTCTTGTACTGCTGCAACATGCGCCACTCGTCGGCGAGCTCGGCGAAGTGCGGCAGCGCCACCCACGCGCGCAGGAAGTCGAGCGTGGTGGCCGGGGCGTGTTCGACCAGCGCGGCGAGCGTGGCGTCGATCGAGCGCGCCGGGGCGCCGAACAGCGCGTCGCGCAGCGCCGTGCCGTCGGCCGCGGTGACCCGCGCCACCGGCACCACCGACCAGCCGGCGAACGCCTTCAGGTAGTCGCTGGTGGCATCCTTGAAGTGCCCCACGAGTGCCACCGACACCGGCGGCCCCGCGAGCGCCTTCACGCCGGCCTGCACCGCCGCCACCCAACGTGCCTCGTCGTAGTAGTCGCGCACCGGCAGGAAATCGACCCGGGCGCGGTCGCCCTCGTCCAGCGCGAGCCGCACCATCTCGGCCCGCTCGCGCCACGTGAACGGATTCTTGGGCGACCGGGCCTGGTGGGCCGACCCGATCACGAGCACCACACGTGGCGCCACGGACAGCGCGTGTTTCAGCAGCGCCAGGTGCCCCAGGTGGAACGGCTGGAAACGGCCCACGTACACGGCCACGTCGACACTGGAATCTGCCATCTCGGACCTCACGCGTGAAAGGCCGCGATGGGCATCTGCCGGCCGCTGCCAAAAGCGCGCGACCGCACGCGGATGATGGGCGGCGATTGCCGGCGCTTGTACTCGCTGCGGGCCACCATGCCGCGGATGCGTGCCACCAGCGCAGGGCCCTCGGGCGTGGCCAGCAGCTGCTGCACCACCGCCTCGGCCTGCGCGCGTTCCCACGTGGCCAGCCGCCCGCCTTCGATCTCGACCTTCAGGATCTCGTCGAGCAGCGGGTACGGCGGCAGGCTGTCGGTGTCCTTCTGGTCGGGGGCCAGTTCGGCCGACGGCGGCTTGTCGATGATGGCCACCGGAATGAGTTCGCGGCCGGCCGCCTCGTTGAGGTGGCGGCACAGCGCGAACACCTCGGTCTTGAACAGGTCGCCGAGCAGGCCGAGGCCGCCGTTCGTGTCGCCGTACAGCGTGCAATAGCCCACCGACAGTTCCGACTTGTTGCCCGTGGTGAGCAGCATGTGGCCGAAGCGGTTGGAGTGTTCCATCAGGATGGTGCCGCGGATGCGGGCCTGCAGGTTCTCGAGCGGCAGCCCCGCCAGCGGCGTGCCGAACGTGGCCTCGAACTGGCGCGCGTAGGCGGTCACCAGCTCGGCGATGGGGTGCCGGTGCAGCCGCACGCCGAGGTTGTTGCACAGCGTCACCGAGTCGTCCACCGAACCGCTCGACGAAAACGACGACGGCATCGTGATGGCCTCGACGTTCCCGGCCCCCAGCGCATCCACCGCGAGCGCCAGGGTGAGCGCGCTGTCGATGCCACCCGACGACCCCACCACCACCTGCTTGAAACCGCAGCGGCGCGTGTAGTCGCGCAGGCCCAGCACCGTTTGTGCGCGGTAGAACGCCATCGTGGAGAGGCCCTGCGCCGCGACGGGCGGCAGCGCCTCGCCGCCGAGCGCGAGGAAGCGGCCGTTGTCGAACCGCAGCGTCACGGTGTCCTCGACGAACCGCTGCGCCTCGAACGTCACGCCGCGATCGGGCTCGACCGCGAACGAGGCCCCGTCGAACACGATCTGGTCTTGCCCGCCCACCTGGTTCACGTACAGGAGCGGCAGGCGGTGCCGCGTGCTCGCCTGGCCGAACACCTGGTGGCGCTGTTCGCGCTTGCCCACGTTGGACGGGCTCGCGTTGATGGACACGACGAGGTCGGGCGCCGCGTCGCCGAGACGGGTGAACGGGTTCACGAGGTAGTCCTCGCCGCTGTCGTTCCAACCGTCCTCGCAGATCATCAGGCCCACCTGGGTGGTGCCGATGCGCAGCACGCGGGCCACGTCGGGGCCCGCCGCGAAGTGGCGCTGTTCGTCGAACACGTCGTACGTGGGCAGCAGCTGTTTCGCGTACTGCGTGACCAATTCGCCGCCGGCCACCACCAGCAGCGCGTTGTGCAACTTCTTGCCGGGGCCGTCGCGGCGCACCGGCGCCCCCACCACCCAGTGCAGGCCAGGCAGCTGGCGCGACGCGTCCTTCAGTGCCTGCAGGCCCGCGTCCACGCGGCGCAGGAAACCCGGCTCCTCGAGCAGGTCGCCGGGGTAGTAGCCGGTGAGGGACAACTCCGAGAACACGACGAGGTCGGCGCCGTCGACCGCGGCGCGGCGGGCCGCCTCGATCATCTTGCGCGTGTTGCCTTCGATGTCCCCGACGAAGTAGTTGAGCTGGGCGACCGTGATGTGCAGCATGCCGTCTCCTGTTGTCATGCGGTGATGCCGAAAACCTGGCGCAGGTAGGCGAGGAAGGTTTCGTCCTCGCACAGCGTCTTGCCGGGGCTGTCGGACAGCTTGGCCACCGGCTGGCCGTTGCAACGGGTGAGTTTCATCACGATGTTGAGTGGTGTGTGGCCCACGTCGTTGCTGAGGTTGGTGCCGATGCCGAACCCAAGCTGCACGCGGTCGGCGAAGTGGCGGTGCAGCCGGAAGGCCTCGGGCAGGTCGAGCCCGTCGGAGAACACGAGGCGCTTGGTGTTCGCGTCGATGCGCAGCTTCATGTAGTGCGCGAGCGCTTTTTCGCCCCACACCACCGGGTCACCCGAGTCGTGGCGCAGGCCGTCGAACAGTTTCGCGAAGTACAGGTCGAAGTCGGCCAGGAACGCGTCCATGCCCACCACGTCGGTCAGGGCCACCCCCAGGTCGCCGCGGTACTCCTGCACCCAGTTCTCGAGCGCGAAACGCTGGAAGTCGCGCAGGCGCACGTCGAACGCCTGGTACGACTGCAGGTACTCGTGGGCCATGGTGCCGATAGGCACCAGGTCGAGTTGCTGCGCGAGCCGCACGTCGGACGTGCCCTTGAAGTACTGCGGCACGCGGCGCTTGAACGTTTCCACCACCTCGGCGTGCCACGCGCGGGAGAAGCGCCGGCGCACGCCGAAGTCGAAGAACTCGAACGGGTGGCGGCGGGCGGGCTCGTCGCCGAAAGCCTCCAGCAGCGCCACCTTCGCCTCGAGCCGGCGGCGGCCCTCGGCCAGCGACGGTGCGGCTTCCACGCGGCGGAAGTACAGCTCGTTGACGAGCGCCAGCACGTAGATCTCGAACGCCATCACGTGCACCTGCGGGCCCTCGGCCACGATGCGCAGCGTGGCGCCGTCGGCCGTGGCCGACACGAAACGCCGCTGGAAGCGGAAGATGCGCAGGAAGTCGACGAAGTCGGGCTTGATGTAGCGCAGCGCGCCGAGGTACGCGAGTTCATCTTCCGAGAACGACAGCGAACACAGGTGATCGAGCTGCTCGTTCACTTCCGGCAGCAGTTCCGACAGCGGGAAGGCTGGCGTGTTGCGGCACACGAAGCGGTATTCCGCCTGGGCCTGCGGGTGGCGGTGCAGCATCGTCTGCCACATCGAGAACTTGTAGAGGTCGGTGTCGAGCAGGCTCTGGATCACGGGGGTCATGAAGGGGTCCGTTCAGCGGTTGAGTTCGCGCAGCAGGTCGGTGGACGTGGTGAGCCGGGCGCCCCGTTCGGCCATGCCGCGCAGGAAGGTGTCCTGCTGCGCCGCAAAACCGGTCACCGCGCTCATGCAGTCGGTGAGCAATACCAGGCGTTCGGGGCGGCCGCCGGGCAGGTTGTCGGCCAGGTCCTCGACCGTGGCCTTGACGCAGTGGCTGCCGGCTTCGCCGGCCACCACCAGCACGTCGGCCGTGTCGAGCGCGGCGAGCAGCGCCTGGTTGAGTTGCGTGTGCGGGTCGGTGCGGTCGGGCACCTCGGCCTGCAAGGCGCTGTAGTGTTCGGTCCACAGGTTCGAGCCCTTGGCCACCTTGCGCACGACCTTCAGGCGGTCCACCTCCCAGGTGTTGTACGCGGCGCGCACGTCGGCGTGCACGCCGTGGCCCCAGGTGCCGATCTCGCAGTGCACCGGCCACACCATCAGCGTGTAGCGGCCGCGGGCCTCGAGCGCCTCGAGGTACGCCAGCGCCCGCTCCTCGGCCGCCGGGTCGCGCGGGCGGAAGGCGCCAGCGCGCACCTGACGGGCGGTGATCTGCGTGAACGGGGCCACGGGGCCACCCTCCCCCGTCTGCCAGAACGTGGGGTGGGCGATGTGCAGGCGGTTGTGGCTGTCGAGCGTGACGGTGATGTCGTCGAGTGCACCGGCCGCGCCGCGGATGAAGGCCGCCAGCCGGCCCATGTCGGCGTGGGCACCCGCCACGGGCAGCGCGGGGGCGATGGGCTCGCCGGTGAGCGGATCGGCCGGGCACCAGCCGACGGGCAGGTCGCAGAAGTCGTTCTGCGGGTCGATGATGAGCAACTGGGTCTGCGATCTCATGGGGCCTCCTGGGTGGATGCGCCTACTGTACATCAATAGATGCACAGTACAACTTGTCATCCCCCGCAAGAGGGGCAATGCCGGCGTGCACCGCCATCGCGGCACGGAACTCGCTTCCTGCCCGCGGGCCCCACCCCACCCGCGCCATGGAGGAGCCCCCATGCACCAATCCGACACGCCGGAGACCCTGCTCCTGTTGATGGAGGCGGAAGTCAGCGAGGTGTTGCCGAAGTTCGGCCTCGCGTTTTTCAGCGACGGCAAGACGCGCACCTGGGGCGCCACGCGCAGCACGCGGGGGCCGGACATCGGCGAACTGGCCGAAGGCCAGCGCGTGCGGCTCTACCTGCAGGAACGGGACGGTTTCTCGATCGTCCACCACTACGAACTGGTCACGTAGGTACAGTCGGGGCCCGAGTGCAGTGACCATGCCCCGATGACCGAGATCGAACTGAAATTCCAGGTGCCACCCGAGGCGCGGACGGCCGTGTCGCGGGCCGCCGCATCCGGACGGGCCGGGCAGACCCGGCTGCAGGCGGTGTACTTCGACACCCCCGACCGCCGCCTGGCGACTGCCGGCATCGCCGTGCGCCTGCGGCTGGAGGGCACGCAGTGGGTGCAGACGGCCAAGGCCGGCGACCCGCATGCGATGCAGCGCCACGAACACAACGTGCCCGTGGAGGGGGCGCCGGACGGCCCGCCGCCCGCCCTCGACCTCACCCGCCACGACCACACGCCTGCTGGCACGCTGATCGCCCGCGCGCTCGGTGGGGCCACGCTCGTGCCGCTGTACCGCACGGACATCCTGCGCACCCACCGCATCGTGCACGCCGGACGGGGCACCATCGAACTGGCACTGGACGTGGGCGAGATCGCCGCCGGCGATCTCCGCTGGCCAGTGCACGAACTGGAGATCGAGCTGGTGGATGGCGAGGTCGTGGCCGTGCTGGACGCCGCGGCCTGCTGGGTGCGCCGCCACGGGCTGTGGCTGGACGTGCGCTCGAAGGCCGAACGCGGGGACCGGCTTGCACGCCGGGTGACGCTGGGCGAACCGGTACCCGGCCGGATGTTCCCGGTCGGCGCCTCGGCGAAGGAGGTGGCCGCCACCGGCCTGGCGCACCTGCTGCCGAACGCGAGCGAGGTGGCTTCCGGCGAGTTCGCCGCCGGCCACCTGCACCAGCTGCGCCTGGCACTGCGGCGGCTGGCCGCCGCGTTGCGCACGGCGGACGCCGACCCGGCGTGGGTTGCGGCGCTCTCCACCACCTACCGGGCCACACGCGACACCACCCAGGCGGCAGCCGCGGTGCGGGCCCCGGCCTTCACCCAGGCGCTGCTCGCGCTGCAGGCGCTCGTGGTGCTGCCCGACGGTCAGGCGATCGACATGACCTGCAACGTGGACGACATCGCCCGCTCGTAGACCTCGTCGGACGCGGCCCGTGGTGCGGCGGGTGACGGCGAGTCCAACCAGGGCCGCAGCAGGGACACGGGCCACCACCCCGCCCCGTCCACCAGCCCGGCCAGGTGCCCGGAGGTGTCGAACAGCACGCCCCCGCGGGCGCCCGCGGGCACGTCGATGCCCAGGCGCCGCCGGGGCCGCGTGCCATCAAGCCCGCCGTCGAACCCGCCCACGAACCCAGCATGGAGCCAGGGCCACGCGGGCGCGCCATCGGCCCCATTGCTGTAGGTCACCGTGTAGCCGGCGCTACCGGCGAACGGGTCACGTGCCGCGACCGGCAGCGGCGCCACCGGCCCGAGGGGAGAGGTGAACCGCAGGCACGCGAGGCCCGCGGGGATGCGGCTGTCCTGCACCACCACCGCTTCGGCGAACCGCCCCAGGCCGTCGCGCACGCCAACACGTGGCGAACCCGCCTCGAGCGGCACCAGGGCCTGGTCCAGGCCGACCCGCACGCCGGTGCCCAGGATCCGGCCGTCCGGCGACGCCTCGGTGTACGGGGCCAGCCGGTGCGGGGCCTCGGCCAGCACCCCGCCGGCCACTGGCCACGCCGTGGCGAACTGGCGCACCGCCGCCGACACGACGGGGTCGGCCGGCCAACGGGTGCGGGTGTCATCCATCACCCGCTGCGCGGCGGCGCCCTGCCCGCCCAACCGCAACAGCCACGCATACAGCGCACCAGGTGCCGCGTCGTCGCGGTGGCCACCGGCCGTGTGGGCGCAGAACGCCAGTGCCCGGCGGTACTCGCCCCCCTGCATCCACGCGCGCACGAGCCCCATCTCGATGTTGGCCGCATGGTGCAGCGCGGCCGCCTGCTCGAAGGCCTGCAGGGCCGCCGCGGTGTCGCCCCGCGCCAGCGCCGCCTCTCCAACAGCGAGCGCGGCAGCCACTGCAGCGCCGACCTCCCGAGCGCCATGGGCACCCGCCAACGCAGGCGCCAGGAGGATCGCCAGCGCCGCGCGGCGATTCATGCCGCTCACGGCACCTGCACGATGCGCGGGCGCTTCAGCGACGCGTGTGCCGGGTCGTACGGCACATTCGGCGCCTTGTAGCCGCCGCTCAGGTACGCGATCAGCGCGTCGATGTCCTGCGCGCCCCCGAGCACCCCGGTGCCGCCAAGCAGCACCGTGAAGCCGTCGCCACCCGTGGCCATGAAGTTGTTCACCGTGACCCGGTACGTCTTCGCCGGGTTCAGCACCACGCCGGCACGCACCACCTCTTCCGCGACGCCGGTGCTGACCGGCGGATAGACGGTCACGTCGGTGGGGGTCAGTGTCAGGTCGATCACCTTGGCGCACGGCGCGGCGGACGCACGCCACGTGTACTTCACCCCGTTCGACACCTGCAGGATGCGCTGGCCGACCTGCCCGAGGCACCCGGCGAACTGCTGCTCGAGCAGGTCCTTGAGCTGCTGCGCGGTCAGCGTCATCGTCACGAGGCTGTTGCCGAACGGCTGCGTGGTGAACGCGTCACCGTACGTCAGCGCGTACGGGTAGGCCGCGCCGGTGAACCCCGGGCTGCGCACACCGCCCGGGTTCATGAACGCCGCCACCGCACCACCGAGCGAGGCCGGCTGCGTGGCCTGCAACTGCGCGTCGGCGATCAGGCTGCCGGCGGGCATCTCGCCGGCAGCGTTGGCGGTGTTGGGCAGCGGGGCCGCGATGGTGCCGATCACCTGGCCCGCCAGCGGCGACGCGAGGGCCGCGTACCCATCGACCAGGCGCTTGACCGTGGGGTCGGTCTCGACCGCCTGCACGAGGACCGGGTCGGTGCGGTCCACCAGCCGGTTCGTCGCGGCCACGGCCACCACGTTGCGGGTGGCGGGATCGATGGTCAGGTCGATGTCGGTCAGCACACGGCCGAACGCGCTGGCGCTCGTGACGGGCACCAGGCGGCCCGCCTTGTTGGGCAGGCCCGTGGGGCGCGGCGTGCGCGTGACCACGCCTGCGGCGCTGCGCACGTCCACCGTGCCGGCCGAGCAGTTGTAGGCCGCGTGGGTGTGGCCGCTGATGACCAGGTCCACCGCGTTGTCGAGGCGCGACACGATGTTCGCGATGTCGGACGGGCCGTTGGCGGTGGCGAGGTTGCCGTCGCAGCCGTTGATGTCGCCGACGTTCGGGCTCGTCTGGAAGCCCCCCTGGTGCACCAGCACCACGATCGACTCGATGCCCTGCGCCCGCAGCTTCGGCACCAGCGCGTTGACCGTGGCCGCTTCGTCGTCGAACACCAGCCCGGCCACGCCGGTGGGCGTGACGATCGACGGGGTGCCCTTCAGCGTCATGCCGATGAACGCCACCTTCACGCCGTTGAACGTCTTGATGCCGTACGGCGGCAGCAGCGTTCGGCCGGTGGCCGTCTCCACCACGTTCGCCGCCAGCCACTTGAACCGTGCGCCGTCGAACGTGCCCGGTGCGCCCGAGCCGAGGCCCTTGCAGCTGTTCGGATCGGGCAAGCCGTTCGTGAGCTTGCAGCCGCCGTTCTGCAGGCGGCGAAGTTCGCCGGACCCCTTGTCGAACTCGTGGTTGCCCACGGCGTTGAACTCGAGGCCGATGTGGTTCATGGCCTCGATGGCCGGTTCGTCGAAGAACAGCGCCGACACCAGCGGCGACGCACCGATGAAGTCACCGGCCCCCACCACGGCGTGGTTCGGGTTCTGCGCCTTCAGGCGGGCCACGGCGGCCGCGATGAACTCGGCACCGCCCACCGCCGGGCGCTGTGCGGCGGGGATCGTCGTGTTGATGCCGAAGGTGCCCGGGGATTGCAGGTTGCCGTGGAAGTCGTTGAAACCGATCACCTTGACGGTGAACGGGGCGGCGGCGGCCGACGCCAGCGCGGTGGCCAGGGCGGATGCAAGGACGAGTCGTTTCATGGGGCGCTCCTCAACCGCGGCGGCGCACGGCGCCGGCCACGAGTCCGAGACCCAGCAGCATCGCCGCCAGCGTGGCCGGCTCCGGCACCGGGGCCATGGTCAGGTTCAGCGCACCGGCCGTGGCGTTCAGCGGCAGGCCGTCGAACAGCAGCGATTGCGCCAGCGACCCGGTGATCAGGTAGGAACCGGCACCGAGCGCGAACGTGCTGCTGCTGAAGTTCGCGCGGTCGGCGAACGCGGCGGCGTAGTCGAGGCCGCGGTCCACCGCGGTGTCGAAGCGGGTGACCGGCACGGTGGACGTGAGGCCCAGCAGCGAGCCCTGGTTGCGGATGGAAAACGTGTCGCCCGAGAAGCCGGCGTCGACCACGCTCAGGTACCCCGTGAAACCGGCGGCCACGGTGAACGCGAACGACAGCGGGGATCCGAAGCCGGGCGAAAGCGAATTCGCGTTGTCGACCCACTCGACCCCCTGCGACACCGCATCGAGGTCGTTGACATTGAAACCCACCCACTGCCCATCGGCGGCGAGCGAAACGGTGGTGGCCCCCGCGGGGGCCACGGTGGCGGCCAGCACGGCCCACAGGATCCAGGCACTTCTTTTCACGGTGATCTCCCAGGAGGAACAATCCCGTGACTCTCGTCACGCCGCGTGACGCGGCTGTGAATGTCGTTCAGATCGCGCAACCCACCGAACGCAACGCACGGCGCAGCAGCGACGAGCGGGTGGGCAGCACGGTGGGCTGGCCGGCGCCGAAACGCCCCATCTGCTTCGAGGCCGCGGCGAGGCGGTGGTACGTGGCGCTGCGCAGCGGGCGCCGGGCCGGGGTGGTCAGCGTGAGGGAAACGGGGTGCATCGCACTCTCCTGGAAACGAGCGTGCGGCGATGGTGGAAGCAAGGTGTGTCAGCGTGATGAAACGCGGCTCAGCCCTTCAGTCGTCCCGGCTCTTCCGGAAGGCAAACCACCCCAACACGCCGGTCAGCGCGGCCACCAGCCCCACGATGACCCAGAACCCGTGGGCGTGGTCGGCCAGCGGGATGCCGCCCACGTTCATGCCCAACAGGCCCGCCACCATGTTGATGGGCAGCGCCAGCACGGTCACGATCGTCAGCACGAAGAGGCTGCGGTTGTTCTGCTCGTTGACCTGCCCCGCCACCTCTTCCTGGAGCAGCTTGATGCGCTCCTGCAGCGCCGACATGTCGCGCAGCACCACCGAAAACTCCTCGGTGGCCTGGCGCAGTTCCTGGGCATCGCGCTCGGCCATCCACGCCGGCGGGTGCTGCAACAGGCGGAACAGCGATGCGGGTTCGGGCGCCAGCAGCCGCTGCAAGCGCACGAGCAGCCGGCGCAACGCACCGAGCTTGGCACGCTTGGTGTCGAGCGTGCCGGCGAGCAGTTGGTCCTCGATGCGGTCGATGCGGGCGGTGACGTTGCGCACGATCTCGACGAGCACGTCCGCCTGGTCGCGCATCAGGTGTTCGAGCAGTTCGACGGTGGACCGGAAGGCCGCCCCGCCGCGCACGGCCTCCCGCAGCTTGTCCACCGACCGCAGCGGCTGGCGGCGGGCGGTCACCATCAGGCGGTGGTCCACGCTGACCCACAGCGTGGACAGGTCGGACGGCTCGAACGAGAAGTCGAAGTGCACGTCGTTGATGACGGCGATCAGCGCATCGTCGGCCCGTTCGATGCGGGTGGACCGGGTGTCGTCCTTCAGCGTCTCGAAAAACGCGTCGGGCAGGCCACCGCGTTCGACCAGCCACCGCTCCGCCGCGTTGTGGGACAGGTTGAAATGCAGCCACACGAAGGCGGCGCCGTCCGGGCCGTCGGCACCGGCCCGGGCCCACCCGGCCCCACGTTCGGCATCGATGGGTGACGCGGCTTCACCCTCGCGGAACAGGTAGCCGCAGATCAGGCCGGTGTCATCGGCCCCGTAGGCCGGCGCGCCAACGTCCATGGAAAATCCTCGTCAACAGGGAACGGGCGTGAGGGTAACCGAGTCCGCCCCCACGCCGGTGACAGCGTGCCGCTCAGCTGGCGCCCCGGGCCCGGGCCTCGGCGAGCCAGGTGCCGAGCGACGCCGCCAGCGCGGTGGCGTCCATCGGTTTGGTCAGGTGGCGGTCGAAGCCGGCCGCAAGCGCGCGCCGGCGGTCTTCGTCCTGGCCCCAGCCGGTGGCGGCGATCAGCAGCATGCCTCGGCCCCACGGGGCTTCGCGGATGCGGCGCGCCACCTCGTACCCGGTGGCGCCGGGCATGCCGATGTCGAGGATGGCGATCTGCGGGCGCACCCGTTCGGCCGACGCCAGCGCAGCGTCGCCGTCGAGCGCGATCACGACCTGGTGCCCCTCGAATTCGAGCAGCATGGCCAGGCTCTCGGCCGCGTCTTCGCTGTCGTCGGCGACAAGGATGCTGAATCCCGGTGAAACCGCTTCCATCTACACTTTCCGGGCACGCCCGTTGCATTGCGCCGGCCGCCCGGCTCCCGTCCCCATTGTCGGGCAGCGCGGGCCGGGTGAAGATGGCAGGACCGCGGCAAGTGTGATGGATGCCCCGCATCGCGCCCGCTCGGTGCGACGCGCACTGACGCGAATAGACTCGATGGCATCACAGGGGGGAAAACGATGTTCAGGACAACCGCAGAGCGGTGGTTGCGAAAGCGGTTCACGTTCCCGGCGCTTGTGCTGGCGGCCGCCGGCCTGCTCGTGCTGAGTGAACTCACGTACGTGCAGACCAGCGCCACGTTGCGCGGTGGCATTGCGTGGACGGAGGCCCGCATGGCCACCGCGCGCCTGATGCAGCTGATGACCGACGTCGAGTCCGCGTCGCGCGGCTACCTGCTCACCGGCAACCCCGACGACCTCGCGCCGTACGACACGGCCCTCGCCGAACTGCCCGGCGCGCGCCACGCCGTCGACGAGGTGCTCGAACAGGCGGGCGCAGAAGGCCGCGACACCGCCCGCCGGCTGGCCGCCGCGACCGCAGAGGCCCTGGCCGAGACCGAGCAGGCGTTGGCGCTGGCCCAGGCCGGCCAGCACGAGGCGGCCGTGGCGCTGATGCGCACTGGCGACACCCGCCGGAAGATGGCCGCGTTGCGCAACGAGCTGAACCAGGAACTGCAGCGCACGGCGCGTTCGCAGGCCACGTCCCGCGTGACCCTGTTCGACGCGCTGCTGGTCAACCGGCTGGGCGTGGGGGCCCTGGCGGTGCTGAGCGTGCTCGGCCTGTTCGTGTTCATGCGCCAGCTGTTCCAGCAGGACCGGGAACGCAACCAGCAGCAGGCCGACCTGGCCCGTGAGCGGGTGCGGCTCGAGGACGAGGTGCGCCACCGAACCGCTGACTTGCGCGAGCTCGCCACCCACCTGCAGACGGCCCGCGAGGACGAACGCGCCCACCTCGCCCGCGAACTGCACGATGAACTGGGCGGCCTGCTCACCGCGATCAAGCTCGACGTGGCGCGCATGCGCAACAAGCTCGCCGACCAGCCCGACCTGATCGCCCGCCTGGAGCACCTGAACCGCAACCTGAACGAAGGCATCGCGTTCAAGCGGCGGATCATCGAGGACCTGCGTCCGTCCGCGCTGGCCAACCTCGGGCTGACCGTGTCGCTGCAGGCGCTGTGCAACGACATGAGCGTGCGGCTCGAGGTGCCGGTGGAGGCGCGGCTGGCCGAGGTGCGGCTGAGCCCGAAGGCTGACCTCGCCGTGTACCGGTTCGTGCAGGAGGCGTTGACCAACATCGGCAAGTACGCGGGCGCCAGCCGCGTGACGGTGACGCTGCAACCCTCGGGTGAGCGCGCCATCGTCGAGGTGCGCGACGACGGCAAGGGGTTCGACGCCGCCGTGGCGCGGCCGGGCCACCACGGCCTGGCGGGCATGCGCTTTCGCGCCGAGTCGCTCGGCGGGCGCGTGACGGTGGACACGGCGCCGGGCCGCGGCACGGTGCTGCGCGCGGAACTGCCCCAGGCGCCCGCACCACGCCCGGACCTGGAGCCGGCCACGGCGGAGGCGCGCTCGGAAGATTGATCACCACGCGATCCTCGCCCACCGCATAACCATCCTCGCCCGCACGGGTGGCGGACAGTGGCACCATTCCCGTTTGACGACATCTGGAGGAGATGCAATGCGCTCATGCGTTTCGATGGCCCGGCGGGTGTCCGCCACCCTGACCCTCGCGCTGGCGGCCGGCGCCGTCCACGCGGCCGACCTGCTCGACGAGGTGCGCCAGCGCGGCACGCTGCGCGTCGCGGTCGAAGGGACCTACCCCCCCTTCAACTACAAGGACGACGCCGGCAAACTCACCGGCTTCGACGTGGAGATCGCCGAGGCGCTGGCCGGCAAGCTGGGCGTGAAGGCCACGTTTTCCACGACCGAGTGGAGCGCCATCCTGGCCGGACTGCAGGCGGGCAAGTACGACGTGATCGTCAACCAGGTGGCCGCCACCGACAAGCGCCGCGAGGCCTTCGACTTCAGCGACCCGTACGTGGTGTCGAGCGCCCAGCTGATCGTGCGGGCGAACGAGACCCGCCCGCTGGCCACACCGGCCGACCTGAAGGGCAAGAAGATCGGCGTGGGCCAGGGCAGCAACTATGCGGAACTTGCCAAGGGCATCGCCGGTGCCGAGGTCAAGGTGTATCCGGGTGCCCCCGAGTACCTGCAGGACCTGGCCTCCGGCCGCCTCGACGTGGCCCTCAACGACAGCCTGCTGATCCCGTACCTCGCGCAGAAGACGAAGCTGCCCGTGAAGGCTGGCGCGCCCATCGGTCCCACCGAAAGCAACGCCATCCCGTTCCGCAAGGGCAACCCGAAGTTCAAGGCCGCGATCGACAAGGCGCTGGCCGACCTGAAGGCCGACGGCAGCTTCCAGAAGATTTCCACCAAGTGGTTCGGCCGTGACGTGAGCAAGCCGCCGGTTGCCCCCTGATGGACCTCGCCGCGCTCCTGCAGCTCGCAGCGCCGGTGCTGCTGCGTGCCACGCTGCTGACCCTCGGCTTTGCGGTGGCGGCCATGGTGCTGGGCCTCGCGCTTGGCGCGCTGATCGCCCTGGTGCGCGTGCTCGAGGTGCCCGGGCTGCAGTGGCTCATGCGAGGTTACGTGAGCCTCTTCCGCGGCACGCCGCTGCTCGTGCAGGTGTTTGTCATCTACTACGGGCTGCCGAGCGTGGGCATCGAGTTCTCGCCCCTCGTGGCGGGCGTGCTCGCGCTCACGCTCAACGTGGGTGCGTACCTGTCCGAGAGCCTGCGCGGGGCGATGGTGGGCATCGGGCAGGGCCAGTGGATGGCCGGCGCGAGCCTGGGCCTCACCCGCGTGCAGACACTGAGGCACGTGGTGGCGCCGCAGGCCCTGCGCATGGCCGTGCCCAGCCTGTCCAACAGCCTGATCGGCCTCATCAAGGACACGTCGCTGATCTCCGTGATCGCCGTGACGGAGCTGATGCTCGCGACGAAGGAACTGATCTCCACCACCTTCCAGCCGTTCCCGCTGTACCTCGCGGCCGCCGGCATCTACTGGGTGCTCAGCCTGTCGTTCGAGCAAGTACAGCGGTGGATGGAGAAGCGGCTGGCGTTTCCGCACTGAGCCGCCCGCAGGTCCAGCCACACGCGAGGCCACACGCCAGACCGCAGACAACGGCGGTCGGCCCGCGCTCGCCGGTGCGCAGGAACTGAATCACACCGATCTGCCGGATGGCGATCAAGATTCACAAACACGCCCATAGAGACATCGCAACGCGGCGTCGGGTCATTCCTCGCAGAATTCGCGGCGAGCAGCATTCTGCTCATCCACAAGCAGTGCGCGTCGCGCTCTCGGCGCATCGGGCCGACGCCACTTGTGTCGATTGACGAGACCCCACCTGGCCATGCGCGTGAACACTCCCCTTCGGTGCCAAAGCACCCTGATCGATGAACCGTCCACCCACGTCAAGACGCACACCGGTGTGCCTCGGCGTCAACTGCTCCAGGGAGCGGCTGCGTTCGTTGCTGGCGCCGCCACGCCGCTGTTGTGGGCGGCGAACCCGCTGAAGATCGGGTACGTGTCGCCGCAGAGCGGCCCACTCGCGTCCTTCGGCGAGGCCGACAAGTGGGTGATCGTGCAGATGCGCAAGGCGCTGGCCGGCGGCCTGATGGTCGGCGGCCAGCGCCACGCCGTCGAGATCGTGCTGAAGGACAGCGAGTCCAAGCCCGCGCGCGCCAGCGAAGTGGCACTTGAGTTGATCGCCCGCGATCGCGTCACCCTGGTGTTGACGGCCGGTACCACGGAGACCGCAGGCCCGGTGAGCCAGGCTTGCGAGGCCGCAGGCGTACCGTGCATATCGAGCATCGCGCCATGGCAGGCCCTGTTGTCCAGCCGCAAGGGCGACCCTGCAAAGGGCTTCGACTGGACCTATCACATGTTCTGGGGCATGGAAGACCTGTTTGCCAGTTTCATCTTTGGCTGGCTCAACGCCCCCACCAACCGACGCGTCGGCGGACTGTTCCCGGATGACGGTGTCGGCCGCGCCTGGAGTGACAAGCGGAACGGCTTTCCCCAGCCCCTGGCCGGTGTCGGGTTCACGCTCACCAACCCCGGCCCCTATGCCAACGGCACCCTGGAGTTCAACGCACAGATTGCCGCCATGAAGCGCGATGCGTGCGACATCGTCACCGGCGTGATGCTCCCATCCGACGCGCACACGTTCCTGACGCAGGCACGCCAACAGCGTTTCAAGCCCAAGATCGTCTCGCTGGGCAAAGCCCTGCTGCTCCCGGCCACGCTCGAAGAGCTGGGTGACCTGGGAGACGGCCTGAGCACCGAGGTGTGGTGGAGCCCATCGCATCCCTTCGCGTCCAGTTTGACAGGCCAGACTGCACGCGACTTGACGAGTGCCTACGAAGCCGACACGCAACGCCAATGGACGCAGCCGATCGGCTTCGCCCATGCCCTGTTCGAGGTCGCCGTGGATGCGCTCAAACGCACGCGCAGCACGGCGCCCGCCCATGTGCGGGACGCGGTGGCCGCCACGCGGATGGACAGCATCGTGGGGCCGGTGCAGTGGAACGGCACGGGACGTTCGCGCAACATCAGCCGCACGCCGCTGGTGCTGGGTCAATGGGTCAAAGGCAAGCGGAATCGGTACGACTTGCGCATCGTCTGCAACGTCGCTCACCAGAAGATTCCCGTCGACGGGCAGTTGCGCCTGCTGGCCTGACATCACCCGGGTCAACAGGCGAGCGAGCGAAGCGGGCTCTCCTGTTGCTCGCCCCTCTCGCCTGGATGAAGAACTCAAGCCTGCGGCGCGATCGCCTTGGGGTCCATCCACATGACTTCCCAGAGGTGGCCATCGAGGTCCTGGTACCCATGCTGGTACATGAACCCGTGGTCCTTCGCCGGGTTGGGCAACGTGGCGCCGCCCGCCACGGCGTTGGCGATCATCTCGTCCACCTTCTCGCGGCTTTCAGCCGACACGCAGATCAGCACCTCGGTGGTCTTCGTGGCATCGGCAATGGCCTTCGGGGTGAAGGTCTGGAAGAACTTCTCCACGAGCAGCATCACGAAGTTGTCTTCGCCCAGCACCATGCAGGTGGCGTTTTCGTCGGTGAACTGGGGGTTGAAGGTGTAGCCGAGCCGGGTGAAAAACGCGACCGAACGCTTCAAGTCCTTGACGGGCAGGTTGACGAACAGCTTGGTGGCCATGTGAGCTCCTGAGGGTTGAGGAAGGAATTGTGTACAACGTCCACAAACCATAGCAGAGGATTTGGACGGTGTCCACATGTGGGTTTTCCCGAAGCCCGAGTCATCGCACAATCCGGCACCGCCCGCCACATGAGCCCCTTTGCCATGCGCAACTTCTTTCCCCGCTGGACGTTGAAGACCACGGGCGACGTCGCCCCCGACGAACGCCTGCCCTGGCCCCAGACCACCGTGATGGGCATCCAGCACGTGGTGGCCATGTTCGGCTCCACGGCGCTCGCGCCCATCCTGATGGGCTTCGACCCGAACACGTCGGTGTTCTTCTCGGGCATCGGCACGCTGATCTTTTTCGTGCTCACCGCGGGGCGCCTGCCCAGCTACCTCGGGTCGAGCTTCGCGTTCATCGCGGTGGTGATCGCGGCCACCGGCTATGCCGGCAGCGGGCCCAACCCGAACATCGGCATCGCGCTCGGCGGCATCATCGCGGCGGGCGTGGCCTACGTGCTCATCGGTGCGTTGGTGCAGGGGTTCGGCACCGCGTGGATCGAACGCCTGATGCCGCCGGTGGTGACCGGCGCGATCGTCGCGGCCATCGGCCTCAACCTCGCGCCCGTGGCCGTGAAGAACCTGTCGGCGTCGTCGTTCGACGCCGTCACCGGCCTCGCCACCGCGCTGGCCGTGGGCCTCGTGGCCGTCAACGGGCGCGGCGCGATCGGGCGCCTGCCCATCCTGATCGGCGCACTCACCGGCTACGTCGTGTACTTCCTCGGTGCCAACGTGTTCGGCTGGGGCAAACCCATCGACTTCACCGGCATCGGCCAGGCCGCGTGGTTCGGCTGGCCGCACTTCACGGCGCCGGTGTTCTCGGCGTCCGCGATGGCGCTGATCGCGCCCATCGCGGTGATCCTCGTGGCCGAGAACCTGGGCCACGTGAAGGCCCTCGCCGCGATGACCGGCCGGGATTTCGACCCGTTGATGGGCCGCGCGTTCATGGCCGACGGGGTGGCCACCATCGTGTCGGGCCTGGGCGGTGGCACGGGGGTCACCACGTATGCCGAGAACATGGGCGTGATGGCCGTGACGCGCATCTACTCGACGCTGGTGTTCGTGGTGGCCGCGGGCGTGGCCTTGCTGCTCGGCTTCTCGCCCAAGTTCGGCGCGTTGATCCTCACGCTGCCGGTGCCGGTGATCGGCGGCCTCGCGCTCGTGGTGTTCGGACTCATCGCGGCCACCGGCGGGCGCATCTGGGTGCTCAACCGCGTGGACTTCTCGCGCCCGCGCAACCTGATCGTGGCCGGCGTGGCCCTCACTGCCGGGGCCGGCGACCTGACCCTGCGCCTGGGCAGCTTCACGCTCGGGGGCATCGGCACCGCCACGTTTGGCGCCATCCTGCTGTACCAGGTGTTGCGGGAACGCGCCGCAGAAGCCTGACGGTCAGTGTGCGGGCTCGTCCACGGCATGCAGCCGCACCGTCCACGCCACCCCCACCGACAGCAGCACCATGGCCGCCCATTCGAGCGGCCGCGGCGCGGCCTTCGCCTGGACGAACCCGTACCCGAGCGCAAACAGCGTCTCGAACACGATCAGCTGACCCGACAAGGTGACCGGCACGAGCCGGCACGCGATGTTCCACAGGTGGTTGCCCACGAGTGACGCCCCCACCGCGAGGAACAGGCACACCGCCCAGAACATACCCCAGTCGCGGTCGGGCGAGGCGGCCGGCAGGCTGCCGCCGAAGGCCCACCACACGGCGGCACACACCGACACGATCACGCCGCTGGCAAGGCCGTAGAGGCCCGACCACTCGCGGCTCGAGAACTTGTGCACCCGCTTCAGGTAACGCGTGTTGTCGAGCGCGTACCAGGTCCAGCAGACGAGGCCGCCCACCGCACAGGCCAGGCCGATGGCCTTGTCCAGGACCGAGCCGGTGGCCTCGGCCGCGTGCAGGAAGAGGTCGGCGTTGATGCAGGCGATGCCGGCAGCCACCACGAGCAGCGGCCACACGAGGACACGCAGCGGCACGGCCCCCTGGTCACGCCGGCCCGCCAGTGTCACGCTGAGCGGCAGCACACCGATGATGAGGGACGTGAGCGTGACCCCCGCCAATTGCACGCCGTATCCCAGCATCACGTAGTACAGCGCGTTGCCGGCCACGCCGTGGCGGAACATCGCGGCGAGGTCGGCGCGGTCGACCTTGCGCCAGGTGCTGCGCAACGTGGGCACCAGCGCCACGAACGCCACCAGGGCGTACGCGAGGTAGCGCCCGAACGTGAGTTCCCACGGCGAAAACGCCGACAGGTATTTCGGTGCGATGAACACCGTTCCCCAGAATGCACCGGCCAGCACGCCGCACAAGACGCCCCAAGTCATCGGGGCATTATCAACGGCCGCGCTAACATTCCGCCCGGCAGGCGCGCAACGGCGCACAACGGACGGGAAGGAAGCAGGTGATGGAGAAAGCGGGGCAGGTGCAGCTCGTGTTTCGCGGCGAGGTGCTCGACGGGTTCCGCGTGGACGACGTGAAGCGCGCCCTGGGCCCGCCGCTCAAGCTCGATGACGCGGCGGTGGCGCGGCTGTTCGCTGCCGCCCGCACCGTGATCAAGCGGGGCATCGACAGCGCGGAGGCCCAGCGCTACGTGGCCACGTTCGCCTCGCTCGGGGCCCGCCTGCACGTCGAGGCCCTCGCGCCCGCACCCGTGTCCGCACCCATCGCAGCGCCCCTCGTGCCGCCAGCGGAGGAAATCGTCTGCCCCAACTGCGGCGAGCGCCAGTCGAAACGCATCCTGTGCCGCAGCTGCAGCACCGACATGCCGATGGGCATCGCCGCGAAGCTCGAAGCCGAGGCGCAAGCCCGCGCAGCGCGGCTCGCGGCCAGCCGTGCGGCCCGCGGCCTCGCGCCCGATGGCCGGTCGCAAGGCGCGATGGCCGATGCACCGCCCATGTGGGGCTTCGGTTTCTCGGGCCGTATGGGCCGCCTGGTGGGCGCGTCCGCCGGCGTGTTGATCCTGCTGGCGATGTACCTGCTGGCCGTCTACGTGGCCCACCGGCCGGACAGCCGCTGGATCGCCGGCGCCGTGGGCATGCTCGTGCTGATGGTGCTGTCCATCCGCCACAGCGTGCTGCGTTTCCACGACCTGAACATCACCGGCTGGGCCACCGTGGTGCTCGTCGTGCCGGTGCTCAACGCGGTCGCGGGCCTCGTGCTGCTGCTGATGCCCGGCACCAACGGCGACAACCACCACGGTGAACGTCCCCGCGAGGGCGACTGGTACCTGCTGCTCGGCGCCATCGGTGCGCTGGCCCTGGCGATGTACCACACCCTTCCCGGCATGATGACCGACCTGGCGCAGGCCCGGGGCAACACGTCCGGGCAGGTCGAGGCGGGTGGCGGCGGGCAGGTCACCGCCGTCGTGCGCACCCTCCCCGCCGGCGCCCAGGCCGACCTCCATGGGGCCTACGCCAGCCAGCCCGGATTCAAGGCCTTCGCGGTGTCCACCGGCGCCTGGGGATGGGCCTACGGCGCCCCGTCGATGGAGCAGGCCGTCGTTCGTGCGCTGATGCAATGCGAATCACGCCGCACCCCGGCCATGCCGGAGTGCGACGTGATCGATCAGCAGGCGCCCTAGGAACTGCCGCGGGCCGAGTTGCCCGGCGCCACCCGCCCGGCCTGTTCCAGCCACGCCCACTCGGTGTCGGTGAACAGGCGCGACCGTGTCAGGAACCGCAGGCCTTCCGGGCCTTCCAGCGAGAACATGCCCCCCCGGCCAGGCACCACGTCGATGATCAGCTGCGTGTGCTGCCAGTACTCGAACTGCGGGCCGCTGATGTAGAACGGCGCCCCGCCGATGTGCCCCAGCAGGCGATCGCGGTCGCCCACGATGAAGTCGCCCGCGGGGTAGCACATGGGCGCGCTGCCATCGCAGCAGCCCCCGGACTGGTGGAACATGACCGGCCCGTGCTTGACGGCCATGCGTTCGATCAGGGCCAGCGCCGCGGGCGTGGCCGTGACCTGCAGCACGGTGTTGTCGTCGACGGTGCCGGCGGCCATGCTCAGAAGAACCCGAGCGGGCTGTCGCTGTAGCTCACGAGCAGGTTTTTCGTCTGCTGGTAGTGGTCGAGCATCATCTTGTGGTTCTCACGCCCGATGCCCGAGTTCTTGTACCCGCCGAACGCCGCGTGGGCCGGGTACAGGTGGTAGCAGTTGGTCCACACCCGCCCCGCCTGGATGTTGCGGCCCATGCGGAACGCGGTGTTCATGTCGCGGCTCCACACCCCGGCGCCCAGGCCGTACAGCGTGTCGTTGGCGATCGCGAGGGCTTCCTCCTCGTTCTTGAACGTGGTCACCGACAGCACCGGACCGAAGATCTCTTCCTGGAAGATGCGCATCTTGTTGTGGCCCTCGAACACCGTGGGCTGCACGTAGTAGCCGCCTTCCAGTTCCCCCGGGTGCCGCTGCTGTGCGCCGCCGATGAGGCACTTCGCACCTTCTTGCCTGCCGATGTCCAGGTACGACAGGATCTTCTCGAGCTGTTCGGTGGACGCCTGCGCGCCGATCATCGTGTCGGACTCCAGCGGGTTGCCCTGCTTCACCGCGGCCACGCGCTTGAGCGCCTTTTCCATGAACCGCTCGTAGATCGACTCCTGCACCAGCGCGCGCGACGGGCACGTGCACACCTCGCCCTGGTTCAGCGCGAACATCGTGAACCCCTCGAGCGCCTTGTCGAGGAACGCGTCGTCCTTCGCCATCACGTCCTCGAAGAACACGTTCGGCGACTTGCCGCCAAGTTCCAGCGTCACGGGGATGATGTTCTGGCTCGCGTACTGCATGATCAGCCGGCCGGTGGTGGTCTCGCCGGTGAACGCGATCTTCGCGATGCGGTTGCTCGACGCCAGCGGCTTGCCCGCTTCCACGCCGAACCCGTTCACCACGTTCAGCACGCCGGGTGGCAACAGGTCACCCACCAGTTCCAGCAGCACGAGGATCGAGGCCGGTGTCTGCTCCGCCGGCTTGAGCACCACGCAGTTGCCCGCGGCCAGCGCGGGCGCGAGTTTCCACACCGCCATCAGGATCGGGAAGTTCCACGGGATGATCTGCCCCACCACCCCGAGCGGTTCGTGGAAGTGGTACGCGAACGTGGTGCTGTCGATCTCGCTGATGCCCCCTTCCTGCGACCGCACGCACGACGCGAAGTAGCGGAAGTGGTCGATGGCCAGCGGGAGGTCGGCGGCCATCGTCTCGCGGATGGGTTTGCCGTTGTCCCACGTCTCGGCGGTGGCCAGCATCGCGAGGTTCTGTTCCATGCGGTCGGCGATGCGCATCAGCACCTGGGCGCGCTCGGCCGGCGAGGTCTTGCCCCAGGCCACCTTCGCGGCGTGCGCCGCATCGAGCGCGCGTTCGATGTCTTCCGCGGTGGACCGCGGGATCTCGCAGAACACCTTGCCGGTGATGGGCGTGACGTTCTCGAAGTACTGTCCGCCCGACGGGGCCACCCACTGCCCGCCGATGTAGTTGGCGTAACGCTTCTTGAAGGGCACGGCGAGGCCGAACTTTCCGGGTTCCAACATGTCCATGTGTCTCTCCAGGGTTTGCGTGAGAAGGCCGCACACGCGGCCCTCCTAGGGGCCTGCGCGGCAGAGGGAAGGGCCCGCGCCCTCTGCCGCGCAGGCCCCTAGGCGCAAGGCCCGTACCCGGAGGCCTTGGGAGTTTCCCCAGGTGCGGTGCCGCCGCGCCTGCCCCGGCGCACACTCGCGGATGCGTTTACGGCGCGCCGGTGCTGTCGCAACTTGCGACATCCGCCGGCGCGACACGTCGCTGCGTGCGAATGCCGTGCGACAACAGGAGGTGCCATGTCCGACATGCCGGTGATGGTGTCGCGGGTCCAGCAGGCCCGCGAGCTGTTTTTTGCGGAAGGCCGCTCACCCGACGGCTGGGTGCCGCCGCACATCACGCGCTCGTGGATGCGCTGCCGCTCGAACGGCCACCGCCCCGACCTGTGGGCACCCATGGCCACCGCGCTCGTGCAGGCCCGCCGGCACGACACCCGCGGCCTGCTGGCGTGCGCCCAGCCCGAACTGGACGGCCTGGCCGACCACGTGGCCGGCACCGGCTGCATCGCGGTCATCTGCGACGCCGACGGCATGATCCTCGACGAAGTGGGCTGCCCTGACTTCGTGCCCAAGGCCGACCGCGTGGCGCTGCGCCTCGGCGCCGACTGGTCTGAATCCGCCCGCGGCACCAATGCCATCGGCACCGTGCTCATCGAGCGCGAGCCGCTGGCGGTGCTGGGGGGTGAACACTTCCTGAACGACAACGCCATCCTCGCCTGCGCCGCCGCGCCCATCTTCGACGGCCAGGGGGCCATCGCCGGGGTGCTGGACATGTCGGGCGAACCCGCCCGGCTCGACAACCACGCCCTCGGCATCGTGCGGTTGGCCGCCCGGCAGATCGAACACCGCCTGCTGCTGGCCACCGCCCGCGGCCAGTTGCTGCGTTTCCACATCAAGCCCACGATGCTGGGCACACCGCGCGAGGGCCTGATCGCCGTCGAGGACGGCCAGGTCATCGCCGCCAACGGCATCGGCCTCGCACTGCTCGGCGAAACGTGGGAGACGCTGCTGGGGCAGCCCGTGGAGCGCCTGATCGGGCGGCCGTGGTCGCGCGTGGACCCGCATGGCGCGCTCATCACGTTGCCGGGGGGCACGTCGCTGGTGGCCACCATCATCCCCGCGTCCACCCGTGTCAGCGTGCCCGTGGGCGAACTGGCGCACCTGGCCCCGCGTGCCATCGCGGCCGACCCGTTCGATGCGCTGCTGGCCCAGGCCATCCGCGTGCTCGACGCCGGTGTGCCGGTGCTCATCAGCGGCGAGACCGGTGTGGGCAAGGAGGTGTTCGCGCAGCGGCTGCAGCGGGAAGGCCGGCGCCAGGCAGGCCCCTTCGTGGCCGTCAACTGCGCGGCGTTGCCCGAGACGCTGATCGAGTCCGAACTCTTCGGCTACGACGATGGCGCGTTCACCGGCGCCCGCCGGCGCGGTGCCCCGGGCCGCCTGCGCGAGGCCCATGGCGGTGTGCTGTTCCTCGACGAGATCGGCGACATGCCTCTCGCCATGCAGACCCGCTTGTTGCGTGTGCTCGAGACCCGCGAGGTGCTGCCGCTCGGCGGCGGCAAGCCGGTGGCCGTCGACTTCGACCTGGTGTGTGCCAGCCACTGCGACCTGCCGCGCCTCGCCGCCGAGGGAGGCTTTCGCAGCGACCTGCTGTACCGCATCGCCGGGTACGGCGTGGCATTGCCGCCGCTGCGCGAACGGCCCGACCGGCGTGCACTGATCCAGCAGCTGTTCGACGGGCTGGCGCAGGCGCGGCGGTTGCGCTTGTCCTGCCATGCGCTCGACGCGCTCGATCGGCACCCGTGGCCGGGGAACGTGAGGGAGCTGCTGAACGTGTTGAAGACCGTGGTGGCACTGGCCACCGATGGCGAGTGCATCAACCACGTGCCACTGGCGCACCGGGACCGCGTGGCGCCGTCCGTGGCCGACGTGATGCCCGTGCCCCTCGGCGACCTGATGGAACAGGCCATCGCCCGCACGTTGGCCGCCTGCGGCGGACGCGTCGCCGAGACCGCGCGGCGGCTGGGGGTGCACCGGAGCACCGTCTACCGGCACCTGGCGGGGACGCGGACCGGGTCGGGGTGACGCGTCTGCGCGTGCGTCAAGCGGCGCAGGCTATCGCGGAGATCAGCGTTTCCGGTCACGCTGGCGCTGATTTCGCCAGAGAATCCGTGTACCCCTTCTCTCTTCCAGATTCAGGAGTCGTCACATGAGCAGCAACAAGCCAGAGGGCAAGTGTCCCTTCAGTCAGTCCACCAGCGCCGGCACGACCAACCAGGCCTGGTGGCCCCAGCAACTGCGCGTCGACCTGCTGCATCAGCACTCCGCGAAGTCGGACCCCATGGACCCGGACTTCGACTACGCCGAGGCGTTCAAGCGCCTCGACCTGGCGTCCGTCAAGAAGGACCTCGCCGCCCTGATGACCGACTCCCAGGACTGGTGGCCGGCCGACTTCGGGCACTACGGCCCGCTGTTCATCCGCATGGCCTGGCACAGCGCCGGCACCTACCGCATCGGCGACGGCCGCGGGGGTGCGGGCCGCGGGCAGCAGCGCTTCGCGCCGCTGAACAGCTGGCCCGACAACGTGAGCCTCGACAAGGCCCGCCGCCTGCTGTGGCCCATCAAGCAGAAGTACGGCCGCAGCATCTCCTGGGCCGACCTGATGATCCTCACCGGCAACGTCGCCCTCGAGACCATGGGCTTCAAGACCTTCGGCTTCGCCGGTGGTCGCCCAGACGTGTGGGAACCCGACCAGGACGTGTACTGGGGCCGCGAGACGAAATGGCTGGGCGGTGACCTGCGTTACGCCCATGGCTCCGAAGGGGTGGCCAAGGATGGCGGCGTGCTGGTGTCCGAGGACAACCCGGACGGCGACCAGCACTCGCGCAACCTCGAGAACCCGCTCGCGGCCGTGCAGATGGGCCTGATCTACGTGAACCCCGAAGGCCCGGACGGCAACCCCGACCCGCTCGCCGCGGCACGAGACATCCGCGACACCTTCGGCCGCATGGCCATGGACGACGAAGAGACCGTCGCACTGATCGCCGGGGGCCACAGCTTCGGCAAGACCCACGGCGCAGGGCCGGCATCGCACGTGGCCGAGGAGCCCGAGGGGTCCGGCATCGAACACCAGGGCTTCGGCTGGAAGAACAGCTTCGGCACCGGCAAGGGCGGCGACACCATCACCAGCGGCCTGGAAGTCACGTGGACCACCACGCCCACGCGGTGGAGCAACAACTTCTTCGAGAACCTGTTCGGCTTCGAATGGGAACTGACCAAGAGCCCGGCTGGCGCGCACCAGTGGGTGGCAAAGAACGGCAGCGGCGCCGGCACCATCCCGGACGCACATGACCCGGCGAAGCGCCATGCGCCCACGATGCTGACCACCGACCTCTCGCTGCGGATCGACCCCGCCTACGAGAAGATCTCCCGCCGCTTCCTGCAGAACCCCGACCAGTTCGCCGACGCGTTCGCACGGGCCTGGTTCAAGCTGACCCACCGTGACATGGGTCCGCGTGCCCGCTACCTGGGGCCGGAGGTGCCGAAGGAAGAACTCATCTGGCAGGACCCCATTCCCGCGGTGGACCACAAGCTGGTCGACGCGAAGGACGTTGCGGCCCTCCAGAAAAAGGTGCTCGCGTCGGGCCTGACCGTGCCGCAGCTGGTGTCGACCGCCTGGGCGTCGGCATCCACGTTCCGGGGCTCGGACAAGCGTGGTGGCGCCAACGGTGCGCGCATCCGCCTCGCGCCGCAGAAGGACTGGGCCGCCAACGAACCGGCCCAACTGGCGGCGGTGCTCCAGGTGCTGGAAGGCATCCGCGGCGACTTCAACGCCGCGGCCTCCGCCGGCAAGAAGATCTCGCTCGCCGACCTGATCGTGCTGGCAGGGGGCGCCGCCGTGGAGCAGGCGGCCCGCGAAGTCGGCCTCGCCGTCACGGTGCCGTTCTCGCCGGGGCGCATGGACGCCTCGCAGGCCCAGACCGACGTGCCGTCGTTCACGCCCCTCGAACCCGTCGCCGACGGCTTCCGCAACTTCCAGAAGGCGCGCTACGCCGTGCCGGCCGAGGCGCTGCTGATCGACAAGGCACAGCTGCTGACGCTGACGGCGCCGGAGATGACCGTGCTGGTCGGTGGCCTGCGGGTGCTGGGTGCCAACGCCGGGCAGACCCCGCACGGGGTGTTCACGCGCAAGCCGGGCACCTTGAGCAACGACTACTTCGTCGCGCTGCTCGACATGGGCACGGTGTGGACACCGGGTGCCGACGGCGTGTACGAAGGGCGCGACCGCAAGACGGGGCAATCGAAGTGGACGGCCACGCGCGTGGACCTGGTGTTCGGTTCCAACGCGCAACTCCGTGCCATCGCCGAGGTGTACGGCAGCGCCGATGCGAAGCAGAAGTTCGCCGACGACTTCGTGGCGGCGTGGGTCAAGGTGATGAACCTGGACCGATTCGACCTCGCCTGAGGCTTGCCGCGGAAACCTCGTGGGGCCGGACATCATCCGGTCCCACGAGCGCCGGCGCGGCCGGGACCCGCTGGTCGATCGGCCAGGCGCGGCCCTACCGCCCCAGCTGCACCAGTGCCGCCTGCAGGCCCGAGACACCGCCCACACGCTGCTCGTTGATGAAGACCTGCGGCATCTGGCGAACGGACGGGCCGCACTTCTCGTAGAACGCGAGCCGCGCGGCCTCGTCGTCGATGCGGATCTCCTCGAAGTCGAGCGCGCGCGACTTGAGCAGCATCTTGGCCTGGTCGCACTGGGGGCAGGCTGATTTCGAGTAGACGACGATCTTCAGTGTCATGGCGGAATGCGTTGCGGATGAAGGCGCCATTCTGGCCCTCCGGCGGGTGTCTCGGGGCTCGGTGATAAATTGCCCCGGGATTCGAGGGAGAGAACCATGAACAACACCATCGGCAGCAACGCCCGCCCCGACGATGCGGCACCATCGGGCAGCACCCTGCCCATCCGATTCACCGCGTCCGGCAGCGAGTACTTCCGCATCTGGATCGTCAACCTGCTGCTGACACTGGTGACGGTGGGCCTCTACTACCCGTGGGCGAAGGTGCGCAAGCTGCGCTACTTCTACGGGAACACCTGGGTCGGCCACCATGCGTTCGACTTCCATGGCAACCCGCGCCGCATGTTGCGCGGCACGCTGCTGGTGGGCGTGCTGTTCATCGCGTACTCGGCCGCCGGCCAGTTCTCACCCACGGCTGGCCTGGTCGCCATCCTGATCATTGCCGGGGTGTGGCCCGCACTGTTCCGCGCGTCGATGCGGTTCCGGCTGGCCAACACCAGTTGGCGGGGGATGCGGTTCCATTTCAACGGCGACATGGCCGGCGCCTACAAGGCCTTGCTGCCCACCATGGTGCCGGCAGCGCTCTTCATCGGGCTCACGCTGTTCATGCCCGGCGCACCCGCAGAAGACGCCGCGCCGGCGGCTTCACCCGCCTCGTGGCTGGAGGCGCTGTTGGGCGTGGCGATGCTCGCCACCTTGGCGCTGGTGCCGCTGCTGGTCTGGGGTGTCAAGCGCTACCAGCACGGCCACTGTGCACTCGGGCAGGTCCAGACCCGCCTGGCCGCCGGACCCGGCCCGTTCTACGTCGTGTTCGCCAAGGCGGCGGGGGTGTCGCTCCTGTCCGTCCTCGGCTTCTGCGCCGCGGGGTTCGTCGCGGCGATGCTTCTGGGGCTCGGGGGCTACTTTTCGGGCGAGGGCGGGAAGAACCCGGGAATGCACGCCGCCATGGTGATCGGGATGGGGGTCTTCGCCCTCGCCTACGTCGTGCTGCTCATCGTGAACAACACCTTCCTCACGTCCCGCCTCCAGAACCTGGTGTGGAACCGCACCACGAGCACCGAGGTCCGTTTCGAAAGCCGCCTGCTGCTCGGGCCGCTGGTGAGGCTGGCGCTCCAGAACGGCCTGCTGGTGCTGCTCACGCTGGGCCTGTACTGGCCGTTCGCGGCAGTGGCCTCGGCACGGCTGCGGTTGCAGGCCGTCACCGTCCACACCCGCCGCCCCGTGGACGACCTCGCGGCACAAGCCGGGTTGGCCGGGGACAACGATGCCACCGGGGATGCCGCCGGCGACCTGTTCGGGCTGGATTTCGGCCTCTGAGAGGGCGCCGCCCATGACCCAACCCGAACGGCTGGCAGCCGAGTACTTCGACGGTGTGTCGGCGCGCCCGTTGCACGTCGAGGCCCGGATCGACGGCGACACGCTGTGCATCCAGCCGCCCGAGGGTGACCCGAAGCGGGTGCCGCTGCGGCGGGTGCGGTGGCCGGAACGGCAGCGGCATGGCGCACGTGTGGCGCACCTCCCGGACGGCACCTCGTTGCACTGTGCTGACGCCATGGCCTTCGACACCTGGGCACGGCACGCCGGCCTGGGTGAATCGTGGGTGGTGAAGGCGCAGCAAAGCTGGCGCTGGACCGCCGCGGGTGTGGCGATGCTGCTCGTGCTGTGTGGCGTGCTGTACCAATGGGGGCTGCCGTGGGGCGCCCGCGCCGCGCTGGCATTCGTGCCTGCGCGGGTCGACCGCGAACTCGGTGACATCGCGATGCGGTCGATCCGGGACGAAGGCCTGGTGTCGCCCACCGCGCTGCCGCCCGGGCAGCAGCAACGCCTCCGTGCCGCCTGGTCGCGGGCGGTCGCCAACGCGGGCCCCGCCGGTGTCACCATCGACCTCCACTTCCACAAGAGCAAGCTCGGCCCCAACGCGTTCGCGCTGCCGGGCGGGCACGTGGTGCTGACCGACGAGATGGTGGCACTGGTCGAAGGCCGCGAGGACGTGCTCATCGGGGTGCTGGCCCACGAGGCGGGGCACGTGCGGCACCGCCACGGCATGCGCATGCTCGCCCAGACCACCTTGCTGGGTGGCATCACCAGCATCGCGTTCGGCGACTTCAGTGGCTTGCTGGCGGCAGCGCCCGCCCTGCTGGGGCACCTCGCCTATTCCCGCGACTTCGAACGCGAGGCCGACGGTGACGCCATCGCGCTGCTGCAGGCCAACGGCATCCCGCCCGCGGTGATGGCGACGATGTTCGAGCGCCTGCGAGCCCACCAGCGCAAGGAGGGCATGCCCGACCTGCCCATCGCGCTCGGCAGCCACCCGCCGGACGAGGAGCGCATCGCCCGGTTCCGTGACGCAGCCGCCGTGCGCTGACGCCTCCGGGTGGAGTAATCTGGGCGCCTTTCATCCACGGGAGCGCCCATGTCTTCACGCCTGACCTCTCAAGATTTCGACCAGGAACTGCTCATCCTGTTCGACGCCTACGTGCACGGCGACCTGGACCGGCGCGGTTTCCTGGAAAAGGCGCGGCGGTTCGCCAAGGCGGGCGTGACAGCTGCCGGGTTGCTGGCAGCGCTGAGCCCCGACTTTGCCGTCGGCCAACAGATCCGCCCCGACGACACCCGCGTGAAGGCGGAATGGGTCACCGTGCCGACGGGCTCGGGCGCCGGAGGCATCCGCGGCTACCTGGTGCGGCCCGCGTCGGCGGGCACGAAACGCCTGCCGATGGTGCTCGTGATCCACGAGAACCGTGGGCTCAATCCCCACATCGAAGACATCGCCCGCCGGTTGGCTCTCGACGGGTTCATGGCATTTGCACCGGATGCGCTGACCCCGCTGGGCGGCTACCCGGGCGACGAAGACAAGGCCCGCGCCGCATTCGCCACGCTGGACCAGGAGAAGACGCGCGAGGACTTCGTGGCGGCCGCCGACTGGTTGCGCGGCCGGCCCGACGGCAACGGCCGGCTCGGTGCGGTGGGCTTCTGTTATGGCGGCGGCATCGTGCACTGGCTCGCCACGCAGCGGCCTGACCTGAATGCCGCCGTGCCCTTCTACGGCAACAGCCCGGCGCCAGACCACGCCTCGCGCGTGAAGGCGCCGCTGCTGGTGCAGCTGGCCGCGGTGGACGAGCGCATCAACACCGCATGGCCCGCGTACGAGGCCGCACTGAAGGCGGCGAGCGTGCGGTACGAGGTCCATCAGTACCCGGGCACACAACACGGGTTCAACAACGACACCACGCCGCGCTACGACGCCGACGCGGCGAAACTGGCATGGACGCGCACCATCGCGTTCTTCAAGACCCACCTCACGTGACGCAGGCCGCCGCCATGACGGCCGGCGAACTCATTGCGCTGGCAAACGCATCCGGCGCGGGCGCCGGATGCCCCCGGTGTTCGGCGCTGGTGTGCCGCGGCTGGGAGTCGATGCCAGGCGGGTTCGACCGGTCGAACCTGCGGTGCGTGGGCACCTTGCGTGCCCCCGGCGATGACGACCCCACGCTGGCGGAGTTCCACCCGGCCGGCACCCACGGCTGGTCCGACAGCGCCCCCATCGCGCCGGGCTGGTTCCCGTACAACCGTTGCGACGTGTGGCAATGTGAAGGCTGCGCCCGGCCGTTCCTGCGCTACACCGAGTACGGCGGCTACTACACGGACGAGCGCATCCGCGAGGTGCGCGCGCACCTCGTGGTCAACCCGCCGCCCGGGACGGCCCCCACCTGAGCCCCGGGCGGCAAGACGCCAGCCGTCAGCTGCAGCTCATCGTGGCCAGGGCCTTGCCGGCGCCCGCCACGGCGGCCAGCTTCTGCTTCACGCACGCGGCATCCTGCACCGTGTGGGTGTAGGTGATGCTCACCGGGAACGTGGCGGTGCTGACCCAGTCGTTCGCGTCACGCGTGGGCGACGACTCGCTCGCCACCCAGGTGATGCCGTACTGGGCGAAGTCGGCCGGCGACTTCACGTTGTTGTTGCGCAGTTGCCAGAAGCCGATCGCGGTGCTGTCCCGCGAGGTGATGGGGTTCTGCGCGTTCTCGAAGTAGTTGCCTTCGATCAGCGAGTAGCCGCCCATGCGCACGTTGATGCCCGACGTCAGCACGCCGGTGTACAGGTTGTTGTACAGGTGGGTGTAGCCGCCGCGTTGCAGCGGCAGGCGCGCCTTCACGTTCTGGTACACGTTGTGGTGGAACGTGATGAAGCGGTCGCTGGAATCGCTGTCGCTCGAACCGATCAGGCCCACCTTCTGGTGGTCGTGGATGTGGTTGTACGAGTAGGTGATGTGGTGCGCGCCGGCCTTGCTGTCGATCAGGCCGTCGAACTCCAGGTCACCCGCGCCGGCGCAGTCCTTGGTGCTGCTGAACAGCGTGTTGTGGTCCACCCAGATGTAGCCGGGGAACTGCCCGCCCTGCCCTTCGATGCCGATGGCATCGATGGAACCGGGCAGCAGGCCGATCGTCATGTTGCGGATGATGACGTTCGTGGCGGCACCCTTGATCGCCAGCCCGAAGTTCGCGGCCGAGCCGGCGGCGCCTTCGATGGTGACGTTGCCCTTGTTCTTGATCTCGACGATGTCGCCCGCGTCCTTCTGCCACTGCGCGCACGTGTCGGTGATGGTGCTGTAGTCGAACTTGCCCGTGTAGCGGACCACGAGGCCGCCCGTGCCGGTGTAGGCATCGATCGCGGCTTGCATCTGCGCCGCGGTGGCGGCCGTCACGGCCGTGACACTGCCGCCGCCGGTCACCTTGCCGGCATAACCACCGGACTCCCCGTCCGACACGGCGCCCGGAGCGGGAGCGGGAGCGGGAGCAGGAGCGGGAGCGGGAGCGGGAGCGGGAGCGGGAGCAGGAGCAGGAGCAGGTGCAGGTGCAGGTGCAGGTGCAGGTGCAGGTGCAGGTGCAGGTGCAGGGGCTGGGGCCGGTGCCGGTGCCGGTGCCGGTGCCGGTGCCGGTGCCGGTGCCGGTGCCGGTGCCGGTGCTGGCGCAGCCGCGGTGTTTCCGCCGTCCGACGTGGTGGTGGCCGTGTCACCGTCCCCTCCACACCCCACGAGCGTGGCGAGAAGGATGGGGGCAACGCAGTGAAACGCTTTTGAAACGCTGCGCGCGTTGTGTCGGTCGGGAGAAGTCATTTCGGGCGGGATCCGTTGAGAGGTTCGAAAAATGGGCACATCGCCGCCGGGTTCGTGGGCCCCGGGGCAGCTCTACCCCATCTCCGCAACATCCGTTCCTGACGCCTCACAGCTTGTGGGTCGACAACAGCAGGCTCGTCTCCGTGCTGGAGATGCCCTCCACATGCCGCAGCCGGCTGAGGATGCGGTCGAACTCCTCCAGCGAGTCGGCGCGCAGCTCCGCGATGATGTCCCAGCGCCCGTTGGTGGTATGCAGGGTCTGGACCGCAGGGTCGCCCCGCAACGTGCGGATGACGTCGTCGGCGGCATTGCCTTCCACCGCGATGGTGGTGAGGGCGCGGATGCGGTGGGCCTCGGACTGCGGTTTCAATCGCACGGTGTAGCCCACGATGGTGCCGTTCTGTTCGAGCTTCGTGATGCGGTTCTGCGCCGTGCCCCGCGCCACCTTCAGCTGCCGGGCGATCTCCACCAGCGACATGCGGGCGTTGGCCCGCAGCAGGGCGATGAGTTCGCGGTCGGTGTCGTCCATGCGGGAGCCTCCATCGAGCAAATTGCCCAAGACCTCTTGCGCTTTTGCTCAGCAAGTCTAGCAATGTGTGCAGCTTGCCTGCTGGAAACTGACTGCCGCCCCGCAGAAAATCGATGCATCGGCAGCGGCCCTGCGGGACCCGCTGCCACGGCAAACCCACACAGCGAGGTCCACGTGGTCGACTACATCGGCATTTCCGACATCCGGCGCATCGTCCGGGAACAAGGGATCGAATCCCTGATCGCGCAGATCGCCACGCAGATCGAGGCGGACTACCGGCGCTGGGGCGCCTTCGAGAAGGACGCCCGCATCGCGAGCCACTCGCCCGTGGGCGTGATCGAACTGATGCCCATCTCGGACGGCCGGCACTACACGTTCAAGTACGTCAACGGCCACCCCGGCAACACCGCCGCGGGCCTGCTCACCGTCACCGCGTTCGGTGTGCTCGCCGACGTTGAAACAGGCTACCCGCTGCTGCTGTCCGAGCTCACCATCGTCACGGCCCTGCGCACGGCGGCGATGTCGGTGCTGGCCGCACGCTGGATGGCGCGGCCCGATGCCCGTGTGCTCGCCCTCATCGGCAACGGCGCACAGAGCGAGTTCCAGGCCATCGCCTTCGCCCATCAATTGGGGCTTCGCGAAGTACGGCTCTACGACGTGGACCCGGCCGCATCCCACAAGCTCGAGCGCAACCTGCTGCGCAGCCGGGCCACGCAGCACCTGAAGATCGTGCGTGCCACCAGCGTGGCTGATGCGGTGCGCGGCGCCGACATCGTCACCACCATCACCGCCGACAAGCGCAACGCCGTGATCCTGTCGCCGGAGATGATCGAGCCCGGCATGCACCTCAACGCCGTCGGTGGCGACTGCCCCGGCAAGACCGAGTTGCATGCGGACATCCTGCTGCGCCCCGATGCCCGCGTGGTGGTGGAGTTGGAGGCGCAGTCGCGCGTCGAAGGCGAGGTGCAGCAGATGGCGCCCGACTTCCCGGTCACGGAGTTCGAGCAGATCGTCCGTGGCGCGGCGCCCGGCCGCCACCATGCCGGCGAGGTGAGCATCTTCGATTCGGTGGGGTTCGCGCTGGAGGACTATTCGGCGCTGCGGGTGCTGCACCAACTGGTGCAGGAAGACCCCCGCCGCGCGCGCCAGATCGACCTCGTCCCCGACCTGGACGACCCGAAGGACCTGTACGGCGCGGCCGTCGACGTCCCGGGCCTGTCGATCCGCCATGACACCCCGTTCGCGGTGGCACGCACTGCGGGCGGTGCCGTTCAATGACCGCACGCCTGAGCCTGATCGGGGTGCCCACCGACATCGGCGCCAGCGTGCGCGGCGCGAGCATGGGGCCGGAGGCCCTGCGCGTGGCCGGTCTGCAAGGCGCCCTGGCCCACCTGGGCCTGGACGTGGCCGACCGCGGCGACGTGCAGGGGCCGCCCAACCCGTGCGATGCCCCGCGCGACGGGTACCGCCACCTTCCGCAGGCCGTGGCCTGGAACCAGCGGCTCCACGACGCCGTCTACGCCGAGCTGCAGGGCGGGCGTGTGCCCGTGGTGCTCGGGGGCGACCATTGCCTCGGCATCGGCTCGGTGAGCGCGGTGGCGCGCCACTGCCGCGAACGTGGCAAGAAGCTGCGGGTGCTGTGGCTGGACGCCCACGCCGACTTCAACACCCACGACCTCTCGCCGAGCGGCAACGTCCACGGCATGCCCGTCGCGTGCCTGTGCGGCTACGGCCCGGCCGAGCTGACGGCCATCGGCGGGGTGGTGCCCGCGGTGGACGTGCGGGACATCCGGCAGATCGGCATCCGCAGCGTGGACGACGGCGAAAAGCGCCTGGTGCACGACGTCGGGCTCGAGGTCTACGACATGCGGTTCATCGACGAGGTGGGCATGCGCAACACGATGGCCCTGGCCCTGTCGAAGATGGACGCGGACACCCACCTGCACGTCAGCTTCGACGTCGACTTCCTCGACCCGTCCATCGCGCCCGGCGTGGCCACCACGATCCTCGGCGGGCCCACGTTCCGCGAGGCGCAGTTGTGCATGGAGATGATCGCCGACACCGGCCTGCTCGCATCGCTCGACATCGTGGAACTCAACCCGGCCCTCGACGTGCGCAACGGCACCGCCGTGGTGGCCGTGGACCTGGTGCAGTCCCTCTTCGGCAAGAGCACGCTGCACCGGGAGCGGCCCCGCCTGCCGCGCGGGGTGGCGTCGCGGGACTTCGAGCCCGTGCCGGGCGGCCACTGAGGCGCCAGCGCTTACGATCGGCGCATGCCACCCGTTTCGACACCCAACGTTCCCGATGCCTGCCTCGCGCGTGTGCGCGCCCTGCTCCACGACGGCCAACGCAAGCTGCTCGGCCTCGTGGGGCCGCCGGGTGCGGGCAAGTCCACCTTCGCGGAGGCCCTCCGCGCCGCGTTCGATGGCGTGGCGCAGGTGGTGCCGATGGACGGCTTCCACCTGGCCAACGTCGAGCTGCAGCGCCTCGGCCGGTCCCACCGCAAGGGGGCGCCGGACACGTTCGACAGCGCGGGCTATGCGGCCTTGCTGCAGCGGCTGCGCTCGCAGCGTCCGGACGAGATCGTCTACGCCCCCGAGTTCCGGCGCGAGATCGAGGAGCCCATCGCGGGGGCCATCCCGGTCTTTCCGCGGACGCAGCTCGTGATCACCGAAGGCAACTACCTGCTGCTGGACCACGGCCACTGGCCCGCCGTGGCCCCGCTGCTGGACGAGGTCTGGTACGTCGACGTGGACGATGCGCTGCGCCAGGAACGGTTGACCCGCCGGCACGAGCAGTTCGGCCGCAGCCGGCAGGAGGCCATCGACTGGGTGGCGAACACCGACGAGCCGAACGCGCAGCGGATCGCGGCCACCCGGCACCGGGCGCAACTGGTGGTGCGCTGGGACAGTGCGTGAGCGGGCCGGACGGTGGATTCAAGGCTGGAAGCGGTCTTCGTTCCCAAGAATCAGCGGTCGCGTGGCACGCTCGCCGCCCCCTCGACCCAGTCCAGGACTTCATTGATGGTGCGGCCACCGGCGGAGGGCCACAGGTCGGAGGCCGCCCGCGTGACCGACTCGAGCGTCATGGACCGCACGGCTTCGCGTGCTGTCAACACAGTGTCGCGCTCCGAGCGTTTGCAAAGCTGAAGCAGCAGTCGAGCACTCGCAACCGTGTCTATACCGCCTAGGACATACGCCACGCGTTCCTGCGATTGGCATGGAAGCAGCAGGCACCGACGTTCGAACTCGTCCCAGTCACTCGGGGACAGGCGCTCCACCTGAGCCTGGATCACCTCGAATTCATGGTCGTACCAGAAGTCGTCGGAGGCGCGGGCGACAGAATCGAAATTGATCACGGAATCTCCTGATGTGTCAGCAGCTTACCGCCGCGACGAAACCAGACTGACGGTTCGCGACGCCCGACCATAGAGTGCCTTGTTTGCATAGCGGGCGGCCGCTTCAGTTTAGGTTTGTCCTCAGGCTGAAAGCGGGCGTTGGGTGCTCATGCTGAAGGTCCGTGGATCCTCGCCGTCGACCAACAACCCGAGGCGTTCATAGAGGGCCTTCGCGCGATTGCTCTTGATCACATTCAGCAGCAACGGCTTCGATGCGCAATCGGCCCGATGAGATGATCTCGATTTTGCCCTCTTGCAGGGTCCGCTTCCGCTGTGCATGGCAGACGTCGCAGAGGAGCCTTCCCGGCCCGCCCACGGATCGCACCGCCAGTTCCGGCCCATGCGTGCTGTCGCAGACTTCATTCCTCAGTCGCACACTTCATTGCGCTGTCGCAGACTCTATTGCCGCTGAACAGCTGCTGCTTAGAGCTCAGGACATTTCAGCAGCATGGCGGTCGAGTTCGTGCCGCTGCTTGCGGCGCATCGAGACTGCTACGAAAACGAGACCGATAGCCATGAGCGCGTAGGTGGCAGGTTCGGGGACCGGCGGAACGGGACGATCCGACAGCGGAACGTCAGAGTTGAATCGCAACTGACCGTAGTTCCAGCTGTCGGCCGCAAAGTTATCGTGGGTCTCGAAATTCACTCCAAAGCGCAAGATGCTGCCATCGGGGTTGAAGCCAAGGTCGACGACCTCAAACCATCCGTCGCCTGACGTGGCGCGGCCTTGTCCGCCGAACGTGAGGTAAGGCGAAGTTTCAGTCCGCGACCAACTTGCGCCTTCATACCGGCCGAGCGCCAGAGGCTGCCCAAGGGCCGGTGCGAAGTTCATACCCCAGACGTTGTGCCCGCCGCCAAGCCAGAGATCGGCATTCACATAGTCCGCGACACCAAAGTTGCGCACGTAGAAGGCGTTGCTTGCGGATTCGACGAACGAAAATTGTTGACCTGCGCCGGCGTAACTAGTCGGCGAACTTGTCAAGGTAAAGCTTGTCACTGCGAGAGCGGCCGTGCTTATGGCAACCGACGCAACAATCGTTGCGGAAAACACGCCACGCAGCACCTTGGAAATTGTCATGTTGGCCTCCCAGCCGATTTTGAGTTCGCATTACACCTCGCTGACCGCTCAGATCGCTCCAAGGGGGCTGAAATTATTTAACCGTGCGATAGCCCGGTCAAGCCGACCTTCCAGCTGCGTCGCAGGGTCGCGAGACTCCAGCGCCGCACCTCTGCGCTGTCGCTCGCCAACGAAGTCCCGAGCCGACCTCTCTCCAGGAGGCTTCGATCCAGCGCTTCGCGTGCTCAAGAAGGGGTCTGCGCCTCGGCAAGGCCATTGCGTGCTCTCCCGCGAACGGTGGTCCGCTCGGTTCGCTGGCGAGGTCCCGTCAGGCCTCCCCTCAACTGAAATAGGGCCTCTCCGACGCAAACAGCACCCGCTTCGCCGCGTGCCGCCACGCTGCAGGTGCCTTGGCCCCCAGCATCACGATGCCTGCGCCGTAGGCCTGGGCGCGCAGCTCGGGTGGAAGGCGATCCACGGCGGCCGCCGCCTCGAGCGGCGCGCGACCGCGCCGCAGTTCTTCGACGAAGGCGAGCACCACGGCAGCGTGCTGCGGGGCCGCACGATGGGCCGTCGATTCGGCTGGGCGGGTGTCCTGTCCGGCGCGGGCCGCGAGGGCGATGCTGGTCCAGACGGTGCCCATGTCGAGCCCGCTGTCCGCGGGGAGGGCCAGCGCTTTGGCGACCAGCTCGGGCGTGGCGCCGTCGGATGCGGCGGCCAGCCGTATCAGCCGGTCGCGCTGGGCGGGAGGTGCGGTGCTGGCCAGGGACAGCGCCTGTTCGAGCCTGCCTCGCGCCAGTTCGGCGTAGGCCTTGTAGCCGGGAGCCTCCACGCCGTTGCCGGTTTCGAGCGCGATGAGCTGGCGCAAGCCTTCGGAGCGCTGGCTCAGTTCAGCCATCGCGGGCCCATCGGCCTCGCCTATCAGGCGGCGGATGCGCGCGCTGTCGATGGCGGTGGTGTCGGCCAGGGCCGGCACCCTGCGGCGGGCGATGTCGAAGGCCGCCAGCGCCTGTGGCCAGTGCGAGCGCTCGGCTTCCACATAGCCGGCGGCGTAGGCGAACCAGCCGTGCTGGGGGCGGCTGGCGTGGCCGGCGAGGAATGCTTCGTCCTTCGCCGCGCCGTCGGGCAGGCATCGGGTGGCCACGTAGGCCAGGCCTTCGTTGGCAGGAGCGGCCGCTGCCCGCTGGCGATGGCGCTCGCACACGGCGGCACGGCCCGCCTCGTCGGCGGCGTCCTGCTCCAGGCGCAGCAGCAGCACGTGGTCGGGTGAGTCCACCAACCGCTGGGAGAGCACGGTTTTCGCGTCCGGCCCGGTCTGCGCCATCATCAGCCATTGGCCGGTGTAGGGGGTGTCCAAGTCGTCCCAACGGGCGTGGGTGGCGATCAGCCGGGTGCGTTCGGCATCCGTGTTCAGCGCACCGAGTTGCTGCAGTGGCCCTTCGTTGCCCATCCCGGACAACACGTCGCGCGTGGCGCCACCCCCCTTGGTGCTGACGCTCTTCGGGGGCTGCTCGAAGCGCACGTCGGCGGCGTTGGCGAAGAAGCGGGCCGTGCCCAGCAGGCGTTCCGGGCGCTGTGCACCGTTGCCATAGGTGGCTGTCCACTCCACCATGGGCGAGGCGCCGGCCACGTTGTAGACGAACTCGCCGAAGCTGCCGTGCGCTTCGCTGTCGAACTGCTCGATCAGCTGGCCCGTGAGCGTGCGCGTCACGATCTTCACCGCATCGTTTCCGGCAAGCGCCTGCTCCCGCGTGCCATGGGCCTCCACGCGCACGGCCGGTGCGTCACCCATCGTGACCATCACCGGCCGGGACAGCCCGTTGTAGATGGTCACCGAGGCGTGCCCGACCATCGCGCCGAAACCCAGCACACCGGCCACGATGCCGCCCGCCACGATCAGCCGTGCACCTGCGGGCACCAGCCCGTCGGCGGTCTGGAAGCGGCCCCACCAGTCCAGGCGGGTCTGCCGCTTGCGCTCGTTGCCAGCCACCAGCATGTCGTATCCCGTGGGCACGCGTGACTCAGCAGGCGCGGCTTCCACAGACGAGCCTTGCCGCAGGTGTCCGGCCAGCGCGCTTTCGGTCAGCAGCAGCTGCTCCAGTGCATGGTTGCGAAGCGCCGAGGCCAGGTGCGCCACGTGGTCCACCCAGCTGTCGACAGCCTTCAACCACTCGCCAATGTTCTCCTTGGTGGCCCCCGACAGGCCCAGTTCGCCGATGGCACCAGCCCAGCTGGGCACGCCGAGACGTGCGAGCAGAGGTTCGTCCAGCGTGACCTTGCCGGCGTGCACGAAAGCGCGCTGGAGGGCCTCTTGCAGCGCATTCGCATCATTCACCAGGCGGGTGCGGCCCGCCGTGCTGACGCGGCGCGTCGCGGTGACCACCGCTACGGTATTGCCGAGCACACCTTGCAGATCCCGCAGGTTGCGTTCGGTGTGCTCGGCGTAGTGCAGCGCGGCCACCAGGCCATCGAGGTAGGCCGGCCAGCCCTGGCCCAGTTGGTGTGCCACGGCGCGATGCACGCCCCGGCAGCGGCGGTCGTGAGCCTGCAGGCTCGCTTCGAGGGCGGCCAGGTCAGCCTCCGCGGCGGAGAGCACCTTGCCCAGCTGCGATCGTTTCACGGTGGCCCCGCGATGGCGGATGACATTGCCCGAGGGCCGCAGCGCGCCGCTGTGCAAGGCACGCAGCTGGGCCACTTCCTTCTCGAGGGTTCGCAACCGCTCCATGTCGGACACGAGGCCCTGCGGGTACAGCCGGTCGAGGTCGGCCAGCATGGGCGTCGACACGGCCTCGGTCAGCGCCTGCGGGTTGGCCGAATGCGCAGCCAGGGGGCGGCCGAAGTAGATGCCCCGGTAGCGGCTGCCGAAGTACTCGCGTTCGAATTGTTTGTTCAGCGTCTGCACCGAACCGTCGGTGGTGGCCTCCACCGCCACCCCGGGGGCCGCCGCTTCGTCCGGGCCGAGCAGCTTCGCGGTGACCTGCTCGCGCAGCGCCTTCACATCGGCGAATAGCACCCAGGCGTCCCTCGCGTCGACCGGCGCGTGCACGAAATGGCGCTTCGCATTCGCCTCCCGCTCGTGGTTCAACGGGTGGGTGAGCCACATCTGGGGTGGCTGTGCCAGTTCCGCCTTGAACACCCGGTGCGCCTGCGGCGTCGATCCCGTGGCGGCGGGCACCCGGCCATAGTGCCGGTCGTTGAGCAGTTGGCCCATGTGTCCCACCACCCGGGTCTGGATCTCGAACAGGTCGCGTGGGGTCCGGCCATTGGCTTTCTCGGACATCACGAAATGCATCGCCCGTCCCCACGCATCGTCTGCCGCCTGCAGGCGGTGCAGGGCATGGATGAGCGCATCGCTGCCGGTGAGCGACACGGCAACGAGGTCGGCGTTCATCTCCATCTCGCGCGACAGCGCGCGTTGCATCAGCACCACCACCTGGAACGCCGATTCCACGAGCGACCGGATGGACCACACCACCAGGCTCAGCAGCCAGCCCACCCAGGCCACGCGCACGTCGAAGCGTGACAGGGCACGCAGGAAGTCGTCCAGCTTGTCACGCCGAGCCACCAGTTGGGCGGCGATCTGCTGCGCCACGTACACCCAACGTCCCACCGCCATGGCCCGTTGTGCGAAGTGCCCGAACTCGTGGGCCAGCACGGCGCGGAACTCACCCAGCGTCAACGCATTGACCAGGCCGAGGCCGATCTCGAGGTTCTTCTTCGACGGAAAGAACAGGTTCAGCACCGACAGGTCGTAGAACACCGCGGCATTCACCCGTGCCGAAATGAACACCTTGTGCGGACGGGGTGCGCCGGCCTTGTCGGCCAGCGAATGCAGGAAGCGGAACAGTTCAGGTTGCTGGCCGGAGGTGATCTCGATGCTGTCATCGGTGCCGCCGTGCTTCACGAAAAACACGGCCTTGACCATGAAGACCGCCAGGAACGCCGCGCACGCGCCGATGGCCCAGCCCCAGACGGCATGCTTCGCACCGGGATCGGCCCCCAGTGTCATGCGCCACGCCGTGAAGCCGAACCAGCCTGCGAGGGCGAAGTACAGCAGCACGAAGGTGACGAGCCCGGCCATCGCAAGCCAGGCGCGGCGTTTGTAGGCGGACGTGGGTTTGGCCAGCTTGGCCACAAGTGCGCTCGGCGGCGCGACAGGCGTGGATGCCATGGTGAATTGCTCCCTCGTTGAACGGTGGCGCGGCATGCGGATCGTGGTCCGCTCTTGCTCTTCTTCGCGTGCGGTGCAGCATCGCGCCTCGGGCGGGAGTTTCTCAAGTTTTTCGCGGTCGGCGGGCCCATCTGCCGGGTGGGATGTGGAATCGTGCCGGGTTGGCCCGGTTCTAGGCTCTGGCCCTCCGCACTGGCATGTTGGCAAGCGTGCCGCTGCTGCCGGCGGCTGTCGGCCGGGCGGTCAACCACGGCGGACAGGCGATGCGGTACCTCACGCCGATGCACGCCGAAACGGGCTGATCAGATCGATCGCCGCCAACGTTCAGGCAGCCATCGGCCATGCCAAGCAGTTCACTGCGGCTTGGAAACGAGCAGCTCGAATTCGCCAAGATCCGTGAAGACGACGTCGCCGTTGTTGGCCGTGACGTTGAGTCGGTAGTAACGATAGAAGCTGGGATTCGCGATCGCGTAAGTCTTCAGCTCGAAGCGTTGGGCAAAGGCCTGGTTGCTTTGCGTGTCGAGCGTGGTCCAGGTGGCGCCGTCGTTGGAGCCCTGGAATTGCCAGTCCTTCGGATCGCGGGGGACCAGGCCGTTGGCGCTGCGGATGGCATAGCGCTGGAGGCGCTCCGTGTAGCCGAGGTCATACCGCAGCCAGCCGGTCGTGCCCCTATAGAACCATCCCGACCCCGTGTTCTGGTCGAAGGCCCTCATGGCGCCGCTCGTGCTCCCGCTGTCGGTTGCTTCGCCACTGGTGGCGACGTTCACCATCGGATGAAACGGTGTGGCGCTGTCCGCCGGAGAACTACCGCTCGTTCCAGCGGAGTTGGTCGCCGTGACGGTGTAGTAGTAGGTGGTGCCATTGGTCACCGACTTGTCCGTGTAGCTGCTGCCTGTGACGCCCGACGCGATGGTTGAGTATCTGCCGTCGCTGGAGGTGGAGCGATTGACCGTGTAGCTGGCGGCTCCGAAGGACGCCTGCCAGCGCAGCGGCACGGCGCCATCGCCCGGCGAGGCCAGCAGCATGGCGGGCGCCGCAGGGATGACGCTCGGCGCACCACCGCCGCCGCCGGTGATCTGGACATTGCTGAAGACGCTGTTGTTGAGCTTGCTTGTGACCGACGAGACCACCAATCCGACATAGATCGTGTCGGGAACGGGCGCGTCGATGCGGCCGACATTGGTGGCAGCCCAATTGGTGCCATCGGGAGAAACGTAGCCGGTGATGATGTTCCCGATGCGCTCGAGCTTCACCCAGTAAGTGGGCCCGGAGCTCGCAACCTTGTTCGCGTAGTTCGAGCCGCCATACACCGCCAGTTTCGTCATGTTCTGTAAGGCTTCACCTTTGTTGTTTATCGCCATCCAGGCGCGCGGAGCGCCTTGATCCAGGCTTGTGCGCATCATCACGCCCGCCACTGCGGACGGGTGGGTGTTCTGGAGCGACTCGACTTTCGCGATGATGGCGCTGTTGCCGGTGATGGCCTTGTAGGCGAAGTGGCAACTGTCGCGTTCGCCCCAGATATCGTAGCCTGCCCCAGCCACGTTCCATATGCCGTTGGCGTATGTGGCCGCGCCGGCTGGGCTGGCACCCCCGATGTCAGCACCGCTGAACCCCGAGGTGATCGAGGTGGCCGAAGGAATGGGCAGCGGCGGCGGCGGCGTCGCCTTCGAGGTGTCGGACTCCTTGAGGAACATGAAGCTGGAGCCGCCCACGGGCGTCCAGAGGCGTCTTTGAGCGATGAAGGGCGCCTGGAGACCCTTGCGCAGGACGTAGGCGTTATAAAGCTGAGTGAGCGCCCCGCTCCCGCCATTGGCGCCGTCCCAGCCGCGATTGGTGACGTCGGAGGTGTAATAGCGATCGGTGGTGCCGAAAGGAAGGGCTGTCGTGGGAACGAGCTCGTTCACCCGCGCGAAATACTCACCCGCCGCCAGCAGGCGGTTGTCAAAGTCGGAATAGATATCGATGCCTTGGGTCCAGAGCGCCTCTGCCAGCATGGTCAGTGACGCGAGCTGCCCATAGGCGTGCCCCTGGTCGCGGAGGTAGTCGCCGAGCATGCCGATGTCATTGGAATTTCGCAACCCGATATGAGCCAGCGTGCGGGTCTGGTAGACGACCTTGTCCAATGTCTCGATGTCGTCGTTGTAGATCGCCATCAGTCCAAGAGCGAGGAGGGACAGTGCGCCCTTGTTGGCGGCGCCGAACGAGCTTTCGCCATAGGGATTCGCTGCCGGCATCAGGACGTTCTTGAAGTACTTCTTGACCGTCGCCGTGTCGGCCTCCGTCCAGCCCGGGTAGGTGCTGCGCAGGATTTCCGCACCGCCCACGAACGCGAAAGCGTAGTCGCCCAGATCAAGCATGGACTCGCGACCTGAGAACTCAACGTGGGTGGTGGCCCACCCAAGCAGCAACTTGCGCGCATTCACCGCGTATTGCTCGTTCTGGGTGAAATACCACATCCGCGAGAGGTCCGAGATCGCGACCATGTCGCTGCGCCAAGCATTGAGATTCTCGTCGGGGGCGCGGCTCACTTTCGCGAACGGGCCACCACGCCCTGCGTAGCTGAGCCTGGACGTGGGACTGTTCGCCAGTTGATTGAAGGCGGACTTCCACGGCTCCTTGCCCTGATCGACGTTCGCCTTGAGCGTCTGGAGATCCGAGAGGGTGAGTCCCGCGCCTGGATGTTTGATAACGCGGACCTGCGGTGAGTCGCCGCTTCTCGCCGCCCCTTCGCTTGACGCCGACCCTTCGTTTCCGACCTCCTCGTTATTGCAAGCGATGAGTACGGCGGAGGTCAACAGGAGCAACGCGCGGGTGAAGTTGGTGGTGTTGAACACGTGAGTGGTCTTTCGTAAGGGCAGATCAGTTGCGGCGGCCAGCTCAGCTTGACGCAGGACGTTTCCTCGCTCCGACATCATGGCGACGGGATTGCGGCCTTCCGCAATCGGGTCCCTTTGATTTCGTTACCAACGGTGGCGGATCGTATCGATCCACCGCTTCGGCGACATCGAAGGTGGGCGACCCTGCGTAATCATGATGAAGACATGACTGCGGATTCGTGACGTGACGGAATGCCGCCTTTCGACACATCGTTACCGAACTCAGCGCCCCGTAGCGCTGCCCGGCCGGTCCCGGCGCCCACTCGGCAGCGGAGACCTTGGCGGAGGGTTCGGCGGCAGCGGCCGCCGAACCGCCGGCTACGGCAGCCAGTCCGGCACCTGCCACGGTGCACACCAAGCCGCGTGCCGGCTCATCGGGCAAGGTGCCCAACACGGTTGTCTTGTTCATGAGCGATGCAGGGATGAAGTGGACGGGATTCAGTTGCTGTACAGCAGGCCCCGACCGGTGCCGCTGACGTAAATCCGGCCATAGACGTTCTGGTCGGCCGCCATGACGCCGATGCCGCCGAACTGGTGCGCGTCGTCGTTGAAGCGAGTCCAGGTGGCGCCGGCGTCGTCGGAGCGGTAGACGCCCCACACGCCGTTCACCACGCCCACCACATAGACCGCAGCCGAGTACGCGGCGCCGGGCTTGGCCTTGCCCAGCGCCACCGCCGTGGCGCCCTGCACGTCGGGCCACGGGTTGCTGCCCGTGATCGAGGCAAACTGGCTCAGCTTCGTCCAGGTCGCTCCTGAATCCACCGAGCGGTACACGGCGTTGCCGTCGGCCAGCCAGAGGTCGCCTTCGGCATTGGGGTTGACCGCCAGCGAGGTGTTCGAGAAGTAGTGGGGGGCCAGCCCCGCGGTCACCGAACCCTGGCTCAGCGTGAACGTGTGGCCGCCATCCGTCGAGACGTAGACCTTGCCCGGCGTGCCCCACCACTGGCCACCGGAATCGTAGGCATAGACCTTGTTCGGGTTCTTGCGATCTGCGACCAGGTGGTAGGCGCGGGGGAAGATGCTGTTGATCGCCGGCAGATTGGTCGACACCCAGGTGGCGCCGTTGTCCGTGGTGTAGGACGGCACCGAGTAGCCGGGCGCCCAGACCGCCCTGTTGCGCGCCGTGACCGCGATGCTCGCTTCCCCACCCTTGTTGTCCGCGACGCCCGGCGGGTAGGTGGCGAACTTCGCCCAGGTCTTGCCGCCGTCGCCGGACCACACGCCGTAGCCGGTGCTGTTGCCCAGGACGACGCCGATCGTGGCCATGTACTGCGGATCTGACCACGCCATGTCGGCGGCGAAGCCGTTGCTCCAGCTGGTGGCCGGCGTCAGCGTCGGCTTGGTGGCGAGGTTGGTGTGCAACCAGGTGCCAACGTCGCCCTTACTGTTGATCACGGTGTACGTGGCGCCGGCCGGCGGCGTGGCCAGGCCCAGGACGGCAGTCTCCTCGATGCCGTCGTTCAGCTCGTTCCAGCTCGGCGTGGCCGAGGACGCGTTGCGGGTTTCCCAGACGCCGCCGCCATGGCCGTACAGGATGTGATCCCGGTTGGCAGGATCGATCTCGACGTCGTCGGGCCAGCCCCAGAAGGCCGCGTCGGCCGGCGTATGCGGCATGGTGGCCGCGATCTCGCGCCAGTTGCGGCCGGCATCGTCGGACAGCCGGATGATTTGCTGGCCGCTGAAGCTGCCCCAGGTGTTGGTCACACCCAGCGCAATGCGCGTGGTCGAGCCGGTGCCGGAGACGGACACGCCGCCGTAGCCGGCGGAGTCGTTGCTGTCGAGCAAGGTCCAGTTGCTGCCGTCGAACTTGTAGAGACGGGCGGGACCACCGGCGCCCGGGCCGGTCTCCTTGGTGAAGGCCACGTAGAACATGCCGTCTGCGGCGCGCACCATGTGCGGGATGTGATAGCCGGAGATCGGGACCGAGACCGGGGTCCATGAGGCCCCGCCGTTGCTGGACTTGTACAGGTTCGAGGCCAGGCCTGCTGTCTGGACGTAGTCCGGGGCGATGGGCGCGTAGATCGTCTGCGTGGCTGACCCGCTGCCCTTGGTGCCGGTGTCGTAGACGACCGTCTCGACGCCCATCGCGCTGTTCATGCCCAAGGCATTGACCTGGTCCTGGGTCAACTTCGCGCTCGACAGCGACGTGACCTGCGCCCAGGTGAGGCCCGAGTCGGTGCTCTTCCACAGGCCGGCCGTGCGCGTGGCGTAGAACAGCGTCGAAGGCTTGTTGGGGTCGACCATCAGGCGTTCGCCGATGGCCCGGCCGGGGTTGTTGCCGCCCAGGGGGAAGGGCAGGGCGACGTAGGTCCACTGGTCACCGCGGTTGCTGGAGATGTACAGGCGGCCGTTGCCCTCGGACGTGTACATGCCGGCGGCCATGTAGACGAGCTGGTCGTTGTTCGAATCCACGGCGATGCTTTCGATGCCGTGGTAGCGGCTCTCGCTTCCACCGAAGCCCAGGCCATCGGTGATGGGCACCCAGGACATCGTGGCCTGGTTCCAGCGGTAGGCGCCACCGATGTCGGTGCGCGCGTACAGCAGGTTCGCGGACGTCGGATGGAAGATGAGGCCGCTGACGTAGCCGCCACCGCCGAACTTCACGCTCTTCCAGGTGGTGGCCTGGGCCGGTGTCCCGCCGCCGCCGGGATTTCCCCCGTCCACGGGACCGCCCCCCGGGGCGGAACTGCCTCCGGCGGGAGGGGGCGTCGTGCCACCGCCTGCGCTGCTGCCACCTCCTCCACCGCCGCAACCTGCCACGAGGCTCGCGGAGAAGATCGAAAGGAGGATGAGTTGTCTACTGCACTTGTTCATGAGGGAAACCCGGGTCTGGTTTGTTGATGGCATGGCGCGGTGGCGCTGATCACGGGGCAGGCAATGGCGCCAGCACCACGGCGGCGCCGCCAGCCGCGGCCAGCGGCAGGCTCGGCGCGTCCTTGCGGGTCACCTTGCGTTGCGATGTCTCCAGGGGCTGCACCGGCGAGACGCGCACGGCTACCGCAAGATGGCACTTCTTGTCGTCGCAGATATTCCAGAAGTCCAGCCAGGCCGCATTGCCCTTGGTGTCTTTGACGCTTGCCGGGATGGTCGGGTAGAAGGGCTGCTGCGGCGTCCATGACCGGGGATCGGCCAGGTTCTTGGTCGTGGAATACACGGGTCACCGCCTTGGTAGATCAACTACCAGAGTTTTTGCGGCGCGAAATAGTAAACCTGCGGCGCTGCGCGGTAACCCGGCCCAATGGGGGACTGGCCGAGCATGAACAGGGAAGACATGGTATCGGTTGCCGTGGTAGACGATGGTCGTGTCGCCGCCTGCGCTACCGCCCTCCCCTCCTCCGCCGCAACCCATCACGAGGCTCGCGGCGACGATGGAAAGGACGATGAATCGTTGACTGCACTTGTTCATGATGGTCATTGGCATCTGGCGTGGCGCCATGTCAACGCGATGAAGGGCTCGCGACCAGGAAAGGAATCGCCGACGCCGCGCGTGTGCTGGAGGTCATGACGGTTGGCGCGGACAGTTGGACACGCAGACACTTTGCCAACCGGCCGTTTCCGGGCCGTTTCAAGGGGGGCGACATTCCGGGCCCTGGGCAACCCAGCAAGACCACCGGCGCCCACTGCTGAAGCCGAACCTCTACTCGCCTGCGCTTGGCCAGCACACGAAGCTTCCGCTCGGTGTGCTCGTCCAGCTCAATCGTTGTTGCAACCTGTATCGCTCCAGCCTCCTGGGCGTTGGAGCTTGCCGCGTCAGGCTTGTAACTTCACGTGCACTGCACCAGCGGTGCATTGCTCCGCGAAACCAACACGATGGCGATCGCGGGCTGCTGGAGCATCAACTCAATCCATCCAGAAACTTTGAAGCCAGGACCAGGCACTGGGTTTCATGCGGTGTTGCCAAGAGCCTTGCGCCGGTGAGCGAGAGGACATCCAACTCTTCCCATTCGAGCTTGTCGGCAGGCGGGCAAACGCGCAGCACCAGCAAGGCCGCCCCGTCGAATCGCCATAGCTCCGCGCCTTCGACAACGTCATCTGCACCGAGCACCGCGACCCACACGACATCACCGCCAAGTACGTCAAGCGCGCCGGCTGGCGATTCACTGCGGGCGACGGAGAAAGCGCTCGCCGATCCCATGGCGGCTCAGACGCCCGTCGGCCGGCGCTGCGAGGCGCCCGACAGCTTCAGGCCGGAAGTGGTCCTTCGCGACCTGGGTTTGTCCGCCAACCACAGCGCCAGCACCCGGTGGCGTGCCATGTCTTGAGTGGTGACGAGCAAACAGGACATGGAGGCTCGGTGCGATCGCAGTGCTGCCCCATTCTGTGATCGACGAACTCTTGTGCGACGTTCAACGGAACGCCCTCCAACCTTGAGATCTCTTCGACGAGACTCGCCGGAGGCAGCTTAGATAGCTTCGCGACCGTCCTGAGCGATACGCCGTGGTCTACAAGAATGGATGTGCCGCACTTGATGCAAGGTTCGCGGGCTGTGGACATCGCTGAGGCTTCGCAGAGGTGAACTGGTGGGAGCCTAACCTACCTAAAAGCCCGCTTCCGTTGGCGGTCCTTCCGCCGTCCATCGCAAGAGGCAACCGACAAGACCCCATACCGATCGGAAGAGAAAGATCACGACCTTCGCCGCCATGCACAAGCACGGGAAGACCACCTACCCGCAAGGCAAGGGTGTTCGGTAACATCGCCGCTTCACTTGAGCCACATCCATGAAACTGAAACTGGGCCTGGTGGGCATCGGCAAGATTGCCCGCGATCAACACATTCCGGCGCTCGAGAAGAGCCCCGATTTCGAACTCGTGGCCTGCGCGAGCCGCAACGCGCGCGTCGACGGCGTGGCGAACTTCACCGACCTCGAGAGCATGCTGGCCCAGGTGCCGCAGCTCGATTGCGTGTCGATCTGCACACCACCGCAAACGCACTTCGCGGCCGCGCTGGTGGCGCTGCGTGCGGGCAAGCACGTGATGCTCGAAAAGCCCCCCGCGGCAACGACGCGACAGATCGCCCTGCTCGCCGACCAGGCCGCGCAACGGGGGTGCACGCTGTTCCAGTCGTGGCACTCCCGCTTTGCCGCCAGCGTGGATGCGGCACGCGAATGGGCCCGCACGCGCACGCTCACCGGCGCGCGCATCGTGTGGAAGGAAGACGTGCACCACTGGCACCCCGGGCAGCAGTGGATCTGGGAGCCGGGTGGCTTTGGCGTTTTCGACCCGGGCATCAATGCGCTGTCGATCCTGACCGAGGTGCTTGCGCATGAGGTGTGCGTCGAGACCGCCACGCTGTCGTTCCCCGAAAACCAGCAGGCCCCGATCGCCGCCGAGTTGCGCCTGCGCACCGAAGCGGGCGTCGCCGTGGACGCCGAGTTCGACTTCCGGCAAAAGGGCGACCAGAGTTGGGACATCGAATTGCACAGCACCACCGGCAGCCTGAAACTCTCGCAAGGAGGCGCCACGCTCACGGTCGATGGCCAGGTGGTGGCGGCCGACCAAGGCCTGGCCGGCGAGTATCCGCGCTTGTATTCCCGCTTTGCGTCGCTGTGCGTTGCGAAACGCTCCGAGGTGGATTGGCGCCCGTTCCAACTGGTGGCCGACGCCTTCCTGATCGGCGAGCGGCGCATCGTCGCGCCGCACCAGGTGTGACGGCCAGGGCGTGCCCGCGTGCGCGGCGCTCGGGTACGCTCTCCCCTTCCGGGCTCACCCGCCCTTTCCAACGCCTTCTGCCATGACCTCTCTCACCTGCGTGGCCACCGAGGTGATCACCACCCGCCAGAAGCCTGTCGGCTATGCCTACCGCACCGCCCCGGCCACGCCCACCGACAGCGGCTGGCGTTTCCTCAGCGGCAGCGAAAGCGAGAAGTACATGAACCAGCCCACGCACTACATCACCTGCGTGTTGGCGGACTTCGCACTCGAGCATCCCGACGTGGTGCCCCTGCTGGACCACCCGGCCGGCTCGGCCTTCGAGCGCGCCGATGCGAGTGAGGCATTCGAGGCGGTGCCGCTGGAATAAGCGCGGGGCAATTCCGCGAGACCGTGGCGGCGCCCCTGGCGGTCGGCGTCACGCCTTGTAGTACACCACCTGGTGGGTGGTGGCCAGCAGGTCCCCGTGCCGGTTCCACAGCTGCGCCGTCTGGTCGAAGAAGCCGCCGCGAAACGCCTGCGCCTGGGCCTGGCCCAGCAGCAGGCCGTCCGCCGTGGCGGCGAGCCGCACGCTGTCGGCGTGGTAGTACACGGTCATCGACACCGTTCCCGCGGGCGTGGGCGTGGCGTGCCGGCGCCAGCGGCGCGGGAAAAACACGTCGGACAGCGCAGTGAGGGACGCATGGTCGAGCGGGCGCGGCGGGGTATCGCGCACCCACAGGCGCGTGACGCTGTCAGGGTGCTCGCGGCCATCCCACGGTTGCGGCAGGTGGCCGTCGATGACGCGCATCTCGTAGCGGTCGAGCCAGGCCACGCGGCCCTGCGGGCCCAGCGGCTCGATGGTGTCCGGCGCGGGCACGCCGGGCATCGCGTGTTCGTCGTTCGCCCACACGTCACGGCGCAGGGCCGTCACCACGGTGGCCGTGGTGTTCGTTTCACCCTGCTGCTGCAGTTCCACGAACCAGTGTTGCGTGGACCGGTTGGTGCGCACGGCACGCGTGACCACCGTGAACGGGCCATCGGCCAGCGCGCTGCAGAAGTTGATGGTCAGCGAGATGGGCTCGCCCAGGCGCTGCGGGTGCTGCAGCACCGCGTTGAGCGCCTGCGCCGCGGTGATGCCACCGAACGGGCCCACCATGTTGCCGTAGGCAGGGCTCGTGTGGCCGAGCCACGTGCCATCGGGCTGGGGTTCGAGGGCAATGGCGTCGTCGAAGGCGCTCATGGGGATACTCCGGGTCGGGCGGGGCAGAGCAACCATCGTATGCGAGCCCGCACCCGGTGCGGGTCACCTCGGTGACCTTCGCATCGCACAATGGCACATCCCGACAGCTCCCATCTCCTGCCCGATGCAGTACCTCACGTTCGACGTCAGCGACAACACCGAAGGGGTCACCACGCTCGACGCGATGGCGTCCACGCCCGCCGCACAGCACCCGGCCGTCCTGGCCGAGGTGCAGCAGGTGCTCGACTGGGCCCGGCGCCGGTTCCCGCACGGCCACGGCCCCATCGACGACGGCATGGACTGGGACCATGACCTGCAGGTCACCGTGGAAGCCGGCGACTGGCACACCGTCACGCTCACGTTGTCGGCGTCACCGCGGTTCGCCGCCGATTTCCTGAAGGCCTTCGGCCACCCGGACGACTGACGGCCGGCGCGTCACCGGTCCCGCAGAACCTCGCCCGGCTGGTAGACGTCAAGCAGCACGTTCAGGGCGCCGAACGCGCCGTTGTCACCGTCGTAGAACGTTGCCCCCCGCGGGTCCAGACCCACCACGGGGTTCAGGCCGATGACACCGGCCCACCGCCCGTCGATGACGATGGCCGACGATTCGCTGATGCCATAGACGGGCAGGTGCCGGCGCTGCCTGCCGATGCCGTAGAGCCGCCCCCAGCGCTTGTCGATCTGCAGGCGCGGCTCGAACGCCGCCCCGGCCACGAGGCCGAGCCCGGGGCGGATCACGGCGTTGTCGGTGCGGAACGCGTTGATGGCGTCATCCGCGGTGTCGCCTTCGGCAATGGCGTCGAAGTGCTCTCCGGCGGCCGCGGCCATCGCACGTTCCAGCATCACCACGTCGGCGTGCCGGGCCGCGGTGGCCACCCAGTCGACGAACTCGCGGTCGGCCAGCACCCCCGCCAGCAGCGACTGGTCCCCCCCGACCAGCAGCACGCCGTCCGCATCGCGCGCACGCGCGACATCGAGGCGGGCCTGGCCTTGCAGATGGATGCGTGTCGACCCCCGCCACCCCGCCTTGACCAGCGCCTGGGCGTACAGGTCGGCCGCGGCCTGGGCATCCGCCACGGACGGGTACCCCGCCGCGATCACCACCATCTTGCCCAGCCGGTCGCGACGGGACGCCTGCCGCACGAACTCGCGGATGACCGGGCCGCCCAGGTCCTCGGAAACATCACCCCCCAGCATCACCGCGGCGCCGGGACCGGTGCGCAACCGGGGTTCGTCGCGGCCCCGGTCGTCGAACGGCAGCGGCCGCCCGGCCACGTGCGGCTCGCGCGTGGCCAGGTCGAGGGCCACGCGGCGGTTCGGCGACAGGACGTGAGTCAGCACGCGGCGCGCGCTCAGCGCTGCGTTGGGCCCCACCCAGCGGTGCCGCGCCCGCGCGCTGCGGAAGTCCACGACGATGGCGGACGACACTCCGGACACGGCGGTCAGCCACCGGTCGTTCGTGATGGCTGCACCGGTGTCGTAGTCGAACCCCAACCCGAGCAGGCCGCCCTGGCCCAAGGCATCGGCGGTCTGCGCGGACGCGTTGATCATGCGGCCGAGCCGGCCGCGCGAATGCACGTGTTCGTCGATGACCGACTGCCGCGATCCGAAGCGCAGGCCGCGATGATCAGACGGGCGGCCGAGCCACAGGTCGATGGAGGCCTTCTGCAACGCGTTCGTGGAGTCACCGGCATCGGTGTAGCCCGCGTTCATGACCAGCGACTGGATCGCCGCGCCGGCACTCGTGCCGCCGAACACCACGCCCCGCTCGGCCGCCACGTCCATCGCCGCTTCGCTCGGGGTGCCGGCGAGGATGCGCATCGCGTAACCCTGGTCGCCGCCGGTGAAGAAGATGCCGTCGACGGTGGGGTCGGACAGGCGCGTCAGGATGGCCGGCTGGTAGGCGTCCGCGGCGACATACAGCGGGACGGAGCCCACGTCGCAGCCGCCCGGAAAGGTGATGCGGTTCAACACGGCGTCACATGCCAGCTGCAGCGCCTTGACGTCTTCCGCCAGGATGATGGGGTCCTCGGGCAGCACCGGGTCGTCCGCAAACGCGGCAGGCACCATCACCATCCGCACCTTCGGGCCACGGGCGTGGCGGATCACCTCGGCCGCAAACCCTTCCAGGGCCTTTTCGTAGCCCCCGCCCACGGCATACAGATGGCGGTTCGGCTGGTCGCGCGCGGCGGCCGGCAACGCCAGGCACAACGACACGCACACGGACAGCACCAGGCGCCAGAAGTGGTGGGACATGACGAGGCCTTTCGCATGGGGTTGGGCGCGACTGTGGAGAGCACAGCGCGTTCGGTCAACCACTGTTCGATGGAGGCGGCGGGTTTCGGCCTCGCCGTGGCGCACCCCCTAGTTTTGAACTGGACGCGCGCTGGATTCGGATCAGACTCGCAGACCGCCCGCCTCCTTGGCGAGCGCTCCGGGAGCCGACCATGTCCGTGTCATCTCTGGCCCATCGTGTCGTCCTGTCGCTCGCCGCACCGCTGGTGTCGGGTGCGGTGGTGATGTTCAGTCCGTCAGCGGCCCACGCCGCGGGGGCCACGGCCACCGTTGACTGGGGCGCCATGACCATCGACCTGGTGGGCACCGACTACGACAACTACCCCGACGTGTCGTCGGTCACGATCCCGCTGCGGTCGTGGACCCATTGCACGCAGGAGGGCGTGTCGTCGTGCCCTCCGCCGGCCGAATTGCCCACGTCGTACGGGGACCCTGCGCCGGTCGCTGCCGTAACCGGCGATGGCCACGACGGGTTCGCGCGGTTCACGGACGACGACCGGCTCGATACCGCGTTGACCGGTACGCTGCCCGACACCGGGTCGCTCTCGGTGCAGACCACCTTCGAGTTCTCGTTTTTCGTGGCCGGCCCCGCAGTGCTGACGTTCCGCCTGCCCTACACGCTCTACGTCGACGATTGGGGCGGCGGCAGCAGCTTCGCTGAGGTGGGCCTGTGGACCGGCGGCATCAACCCGCGCGTCACGCTCGACTCCGCCATCGACGGCCGCCGCGAGCGCCGCGGTGTGTTGACCGGGGTGATCAACGCCACCGAGCCGTTCTGGACGGCCTCGTTCATCGTCGACACGGTGTCGGGGCTGCGGAACACCGTGGCGGCAGCACCGGTGCCCGAGCCCGGCACGGCGCTGTTGATGATCGCGGGCCTGGCGGCTGTGGGCGCCGCCACCCGCAAGTTCAGAACGCCGGCACCACGGCGCCCTTGTACTTCTCCTCGATGAACTTCTTCACCTCCGGCGTGTGAAGCGCAGCGGTGAGCTTTTTCAGCGCGGCGCTGCCGGCGTTGTCGGTGCGGGCGGCCAGGAGGTTGGCGTACGGCGAATCGGCCCCCTCGATGAACAGCGCATCGCGCGTGGGCACCAGCTTGGCCTCGAGGGCGTAGTTGGTGTTGATGAGTGCGAGGTCCACGTCTTGCAACGCGCGCGGCAACAAGGCCGGGTCCACCGCACGGATCACGAGGCGCTTCGGGTTCTCGGCGATGTCGCGCGTGGTGGCGAGAATCTGCGTCGGGTCCTTCAGCTTGATCAGCCCCTGCTTCTGCAGCAGCACGAGCGCCCGGCCCGTGTTGGACGGGTCGGTCGGAATGGCGATGGTGGCGCCGTCCGGGAGGTCGGCGACACGCTTGATCTTCAGCGAGTAGGCGCCGAACGGCTCCACGTGCACGAGGCCATTGGGCACTGCGACGATCGAGGTCTTGCGGTCGCGGTTGAACGCATCCAGGTAGGGCTGGTGCTGGAAGAAGTTCGCGTCCACCACCTTGTCGGCCACCGCGAGGTTGGGTTGAACGTAGTCGCTGAACACCTTGACCTCGAGGTCGATGCCCTGGGCCTTGAGCTTCGGTTTGATGAACTCGAGGATCTCGGCATGGGGCACCGGCGACGCGGCAACGCGCAGGGTTTCCTGCGCGTGCACCACGGAGGATGCCACGAGGGCGGCGAACACGGTGAGGGTGGGAATCAGTTTGCGCATGAAAAGGGCCCGAGGCTGTGAGTGGCGTGACGGTACGACGGCAAGCCGCCGGGGCCAACTGACTTTCCGGCACGACGACATGCGGTGAGCGGATATGGCGCCACGCCGTCATCCCGTCGAAGGCCCACTGCTAAAAACAGGCTGTCGCCCCGGTGCAGGCCGGGGTCTCCACCGGGGCCAAGCATCCGCTCGGTGGTGGTTGTCTGGCTTGGGGCATCGCTGGGTCGCTGCGGTCGGGCGCTCAAATCAGGCAGAGGGCCTGATCCTGAGAGACCCACTCTGCGCAAACGCCAATGCGTTTCTCTACACAACCCTGTCGTCCCGGCGAAGGCCCACTACTGTCCGGAATAATTTCCCCCTCAGTTGAACAGGGGCGGTTGGGCGGCGGCGAAGGCTTGCGCGGCTTGCCTTCGTCGTCGATACAACTG
>NZ_LMDI01000009.1 GCF_001425785.1 Rhizobacter sp. Root1221 | reverse complement strand
GCTCCTCGGTTGTTTTGAGTTGGCGCTCTGGGATTTATCCCAAACAGCGAGTGCTCGCAACAACTTACGTGACCTCGGTCCAATTTATTCCGGACAGTAGTGGGCGGAAGCCGGGATCTCCAACCGTGGTCGTGTGACGGTTGTTCCTGGAGGCACCATGCCATTGGATCGTCGGGAGTTCACGGTGGCTTTGGCTGCTGCCCTTGTGTCGCCGGCCGCTTTCTCTCAGCCCGCCTGGCCGTCGAAGCCCATTCGCCTTGTGGTGCCCTACCCGCCCGGTGGATTCACGGACGTGACGGCCCGGCTGGTGGCGCAGAAGCTGCAAGAGCGGTTGGGGCAGCCGGTGACGGTGGACAACCGCCCTGGGGCGAACGGGATCATCGGGGTGGATGCGGTGGCGAAGGCAGCGCCCGATGGCTACACGTTCGGGGTGGTGATCGCGGCGTACGCGGCGAACACCACGCTGTACCCGAAGCTGCCGTACGACGCGCACAAGGACCTGGCGGCGGTGTCGCTGATCGGCATCTCGCCGCTCATCGCGGCGGTGAACAACGACGCACCGTTCAAGACGGCGCGGGAACTGGTGGACCACGCGCACCGCAACCCGGGCAAGGTGAGCTTCGCGTCCAGCGGCAACGGGTCGGCCGCCCACCTGACCACCGAGCTGCTGAAGGCGCAGACGGGGACCTACATGGTCCACATCCCCTACCGCGGTGCGGCGGCGGCCCTCACCGACCTGATGGGTGGGCAGGTGTCGCTGTTCTTCGACGCCGCCTCGGGGCTCATCAATCCGGGCAAGGCCGGCAAGGTGCGGCTGATCGGCGTGGCAAGCGACAAGCGCCTGCCGGCGGCACCGGACGTGCCCACGTTCGCCGAACAAGGCATCCCGAACTTCACCGGCAGCACCTGGGCCGGCATGCTCGCGCCGGCCGGCACGCCGAAGGACATCGTGAAACGGGTGGCCGACGAGGTGGCCCGCATCGTGCGCCAGGACGACGTGCGCGCCCGCCTCGAAGGCATGGGCACCATCCCGGTGGGCAACTCCCCGGAAGAGTTCGAACGGTTCATCGCCGCCGAAACCACGAAGTGGGGCGACGTGATCCGCCGCGCGAAGGTCACGGCGGACTGACGGCCGCCCGCTGGATGCCAGGCGCGCGCCCCTGCCGGCCCGCGCCACCGGGGCGCAGGCGTCGTGGGTCGGTCAGATCGTGGCACCGCCGTCGACGACCAGGCCGTGGCCCGTCATGAACGACCCTGCCCGCGACGCCAGGAACACCGCCGCCCCGGCGATCTCGTCGGGCTCACCGATGCGGCGCAACGGCGTGGTGGACGTGGCACGCTTGAGCGTCTCGGGGTTCTCCCACAGCGCCTTCGCAAAGTCGGTCTTGATGAGGCCCGGGGCGATGCAGTTCACGCGCACGTTGTGCGGCCCGAACTCGACGGCCAGGTTGCGCGCGAGCTGGAAGTCGGCCGCCTTGGAGATGTTGTACGCACCGATCACCGGCGAACCGCGCAGGCCGCCGATGCTCGACACGATGATGATGGCGCCGTCCTTGCGCTCGATCATCTGCGGCGCGGCGAAGTTGATCAGCCAGTGGTTGGCGATCACGTTGTTCTCGAGGATCTTGCGGAACTGGTCGTCCTCGATGCCCGCCATGGGGCCGTAGTACGGATTGGACGCGGCGTTGCACACCACGATGTCGACCTTGCCCAGCTGGCGGGTGGTTTCGTCGACCAGGTGCTTCAGGTCGTCCTTCGACGAGATGTTGGCCGGGATCGAGATGGCGCTGCCGGCCCCGTGGGCGGCGTTGATCTGCGCCGCCACCTCGGCACACGGCTCGGGCTTGCGGGACGAGATCACGACCTTGGCGCCGTGTTCGGCCATGCGTTCGGCAATGGCCTTGCCGATGCCGCGCGACGAGCCGGTGACAATGGCAACCTTGCCGGCGAGGGAAAACAGAGTGGTCATGGGAGGGTCCTGTGGAAGTTCAACAAGAACGGGAATTCCGTGATGCGACGGGGAGCCTCGGTCGGCCGACCGGGGTTTCGAAACCGGCTTCTGTCAGAGTGAGATGCCCGCGTGCAACGGCACCAGCGGGCCATGGGCAACATACCAGATTCATTGAAAGAGCAACATGAGCATTCGATTTGACGGCAAGGTGGCAATCATCACGGGCGCTGGCGGCGGGCTGGGCCGGCAACACGCGCTGGCATTGGCCGAGCGCGGTGCCAAGGTGGTGGTGAACGACCTGGGCCGGGCCGGGGCCGACGGGGGCGAAACGCCGGCCGAGGCGGTGGTGCGGGAGATCGTGGCCGCCGGCGGCGAAGCCCGCGCCAACCACGCATCGGTGACCGACGTGACCGCGGTGGAAGCCCTGGTGAAGGACACCGTGGCCGCCTGGGGCCGCGTGGACATCCTGGTCAACAACGCCGGCATCCTGCGCGACAAGAGTTTCGCGAAGATGACCCTCGACGACTTCCGCCTCGTGGTGGACGTGCACCTGATGGGCGCGGCCATCTGCACGAAGGCCGTGTGGGACCTGATGAAGGCGCAGGGTTACGGCCGCATCGTGATGACCACCTCGTCGTCCGGCCTGTACGGCAACTTCGGCCAATCGAACTACGGCGCAGCGAAGATGGCACTCGTGGGCCTGATGCAGACGCTCTCGATCGAAGGCGCCAAGGACAACATCCGCGTCAACTGCCTCGCGCCCACGGCGGCCACCGCCATGACGGAGGGCCTGCTGCCGGCGCCGGTGCTGGAAAAACTCAAGCCCGAGGCGGTGTCGCCGGGGCTCGTGTTCCTGGTGTCGGAAGACGCCCCCACCCGCACCGTGCTGTGCGCCGGCGCAGGCACGTTCGAACGCGCCTACATCACGATGACACAAGGCGTGCACGTGGGGTTCGGCGCCGGCACGCCGGAGCGCATCGCCGCCGCGTTCGACGCCATCTCGGACCGCGACGACGAATACGTGCCCGAGTCGGGCACGGTGCAGGGCCGCAACGAGGTGGGCAAGGCGCTGCAAGCCTGACCTCGTCGGGCCCACCCCGCCACGGCGTGGCGGGGAAGGAACGGCTCAGCAGGGTGAGTTGGTCTGCGTGAGCAAGCCGAGGCGGTACGGGAGGCTGTCGTAGTTGTCTTTCGCCCCTGGCGCCAGCCCCTGGTAGAGGAAGCGCATGTTGCAGACACTGATCTCGACATTCTGGTCATGCCCGGTGCGCAGGATCTCTCCGTGGCTGATGCCTTGGCTCCACTTTCCGGTCGGGAAGGTCACGTTGGCGTTGCCTGCAAACGGATTCGACTCGGTCGCGGCCAGCGGCGTCCAGGTTCCACCCAGGCTGCTCGCAGTCCAGGAGCGGAAGTACCGGCCGCTGCTGCCGATGGCCTCGACGATGAGCAGGTACTGCCCGGTCTCGCGAACCTTGTACACCTGGGGTGCTTCGAAGAGGTTGTCGCGGTTGGCGTCCTGCAGGGCAATCACCGTGTCGCCAAAGCCGTTGGGGAAGTTCCCCAGCGTGGTCTGGGAGCGGTAGATCTGCCCGTTGTCACCGGCCGAGAACAGGTGGCAGTTGACCGAGTCACAGGCGACGGCGAAGTCCAGCCAATGGCCGCGATTGTTGCTGATGTTCTGCTGAACGATCGGCGGGACGCTGCTGTAGAAGGTTCGCAGCGCGCTCCACCCACCCGGGTTGTTGATGTCAGGGTTTGTCGAGTAGGCGGCGTTGCCGTTCTGGAACACCAGGTACCAAAGACGCGATGGGGCATGGAAGAACACGAATGGCGCGGCCCTGTACCCGGCACCGATGGCGGTGGCGTCGAGGAAGTACGGGGTTGCTGCCCCCGCGTTCGACCAGTCCGAGAAGGAGCGGTGCTCCAGGCCCCACCCGTTGCCCTTGGCCTGGGTGGAGAACACGTGCCAGAGGCCGTTGTAGTACACCACCGTCGGGTCCTTGATGGCCACCTCCGGGAACCGCGCAGCAGGCTTGGCGAGCATCAGCGCCGCGCTCGAACTCCATTGGAAGCTTGACGGAAGCTTCACGTTGCCTGCTCCTCCGGTGGGCGGGGGCGAGGCGGTGCCAACGGGGACGAGCGCCCAGGTCTGGTTGCGGCCACCGTAGTCGGTGTACTGGGTGATGTCGCCACCGTCGGCGGTGGATGCGTTGGCAACTTCGAGGGCCTTGCCCGAATTGCGGTTGATGAAGCGTACCGCGTTGTTGTCAGAGCCCTCCAGCCGCCACTGTTGATTGACGCCGTCTCCGTCGGTGAACTGGTTGACTGCCGCCCCGTCGGCCTTCGAGAAGTTCCAGACATCGACGACCTTGCCGGAGTGCCTGTTCTTGAGCCGGTAGTAGCCGTTGCCGGAGTTGACCAACTGGAACTGCTGGTTGGTGCCGTCGAGTCGGCTCCACTGGCGGAACTCGGCGCCGTCGCCGGTCACCCAGTTGTAGAGATCGAGCGCCTTGCCGCTGTTGACATTGACGACGGCGTACCAAGTGTTGCTGTCCACCGTGATGGCGGCTTGTGCCGAGGCACCTGCCATCAGGGTGCCCACCGACAGGGCGAAGGCCGCCAGCGCCGATTGCGCGAAGCGATACCTCATGATGTTCTTCATGACCGTTTTCCTTCCGGATGAGATGGGGGATTACAGGTCGCCGAACCCGATGGCGCCGTTGCAGTGCAACCAATCGCTGCGACCGCTGCCGCCGCCACACCGGCCGTTCTGGTACACGCCGGTGTTGTAGGTCTGGCTCTCGGCTTGCCGCACGCTGCCGTTCACGCTCAGGTAGTCGACCTGGACGTCGCGGCCTGTCGCGTCGTTCGTGAACTCCACGGTGCTGCCGCCCGAAAGGGTGGTCGTGAACGTGTAGTTGGTCATGGTCTTGCCGAGCGTCCAGGTCTGCACCGCAGTGCCACCCACGCGCAAGGTGACGCGCTCCTGGCCCGAGGTTCCACGTGCACGCACGACGATGGACTTGTTGGCCGCGCCACCGCTACCGGGGTTGCTGCGCACGTAGTTGCCGAGCCAGGTCAGTGCGGGCCGCTCGCTGCCATCCCGGCGCACGAGGTGGCTGTTGGCCACCCAGGTCTGGCCTTCGATGTAGCCCCACAACGTGACCCCGGCAACGCCCGGGTGCGTCCACAAGGCCGGGAACTTCTGTTGATAACGCGCCAGCTGCGTGGCGTCGTCACCGGTCATGTCCAGCTCGGACACGTAGATCGGCAAGCCGGTCTGGGCCAGCGAGTCCAGGTTCTGCTTGATCGTCGCAGGCGCCAGGTTGTCCATGCTGAAGTAATGCGACTGGATGCCCACGCCGTCGATCAGCCCGCGCGACTTGAGGATGTCGACGATGACCTTGTAGCGGTTCAGCGCGTTGGCGTCGTTGATGATCCCGTACTCGTTGATGAGGAGCTTGGCGGTGGGGCAGTGCTGGCGGGCCTTCTGGAACGACCAGACGATCCAGTCCCATCCGGTCGAGCCCGCGCCGCCGAGGGCCTCGCGGTAGCTGGCCGGCTGGTGCAGCGGCTCGTTGACCACGTCGATGTACTGCGTCTGCGGATAGCGCTGGCAATACTGGCGAATGAAATCCTCGACCTCGTGGGCCTGCTGCTGCGCGCTCAGCCCGCCAATCCATTTCGGCTCTTGCGAGCCCCACACGAACGTGTGCTGCTTGAACGGGAAGCCATTGGACCGCGCGTAGTTGTAGGCGGCGTCGAGTTGGCCCCAGTTCATCTGGTCGCGCACGGGTTCGACCGCGTCCCACTTGCCTGCGTTCTCCGGCGAGACCTGGTTCCAGTACATGCTGAAGTTGCCTGGCGGGTTGCCGGCAATGATGTTGCCCAGGAACTTGGTCTTGCCGACAGCAATCTGCGCGTGCGCCAGGCCACCTGAGCCCAGCATGCCGAGAGCTGCACTGGTGCAGACGACGGCGCGACCCAGCGCCTTGAAGAGGTGTGATGTGTTCATTGTTCCGCTCCCTTGCTTGACGTGTTGAAACCGATCGAGGCCTGGCACGGCCTCTCGATCTGACCGGTTCTTCTTGTGCTCGCGAACTGGATCTCGCGGCGGCGCTGATGCTAGCGGCCATCAGCAAAAGCAGGTGGTCACGCTTGTGTCGGTCGGTAAATTGACCAGGCCCAGGCTTGAACTCGCGTCGTTCGGGCCTGCTGCCGGCAGCTGTCGGCAGGGCGGCAGATGATGCTGTATCGCACGGCGATGCACGCCGAACGGGCTCGTCAAATCGATGGTCGCCAACGTTCAAGCGCATCGGGGTAGCCTGCACGGCCATGGTCATGAATCGGTCATGACTTGCCGCTTTCCGCCCTATAGCATCGCCTCCTCGATCCATCACGAACGACAAACGGAGGAACGCGATGACGCCCAGCTCGAAGTCTTGGTTGACCCGGCTGGCGCTCGTCGCCTGCCTGGCCACTGCCCTCGCGGCCTGCGGCGGCGGCCAGGGCGACTCGTCCTCCGGAGCAGCGCCGTCTCCCGATGAATCAGCATCGGGTCCCACTGCTGGCGCCGTCGATACAGGAACGACTGTGACGACTTGGGCGACTGCGAGCACCGTGACCAAGCCTCCCGTGACGCCGGGTGCATGGAAGGAAGGCGGTCCCGAGGACGCGAGTTTCAAGCTGCTGAAGGAATCGCCCCACTTCGCCTTCTACTCCGACGAAGCAGTGCCCGATGCGGACCTGGCTGCGGCTGCGCAAACGCTGGAGAGCGCCTGGCACAACATGTTCGATGCCGGCCTGCTGATGCCGGAGCCCTACGCCAACACGGCAGACAAGATCAAACTTGCGATCCACATCCATTCGGACTGGGGAGCCAACGGCGGCGGCTGGGAAGATGAAAGCGGGCGCGTGCGCCTGGGCATGTGGATCGCAACCGACGTACTGACGGACCCCTGGATCCTCGCGCACGAGTTCACACACGGCTGGCAGACGTGGATGTCCTCGAACGGCGGCCTGGACTGCGATGAGCCGAACACGTGCGGCTGGATCTGGGAGAGCCACGCCAACTTCATCGCGCGCCAGATGCCGGGAAACCAGCAAAGCGTCCACTGCTCGGAGATGCTGGTGAACGCGCCGCACGTCTACCTGGGCTCCACCCGCGACCGTTACTGCAACTGGCAGTTCATGGAGTTCCTGAAGGACAAGTACGGTATCGAGGCGGTCACGAAGATCTGGTCCACGGCGGGAACCGATCCATTCACCACCATGCAGACCTCACGCGGCTGGACGATCGAGCAGCTCAACGACTTCATCGGCGACTGGGCGATGCACAACGTGACGTGGGACTACAAGACCACGCCCGACGCCTTTCGTGCCGGCTACGGCAACATCACGCTGGCCGACCGGGCCGAGCGCATGCACCGGCTGATGCCGCTGGAGGCGCTGGACGACAAGTGGGCCACCAACCGCCGCTTCGTATCACCTTTCTACGGCGCACCACAGCGCTTCGGCTACAACGTGGTGCGGCTGTATCCCACGGCCGGCGCCACCACCGTGAGGGTCAAGTTCCGCGGCATCGACCAGGCCGGCTCGGATGCGGGCTTCCGCTGGGGCCTGGTGGCCACCAATGCAGACTTCACCAGCGCGCGCTACAGCGCGCTGCAGAAGGGGCTGGACGGCGACCTCACCTTCACGGTCAATGCAGGCGAGCCGCTGTTCCTGCTGGTGGCCGCCACGCCCTCAGCGTTCAAGACCATCACCTGGGACCAGGACTACAACACGATCTGGCGCTACCCCTACATGATCGAGCTGGGCAACGCGTGGCCGCAGGGCTTCCAGAACGGCCAGCGTGACGCCTGCCCCTCCGGGACCGTGCGCCACGCCAACGGCGGCGGCTGCGCATCCTCGGGCACCGCCACCTCTGTGTACGTCGGGCCCTATGCCACCGTGTTGCCGGGGGCCCAGGTGAGCGGCAACGCGCGCATCGAAGACCATGCCATCGTCGTGAAGGGCACGGTATCGGGCGGTACCGTGGGCGGGCTCAGCATCGTCGGTACCACCGACGCCAACGGCTTCAACGTGAGCGGTTCGGCGCAGGTGCGCACCAGCTTCTATCCGTTGGGCTTCTTCGAGGCCAACCAGGGCGCCTCCGGCACGCTCAGCCTGTACGGCGACGTCGAGTACCGCGGCGACGGACTGAATCTCGACGCCGGCGATCGTTCGGGCTTCGTCGATGCCAGCTCCACCGTGGGTTCGGCCACCGACATCAACCAGAAGACCGGCAGGGCCTGGCGCCCCTGATCCGTGCGCCGAAAGGCAGCCGGCGTCTACGTCTTCGGCGTTGGGCGGGAAGTGGGCCGTCTGCACGGTCGCAGATTCACAACCCGGCGGCACGCGATGGACGAGGTGATCGACTGGCTGACCTTCTACAACCACCGGCGACTTCACTCGTCCCTGGGCTACCTCAGTCTGATGCAGTTCGAGCAACGCTGGCTCGCGGCACAGCACAACAAGGCCGCGTGAAGTACGAGCTAAGAATGACGGGACTCAGGGGCAGGGTCAGACACCGGGGAATCATCTTGGAGCGTGCCCTACGGTGCGCTGCGGCGGGTGCTCGATCTCTGATCGGCATGAACGGGGTCTGTCAAGGGACGGGGACGGTCGGACAGACACCACACGTCAGCGGCATGACCGTGCAACCGCCAGCACCGCGGTTCGCGCGCCCGTTGAACGCGACCTGAAGCTCAGGACGCATGCACGTAGGTGCCCGGTGCGTCCTCGATCGGCCTGAGCCTCGACGGCCCGGATCCGCCGATGGGCAGCGGCTTCTCCGGCGGGCCTGAATGGGCGGCAAGCCACGCCTGCCATTCGGGCCACCACGATCCCGCCGTCACCGGGGCTTCGTGCAGCCACCAGTCCGCATCGATGTGCGCGGCGTCGGCCGACAGGGTCATGCAACGGTAGCGTATCGACGGGGGTGCCGGCTCGCGGGGCGGGTTGACGATTCCCGCGTTGTGCCCGCCCGAAGTCAGTGCGAATGTCACTTCGGCGTGGGTGAGGAAGTGGATCTTGTAGACGGACCGCCACGGCGACACGTGGTCGCGTTCGGTTGCCAACGCGAAAATGGGCAGCCGCAGGGCTCGCAGCGCGACGCGGTGGCCATCCACCCTGTACCGGCCCTCCGCCAGGTCATTGCCCATGTACAGGCGCCGGAGGTACTCGCTGTGCATCCGCGCGGGCATCCGCGTTGCATCGGCATTCCAGGCATGCAGGTCATTGAGCGGGGTCGATCCGCCAAGCAGGTACGCGCGCACCAGTTTCGACCACACGAGGTCCTTCGAGTTGATCAGCGCGAAGGCGCCGGCCATCTGGCGGCCGTCGAGCACCCCTTGATCGTCCATGATGTCCTCGAGGAACGCCACCTGGCTTTCATCGATGAAGGTGCCCAGTTCTCCAGGGTCGTTGAAGTCGGTCTGCGCCGCGAGCAGCGTCAGGGTCTTCAGGTGCACACCGGAACGCGAGGCCATCGATGCGGCGGCAATGGCGGCGAGCGTGCCGCCGAGGCAATAGCCCGCCAGGTGGATGCCTCGCCCGGGCTGGGCCTGCTGCACCGCCTCGACCGCGGCGAGTGCGCCGAGCCGGAGGTAGTCGTCCATGCCGAGGTTGCGGTCCTCGGGTCCGGGGTTGCGCCAGGACACCATGAACACGGTGTGCCCCTGCGACACGAGGTAGCGCACCAGCGAGTTGTGCGGCGACAGGTCGAGGATGTAGTACTTCATGATCCACGACGGCATGATCAGGACCGGCTCGGGATGCACATCGTCCGTCGACGGGGCGTACTGGATCACTTCGATCAACGCGTTGCGGAAGACCACCTGGCCCGGCGTGACAGCCACATTCTCCCCCGGCGTGAACAGCTCGGCGCCCGGCGGCGGGCTGTTCGACGCCACGAGCATCGCGTCGCGCCACCAGTTGGCCGCGCCATCCCAGAGATTGAGCCCGCCGGTGCGCCAGGTGGTCTCCAGCACTTCGGGGTTCGCCCACGGCAGGTTCGACGGCGACGCCATGTCGAGCCACTGCCGAATCACGAATGCGGTGACCTGTTCATGGTGCCGTGACACGCCGGGCACGCCGTCGACCGCCTCGGACCACCACTGGCCGGCCAGCAGGAAGGCGTCCACGAGCGCATCGAACGGTGGCTGCGCCCACGGCGTCGGCGCGAAACGCCGATCTCCTTGCACAGCGCCGGCGCGGCCGCGGCCGCCGGACGCCATGGTGACCCAGCGGAGCCATTTGTGTGCCGCGCTCTGCGCGAGCTCGGCCTGTTTGCCGGGCGAGCCTGCCAGGTGCAGCCCCCAGTCCAGCAGGCTGAGCGTCAGCGCAGCGGGCGACAGGCCATGGGTGAGCCGCCCCGCTGCCGCCTTGAGGGGCGCGTCGAGCGGGTAGTGACGGGGCGCGACGGAGCTGTTCATCGGTCCAATGATGCAAGACGCACTCGCATCGCGGAATTGTGCTGGATCAAACCCATCTCCGTCGAGTGCTTCCGCTTTGACGGCGTGGCAATGGCGGTGCCCGGTTCGACCAGAATGGCCGCGTGGCGCACCGAGGAGCCCTCGGGCCCCCACGGGCTCACAGCACCTTCCGCTCCACATACGGCCGCGACTGCAGCACGACGATCCTGCCGCCCGGATCGATCGCCCATTCGATGTCCTGATCGATGTGACCGAGCAGCCTCTTCAACCGCTGCCCCAGCGCAGCGAGTTGCTTGACCGAGACGCTGCTGAGCACTTCGTTCTCGACCACGGCCGCGGCCAGGGGAACGTCGACCACGCCGCCGGCACGATCGAGCTTCAACTCGGACACCTCGCCCGACCTTGACAGGCGGCGCACCGCGCCGCTCCAGCCGTCATGCATCGACTGCTCGGCGATCCGCTGGCCCTCGACGACCTTGATGCCAAGACCTCTCTTCGCCGAGACATAGGTGGCGTTCGCATGGCGGGGGTCGAAGGGATCGCGGGTGACCATCACGCCGGAGACCACCGAGTCGATGGCCTCTTGCACCAGCACGGCCATGAACACATGGTCATCGCTGACCCTGGCCGCCCGCCGGGCTTCGTACGCCTCGGCGTTGTAGACCGAGGCCCACACCGTTTTCACCGCGTTCAGCAGGGCCTCGTCGGTCTTGGCGTTGGGCACCGTGGTGTACAGCCCGGCGCCGCTGAAATTCGCCAGGTCCTCGGAGTTGGAGGAACTGCGCACGAACACGCTCTTGCCCGAGAGCTGGGTCCGCCACTGTTGCAGCCAGCTCATCGACCTGGCCGAGTCAAGCGGCAGGGCCGCCAGTTCAGCGCGCAATTGCGCCAGGGCTTTGCGACGAATGGTGCGGCTGCGGCCGAACCCGGGCGACGCGAGCCAGCGTTGGATCGATGCCTGGGCCTGGGGCGACCGGATGAATTCGGCATAGTGCGCGTAGGGAATGCAGAACCCGTCCGGTACGGGTGCCACACTGCTGTTCTGCCTGCCCAGGTCGCCCTTGCGGCGCGCAACTTCGATGCGCGACAAGTTGACGGCCTTGCTGCCACAAGCCTTGCGCCCGTGCGAGGCGATGTCGGTCACTCGCACCACTTGCTGTCGGAGCAGGTCTGGCTTGCCGGTGAAGATCGTGGGTGGCCGCGTGGGCGGTGTCACCGGACCGGGCAGGCGCGTCACGTCGTAACGCATCGCGGTGACGTTCAGTTCGACCCACTGTCCGTCGTAGGCCTTCAGTTCCTGAAACGCATCCTTGATGTACGCGTTGGGCACGCCCCAGCCTTTGACCAGCAAGTTGACATGGGACAGTACCGTCGACGGCCTTTCTGTCACGACACCCGCCACGGGCGACAAAGACAGCGGCACTTCCTTCAGGACCACGATGTCGGTGGGTTCGATGTCATCCTGCGTGTCGTCGTCCAGGCTGGCAATGAGGCGCAGCCGGCCCTTGGCACGGCCGGTGTTCAACGGCATGAACCGTCGATCACCGATGAGCTGGGCCTCGGTCAACGACTCGATGCCTGCGGCCTGCGCCGCCGTCTCGTGCTGGGTTGAGTTGGCCTTGAAGTGCAGCGGCTGGAAGAACGATTCCCCCAGGCGCTGGCCTGCCAGCCGGATCAGGGCCTCGTTCAGTTGGTCACCTTCCCAGAACTCGAAGGTCCAGCGGTTGAGTTGGGGTTGCAAGCCGATGGTGCCGAACAGAAAGCGCCGGTCGGCGCGCTGGTAGTAGCCTTTGAGCGTTCTCTCATCAAGATGAGGCACCAGGAACTGTCCGCGCAGGAAATCCTCGTGCAATGCGTAGCGGTTGGCGTTGATGAAGTAGAGCCGGTTGCCATGCGCACGGTCGATCACGAAAATGGTGTGGACGATCGGCTCCGCCGACCTGGCGTTGTACACGCGGGCGATGGAAAGAAACTGCGCCATGCTCGCCACCGTGTCGAGGTGGCTGGCTTCGCTGGCTTTCGACGCCGGCGACGGGCGGTTCGTCGCGCGGGCAGGCGACGATGCCGAGGCCGGGGCATCGATCGCCGGCGCCATCCGTTCTCCGAGCCGCTTGGCGGTGTAGATCGACGGCTTCTCTGCCAACTGTGCAGCCGCAGGCAAGGCGTTCAGCAAGCAAGCCATCATCACCAACAGGAATGCCGCAGGGACGGCCATTCGACGGCGGCGGTAGCGCATGGTTTCGATTCGGGGAACTGTCATCCGGCCGATTTTCGCCGAATCGCATCCCCCGACGGGGATCAGCGACACGGGCGCCGCGAGCCGGACCCCGATCGATCAGCGCACTGGCACCCGGCCACCCACCCGGCGCGGGCCCGGCATAATCCGGGCCCCGCCCCTTCTTCCGCCTCGATGCCTGCGCCTCAGACCCAGCGTTACCAGGAGAAGCGCGAAGCCATCCTGGGCGCCGCCGCCCTGCAGTTCAACCAGCATGGGGTGAAGGGTGCCACGCTCGCGGAGATCGGCGCCAGCGTGGGCCTCGTGACCAACAGCGTCACGTACTACTACCGCAAGAAGGAAGACCTCGCGAGCGCCTGTTTCCAGCGCGCCATCGAGGCGTTCATGGCGGTGGCCGTGGCGTCGGCGTCCGAGCCCACGGCGGAAGGCCGGGTGCACGCCTACTTCCGCCGCCTGGCCCGGCTGTTTGCCTCGGTGGACAGCGGAGACCGCCCGCCGCTCGTGCTGTTCAACGACATGCGGGCGCTGCCGTCCCCGCAGTTCGACCAGGTGTCGGACGCGTACACCGCGATGTTCCGCCGCGTGCGCGACCTGCTGAAGTCGCCGCAGACCGCCCGCCTGACCCGAGACGACCTCAACGCCCGCGCCTACGGGCTGCTGTCGGCAGGGCACTCGATGCGGACGTGGATCGTGCGGCACGAAACCGGCGAGTACGGGGACGTGGCCGCCCGCGTGAGCGACATCGTCGTGCGGGGCAGCGCCGCCCCCGGATCGGCGTGGACCGGCGCCACGCCGCAGGAACGCGCCTGGCGCTTCCGCGTGGACGCAGACCCCACTGCCGAGGCGTTCCTGCGCGCGGCGTCGCACATGGTCAACGAACACGGGTACCGCGGCGCGTCGGTGGACAAGATCTCGGCCCATCTCAACGTGACCAAGGGCTCGTTCTACCACCACAACGACAACAAGGAAGACCTGGTGTGGGCGTGCTTCGAGCGCACGTTCGAGATCATCCGCGCGGCCCTGGACTACGCACGCCGCGACTTCGGCACCGGCTGGGAGCGCGCCTGCGCCAGCACACGGGCGCTGGCGCGACTGCAGTTGTCCGAGGAGGGCCCGTTGCTTCGCCTGGGGGCCATCAGCGCGCTGGCGGACCCCGCCCGCCGCTCGGAGGTGGCGCGCACGATGGACCGGCTCACGATGCGGCAGACCAGCGCGATCGTTGACGGCACCATCGACGGGTCGGTGCGGCCCCTGGACCAGACCATCGCCGGGCACATCGGCACGGGCCTGATCAGCGGGGCCGCGGGGTTGCGGCACTGGGCGAGCGGGGCCCACGAAGACAACGTGGCGGACTGGTACCTCCGGCCCATGTTCATCGGGCTGCTGTGCCCGCCCCTTCCCGGCTGACCCTGCCGTCAGGGTTGCTGCCCTTCCGCATGCGGCAGGCCCGGACGTGACAACGCCGCCGGGGCACGTGCCCACCGGCGGCGTCGGGGGGTGATGCGGCGAAGGGTCAGGCCGTTTCGGCCACCTTGGCAGCGAGGTGCGCGAGGGCTTCCTCGACCTGGTCCACCAGCACGAGGCACAGGTCGCCCGGCTGCAGGCGGCCGAGTGCGGTGTCGATGGCGGCGAACTCGCCCCGCACCTCGTCGACCACGCGCGTGCGCTTGGCGTTGACGAGGCCTTCACGGAGCAACGCCAGCACCTCGCCGTCCTCGCGGCCACGCTGGCAGGCGTCCTGGAACAGCACGACCTCGTCGAACGCATCGCCGAGGATCATGGTCTGCTCGCGGATGTCGTCGTCGCGGCGGTCACCGGCACCGCTGATCACCACCGACCGGCGCTGCGCGGGCAGTGCATCCACCGCGGCCACCAGGGCGCGCATGGCATCGGGGTTGTGGCCGTAGTCGGCGATCACGGTGGCGCCCTTGTACGCCATCACGTTGAAGCGGCCCGGCGCGTTGTCGGCATCGTTCGAGAAGCTGGCCAGCCCGCGGCGGATGGTGTCCGGGTGCAGGCCCAGGCCCCACGCAGCGGCCACCGCGGCCATGGCGTTCTCGACCTGGAAGCCGATGGTGCCGTTGCGCGTGATGGGAATGTCGCGCAGGAACACCTTCTCGCGCCACGGGCCTTCGGCCGCGACGATGGCGTCGCCGTCGACATACACGCAGCGGTGGCCTTGCGCGCGGTGCGTGGCCATCACGGGTTGCTGGCGGTCGGCCGCAAAGAAGATCACCTGCCCCGGGCACGTGACGGCCATGCCGGCCACGATGGGATCGGCGGCGTTGAGCACCGCGTAGCCGGTAGGAGCCACGTTCTGCACGATCACGCGCTTCAGCACCGCCAGGTCGTCCACGGTGGTGATGTAGTTCAGGCCCAGGTGGTCGCCCGCGCCGATGTTGGTGACCACGGCCACGTCGCAACGGTCGAAGCCGAGGCCTTCGCGCAACACGCCGCCGCGCGCCGTCTCGAACACCGCCGCATCGACGTCGGGGTGCATCAGCACGTTGCGGGCGCTGCGCGGGCCGCTGCAGTCGCCGCTGTCGATCTGGCGGCCGTTGACGTAGACCCCGTCGGTGTTGGTCATGCCCACGCGCATGCCGCTGCCGGCCACGATGTGGGCGATCAGGCGGGCCGTGGTGGTCTTGCCGTTGGTGCCGGTGACGGCCACGATGGGGATGCGGCCGTCGTCGCCAGGCCCGAACAGGTTGGCCACCATGGCCTCACCCACGTTGCGGCCCTTGCCGAAGCTGGGCGACAGGTGCATGCGCAGGCCCGGTGCGGCGTTGACCTCCACGATGCCACCGTTCTGTTCCTCGAGCGGCTTCAGCACGCTCTCGCACACCACGTCCACGCCGCAGATGTGCAAGCCCACCATCTGCGACGCCTCGACCGCGCGCGCGGCCACGTCGGGGTGCACGTCGTCGGTCACGTCGGTGGCGGTGCCGCCGGTGCTGAGGTTGGCGTTGTTGCGCAGGATCACGCGCTGGCCCTTGGCCGGCACCGAATCGGGTTGAAGGTCTTGCACCTTCAGGCGCGCCACCGCGATGTCGTCGAAACGGATCTTGGTGAGCGAGGTAGAGTGGCCTTCACCTCGGCGCGGGTCGGTGTTGACGATGTCGACGAGCTGGCGCACGGTGTGCTTGCCGTCGCCGATCACCTGCGGCGGGTCGCGCCGCGCGGCCGCCACGAGCTTGTCGCCCACCACCAGCAGGCGGAAGTCGTTGCCCGGCAGGAATTTTTCGACCATCACTTCGCCGTATTCGGCCGCGGCCGCGTAGGCCATCTCGATGTGATCGCGGGTGACGATGTTCACCGTCACACCCTTGCCCTGGTTGCCATCCTGCGGTTTCACGACGACGGGCAGGCCGATCTCGTTGGCCACCTCCCACGCTTCGTCGATGGTGTCCACGGGGCGGCCGAGCGGCACCGGCACGCCGGCCGACCGCAGCAGCAGCTTGGTGAGGTCCTTGTCCTGCGCGATGGACTCGGCCACGGCGCTGGTGGAATCAACCTCGGCGGCCTGGATGCGGCGCTGGCGCGACCCCCATCCGAACTGCACGAGGCTGCCCTGGGTCAGGCGGCGGAACGGGATGCCACGGGCCACGGCGGCATCGACGATGGCGCCGGTGCTGGGGCCGAGGCGAACGTCCTCGTCGGTTTCACGCAAGGTGGTGATGGCCGCGGCCACATCGAACGCCGTGTCGTTCTGCGCGGCAAGCACCAGCGCCTCGGCCAGTTCGAAGGCCTTGCGGCCCACGGCTTCCTCGCTGTACTCGACGACCACCTGGAACACCCCTGTCTCGAGCGTGGCCGACGTGCGGCTGAACGTCACCGGACAGCCGGCCTGGGCCTGCAGCGCCAGCGCCGCGGCTTCGAGCACGTGCGCGAGCGAGATGTTGCCGACGTGGCCGCGCGGACGCAGTTCGCCGATGGCCGGGAACAAGGCCCGCAGGCGGGGTTCGAAACCGGGGATGTCGGCCTTGGAACGTTCACCTTCGGCGCACGAGACGATCGCCTCGATCGCAGTGTGCCGGCTCCAGAGGTTCGGGCCGCGCAGGGCCCGCGTGCGGGAAACTTCCATCGTGTCGATGCTTTCGGGTGTTCTTTTGGTTCGTTTCTTCGCGGTGCGCGGAGGTCAGGCAGGATTCAGCGGACGGCCTTGGCCACGGCGGGGCGCGGCTGGCGCAGGTCCCAGTCGAACGTCTCGATGCCGGCGGCCACGAGGTCGAGCGAGATGCCCATGGCCCAGGCCGTGGTCACCGCGGCGAGTTGCACACGCTGGCGGGCCAGGCCCTGCTCGTCGTTGCGCACCCGGGTGCGGCGCAGGTTGCTCATGACCGTTTCGCTGTGGCCGGTGGCCAGCACGACGTGATCGTCGCGCATGAAGGCGACCCGGCCGCCTTCGGCGCGGTGCGCGGCCAGCTTCTCGTTCTTGCCGTCGAGGGCATAGAGGATGACGGAGCCGTCGCACAGCGAGGCCAGGTCGGCCACGCGGGCATCGGCGGCGTGCAGCACGGCCACGCCGTCGGGCAGCACCACGTCGACCTGCGTGCGCAGCACCTTGACCATCTGGTCGGCCTCGTTCACGTCGTGGTGGGCGAGGGACTTCCAACCTTCGAAATCGGTGACCACGCCGATGTGGCAACGGTCGTAGGCCAGGCCGTCGCGCAGGATGGATTCGGCGCCGTTTTCGATCACGGCGGCCTGCACCGCGCGGTTGATCAGCAGGCGGTGGGCCGGCTCGAAGCGGGCCGAGTCGGTGGATTCGACACGGCGGCGGTCGAGAAACAGGCCATCGCGGCAGGCGAGGCCCACGCGGCGGCCGCTCAGGTGCACGAGCCACGCCACGAGGCGGGAGATGGTCTGGGTGTCTTGCGAACCGGCCACGCCGATGATGGGAATGCGGCCGGCACCGGTTTCCGTTTCCGGGAACAGGTGGTCGACGATGGCACGGCCCACCGGGCGGGGCGACCCCACGGCCGGCTTCAGGTGCATCAGCAGGCCCGGGCCCGCATTGACCTCGACCACCGCGCCGCGCTGTTCGGCGAGCGGCTTGGAGATGTCTTCGGCCACCACGTCGACCCCGGCGATGTCGAGGCCCACCACCCGCGCGGCGAGTGCCACGGCGTGTTCGACATCGGGGTGCACCTGATCGGTGCAGTCGATGGCGACGTTGCCGTTGCGCTGGATCAGCACCTGGCGGCCCGCCGCCGGCACGGCCTGGGGCGACAGGCCCTGGCGCTGCAGGTCGAGCAGCACGGCTTCGTCTTCGGCCAGCACCAGGAGGTTGAGCGGGAAGTCTTCGTTCAGGCCACGGCGCGGGTCGGTGTTGAGCTGCTCGTCGACGAGCTTCTCGACGGTGGACACGCCGTCGCCGGTGACCCACGCGATCTCGCCGCGGGCGGCGGCCACCACACGGCCACCCACCACCAGCAAGCGGTGTTCGTTGCCACGCACGAAACGCTCGACGATCACTTCGCTGCCGTGTTTGCTGGCCACGTCGAACGCGGCTTCGATGTCGGCCTGAAGGCTCAGGTCCATCGTGACGCCGCGGCCGTGGTTCCCGTCGGTGGGCTTGACGACGACGGGCAGGCCGATGTCTTGTGCGGCTTCCCATGCTTCGGCGGCCGACGCGACCACCTGGCCCTCGGGCACCGGCACGCCGACGGACGACAACAGCTTCTTCGTGAGGTCCTTGTCGCCTGCGATGCCTTCGGCGATGGCGCTGGTGAGCTCGGTCTCGGCCGTCCAGATGCGGCGCTGGCTGGCGCCATAGCCGAGCTGCACGAGGTTGCCGGCGTTCAGGCGGATGTGCGGGATGCCGCGGTCGGTGGCGGCGCCGACGATGTGCGCGGTGCTGGGGCCGAGGTAGCAGTCGTCGACCTTCTCGCACAGGCGCGCCACGGCGGCGTCGACGTCGAACGGTTCGTTGTTGATGGCGGCCATCAGCAGGCGGTGGCCTTCGGCCAGCGCGGTGCGGGCCACGCTTTCGTCGCGGGCGCGGAACACCATGCGGTACACGCCGCGCTGCGAGGTGCTGCGCGTCTGGCCGAAGCCGGTGGGCATGCGCGCGAGGTTCAGCAGTTCGATGACCACGTGTTCGAGGATGTGGCCGGCCCAGGTGCCACCTTCGAGGCGCTGGATGAAACCACCGCGTTCACCGACACCGCAGTGATGCTCCAACAGCGCGGGCAGCATCTTCAGCAGGCGCTCGTTGAAGCCGGGCAGTTGGTTGGAGGGGTGGTCCTCCAGCTCGCCCAGATCGAGCCAGACCTCCAGCACCGGACGGTAGGTCCAGATGTTGGGGCCCCGCAGGTACCGGATGCGCTGCAGCTGGATGTCGGCCTTCTTCGTCATTTTGGGCGGTTTTTTCGGCAATAGGGTCACGACCGGCAGGATCCGGTCCAGCCCGCAATTGTGCGCCGTATGGAAATGCCCAGCCCCTTCCGATGAAACACGAAACGGCGCGCTTCGGCGAGAATTCCCGACCCCGCCTCGGAAGGTGGACCCTTGAGCTGCCCCGCGGTACGACATCATCACCATGCCACTACTCGATTCCGTTCTGACGTTGGAAGCCCGCACTGAGTTGATCCAGGCGGCCCTGCGAGCACAGCTCGCAACGAATGAGAACGTGTTGGCGACGCTGGCGGTTGACCTCGATCCCTCGCTGCGCTTTGCACACGGACTCGTTGTCCTCACTGACCACCGCATCCTCAGCCTGTCGCCGAACGGCGACACGTGGACGGCCTGGCCGCTGTCGCACAACCTCTCGATGCGTGCGTTCGACCATGCCGGCGTCGGCACACTCGAACTGCTCGACCCTTCAACGCGCCTGGCCACGTGGCGGTTCACGTTGGGCGCTCACACCCAGTCACTTAAATTTTTGAAAACATTCGAGGGATGCATCGAAAGTTTTCGCGCCGGGCGCACCTCGGAACCCACCGAGGCCGATGAAGAAACTTCGTTCTCCAACGAGCCCGAACCGGTCCCGTCCACCTGGGTGCTGCTCCGGTTGTGGCGTTTCGCACGCCCCTACCGCAACCAGCTTGCCGCCGGCTTCGGCCTGACCCTCGCGTCCACGGCCGCCACGCTGGTGCCCCCGTACCTCGCCATCCCGCTGATGGACGACGTGCTGATCCCGTTCCAGAACGGTCAGCAGATCGACCCGTGGAAGGTCGCGCTCTACCTGGTCGGGTTGCTCGGCGCCGCGCTCGCGGCCTGGGGCCTCGGCTGGGCCCGCACCTACTTGCTCGCGCTCGTGTCGGAACGCATCGGCGCTGACCTGCGCACCACCACCTACGACCACCTGCTGAAGCTGTCGCTCGACTACTTCGGCGGCAAGCGCACCGGCGACCTGATCGCCCGCATCGGCTCCGAGACCGACCGCATCTGCGTGTTCCTGTCGCTGCACGCCCTCGACTTCGCCACCGACGTCCTGACGATCACGATGACTGCCGTGATCCTGTTTTCCATCAACCCGTGGCTCGCGCTCGTGACGCTGCTGCCGCTGCCCTTCATCGCGTGGATGATCCACAAGGTACGCGACCGCCTGCGCACGGGCTTCGAGCGCATCGACCGTGTGTGGTCCGAAGTGACGAACGTGCTGGCCGACACCATCCCGGGCATCCGCGTGGTGAAGGCCTTCGCACAGGAACGCCGTGAGGCCCAGCGCTTCCGCACGGCCAACGTGCACAACCTCGAGGTCAACGACAAGCTCAACAAGACCTGGTCGCTGTTCTCGCCGAGCGTGTCGCTGCTGACCGAGATCGGGCTGCTGGTGGTGTGGGCCTTTGGCATCTGGCTCGTGGCGCACCAGCAGATCACGGTGGGTGTGCTCACCGCATTCATCGCGTACATCGGCCGCTTCTACACGCGGCTCGACTCGATGAGCCGCATCGTGTCGGTCACGCAGAAGGCGGCCTCCGGTGCCAAGCGCATCTTCGACATCCTCGACCACGTGTCCAACGTGCCCGAGCCCGCCAACCCGGTGCCCCTTGCCAACGCGAAGGGCCGCATCGAGATGCGCGACATCGGGTTCCGCTACGGCAACCGCAGCGTGATCCGTGGCCTGAACCTCGACATCCGGCCGGGCGAGATGATCGGCCTCGTGGGCCACAGCGGCTCGGGCAAGAGCACGCTCGTGAACCTGATCTGCCGCTTCTACGACGTGTCCGACGGCGCCATCTTCGTGGACGGCAACGACATCCGCAGCTACGGTGTCTCCGACTACCGCCGCAACATCGGCCTCGTGCTGCAGGAGCCGTTCCTCTTCTTCGGCACCATCGCCGAGAACATCGCCTACGGCCGGCCCGATGCCACGCGCGCCGAGATCGTGGCCGCCGCACGCGCAGCCCATGCACACGAGTTCATCCTGCGCCTGCCACAAGGCTACGACTCGCTCGTGGGTGAACGCGGCCAGGGCCTGTCCGGCGGTGAACGCCAGCGCATCTCGATCGCCCGCGCCTTGCTGATCGACCCACGCCTGCTGATCCTCGACGAGGCCACCTCGTCGGTCGACACCGAGACCGAGAAGGAAATCCAGAAGGCCCTCGACAACCTCGTGCAGGGCCGCACCACCATCGCCATCGCCCACCGCCTGTCCACGCTGCGCAAGGCCGACCGGCTCGTCGTGATGGACCGCGGCCAGGTGGTCGAGGTTGGGCCGCACGACGAACTGATGGCCAAGCAAGGCGCGTACTGGCGCCTGTACGAAGCGCAGGTGCGCCGTGTGGACGACGACGGCAGCGATCCCCCTGCCCTGCTGCCCGTCCCCCATGCGGCCCACCCGGCCGGCAACCCCTGAGCGTCCGAGGTCCCGCCCCATGAACCCCAACTTCCAGCTCGAACGCAACGCCCACGGGCACCTGGTGCACATCGCCGCCAATGGCGACCGCTCCGAGAACTGCATCCCCGTGCGCGCCTTCCCCATCGGGGCTCCCGACGAGGGGGTGTCCCTCATGGGCACCGACGGCCACGAACTCGCCTGGATCGACCGTCTCAGCGCACTCGCCGACGCACCGCGCCGGCTGATCGAGGACGAACTCGCCCAACGCGAGTTCACCCCGGAGATCCGCCGCATCCGCTCGGTGTCGACCTATGCCACCCCCACCACGTGGGACGTCGAAACCGACCGCGGCGACACGCGCCTGGTGCTGGAGGTGGAAGAGAACATCCGCCGGCTGGATGGCCATGCGTTGCTCGTGGCCGACGACCGCGGCGTGCACTTCCTGATCCGCGACCGCTTCGCGCTCGACAAGGCGTCGCGGCGCATGCTCGAGCGGTTCCTCTAGACTAGGACACCTCGGCAAGTGCCGCGTCGAGGGCCTCGAGGAACTTCCGCACGTCGAGCGGTTTCGTGAGGTAGCGGAAGAAGCCCTGGGCGAGCCCGCTTTCCACATCGCGCGGCATCGCATTGGCCGTCAGCGCGATCACCGGGATGTGTGCGGTGCGCGGGTCGCGGCGCAGCATCTTGAGCGCATCCAGCCCCCCGATGCCGGGCAGGTTGAGGTCCATCAGCACCACGGCCGGCGCATGCGACTGCGCCATCGTGACCCCGAGCCCGCCGTCGGCCGCGGAGATCAGGCGCAGGTCGGTGCGCAGCGCCACGATCTCCTCCACCAGCCGCAGGTTGGCCGGGTTGTCCTCGACATACAGCACGGTCTTCACGCCGTCGGGCAGCACCACCATCGCGAGGCCGTCATCGGCACCGAGGTCATCGCCGCTGGACGGCGCCCGCGCCACACCAGCGCTGGCATCGAGTTCGAACCAGAACACGCTGCCCACATCCACCGTGCTCGACAGGCCGATCTGGCCGCCCATCAGCTCCACCAGGCGTTTCGTGAGCACGAGGCCGATGCCGGTGCCCTCCTCGGGCCCGGCCTCCTGGCCCAGGCGGTTGAAGGGCTGGAACAGCAGCGACTGCTGGTGGCGATCGAGGCCCTTGCCGGTGTCCTGCACCGACACCCGCACCTGGCACACGCCCGCCGGTGCCGCGCCCACCACCACCGACCCGCCTTCGCGGTTGTACTTCACCGCATTCGACAGCAGGTTCAGCAGCACCTGCTTCAACCGCGTGCGGTCGGCCACCACGTTCAGGGTCGCGGGGGGCGTGAACACCAGGCGCACGCGCCGCTGCACCGCCGTGGGCTCGATCATCTCGCGGCACTCGCGGAACACGTCGGCCAGGTTCACTGGTTCGAGCGACAGCGACAGCGTGCCGGACTCCACCTTGGCCAGGTCGAGCACCTCGTTGATCAGCACCAGCAGGTGCTTGCCGGCCTTCAGGATGTGCGCGAGGTACTCGTGCCGCTTCTCCGGGCTGACGGGCATCGAATCGCTGTCGAGCAGCTGCGCGAACCCGAGGATCGCGTTCAGCGGCGTGCGCAGTTCGTGGCTCATGCTGGAGAGGAACTCCGACTTCGCCTGGTTCGCCTCGTCCGCCACGGCCTTGGCCACGCTCAACTGGTCGTTGCTGGCCTCGAGCTGCAGCGTGCGTTCGCGCACGCGCAGCTCGAGTTCGGTGTTCAGCCGCATCACCTCCTGCTGCGCGCGGCCGCGCTCGGCCACCTCCCGCTCGGTGTCGTGGTTCGATCGTTCCAGTTCCTCGGTGCGCTTCTGGATCTCGCTCAGCATGTCGTTGAACGAGTCGGCGAGCATGCCCACCTCGTCGTCGCTGACCTTCTGGGCACGGCGGGAGTAGTCGCGGCGCTCGACCACGCCGCGCGCGATGTCGGCGATGGACAGGATGGGCGCCGTCACCACCTTCTGCAGCCGCGTGGACAGCAGGTAGGCCACCCCCATCGCCAGCACCGTCACGAGGGCACCGATGCCACCGAGGCCGATCAGCCGGTCGAACAGCTCGTGGTCCACGCGCAGGTGGACGGTGCCGAGCATCTCCTGGTCCTGCACGATGCGCGTGAACACGGACAGCTCGTTGCCGTCCATCCGCACGGTGTCGCCCTCCAGCGTGGCCGGCTGGCGCAAGGCCTGGTTCGGCGCGGTGTAGGAGGCAAAGACGCGGCCTTCGGCGTCGTAGATGATGGCGGACAACACCTCGGGCCGCAGCCGCAGCAGGTTCAGGTTGTTGCGCGCCAGCGTGCGGTCGTGGAACGCCAGCGCGGGGGCGCTCATGTGGCCGACGAGTTCGGCCTGGGTGCGCAAATCCGCGGCGAGGTTGCGGTAGTCGGCCCGAAGGAAATAGGCGCTGATCGCGGCAATGGCCAGCACCACCGCCACCAGCGTGGTGAGCAGCGCCACGCTGAGCAGCTTGCGGCTCACGGTGCGCTGCATGGGCGGGGTCATGCCACGGACCTCACGGTGCGCCAGGTTCCACGCGGCGCGCAACGACCAGCAGGCGTGCGCTGATGCCGAGGCTCGCCCGCTCGGCCGCCTTCGGGAACACGTCGAACCGGACCCGGCCGCCGTCGTGCACGAAGTTGATCATGGTGCCGGCCACGGCCGGCTGGGCCTGGTCGGTCACGGTCAACACCGGCCGCCCCCGGGCCGCGGCCAACCACACGGCCGTACGGCCGTCGGCGGGATGGCCCATGAACAGCATGTGGATGCCCGCCAGGCTGTCGCCATTGCGGAGGCGGCGAACGGCCAGGGAACGGCCCTGCACGCTGCGGCCGCCAATCAGCATCGAGAGTTCGTCGGCGAGCATGTCGGCATCGAGCACGCCGATCACGACGGGCGCATGGGCAGAGGCAAAGGCCCGGTCCGGCCATTGGACGAACGCCCCGAACTTGTACAGGTACGCGGCCTTGACCCGCAGCTCGCTCATGGCGCTGTCGGCGGACGGGTCGATGGGGCGATCGTCGGCCCACGCGGCCCCCGACACCAGGGACACCCACCAGACCAGCCCCCAACAGGCCCGGGCGCGTTGCCAGCCCACGGTTCGCCAGCTCACGAGAAGCCTGTTCATCAACACTCCCGGCGGCGGCGCCGCCGGACCGTTATAGACCGTCCGTCCGGGCCGCACAAGGGGGCCGGTCACCCATTGCAGAGGAGGTCACGGAGACACCACCACCGTCCATCCCCCGTCGAACGGTTCGGTGGTGATGTGGCACGGCAGGAAGCGCCGGATCAGGGCGATGTGGGCGAGCGCCCGATCGGTCAGCGCGCTGCAGGTGAACCGGGCGGCCGTGCCGCTGCGCCACACGGCCAGCGCGAGCGGTAGCACCCACTGGTCGGCCAGGTACGGACCGATGGCGGCCCGGGATACCTGGAACTCGCGCACCTCGCGGGAAACGGCCCGCGCCACGGTCTCGGCACTCACACCCTTTTCGCCCACCGCCGTGAAGAGTTCGGTGGCGAACTCGTGTTCGAGGGTGGCCATCAAGGCGTTGCCCGGACCTTCGTTCTGGCGCACCGCGGGCACGTGCAACTGGTGGGGCGCCCATCCCAACGAGTTGGCCAGGGTGTCGAGCTCGCGGTTCGCGACGTGGCGCGGCACAGCCACCACCAGGCACTCCGCGTACGCGGCGCGCAGCGGCCCGCGTTCCGTCAGGTCGAAAGGCTGGAGGCGCCCGGCCTCGGCGGGGGTGATGTTCACGTCGACGCCGCCCCCGCCCATGGGATGGAACCCATGGCGGCGCAGGCGGAGTTCCGATACGGCACCCAGGCGGTCCATCAGCGGCGCATAGGCCCGCTGGATGAACTGGAACGGCGGAGCCTTCGGGGTGTGGGTTCCGCCCCGCAACGTGATGCGGCTGGGTTCGGCCAGCCCCATCAGCGCGGGCCACACGGTCTGCAGCACGAGCATGCAACTGCCGGCACCGCCCACGCCGAAGGTGTAGTCACCGGCCCGAACCTCGCCGGGCGTGAAGGCCACGCTGGCGCCGTCGAGTTCGGCGCCTTGCACCTGGGCCCCGCAGACGGCCTGGGCTGCCGAGATGCTGGCGACATGGCCGCGCAGCAGGCCGGGCCGTTCACGGCCGGCGCGGATGTGGCGCATGCGAAACGGGCGCCCGGTGCACATGGAGAGCGTCAAGGCGCTGCGCAGCCACTGGCCGCCGCATTCGCCGTGGGCGCCGTCGAGGTCGATCAGCGAGGCAGGATCGGCACCACCCGAAGCGGCACCTGGCAGTGCGCGGACGGGGTCGCCCATTTACGGCTCCGAAAACGGTGTCGCGCGAAGGTTAACCGAAGCAGCACGCCTTTGCCCGCCGGGGGTCAGGCGTCCGTGTCGTCGTCCTGCTGCAGCGCACGCACGCAGGCCGACGCCACGTTCACCGCGTCCACCGGCCAGCGTGGCTCCCGGGCCACGAGCACCCCGAACGCGGCAGCGGCGACCAGCATGGTGAGCGCCACCGCCAGGTGCGCCCTCACAAGCCCGCCTCGCGCAGGCGCTGGACGAGGTCTTTTTCCTCCCGCGCCTGCGGCCGCTTGACCGGTGCGTGCGAGCCCGCCGCACGCTGTCGCGCCAGCGCCGCAAACGGGTTGCGCGGCTTGAGCGCCGCGAGGCGCAACACAATGCTTTGTTCCTTCTTTTTCATGAGCCCCTCCCTGGGACGATGACAGCAAACTGAGACACCAGCGGACAGCAGCCACTTCGGTTGTGCCCGTCGCGCGAGCCCTTCCGTCGAAGCGGTGCCTCGCTGCACGGGGCCGAAACCGGCCACGCACATCCCGCACCGCTCACACCAATTCGCGCGGCCGCGGAGTGCAAAGACACACCCGAAGTGACAACAAAAACAAACGATTCCGCACCGCCTTGCGGCACCAACGAAAAAGGCCCGGGTCCTTGGCGGGACCCGGGCCTCTGGAAACCAGAGCTGGAAGGCTGGTTGTCAGCCTCTCCCGGATGCCGCAGCGGCCCCTTTTGTCGCGGAGACCATTGCAATGGAAATTTGGCGCGCCAACGCCTGGCGGCCCGAAGCGGGCGCGAAGCAGTGGTTGGAGCGGCGAAGTTTCACGGGTGGTTTCCTCGGAAAAACGGGCTTTTGGTATCGATGGAGGGCATCGTAAATAGTCTTTACCGCACCGTCAAGCCCCTGCGACAATGCGCGCAACAGATTTTTTCGCAGTCCCCGTGAGCAACATCACCCTAGAACGGCGCCGCAACGCGCTGAACCTGTTCCAGACCTTCGCGGAAACGGCGATGGCCGGCGGCGCGCCGCCCAAAGGGCTCGAGCAGGCGTTTGCCGCCAAGCTCGAGATCTCGCCCAGCATGTGGAGCCAGATCAAGTCCGCCCGCCCCATCGGCGACAAGCTAGCCCGCCAGATCGAGCAGCACTGCGGCAAACCCGCCGGCTGGCTCGACGAGGAACGCGAACCCGTGGGCCTCACGCCGGCCGAGCAGCAGTTCCTCGCGCTGGCCCTGAAAGCCTGGCGGGCCACCAACAGTGACGGGCGCAAGCAGCTGCGCCAGCTGCTGAAGGACCGCATCACCGGCTGACGCACAAAAAAAGGGGCGGCCCTCCCGGGCCACCCCTCTGGTCAACGGCTGCGCACCGCGTCGAGCACCGAGGCCGGCGCTTCGGCGTAGTGGTCGAACTGCATCGTGTACTGCGCCCGTCCCGAGGACATGGCACGCAGGTGCCCGATGTAGCCGAACATCTCCTTCAGCGGCACGTGGGCGTCCACCACCGCGGCATTGCCGCGTGTGTCCTGCCCCCGCACCAGCCCCCGGCGCCGGCTCAGGTCGCCGAGCACGTCGCCCACGAAGTCGGCGGGCGTGATCACCTCGACGGCCATCACCGGCTCCAGCAGCACCGGCCCGGCCTGCACGGCGGCCTCGCGGAACGCGGCCGCCGCGGCCAGCTCGAACGCCACGGTCGACGAATCGCGCTCGTGGAACCGTCCGTCGACGAGCGACACCCGGAAGTCCTCCGTCGCATAACCGGCCACGACCCCGGTCTGGGCCGCACGCCGGACACCCGCCTCCACCGCCGGCACGAACTCGCGCGGCACTGCCCCTCCCACCGTGCGGTTCTCGAACACCACGCCCTCGCCGCGAGGCAACGGCTCGAACTGCAGCGTGACCTCGGCGTACTGCCCGGGGCCACCGCTCTGCTTCTTGTGGAGGTGCGTGACCTCCACCGCCCGCGTGAGCGTCTCTCGGAACGCGACCTGGGGCCGCCCCACGTTGACCTCGACATGGTGGCGCGACCGCAATTTCTCGATCGACACCTCCAGCTGCAGCTCACCCATGCCGGACAGCAGCGTCTGGCCCGACTCCGCGTCCTGCCGGACGCGCAGGCTCGGATCCTCGCGCACCATCGCGGCCAGCGCCTTGCCGAGGTGCTGCTGGTCGGCCTGCGTCTTCGGTTCCACCGCCACGTCGATCACCGGCTCGGGCACCGTGATGGTTTCCAGCACCAGCGGTGCCGCGGGATCGGCCAGCGTGTGGCCGGTGACCGTGTCCTTCAGGCCCACGACCGCCGCGATGCCGCCGGCCTCGATGACCGAACGCTCCTCCACCTTGTTCGCATGCACCTCGTACAGACGGGCAATGCGTTCACGGCGGCCGGTGTTGGTGTTGAGCACGACGTCCCCCGGCCGCAGGCGGCCGCGGTACACGCGCACGTACACCATCGTGCCCGACGTGTCGGACACCACCTTGAACGCCAGCGCCGCGAGCGGCCCATCCGGGTCGGCCTCGGGCTGCCCCGCTTGCGCCGCCACCTCGCCCGGCGCAGGCAGGTACGCCACCGCCGCGTCCAGCAGCGGCTCGACGCCCTTGTTCTTGAACGCCGCACCCGCCAGCACCGGCACGAATGCCCCCGCGAGCGTGCCCTTGCGGATGCACGCCTGCAGCTGCGCGACGGTGGGCTCGCGCCCCTCGAGGAACGCGGCCAGCACGTCGTCGTCCTGCTCGACGATGGCGTCGAGCAGCTTCGCGCGCTGTGCCTGCACGACACCCTGCAGGTGCGCCGGCACGGGCCCTTCGTGCAGGTTGCCGCCGACATCTTCCGACGTCCACGTCAACGCGCGCTGCGTCAGCAGGTCGACCACGCCCTCGAAACCGCCTTCCGCGCCGATGGGCCACTGCAGCACCGCGGTGCGCACACCGAGGCGTTCGCCGATCATCGTGACCACACGCGGGAAGTCTGCCCCGATGCGGTCGAGCTTGTTGACGAACGCGATGCGCGGCACGTGGTACCGGTCGGCCAGGCGCCAGTTGGTCTCGGTCTGCGGTTCCACGCCGGCCACGCCGTCGAACACGACGATCGCGCCATCGAGCACGCGCAGCGACCGGTTCACCTCGATGTTGAAGTCGATGTGGCCGGGCGTGTCGATCAGGTTGATCTGCGCACCCTTCCAGAACACGGTGGTGGCCGCGCTGTTGATGGTGATGCCGCGGCGGCGTTCCTGCTCGTCGAAGTCCATGGTCGTGTCGCCATGGTTGACGTCGCCGATGCGGTAGTTCTTGCCCGTGTGGAACAGGATGCGCTCGGACGTCGTGGTCTTGCCAGCGTCCACGTGTGCAATGACGCCGATGTTGCGGATGGATTTGTTCACAGTGTTCTTTCGTGGTGGCCGACCCACCGCGAAAGAACGCGTCAGGGCCGGCAGTTCACTTGCCGATGGGGCGAGCCAAAGCACGAGCGCAAGCCTCCCGCGCCTTGGCGGGTGCGAATCGTGGCAATCAACTTGTCGAACGTGCGCTGGTGGAACATGACAATCCCCGAATGCAAAAAACCCCGGAGGGCGACGCCGACCGGGGTTCCTGGAGGACCGGGTCCGGAAGGCAAGGTGCCTTCCGAACGAATTCGAAAGGCGGCTCTAGGCGCGATTCACGCGGTCACCCGCACACGCGGCCTGGCGGTCGCGTGCGGCTTGGTTGATCGGTGTGGTCTTGAACATGGAACGGATTGTGAGGCCCGGCGCGCCGAACCGCAAGCAACGCTGTGTTGCCGCCACGGCCCTCAATCGCGGGGGTGTCACGGCAGCGGCGACAGCAGCGCGTCGAGGTCGGCCGCGGTGAACTTCATCGCCGTGGCCTCGTCCTCGCCGAGCACCCCGTCGGCCAGCGCCGCCTTGCGGGCCTGCAGGTCGAGGATGCGCTCCTCGATGCTGCCGGCCACGATGAGCTTGTAGACGAACACGGGCTGGGTCTGTCCGATGCGGTGCGCGCGGTCGGTGGCCTGGCGTTCCACCGCCGGGTTCCACCACGGGTCCACGTGGATCACGGTGTCGGCCGCGGTGAGGTTCAGCCCCACCCCGCCGGCCTTCAGGCTCAGCAGCAGCACGGGCACGGCGCCGGCCTGGAAGTCGCGCACGACCTGGCCGCGCTGCGCGGGTGGTGTGTCACCCGTCAACGCGAGCCAGGACAGCCCGAGGGCATCGAGGTCGTCCTGGAGCAGCGACAGCATCGCGGTGAACTGCGAGAACACCAGCACGCGCCGGCCATCGGCCACCAACGACGGCAACAGGTCGCGCAGCAGTTCGCGTTTCGCGCTCTCGATGGTTTTCGGGATGCGGCTGCGCTTCAGCAGGCGCGGGTCGTTGCACACCTGCCGCAGCTTGAGCAACGCATCGAGGATGGTGATGAGACCGCCGGACAGGCCGCTCTTCTGCAACACCCGGCGCACCAGTTCGTCGGCGGCGACCCGCACGCTTTCGTACATCGCACGCTGGCGGCCCTGCAGCTCCACGCGCTCGATCACCTCGGTCTTCGGCGGCAGTTCGGTGGCCACGTCGTCCTTGCGGCGCCGCAGGATGAACGGGCGCACGCGGCGGCGCAGCAGTTCTGCGCGCAGCGTCTCGCCGTTTTCCTCGATGGGCTTGCGCCAGCGGCGGGTGAACGTGCGCTGGTCGCCGAGGAACCCCGGCATCAGGAAATCGAACTGCGCCCACAGCTCGCCGAGGTGGTTCTCGAGCGGTGTGCCGGTGAGGCACAGGCGGTGCGTGGCGTCCAGGCGGCGCAGCGCATGGGCAGCACGGCCGGCGGGGTTCTTGACGGTCTGGGCTTCGTCGAGCAGGAGCAGGTGGAACGGCACGGCGGCCAGCACGTCGATGTCGCGCCACACGAGCGGGTAGGTCGTCAGCACCACGTCGTGTTCGGCGATGTCGGCCACCCGGGCCGCGCGGCCGGGGCCGTGCAGGGTCATCAGCCGCAGGCCCGGGGCCATGTGCGCGGCCTCGGCCTGCCAGTTGAAGACGAGCGACGTGGGCACCACCACCAGGGCAGGCCGGCCATCGAGGCGGCCGGCCTGCTGTTCGATCAGCAGGTGGGCCAGTGCCTGGGCGGTCTTGCCGAGGCCCATGTCGTCGGCCAGGATGCCCGCGAGGTGCTGCTCGCGCAGGTGCTGCAGCCAGGCCACGCCGCGCCGCTGGTAGTCGCGCAACGTCACGCCGAGGCCCGCGGGGTCGGGCACCTCGGCAGGTTCTTCGGTGTGCTGCAGACGGCGGGCGAGTTCACGCAGGCCGGTGTCGCCCGTGAGCTGCCACGCGCCAAACGGGCCGGCACGTGCGGCCTGGGTGTCGTGCAGGCTCTCGCGCAACGCGTCGAGGCGCTGGGCTTCCCATGCGGACAGCCTCAACGGGCCGGCGCGTGGTTCGGTGTCGGTGAGCAGGTCCACCATCGTGCCGATGATGGCCTTCAGCGGTGCGGCGGGGGCCTCCACGCGGCGGCCGCCGGGCGCGCGCAGCGTGACCACCGACTCGTCGGGGATGGCCTCGATCTGCCGGGCGTCGAGCCACCGGCGGTCACGGCGCAGCAGGTCCCACAGCAGCGGTGCGAGGTCCCAGATCTCGCCGTCGATCTCGACGCCGAGGCTCAGCAGGAACGACCCTTCACGCTTCGGCTGGCGCAGCGCCTTGACGTCCACGAGGCGCGGGCCCATCGGCCCGCTGACCTCCTTGCCGAGCACCTCGCCGGTGTCGTGGTCGAGCACCAGGCGCCAGGCGGTGACCGGCACGCTCTCGTGGGCGAACCCCGGGCGCACCACGATGCGCCAGCCGCTCGCGCGCAGGCCCGGCAGCGCGTCGGCCCACAGGTCGGCGAACCGCGCCTCCTGTTCGAGCGACCACACGGGTGCACCGGGGCCGATGAACGGGCGGCCGCGCCACTGCAGCGTGGCCGGGTCGAGCGGGTGGAGACCGAGCCCCCACACCTGGTCCATCGCGTCGGCCTCGGCCCGGATGTCGCGGTCGATGCGCACGGGCCGGCCGGCCGCATCGGTGGTGTGGAGGGGTGGGGCGTGCCGGCTGTTGAGCACCGACGTGGGTGCAGGCACTTCGGCGACAACCCCGGCCGGGGAGGTGTAGGTCCAGTCCACGAACGCGACGGTCACGGTGGTACCGCGAGGCCCGAACGGGCCCGAGGGGCGCATGCCCAACAGCCCTTCGCCGCGGCCGAGGGTGTGCAACGTGAGGCGCGGGCGGAACCGGCCAGCCGGTAGGTCGGGCTCGGCCGGGGCCGCCTCGCCGTGGCGCATGCGTGCCATGACCTCGGCCGATTCGGCCGGGGTGAGTTCGGGCAACTGACGCAACGCGGCGGGATCGGCCCGGCGCTTCAACGCGGCGACCCACTCGGCAATGACGGCGTCGCGGGGCCGGGGAAGCGGGGAGGACATGCGGCGATTGCACCACAAGCCTCACCCGCGCCGGTTCACGGCGGCGGCAGTGCGGCTTCCGGTTCGAGCACGAGTTCCGGCGGTTCGCCGTGGCGCCACTCGATCGGGTTGTTGCCGTGCTGTCCGTCCTCGGACTTGAGGCGGCGGTACTCGGCCGACAAGGCATCGAGCACGTGTTCGATGGCGGGCATGTCACGCACGTCCGCCGCCTGCAGGCGCCTCAGTTCCTCGCGCAGCGCGTGGTACCGGTCAGAGACGGTGGTCAACATGGGCGGTTTCCTTCGGTGTTCGGGACATGTCCCATTGCACCGCCGATCATCGCCCTCGCCCATCGGACCCACGCGCCCCCGCGCGTAGGGATGGGACTACGGGGCCGTCAGGAGAGGGCCACGAGCACCAGGCCGAGGGCTGCCGGAACCGCCTGGATGAACAGGATCTTGCGCGACGCGGTGGCCGCACCGTACACCCCGGCCACCAGCACGCACAGCAGGAAGAAGATCTTCACCGGGTTGCCGGCCGCGCCAAGCCACACGCCCCACAGCAGGCCGGCTGCGAGGAAACCGTTGTACAGGCCCTGGTTGGCCGCCAGCACCTTCGTGGCGGCCGCCCGCTCGGCGGTCTGCCCGAACGCGCGAAGGCCGGCGGGCTTGTCCCAGAGGAACATTTCCAGCACGAGGATGTAGATGTGCAGCAGGCCGATCAGGGCCACGACGATGTGGGCGGCAGTGGACAGCATGGGTTCCCCGTTTTGATGATCGGCGAAGCATCGCACAGAATCGGCGCACTCGACACTGCACCGGAACCCACGATGGCCAAGGACTTCGACACGATGGAAGACAGCAACCGGTCGGCGAACCCGTCGATCCATGACGTGTCGGCCGGCGAGCGGCGCACGGTGCTGCGCGGCGGGCTCGGCCTGGTGCTTGGCGGCTGGCTCGCACCGCTGTCGCTCTCCGGCTGCGCCACGGTGCCGCCGCCGCGCATCGGCTTCGCGCCGGTGCCGCTTTCCACGCAGGACACGGTCGTCGTGCCCGAGGGCTACACCGCCCAGGTGATCGCGCCGTGGGGCGACCCGGTCGGCATCGCCGGGCACCTGCCCGCCTTCCGCGCCGATGCCGGCAACACCGCGGACGAACAGGCGGTGCAGATGGGCATGCACCACGACGGCCTGCACTACTTCGCACTCGACGGTGCCCACCGGGGCCTGCTCGCGATGAACCACGAGTACATCGACGACGGCCTGCTGCACACCGACGGCACGGCGGCATGGAGCGCGGAGAAGGTGCGCAAGGGCCAGGCCGCGCATGGGGTGTCGGTGATCGAGGTGGCCCGCGACGGCGACGGCTGGCAGGTGGTGCGCCCGTCGCGTTACGCGCGGCGCATCAGCACGCTGACGCCGGTGGGCGTGGGCGGACCGGCGGCCGGCCACCCGCTGCTGCGCACCGCCGCCGATCCATCCGGCATGCGCGTCCTCGGCACGTTGAACAACTGCGCGAGCGGCATCACCCCGTGGGGCACCTACCTCACGGGCGAGGAAAACTTCATCATCTACTTCGAGGGCCCCGAGAAGCCCGATGCACACGGCACGCGCTGGGGCCTCAAGCGCCGCGGCGCCGGCATGCGCTGGGCAGAACACGACGAGCGTTTCGACGCGGCACGCCATCCGAACGAACCCAACCGCTTCGGATGGATCGTCGAGATCGACCCCATGGACCCCACGTCCACGCCCATCAAGCGCACCGCCCTCGGCCGCGCGGCGCACGAGGGCGCCACGGTGGCGGTCACGCGGGACGGGCGTGCGGTGGTCTACTCGGGCGAGGACGCGCAGTTCGAGTACATCTACAAATTCGTGAGCCGCGACCGCATCGCCCCGGGCGGTGCCGCGGCGAACCGCACGCTGCTGGACCACGGCACGCTGCACGTGGCGCGCTTCGACGCCGATGGCCGCGGCCGCTGGCTGCCACTCGTGCACGGCGAAGGGCCGCTCACCGCCGCGGCCGGTTTCGCCGACCAGGGCGAGGTGCTGGTGAAAACGCGCCAGGCGGCCGACCTGCTGGGCGCCACGAAGATGGACCGTCCCGAATGGATCGCCGTGGATGCGGCACGCGGCGAGGTGTACTGCTCACTGACGAACAACAGCCGCCGCGGCACCGACGATGCCCCCGGCACGGATGCCGCGAACCCGCGCGCCAGGAACACGATGGGCCAGGTGATCCGGTGGAAGGAAGACGGCGACAGCGACGGCATCACGTTCACGTGGAACCACTTCGTGCTGGCGGGCCCGGCCGAGGCCGGTGGCACCGTGTCGGGCGATGCGTTCGTGTGCCCCGACGGCCTGTGGATCGATCCGCGCGGAGTGTTGTGGATCCAGACCGACGCGTCGTCCACCGGGTCGGGACTCGGCCACAACATGATGCTTGCGGCCGACACGGTCACAGGCGAGATGCGCCGTTTCCTGACGGGGCCGGCCGGTTGTGAGGTGACGGGCGTGACCTGCGCACCCGACCTGCGCACGATGTTCGTGAACATCCAGCACCCGGGCGAAAGCCCGACCTCGAGCCGCAACGACCCGGCCGAACCCGCGCGGCATTCGCGCTGGCCCGATGGCGGCCGGCCGCGTTCGGCCACCGTGGTGGTGCGGCGGCGCGATGGGGGCGTCATCGGCACGTGAAGATGGCGACGGCGCCGGTCACGAAACATTGCCGGTCTTCTTGGCGCGGATGCTCTGATCCGCCGCGCCGCCGTCTGAGCACCACTGTAGTGACGCTGTGTGACAGTGGCATTGGGGCCCGCCCCGATAGGCAAAACGGACCGTGCGTTAAGTCTCGCTTTTCGGTCGTTCTGCCTCCGTTGCGGACCCTTCGTTCCAGGGGTCAGCGCACCATGCAAGGCCGTTTTGGGTCGAAGCGCCAGTTCGGCACCAGGTACTGCATCGCGATGGCATCGTCGCGGGCGCCGAGGCCGTGTTCGCGGTACAGCGCGTTGGCCTTCATCACTTCGGCCATGTCGAGTTCCACACCGAGACCCGGGCGTTTCGGCACGTCCACGAAACCGCCTCGGATCTGCAGCGGATCTTTCGTGAGGCGTTGCCCGTCCTGCCAGATCCAGTGGGTGTCGATGGCGGTGACACGGCCCGGCGCAGCCGCGGCCACTTGCGTGAACATCGCGAGTGACACGTCGAAGTGGTTGTTGGAATGCGAGCCCCACGTGAGGCCCCAGTCGCGGCACGTCTGCGCCACGCGCACCGAACCGGCCATGGTCCAGAAGTGCGGATCGGCCAGCGGGATGTCGACGGACTGCAACGACAGCGCGTGGGTCAGCTGGCGCCAATCGGTGGCCACCATGTTGGTGGCCGTGGGCAGGCCGGTGGCACGGCGAAACTCGGCCATCACCTCGCGGCCCGAGAAGCCGTCCTCGGCACCGCACGGGTCTTCGGCATAGGCCACCACACCGTGCATGTCGCGCATCAGCCGGATCGCATCCTTCAGCAGCCAGCCGCCGTTCGGGTCGAGGGTCACGCGGGCTTGCGGGAATCGTTCGTGCAACGCGGTGACGGCCTCCACCTCGGCCTCGCCGGCGAGCACACCGCCCTTGAGCTTGAAGTCGTTGAAACCGTAGCGCGCGTGCGCGGCCTCGGCCAGGCGCACCACCGCGCCGGGTGTCATCGCGGCCTCGTGGCGCAGGTGTTTCCACGCGTCGGCATCGGCCGGTTCGTCGGACGGCGATGCGTACGGCAGGTCGGTCTTCGTGCGGTCACCCACGAAAAACAGGTAGCCGAGCATCTCGACGCGGTCGCGTTGCTGGCCCTCGCCGAGCAGCGCAGCGATGGGCAGGTCCATGTGCTGGCCCAGCAGGTCCAGCAGCGCCGATTCGAGCGCGGTCACGGCGTGGATGGTCACGCGCAGGTCGAACGTCTGCAGGCCGCGGCCGCCACTGTCGCGGTCAGCGAACTGGTCGCGGGCGCGCTGCAGCAGGCGCAGGTGATCGCCGATGGGCTGGCCCACGATCAGCGGGCGGGCATCCTCGATCGTCTGGCGGATCTTCTCGCCGCCGGGCACCTCGCCCACGCCGGTGTGCCCGTCGCTGTCGGTCAGGATGACGAGGTTGCGGGTGAAGTACGGCGCATGCGCGCCGCTGAGGTTGAGCAACATGCCGTCGCGGCCTGCGACGGGGATGACTTGCAGGTCGACGACCTTCGGGGTGGACATGGTGGGCTCCGTCAGAAAAGAGGGTGGTGGGTCAGTCGGCCGTGATGTGGCCAGTGTCGATGACCTTCTTCCAGCGCGCGAACTCGGCGGCCTGGAATTTGGTGAATTGTTCGGGGGTGTTGGCGATGACCTCGAACCCCACGTCGGTCAGCTTCTTGTTCACCACCGGGTCGTTGAGCGCGGACACCAGCGCGGCATGCAGCTTCGTCCGCACGTCGGCCGGCAGGCCCTTGGGTGCGGCGACGGCCTGCCACGAGTACACGTCGGCGTTCTTGACTCCGGCCTCGGACAAGGTTGGCACTTGAGGCAGCAGCGTCGAGCGCTTGTCGCCGGTGACGGCGAGCGCCCGCAGCTTGCCGGCCTGGATCTGCGAGATCACCGCGTTGATGTTCTGGAACGACGCATCGACCTGGGCGCCGAGCAGGTCACTGATGGCCGGGGCACCGCCCTTGTACGGGATGTGCAGGCCGGAGGTGTTCGTCTGCTGCCAGAAGAGTTCGGCCGTGAGGTGGTCGGACGAGCCGTTGCCAGACGACGCGAAGCTCATCTTGCCCGGGTCCTTCTTGAGCGCCGCGAGCACGTCGGCCACCGACTTGTGCGGCGACACGGCCGGCACGACCAGCACGTTCGGCGCCTGCACGGCCACCATCAGCAGGTCGAAGTCGCGTGCCGGATCGTAGGGCATGGCCTTGATCAGGTGCGGGGCGATCACGAACGGGCCGAGCGAGGAGACCAGCACGGTGTAGCCGTCGGGCGCGGCCCGCTTCACCTGGCCCGCCCCGATGGTGCCGGTGGCGCCGGGTTTGTTGTCGACGATGAAGGTCTGCCCGAGCGTCTCCTGCAACTTGGCGCCCAGCGTGCGCGCGAGGCTGTCGGTGGAACCGCCCGGCGGGAACGGCACGAGGAGTGTCACGGGTTTCTCGGGCCAGGCGGCCCAAGCAGGCGAGGCCAGCAGCAGCGCGCCAGCGGCAAGGGAACAGAACCAGGTTTTCATCGCAATCGCTCCATCCGGTAGAACTTCAACGGAGACCAGATTGTTAACGTTAACTATCGCGGCGTCAATGGCCGGAAAACCCTGTTGTGGGTACTACGGAGCCGGTTGACCGGCGACCGCGTCGTCGCGAGGCGTTTGGGATTCGCGCAGCACCGCCAGCCCGCCGCGCCGGATGCAGCCCTTGCCCGACGCCTTGCCCACGTACATCGCGGCGTCGGCGAACTTCAGCAGCGTGACCGCGTCGGCCGCATCGGCGGGCGACAGGGCATAGCCGATCGTCAGACCGACGCTGCAGGTGTGCTGGCCCAGGATGAACGGCTCGGCGAACGCCTTGAGCAGTTGCTCGCCGAGGTGCAGCGCGTCCTCGTCGCGCTGCAACTGGCCCGTCATGACGACGAACTCGTCTCCACCCAGGCGAGCCACGGTGTCGCCGCGGCGCAGCGTGTCGTTCAGGCGCTGGGCCACGGCGATCAGGAGCTCGTCGCCCACGTCGTGGCCATGCCGGTCGTTGACCGGCTTGAAGCCGTCGAGGTCGAGCATGAAGACGGCCACGCGGTTGTCGGCCCGGGGGCGTGACAGCGCCGCGGTGAGTTCCGCATTCAGGCCGCGGCGGTTGGGCAGGCCGGTGAGCGGATCGCTGTGGGCGAGCGAACGCATGGCGTCGCGCTCGAGCGTGGCGTGCCGCGCCTGTGTGTGGATGGCCTTCATGCGCAGCCCCAGCACCCGCATGAAGAGCAGCATGTCGATGGTGGCGCCGATCTGGAACGAATGCAGGGTCCAGAAGTTGACCGGTGCGCGGCCGTTGATGACCATGATGATCACCGCCGTCGCGATGAAGTACACCGCCCACGCGACGAGGAAACTCACGCCCACGGGGTCCCCGCGCAGGGTGCGTTTCACCGCGCCCGGCATGCCCATCAGCACCGGCATGAGGCCCAGCACGCTGACGATGGCGCTCACCGCGCGCGTGTCGATCAGGCCGGCCACGTAGGCCACGCCCACCAGCGCGGCAAAGGCCGCGCCGCCCTTCATCACCCGCGTGAAGAGTGGGCTGGTGTCGGGGCCGGCGAGCACATGCTCGATGAACAGGAACGACCCGGCGGACGCGATCAGTGCCGACAGCGCGCCGATGTGGGACTCGAACCACAGGTTGTCGGTCCACAGGTACTGGGCGCCGATGCCGAACTGCAGCACCGAGAACAGCAGGCTGCCCGAGATCATCAACGCGTACTTCAGGAAGAGCGGCTCGCGCAGGCCGAGGCCCTGCGCCACGCTGTACAGCAGCAGGCAGAAGCCGAGGCCGCCCAGCAGCCCCTGGAGCATCTGCTCGTTCAGCGCCCGCGCGTGGAACGCGCCCGGTGTGTTCAGCGTGATGGGCAGGATCATCGCGCCCTGGGTCTCGATGCGCGCGAGGATTTCGTGGTGGGTGCCGGGCTGCAGGTTCAGCACCGCGGAATGCGAACGGCTGCCGAGCGGGCGATTGGCGAAGGGCCGCAGGTTGCCCAGCTCGACGCGCTGCACCACCTGGCCGTCGGTCAGCAGGTGCACGTCGATGTGGCTGAGCGCGGTGTAGTCGATGTCGAAGATCCACGGGCATCGCTTCTGGCACCGCACGTCGATGGGCACCCGCACCCACACCGCTTCCCTGCGCAGGCCGAACGTGGGATAGGCGGTGGGCGGGGCCGTGAAGGCGGCCGGTGCCGCGAGCACGTCGTCAAGGGTGAGCGCGCCCGTGTCGTCGAACCGCAGCGTGGCGGCAGTCCACACGTCGACCACGTCCTGGCCGCCGTCCAGCACCAGCGAACGTGCCGGTGCGGCCGGCTGGGCCCATGCCGCGGGCAGGGCCGCGAAGGCCCAGACCCATCCGATGAAACACCAATGGAGGAGCGGCTGAAGGTGTCGGCTGGACATGTGGAAGCAACCGTGCGTGACGCCCGCCATTATCAGCGCGCGCCAGCACGGGTTTTCACGACCGGTCCACCGGTGCCCAGCGGCCGACCGTCGTGAACCGGTCTTCCATCACGTTCAGCCAGCGGGGTGCCTTGGGATCGTCACCCCACGCGGCCACGGTGTCCCGCACCCGCGACAGCAGGTGGTCGGGCAGCTGCAGCGGGCGGGTCTGGTCCATCAGCAGCTTCGTCACCACGTGATACCCCAGCACCCGCACGACCACCCGCGACAGCGAGAACTGCGGCCACACGAGCCGGCCGAGGCGGTCGACCAGCCCGATCAGGCCCATGCCCAGCCAGAACAAGGCGCGCGACAACCACGACACGCGCCCGTCGAGCCCGATGTCGCGGGCGGTCTCGGCGCCGCACAGGTGCCGGGTCATCAACACCGGGACCGGCTTGGCCAGCGCGAACGGGATCACCGCGCTCATGGCCGCCATCAGCGCCTGGCCCAGCACGGGGCGCGGGTCGGGTGAGACGGGGTCGGCACGGCCGCGGGCCTGCATGGTGGCAAACAGCTGCCCGGCCTCGGCAAAGGAGTGCGCCATCAGGTCCTCACGGATGCCCAGCAGGTGGCCCACCACGTTCCAGGTATGCCGGTAGGCCGCTTCGTCCACATCCCCCACGCCGAGGTGCAGGCGGCGCAGGCTGGCGAGGAAGCAGTGGCTGAACGTCAACAGCGTGTAGGCCAGTTCCTCCTGGTTGCACGGCAGGCCGTCGGCGTCGACGTTCCAGCCGTGTGCCAGCAGCGCCTCGTGCATCGAGTGCAGTTCGCCGTGCACGAGGGGCGGCACCACGCCGCCCGCCTGCGACGGGTCGCCCCGCAGGATCAGGTGGCGAATGGTGGCGTGGATCAGGCGCACCTTCAGGATCTGCGCCACACCGCTCCCCGACGGGGTGGTGAGGCCGCCGTCCATCATCACCGGGAAGATCATCGCGGCGGTGGACCGCACGCGGTAGTCGGTGTGCGCGGTGAGCTGGCCGGCCGTCTGCAGCACCGCGGACAGGTCGGGCACCACGTAACACTCGGGCAGGCTCGAACAGAACAGCAGCACGCATGACAGCGGCCCCTGTTCGAAGAACAGCCGTTCGGCCTGGGCGATCTTCGCCGGGTCGGCCCAGGCGGGCAGCCCGCGAGCCGCCTGCACGAAGGCCTCGAGCGACGCCGCCATCTCCGGCGTCACACCGTTGCCCACGGCACGCCAGCCGTCGAGGTCGGCGTTGGTCTTCCAGCCGGAGATCAACCGGTTCATGGCGCCGATGCGGGTGAACCGTTCGGCAACGCCGATGTCGGACCACGGGCCCAGCGCGGCGGCCACGGCGCTGTCGGCGAGCGGGTCGGCCACCCGTTGCATCCGGTCGAGGTCGGCGGTCATGCGGCCACCTTCGCGTCCATGCGCCAATGCTGCCAGCCCGCGAGCGCGCAGAGCACCGGGATGCCCATCGCAAACACCGCGAGGCTGCGCACCTCGACGGGGTAGCCGAAGAAGACCTGGAACACCATCTCGCCGCCGTAGATGCCGATCGGGATCAACGCGTGGCGGCGCGACACCCGGGCCGCCGGCACGGGCGGCAACTTGCGCACCGTGGCCCGGAACAGGAACACGATGGCAAACGACACGGTCATCCAGCCGACAAAGCCCTGCACCGTCTCGCCGAACCACCAGCCGTTCTTCTCGACCATGATCCAGGCCTTGAGCTTGTAGACGAAGTACGGGTCGGCGCCGAGATCGAACGCGGTGACGATCATGGCGGCCAGCAGCGACAGCACGATGGCGTCGCCCCACTTCGGCGACCCGTCCACCGGCGAGCGCCACACGATCAGGTTGGCGATCACGTACCCGGTGTAGGTGAGCGCGAACCACATCAGCGGGATCACCACGGGCACCTCGCCCAGGCGCGGGCCGAGCACGTCGGTGTAATCGTAGTCGCCGAAGAACCAGCCGCGAGAGGCCCCCATCTGCTCGGCGAACCAGCCGAGCACCACGGCGATGACGACGAACCGGGCCGCGGCGCGCACGCCCAGCAGGTGGGTGGCGCTGGCCCAGCTGCAGGCGAACATCAGCAGCGAACTGATGGCCAGCGCCACCGTGGTGTCGTTGTGGCTGCGCACCGCCAGGGCAATCAATTGCGCGGCCAGCAGCACGACGCTGGCAGTGACGACAGGCTTCATGGAAAGGACGGTAGGTTGGAATGCCGCGCATCGTAGCCGCGGATGACCGGAACCGATGCGGGGCGTACCCGGATCAGCGCGCACCACCTCACGGCGCACGGCACCACGTTGGTGAACGGGTCCGCCGGGCCTGCCCTCAGAAGTACAGCACCACCACCTCGGCAACCACCTCGTCGACGAGCACCGGGATGGCCACGAGGCCCCCCAGCCCGGCCGCAGTGGCCGTGTTGCCCACGCCCCCCGGCTCCCCGCCGGCCTTCTCCGAGACCGCCGGCACGCCGGTCAGGAATGCGCGGCCGATGGTGCCCGCGGCGCGCTCGAGCAGCACCTCGCCGGCGCCCGGTCCGGCCTGCCCGGACACGTAGGCCAGGCGCAGGCGCTTGCCGTCGTCCTCGGGCACCCAGCTCTCCATGCGCCGCGCGACGGGGGTTTCCGAGGCCGACAGGAAACTGATCACCCACGAGGCATCGCCCGGCGCGGGGCACGGAAATGCCAGGCCCCGCTGGATGCCGGCCGCCTCGGCCGCGTCACCCCGCAGGAAACGCGAGGACGTCCCCAGGTCGTCGATGAACACTGCGCCGCCACGTTGCCACGCCAGGCCGGGCAAGCCGGCCCCCCGTGGCAGCCAGGTCTCGCGGGACAGGCTCTCGAGCGCTTCGGCGCGGGTGCCGTAGTAGCCATCGGCCAGGGTCATGTCGCCGGTGACACGCGGATCGTTGCGCCACAGCTCGATGGCCCCTTCGTGGGCCAGCACGTCGCCGCAGAAGATCACGAGCACCGCGGTGAGCTTCCCGGCACGGAACCACGGCACCGCGATACCGCAGGTGAGGCCGGCGGCCTCGGCCGCGGCAATGCGGCGGAAGTACGAGCCCTTGAAATGCTTGAGCAGCAGCGGATGGCCTTCCTCCCAGACCCGCCCCGGCAGCCCTTCACCGCGGCCGAAACACATCGTGCGGCTCAGCGCGCCGAAGTGGGGAGCCGACCCGAACAACCCGTTGTCGAGTTCGAGCAGCGTGTCGTCGGCCGACGGCGTCCACACCTCGACGGCGCGGATGAAGGTTCGGGCCGCGGGCGCCGGAACCACAACGGCGAGCGATGGGGAGGTTGTGGCGGAGGTCATGTCCCGGGTTCAGCAAGTAGCAGGCCAAGGCCATACCATGTTAGTGCACGCACTAGCCGGAAGCCACCCGACCCGAACCATGACCCTGCGAACCTCGCGCCGCGCCCTCCTGCTTGCCGCCGTCCTGTCGAGCGCCACGTTCGCTGCCGTCGCCCGCCCCGATGCGGTACCCCGCACGGTCACCCCCCGCGGCCCGCTGACCCCGGACGAGCAGACCAACATCGCGGTGTTCAAGGGCGCGTCGCCGTCGGTCGTGAACATCACCGTCCTCGGCATCGAACGCGACTTCTTCTCGGCACAGACCCACCAGGTGCCGCAGGGCACCGGCACCGGCTTCATCTGGGACGACCGCGGTCACATCGTCACCAACTTCCACGTGATCCAGGGCGCCAGCGCCGCGCGGGTCACGCTGGCCGACCAGAGCACCCACCGCGCCCAGCTGGTGGGGATCTTCCCCGACCGCGACCTCGCGGTGCTGCGCATCGACGCCGCCAGGACCAAGCTGCCGCCGCTGGCGCTCGGCTCCAGCAAGGACCTGATCGTGGGCCAGAAGGTGTATGCCATCGGCAACCCGTTCGGGCTCGACCAGACGCTGACCGTGGGCATCGTCAGCGCGCTGAACCGCGAGATCGAGTCGGTCACGCGCCGCAGCATCCGCGGCGCCATCCAGACGGACGCTGCCATCAACCCGGGCAACTCCGGCGGCCCGCTGCTCGATTCGGCCGGCCGCATGATCGGCGTGAACACCGCGATCTACAGCCCGTCCGGGGCGAGTGCCGGCATCGGCTTCGCGATCCCGATCGACGAGGTGAACCGCATCGTGCCGCGGCTGATCCGCGACGGCCGCATGGTGCGCCCGTCCATCGGCGTGACCCCGGGCCCGGAGACGCTGGTCCGGTCGCTCGGCCTGCCGAAGGGCGTGCCACTGGTGCGGGTGGCGCCGGGTGGACCCGGCGCCCGCGCGGGCCTCGCGCCGTTCATGCGTGGCGCGCAAGGGGGCATCGTGCCGGGCGACGTGATCCAGGGGGTGGACGACGAAGCCGTCGAGGACGCGGACGACCTGCTCACCGCGCTCGAGCGGTTCCAGCCCGGCGACCAGGTGACGCTGACGGTGTGGCGCGCGGGCAAGGTGCGCAAGCTGGCCGTCACGCTGGCCGAGTTGCGGGAATGACCGGAGGCGCTACAGTGCCCGCTTCGTTGTCTTTCGAGGATCGACCTTGAACATCCACCTGTCGCTCACCCCGCTGATCTCGCTGCTCGCCGGCATCCTGATCCTGGTCATGCCCAAACTGCTGAACTTCATCGTCGCGATCTACCTGATCGCCATCGGCGTGATCGGCCTGCTGGGCCTCGGCTCCATCCGCCTTCACTGAACCGCTGGCCGGGGCCACACCCGCGCCAGCACGAGGTGGATCACGGCGCCCAGCACCAGCGACGCCGCGGCCGCTTCGAGCGCCCGCGCAAAGCCCGCCGCGCGCGAAGCACTGCCGTGCACCAGCCAGGCTGCCAGCGGCGGCCCGGCGATCTGGCCCAGGCCGTACACCGCGGTGCACAGCCCCATCAGCCCGGCCGGCGCCACCGGTGACAGCCGGCGAGCCTCCTGCATCCCGAAGAAGCTGATCGCGGTGAACGGCAGCCCCACCAGCAGGCTGCCCACGGCAAAGCTCGCGAGGCCCGGCACCCACACACCGAGCACCACGCCCACGGCCTGCACCACGTAGCACCCGGCCAGCGCGTCGCGGAAGTCGACGCGGCGCGGCAGGCGCGTGGCAGCCAAGGCCCCCGCCATCACTCCCACGCCCAGGATGGGCCAGAACAGGCCGAGCCAGAACGACGGCGGCAAGGTCTCGCGTGCGATCACCGGCAGGAACGTGGCCGTGATGATGTAGCCGAACCCCGAGAGGCCGTAGGCCAGCACGAACCACAGCTTCTCCGCCGTGAACCGCCCGGCGGCGGCCGGAGCGGCCGTGCGGTGGTCGGCCGCTCCCCGCACCGTGGGCCACACCACTGCGGTCAACACGGCGGCCAGCGCGGCGAACACGGCCCAGCCCACCGCGGCCGAACCGCCGGCCAGCACCATCGCGCTCACCAGCAGGCCGCTCACGGCAATGCCCGCACCCGGGCCCATGTAGATCACCCCCGTCTTCGACGGCGACCCCATCGCGGTCAACCGGCCAAGGCACCAGCCCGACGTGTAGACGAACACCACCGCACTGCCCACACCGGCGAGGAACCGCAGCAGCGGCCACAGGGCGGGCACCGGCAGCGCCATGCCGAGCGTGAGCAGCACCGTGGCCGCGAGGCCCCCGCGCACGCAGCGCGCCGCATCGAGCGGCGGCCGGCCCCACCGCGCCCACAGCAGCGGTTGCGCCGAGCACATCAGCGCCCCGAGCAGGTAGCCGATGTAGTTGGCCGTGGCGAGCCACGTGGCACCCGGCAGGTCCACCACCCCTTCGGCCAGCATCACCGGCAGCAATGGCGTGAACGCGAACCGGCCGATGCCCATCGCCACCGCCAGCGAAAACAGGCCGGCGAGGGCCACCGTGGTGGTCGAGGGGGAACGGTCGTGGGGGATTTGCACCCGCAGGATGCTACCCGGCCTTCCGGAACGTCAGGTTGATGCGTTGCGCGCCCAGCAGCGGGTGGTCACCCGCCGCCAGCGGCGCGACACCGTGGTACACGAGCCGCGACGGGCCACCCCACACCACCACGTCGCCATGCGCGAGCGCGAGGCGGCGCGGGCGATCCGCGCGGCTCAGGCCGCCGAACAGGAACACCGCGGGCAGGCCCAGCGACACCGAAACAATGGGCGCGCCGAAGTCGGCCTCGTCGCGGTCCTGGTGCAACGAGAGCCGTGTGCCGGGCGCGTAGCGGTTGACGAGGCAGGCATCGGGCACGAACCCCGGGAAACCTGCGCGCGCGGCGGCGTCCAGCGCCAGCGTGCGGAATGCCTCGGGCAGGGCGGGCCATGGCGCGCCACTCAGCGGGTCCGCCGCCTGGTACCGGTACCCGCGCCGGTCGGACACCCAGCCAAGCGGACCGCAGTTGGTCATCGCCACGCCCATCTCGAGCCCCCCCGGGGTCACCATGTGGCGCAGCGGTGCGCCGGCGATCACCGCCCGGGCCGCGTCGACCAGCGCTGGCGCCACCTCCCGCGCGAAACCGCGCAGCAGCACGGCCCCCGGCGCGAGCGGCTGGTCGGTGCCGTCGAAGAGGTCACCGGTCATGCCGCGTCGTGGAAGATGAGGCCCACGGTGTGCCGGTGCCCGGAGCGCACCTCGCTCACGCCATGGCGCAGCTGCACGCGGTACGGCCCCCGGGTGCCCTGCACGGGCCGGTGGTGCACGGCCATCACCACGGCGTCACCCTGCCCCAGCGGCACCACCATGGGCCGCGACTGCATCCGCGGCCGCTGCTCGGTCATCACGAACTCGCCGCCGGTGAAGTCGGTGCCGGGCGCCGATAGCAGCACCGCCACCTGCAGCGGAAACACGTGCTCGCCGTACAGGTCCTGGTGCAGGCAGTTGTAGTCGCCCGCGCCGTACTGGAGCAGCAGCGGCGTAGGCCGCACCTGCCCGGCGGCGTGGCACCGTTCGAGGAACGTGGTGTGGTCGGCCGGGTACGACACGGCCACGCCCATCGTGTGGTTCCACCGGTTGGCGATGGACTGCAACCGTGCATACAGCACCGGCCGCAGCGACGCCAGCGGCTCGGGCAGCGGGTACGCGAAGTACTGGTACTCCCCGCGCCCGAACCCGTGGCGTTCCATCACGACGCGGCTGCGGAACCGGTTGCGGTCGGGGTACATCGCGGCCAGCGCCTCGCACTGCGCCACGTCCAGCAGGCCCGGGAGCACCGCCTGCCCCTGCGCGTCGAGGTCGTGCTCGACACGCGCCCAGTCGATGGACGGCAAGGTCATCGATCGCCCTCTTCGCGTGCCAGCAGCGCCGCCTTGCGGTCGACACCCCAGCGGTAGCCCGACAGGCTGCCATCGCTGCGCACGACCCGGTGGCACGGCACCGCCACCGCGAGCGTGTTGGCGGCACACGCCGACGCCACGGCCCGCACCGCGGTGGGGGCGCCCAGGCGGCGCGCAAGCTCGGCGTAGCTGACGGTGGTGCCCGGCGGGATCTCGCGCAGCGCCTGCCATACCCGCCGCTGGAACGCGGTGCCCCGGATGTCGAGTGGCAGCTCGGCCCCCGCCCCGGGGCGTTCGACGAGCCCCACGACACGGGCCACCTGCAGCTCGAACGCCGCGTCCGCGCCCTGCAGTTCGGCCTGCGGAAACCGGTCCTGCAGGTCGCGCAGCAGCACGGCGGGATCGTCGCCCAGTGCGATGGCACACAGCCCCACGTCGGTGGCCGCCACCAGCAGCGCGCCGAGCGAACATTGGGCCAGGGCGAAGCGGATGGCCGTGTCGGCGCCACCCTGCCGGTAGGTCCGCGGCGCCATGCCCAGCGCCTGTGGCGCCTCGTCGTAGAACCGGGCGCTGGAGGCATAGCCCGCGTCGTACAGCGCGCCGGTCACGGTGCGTGCCTGGGCCAGCGTCTCGCGCAGCCGGCCGGTGCGGTGGGCCCGGGCATACGCCTTGGGCGTGATGCCGGTGACGGCCTTGAACACGCGGTGGAAGTGGTGCGGGCTCAAGCCCGCCACCTCGGCCAACGCATCGAGGCCCGGCTCGTTTTCACTGGTTTCGATGAGGCGGCACGCCCGGGTCACCTGCCCGGCCTGCTGTTCGGCCCGCGTGGGGCCGTCGGGCCGGCACCGTTTGCACGGCCGGAAGCCCGCCTGCACCGCGGCTTCGGCGGTGGTGTGGAATGTGACGTTCTCGCGCCGTGGCAGCCGCGCACCGCACGACGGGCGGCAGAACACGCCGGTGGTGGCAACGCCGTAGAAGAACCGGCCGTCCTGCGACCCGTCGCGCGCCGCGACGGCGGCCCACAGGGCGTCGTCGGTGGGAGGAAGATCTCGTTTCATGGGCACCTCGTCAATCTAGCGGAGTGCCCATCGTGCCGGGAGGGGGCCTGCCGATCACCCCGACTCTTGCGATTGAATTCGGTCAGCGCTGGGAGATGGCCAGGCGCGCGGCCAGCCCGAGGAACACCGTGCCGGCGCCCCAGTTGAGCACCCGCTGTGCCCGGGTCGAACGCTGCAGCGCCTGCCCGAACGTGGCGGCAAACACCGCGATGGCACCGAACGTCAGCAGCGTGGCCACCATGAAGGCCGCGCCCAGCCACAGCACCTGCAGCGCGGTGCCGCCCTGCGTGCGGTCCACGAACTGCGGCAGGAAGGCCAGGAAGAAGATGGTGACCTTCGGGTTGCTGAGGTTCATCACCACGCCCCGCAGGTACATGCGCCCGAAGCTGGCCGGTTCGGCCTGCGCCGACAGCGGCCCCACCGGTGCGCGGAACGCCTGCCACGCGAGCCACACGAGGTAGGCCGCGCCCGCGAGCTTGAGCACGGTGAACGCGGTTTCAGATGCGGCCACGATCGCGGCCAGGCCCAACGCCACCGCCGCCGTGTGCACCAGCAGGCCGGAACACAAGCCGAGCACCACGCTCAGCCCGGCCTTGCGGCCGTTGAGCGCAGACTGGAACAGCACGAAGACGTTGTCCGGGCCGGGGCTCAGGCACAACAGCACGGAAACGCCGAAGAATGCAGCAAGGGTGTCGAGGGCGGGCATGGGGGCGGGCTCACGAAAAAGCGACCCGCCATCATCTCACCCCCGACGCGTCAGCACCCCGGCCTGGTACAGCACCTCATGCGACGGCACCCAGATCGACGCATGGGGCGTGGCGAGGATGCGCCGCACGAATGCCGGCGTCAACCCCGCCCGCAGGTAGATGGCGGCCTCGCGGCGGTCGGGCGGTTCGTCGGGGTCGCCGCCGCCGATGGCGCGGCCGCGGTGGAAGCCGAGCTTGGCGCCGGGTGCCATGGTGCGGTCGTTGCCGGCAAGGAACACCAGCGTGCACGATGAATGGCACTCGGTCTCGATGCGCGTGCGCAGGCCGTAGCGGCGCACCACCTCGGCCATGCGTTCACCTTCGCGCAACCAGCCACCGGGGGATTCGAGCCGCACGGTGGTGACCTTCGGCGCGTTGGCGATGGCGCGGTCGAGCGCCGCCGCGGCCGACTCGTTGACCCCGCCGGTGAACGCCACCACCTGCCCGCCGTCGATGAGTTCGATGTGGAAGTCTCCCGCGGGCTGGCGCCCCATCGCGGTGGCCCAGTGTTCCGTGATGAACGGGCGCATGTGCGCGGCCTCGCGCACGGTGCTGACGGACGCCGCGGTGAGCGACAGCATCGCGAGCACGGCCCACAGCTTGCTGCCACGTCCCATCAGGTGCCGGAACGACGCCATCCACGTGCCGGCGAGCGCCCACAGCCACACCGCCACCACCCCTACCTCGAACACGATGACCCCGATCGACAGGTAGCGCAGCCCGTAGCGTTCACCGAGGCGGCCGAGCAGCATGCCACCCGCCACGGTGACGAGCCCGCCGAGCAGCACCGTGTGCACCCAGTACGAGCGGCCTAGCGAGTATTCCCCCATCAGGTGCCGGAGCACGAAACCGGGCCCGGAGGCCTCGTGGCGCGGTGGGTGTGTCGTGGTCATGGTGCGCCTCCTGCGGAACAACTCTAGCGGAGACAGGACAGGCTGCGCACCACCTGCATGGGCGGGCTGTTATCCTGCCGCGCGACATCGACAACCCCGCGTGCACATGATCATCGGCATTGACCTCGGAACGACCAACAGCCTGGTCGGTGTGTTCAAGGACGGGCAGCCCCAGCTGATCCGCAACGCGCTGGGCGACTTCGCCACGCCGTCGGCCGTGAGCCTCGACGACGAAGGCCACCTGCTGGTAGGCAATGCCGCCCGCGAACGGACCTCCACCCATCCTGACCGCACCGTCCAGGCGTTCAAGCGCTGGATGGGCACCGACCACCGCATCACGCTCGGCCCCCGCACCTTCCGCGCGGAGGAGCTGTCGGCGCTGGTGCTGCAATCGCTGAAGGCCGACGCCGAGGCGTTCCTCGGTGAACCCGTCACCGAAGCCGTCATCACCGTACCCGCATACTTCAACGAAGCCCAGCGGCGGGCCACGCGCACCGCCGGTGAACTGGCCGGGCTGAAGGTGGAACGGCTGCTGAACGAACCCACGGCAGCGGGCCTCGCCTACGGCCTGCAGGAACGTGCCGAACACACCGCCTTCCTCGTGTTCGACCTGGGCGGCGGCACGTTCGACGTGTCGGTGCTGGAGTACTTCGAAGGGGTGGTGGAGGTGCGGGCGAGCGCCGGCGACACCCGCCTCGGTGGCGAAGACTTCCTGCACGCGCTGGCCCGGCTGTTCACCGAACGTTGCACCACGCTGCCGGCGCCCGCCCGCGAGGCCCTGCTGCGCGGCGGCCTCGGGTGGCGCGCCATCGAGCAGGCCAAGCGCGACCTGAGCGACAAGGACTCGGCCACGATGTCGCTGCAGCATGACGGTGTGGTGCACACCTGCCCGGTCACGCGCGCCGACTTCGAGGCGGCATGCGAACCGCTGCTGCAGCGGCTCAGGCGCCCCATCGAGCGCGCGCTGAACGACGCCCAGATCGACGCACAGGCCCTCGGCGAAGTGGTGCTCGTGGGCGGCGCCTCGCGCATGCCCATGGTGCGGCACCTCACCACACGCCTGTTCCAGCGCCTGCCGCTGCGCACCATCGACCCCGACCTGGCCATCGCCCACGGTGCGGCCATCCAGGCAGGCCTCAAGGCGCGCGACGCCGCCCTGGACGAGGTGGTGCTCACCGACGTGATGCCCTACTCGCTCGGCGTGGTGGTCAACGAGCGCGTGGGCAGCCGCGTGGTCGAGGACCGCTTCTCCCCGATCATCGAGCGCAACACCCCCGTGCCCGTGTCGCGCATGCAGACCTACTGGACGATGCAGGACGGTCAGTCGCTCGTGCGCCTCGACATCCGCCAGGGCGAGTCGCCCGTCGCGTCGGACAACCTGCACCTCGGCAAGCTCGACGTGCCGGTGTCACCCGGGCCCGCCGGCAGCGTGTCGGTCGCGGTCCGGTTCACCTACGACCACAACGGCCTGCTCGAGGTGGACGTCCGCGAGTCGGGCACCGGCAAGACGGCCCACACCCTCGTGCGCAACAGCGCCACCGAGATGTCGGACGCCGAGGTCGAGGCGGCACTGGCCCAGTTGCGCCTGCTCAAGCGCCACCCGCGCGACCAGGAGGAGAACCGGTACCTGCTGGAACGCGCGAAACGCCTGTACGAGGACCGCCTGGGCGAGGAGCGCACCGCGATCCAGTCGTGGATGAACCAGTTCGAGACCGCGCTGGACACCCAGGACGAACGCATCGTGCGCACGTCGCGCCGCGGGTTCAAGGACGCCCTCGACAGCATAGACAGCGGCTTCCGCTTCTAGCGCAGCCATGGACGACTGGCAGTGCGTGGGCCTCGACGGCCCATCGCGGGACCCCATGGCCATCAAGCGGGCGTACGCAAGGCGCCTGCGCTTGACCCGCCCGGACGACGATCCCGAGGGCTACCAGGCGCTCCGGGAGGCCTATGACCGCCTGCTGGCAGCCACGAAACAGGCGGCGCACGATCTCCCATCTCCCTGCGTGCACCCGGTGGCCGAGGCCAAGGCCAAGGCCGAGCCCCTGCCGCCGGCCCCGGCCATCGAGATCGCCCCCACCGACCTCCCGCCGCGATCGGGGCCGTCACCGCAGCACCTGTGTGCCCAGTTCGTCACCTGGTTCCAGACGCGGGGTCCGGCCGCCACCGAAATCGCATTGCCCGAGCTGATGAACGAACTGCACGCGCTGCCATTGCAGGCGCAGGACGAGGCGTCCGTCCGCTTCGCCGATGCCGTGATCGCCCACCGGGACCTGCCGGTGGCCGTGCAGGTGGCCTTGCGCGACCACTTCGGCTGGTTGGGCGACTACCGCGCCGCCCGCCTGCTCGGACCCGATCGCGCCGATGCACTCACCTTCACGCTGGCGGACCTGGTTGCCCCCGAGACCGACCCCGCGGTGCTCGAGCGGTTCACCGACCTGAAGACCGTGGACCGGCTGGTCAAGCGAGGCCACCGCGCCCGCGCGCGCCTGTTCGCCACGTTCGCCGACGAGGCCGTACGGCAGCAGCTGGCCACGGTGGAGTCACTGACCGAAGGGGCGCTGCACGGCCAGCTCGGCCAGCCCGGCCGGAGCCTGCTCGCCGCCCTCGACATGACCCCGCAGGACCAGGCCCAGGTGGCCTCCGCCCTCGGCCTGTCGCGCACGCTCCGGATGGTCTTGCTGGCCGGCGTGATCGCGGCGGCCATGCGCTTCGAGGACATCGACCTGGTGCTGGCGGTGTTCTGTAGCGGCATGTTCATGGGGGTGGGCGCGTTGGTCGTGTCGGGCGTGGCCTGGTTCGCCCGGGAAGCGGTGCACTGGCGCCGGCAGTTGGCGGCCGGTGCGAGCAGCCGGTTCCTGCACCGGCTCACCCGAGGCCACCTCGGCGGGGCACCCAACGTGGGGCTCTTGCTGATGGCGGCGGGTGCCGCCGCGTTCTGGGCCCAGGCGGGCCACGACGCACCGGGGTGGCTCGTGGTGGCCTTCAGCCTCACGGTGGCCGGATCGGTGCTCGCGGTCCCGGACGACGTCGACGCGACGCTGGTCGGCCTGGGCGCCCTCGGCTACCTGGCGCTCGTGCTCCGGGGCTTGCCTGCGGCGCACGCCGTGCTGCTGGCCGCGTGGCTGTTCAGCGGCATCCCGCTGCTGTCCAACGGGCGGTTCCAGAAACTGGTGGACAGCGGGTTGACCCCGCCCCGCGCGCTGGCCGCCGCCGTGGTCGGCATCCCCGTGGCGGTGGCGTGGCTGGCCTCGTGGTGGGGCTACCGCCTGATCCTGTGGAGCATGCTCGTGGCCGCGGTGGCGCAGATGCGCCCGTTGCCGGTGAACGTGGCGCCCCCGATGCTGCTGCTGATCTGCATCTCGGTAGCGTTCTACGCCCGCAGCGGCGCGTTGGCGGCCGGGCGCTGGCTCGTGGAGCGGTCCCGATGAACGACTGGCAGCGCGTGGGCCTCGACGGCCCCACCTCGGACGTCATCGCGATCAAGCGGGCCTACGCGCTCACGCTTCGCACCACGCGGCCGGATGACGATGCGGCGGCGTACCAAGCCTTGCGCGAGGCGTTCGACCGGCTGTTGCAGGCGGCCCGTCGCGCGGTGCATCCCGATGGCGATGCCGCTGTCGTTGTTGCCGAACCAGCGAAGCCAGCCGCCCCGAGGCCCGAGGTGGAACCGGCATTGCCCACCTGGGTCCCGCCCGAAGCGCTGTGTGCCCACGTCGTGCTCACCGTCCGCGACCACGGAGAGGCAGCAGCGATCGCACTGCTGCCAGACCTCACCCGCCAACTGAACCTGCTCCCGCTGCGAGCGCAGCAGGAAGCGTCAGTTCGGTTCGCCGACGTCGCCATCCAGGTCAACGAGATCCCGGTGCGCCTGGTCATGGCCTGGCGCGACCATTTCGGGTGGGCGGACCGCGACTTCCGCCTCGAGCGCCTGATGGGTCGTCCGCGCATGGAGGCCCTGGCCCGCGCGCTGTCCAACCTCAACGAGCCGGTGACGGATCCGGCCTTCCTGGCACAGTTCGACGAGGTGATGCGCCTGCACCGGGTCATCAGGTCGGGCGACTGGATGCGGGCCCTGCTGGTCGGGGCCCTGCGGGACGAGGTGATCCGCGCCCAATGGACGCTACTCGAAACCATGCTCCGGATGCCCGAGCAGCAGCGCCCACCCGCCACGGCGGGGCGCGACCTGCTGGGCGGCCTCGGCATCAGCCGCGTCGACCACCGGCGAGTGCACGAAGCGCTGTCCGGCGGCCGAGCGATGCGGGCGATGGCCTTGTTGGCCGCCTTGGTGGCGGCCGCGCTGCTTCAAGGCTCGCCGATCCTCCTGGCCATCTTCACTGCGGCCTCGGCGATGACGATGGGCGCGGTGGCCGTGCTGGGCGCGGCGTCCGTCCTGGGTGCCGCCCAGCGGTTCCGGGCATCAACCGAATCGGCGGTGGACAAGTGGCGCACCTTCGCACGACCGTCGCGCCCTCGCCGCAGCGCTGCCTGGGGCGCAGGGATCCTGCTTCTGTGTGCGGCCGGCATGGCCGCGTCGGGTCCGCTCGAGGTCGATGCGCTGTACTGGGGCTCGGCCGCACTCGCGTTGCTCGGCGTGGTCCTGGCCCTGCCGGACACGATCGAGGAAGGCCTGGTAGCGACGGGTTTCCTGGCCTACGCGTACCTGATCAGCGGCGGCCTGCCAGTGCCAGCCATGGTGCTGCTCGTCGCATGGGTGTTGGCCGGCTCGCGCCTGTGGCGGCGTGGCACGTTCCTGCGCTGGCTGGACACCCTGGCCAGCGAGCGTCGGCGTGCGGCACCCTGGCGGGCCGTGCGGTCGTTCGCGGCGGCCACAGTGGTCGCTGTGCCGGTGGCCGTGGCCTGGGTCACCCAGCGCCTGGGCGATCGGCTGGCCCTGTGGTGCATGCTGGTGGCGTTCCTACTGCAGTTGCGCATGCCCACGGCGTTGTTGCCGATGGGCGGGCGATTGCTGCTGCTGCCGGCATGCCTCGCGGCAGGCTGGGGCGCGCGGGCGCTGGCGGCCCGCCTTGGGGATTGGCTCGCCGCGCGCTGGGCCGCCTGAAGCGGCCCGCGATCACTCGTTCCAGGTGTGCCCGAACCGCTCGGGCAGGCCGATGGCGGCACTCGGCCCCCACGAACCGGAACCATACCCACGCGGCTTCTGACCGGTCTGCCGCCAGCCTTCGACGATGCCGTCGATCCACTTCCATGCGGCCTCGACCTCGTCGCGGCGCACAAACAGCGACGGATTGCCGGCGAGCACGTCGAGCAGCATGCGCTCGTAGGCGATGCGGCGGCGGGTGCCGGTGAACTTGTCGCCGAGCGACAGGTTCAGGCCCACCTGCCCCAGCTGCATGTCGTTGCGGCCCGGCAGCTTGTGCATCAGGCTGAGCGTGATCATCTCTTCGGGCTGCAGCTTGATCATCAGCACGTTGGGCTGCAGCGTGGCACCGATGCCGGAGAAGATGTTGTACGGCGCCGATTTGAAGTGGATGACGATCTCGCTCGAGCGGCGCTGCATGCGCTTGCCGGTGCGCAGGTAGAACGGCACGCCGGCCCAGCGCCAATTGTCGATCTCGGCGCGCAGCGCCACGAAGGTTTCGGTGTCGCTGGTCTTGTTGGCGCCGGTTTCCTCGCGGTAGCCCGGCACGGACTCGCCACCGGCGAACCCTTCGGCGTACTGCCCGGTGACGGTGTGCGTGCCCACGTTGGCCGCGGTGATGGGCCGCAGCGACCACAGCACCTTGACCTTCTCGTTGCGCACGGCCGATGGCGTGAAACTCGCCGGCGGTTCCATGGCCACCAGGCACAGCAGCTGCAACAGGTGGTTCTGCACCATGTCGCGCAGCGCGCCCACGCCGTCGTAGTAACCCCAGCGGCCTTCCACGCCCACGGTCTCGGCCACGGTGATCTGCACCTGCTCGATGGCGTTGGCGTTCCACAGCGGCTCGAAGATGGCGTTGGCGAAGCGCAGCGCCAGCAGGTTCTGCACCGCTTCCTTGCCGAGGTAGTGGTCGATGCGGAACACCTGGGGTTCGGTGAAGGCCGACGCGATGGCCTCGTTGACCACCTTGGCGCTGGCCTCGTCGGTGCCGATGGGCTTTTCGACGACCACGCGGCTGTCGGGGTGCACGCCCCAGCCGCCCAGCGTGCGGCAGATCGGGCCGAACATGTGCGGCGACGTGGACAGGTAGAAGATGGTGCCACCCGGGTGCGGCGCCAGCGCGTCGCGCAGCGGCTGCATGCCACCATCGGTGGACGCGTCGATCGACACGTAGCTCACCCGTGCCACGAAACTCTCGAACTTGGCCTCGTCGAACATGGCCGCGTTGGCCGAGCCGAGCACCGACTTGCGCACGAGTTCGGCGAACTTCGCCGGCTCGTACTTCGAGTGGGCCGCGCCGATCAGCGCGAACGATTCGGGCAGCAGCCCGTCATGGTGCAGCGCGTACAGCGACGGCCACAGCATGCGGCGCGCGAGATCGCCGGTGGCGCCGAACAGCACCAGGCTGCGGCAGGGGGTGGCGTGGTGGTCGAACATGGTGGTGTCGGGCCGTCCGTGGGTCAGGTGTCAGCGCAGTGCCGCGGCATCGCGGGCCAGGGTTTCGATGGCCGCCCAGTCGCCGTTGGCGATCAGCGCCGACGGGGTGAGCCACGAGCCACCCACGCAGACGACGTTTTTCAGCGCCAGCAGCGCGGGGGCGGACTGCAGTGTGACACCACCGGTGGGGCAAAAGCGAGCATGCGGGAATGGGCCGCCCAGCGCCTTGAGCATCTCCAGCCCGCCGGCCTGGGCCGCCGGGAAGAGTTTCATCGTGTGGAAGCCGGCGTCGATCGCGTTGATCACGTCGGACGGGGTCATCACGCCGGGCACGAACGGCAACGGCGACGCGGCGGCGGCACGCAGCAGCGCGGCCGATGCACCGGGGCTCACGCCGAACGCAGCGCCGGCCTCGATGGATTCCTCCAGGTCGGCCGGGGTCACGATGGTGCCCACGCCCACCACGGCTTCGGGCACCTCGGCCTTGATGGCACGCACGCAGTCGAGTGCCACCGGCGTGCGCAGCGTGACTTCGAGCAGGCGGATGCCTCCGCGCACCAGCGCACGGGCGAGCGGCACGGCGTCGGCCAGGCGGTCGAGGGCGATCACCGGCATCACCGGCGACAGGGCGAGGATTTCACGCGTTTTCATCGATCGTTTCCTTGGTGGTGACGGGTGCCCAACCGAACGTGGTGGCCCCTTCTTCGGCGGTGCCGGCCGCGGCCCGCGCCGCGGTGAACATCTCGCGGCCCATGCCACGCTGCACGCCGGCCGGGGCCGGCGCGAGCGGACGCGCCGCCCATTCGCCCGCCGGCACGTGCACCGCGAGCACGCCATGGTCGGCGTCGAGCAGCACGATGTCGCCATCGCGCACCTTGCCGATCGGCCCCTGGCCCAGCGCCTCGGGGGTGATGTGGATGGCGGCGGGCACCTTGCCCGACGCGCCGGACATGCGGCCGTCGGTGACCAGCGCCACCGCCAGCCCCTTGTCCTGCAAGTTGGCGAGCGCGGGGGTCAACTGGTGCAACTCGGGCATGCCGTTGGCCTGCGGGCCCTGGAACCGCAGCACCGCGACGAAGCTGCGGTCGAGTTCGCCGGCCTTGTAGCGCTTCAGGAATTCGTCCTGGCTCGCGAACACGACGGCCGGCGCCTCGACACGGCGGTGTTCGGGCTTGACGGCGGACACCTTGATCACCGCGCGGCCGAGGTTGCCGCTCAGCATGCGCAGGCCGCTGTCGGCGCTGAACGGGTCGGCCACCGGGCGCAGCACGCTGGTGTCGATGCTCGCGGCCGGTGCGGCGCGCCACGTGATCTTGCCGTCGTCGGGCAGCACCGGTTCCTCGGCATAGCGGGCAAGGCCCGGGCCCGCCACGGTGCTCACGTCGGCGTGCAGCAGGCCTTCGGCCAGCATGTTGCCGATCAGCGTGCCCATGCCGCCGGAGGCATGGAAGTGGTTGATGTCGGCGTTGCCGTTCGGGTAGATGCGTGTCAGCAGCGGGATGGCTTGCGACAGCGTGTCGAAGTCGCTCCAGTCGATCAGGATGCCGGCCGCCCGGGCGATGGCGACCAGGTGGATCGTGTGGTTCGTGGAGCCCCCGGTGGCCAGCAGCGCGACGATCGCGTTGACGATGGTGCGCTCGTCCACCACCTGGGCGATCGGCGTGTACTCGCTGCCCTGCGCGGTGAGCGACGCCACGCGCACGGCGGCGGCTTCGGTCAGCGCGGCACGCAGCGGGGTGTTGGGCGGCACGAAGGCGGCACCCGGCAGGTGCAGGCCCATCACCTCCATCAGCAACTGGTTGCTGTTGGCGGTGCCGTAGAACGTGCAGGTGCCGGCGCCGTGGTACGCGCGGCTTTCCGCTTCGAGCAGCGCGGCGCGGTCTACCTGGCCCTTGGCGTGCAGCTGGCGGATCTTCGCCTTTTCGTCGTTGCCGAGGCCCGTCAGCATGGGGCCCGCGGGCACGAACACCACCGGCAGGTGGCCGAAGTGCAGCGCACCGATCAAGAGGCCCGGCACGATCTTGTCGCACACCCCCAGGCACATGGCCGCATCGAACACGCCGTGCGACAGCGCCACGGCGGTGGACATGGCGATGACGTCGCGCGAGAACAGCGACAGTTCCATGCCGGGTTGCCCCTGCGTGACACCGTCGCACATCGCGGGCACGCCGCCGGCCACCTGGCCGACGGCGCCGGCGCCGTGCAGGGCGCGCTTGATCAGCGCGGGATAGTCCGCATAAGGCTGGTGGGCCGACAGCATGTCGTTGTACGACGTGACGACGGCCACGTTCGGCCGGTGGGCCTCACGCAACACCAGCTTTTCATGCGAGGGGTGGGCAGCCATGGCGTGCGCGAGGTTCGTGCACGAGATGGCGCCTCGGGCCACACCAGCCAGACGGCTGGCGGCCACGGTATCGAGGTAATCGGCGCGGGTGGTTGTGCTGCGGGCACGGACACGGTCGGTGACACGCGCAACCACGGGATGAAGAGGCATGGATCGGGGGTCGAACTGAATCGACTTCTGAGTGATACTTGCGAACTTGTAGGAATGCTACACGTTCTTCGAAGCGATTTCCAGCCTCGATCATCCGTATTGACCCGATGAACGCTGCAATCACACTGCAGCTCGCGCCCACGAGGCGCCAATTCTGTAGATTAACTACCGAGCACCCTCGATGACCACGCCCTCCCTCCGCGAACCGGAACTCCACACATTCGAAAACCCGCTGCAGGCCGCGCAGACGCTCGCGCACGACGTGGCCCAGCGGCTCACCGCCGCATTGCAGGCGCGCGGCCGCGCCACGCTCGCCGTCTCTGGCGGCCGCAGCCCCGGCCTGCTGTTCGATGAACTCTCGCGGTCGCGCCTCGACTGGGCCAACGTCACGATCACCCTCGTGGACGAACGCTGGGTCGACCCGGCCACCGGCGACAGCAACGAGCGCCTCGTGCGCGACCGCCTGCTGACCCGCCACGCCGCGGCCGCCACGTTCGTGCCGCTGAAAACCCGCACCGACCACCCGGCCGAAGCCGTCGCGGAGCGCAACCGGGCCCTGGAGACGGTGCTGGCCGGTGCCGACGTCATCGTGCTGGGCATGGGCGAAGACGGCCATACCGCATCGCTGTTCCCGAAGGCCGCCGGCCTGGCCGCCGCGCTCGACCCGGCAGCCACCCCGTCGCTGGCCGCCATCGACCCGCCGGTGGCCCCGCACGCGCGCCTGGGCATGAACCTGGCTGCATTGCTGGCCGCAGCCAACGTGGCATTGCTTGTGCAAGGCACCCAGAAGGCCGCCATGCTGTCGGGCGAAGCCCGCTCCAGCCGAACCGCGTCACCACTGCCCATCGACCACCTGCTCCAGCACCGCACGCGACCGCTTAGGATGTACTGGAGCCCCTGACCTTTCCCCGTTCCGATGCCCCGCACCCCGAAGCCCCCTGAACCGCCCGCCGCCACGGCCACGCTGCTGCAACGCATCGAGGCCGCGCGTGCGCAGTTGCGGCCGTCCGAGCGGCTCGCGGCCGACTACGTGCTGCAGCACCCGAACGAGGCCATCGACCTGTCGTTTGCCGAACTGGCGCACCGCGCCGGCGTGAGCCAGCCCACCATCGCGCGTTTCTGCACCGCGCTGGGGTTCAGCGGGCTGCGGGAATTCAAGCTCCGGCTCGCGAAGAGCCTGGCCACCGGCCTGCCCTACATCCACCACGACGTGAATGCGCAGGACTCCAGCGCGGAGGTGGGCGCCAAGGTGTTCGACCGGGCCATCGCGGCACTGGTCACGGTGCGCAACCACCTCGACCCGTCATCGCTCACGCGATCGGTCGAGGCGCTGTCGGCGGCGCACCGCATCGAGTTCTACGGCGTGGGCAACTCGGGCATCGTGGCCCTCGACGCCCAGCACAAGTTCTTCCGCCTCGGCGTGCCCACGGCGGCACACTCGGACACCCACGTGCAGGCCATGTCGGCGTCAATGCTGAAACCCGGCGACGTGCTGGTGGCCATCTCGGGCAGCGGCCGCACGCGCGACGTGATCCGCAGCGTGGAGATCGCCCGCGAAGCGGGTGCCACCGCCATCGGCATCACCGTGCCGGGCTCGCCACTGGCCCAGGCGTGCGACATCTCGCTGAACGTGGACGTGCCGGAAGACCCCGACGTCTACGCCCCGATGACCTCGCGCCTGGCCCACCTCGCGGTACTGGACGTGCTGGCAGTGTCGGTGGCCCTGGCCCGCGGCCCCGAGCTCGTGGCGCAGCTGCGCCGCTCGAAGGCGGTGCTGCAGGAAAAGCGCACGCCGGAGTCGTGACCGCCGGCCTGCGTGCCGACGGGAGAGGCGCTGCACTGCACGAAGCGCAGTCACAACCCGTTCATCGATGTACGGTCGTACAGATTCGTCGCCCTTTCGGCAAGCGACTCGTGATCGGGAAAGCCCTAGTCTTGAATTGTACAGTCGTACAAGACAATTGGTACGTTCGTACAAGATTACGCAATCGGCGGATGACGCGGTTGTCAGACAGGAGTTTTAGACATGACCGAGAAAGCAAGGGTCGCGAGTGCGAAGCGGTCGCCCCGTTCGAGCAGCCCAACCGAAGCGGACACCGATCTCGCACCAAACCGCCGGCGCAATATCCTGCTTGCCGCGGAACGCCTGTTTGCCTCCAAAGGCTTCCACGGCGTCTCGATCCGGGACATCGCTGACGAGGCGGGCGTGCCGCTGGCACTCGTCGGCTACTACTTCGGCCCCAAGGCCGAGCTCTACCAGCAGATCTACCGCGAACGCTCCGGCTACATCCAGGCGCGGCTCGCCGCCTTGGCAAAGGCACAGGAAGAAGCCGCTCCGGGCCAGCTTCTGGATGAGATCGTCAAGGCGTTTGTGCTCCCGGTGTTGACCGTGGCCGCCAGCGAGGACGGGCGCCACTTCCTGCGCCTCATGGCCCGCGGCATGAATGAGCAACTGGAAGAAGACGAGACCGTGATCCGCGATCTCTTCGACCCCCTGGCCCACGCGTTCATCAATGCACTGATGGCCGCCTCGCCGCGGGCCAGCCGCGGCACGGTGGCGTACTGCTACCAGTTCGCACTCGGCGCCCTGCTCCTGCACGTAACCGATCGCCGGATCGAGCGGCTATCCCTGGGCGAGAACGTCGCCGGAGACCCAAAGCGCTCGGGGCCGATTCTCGTGCGATTCATTGCCGCAGGCATCCGCGCCGCCTGCAGCGCATCCACACACTGAGGCATCACGTCGATGAAGACATTCATGAACCCCAAGCGCCTGCGGAGCGTTTTCCTGGCCTTGCTGCTTCTCGGCAGTGCCGCGGCCCAGGCGCAAAAGAAGATCGTCATCGGCTACACAGCCGTGCCCGATTTCGCCGCCGCCTTCATCGCCAAGGAGCGCGGCTTCTTCGAGAAGCGCAAGCTCAACGTCGAGTTGCAGTTGATCACGCTGACCTCCAGCATCCCGCCAGCGGTGATCTCGGATTCGATCCAGATCGGCGGCACCACGCCGCCTGTGCTGCTGCAGGCCGTCGACAGCGGGCTCGACCTCGTGACGCTGGCCAGCGGCAGCACGTACGACAACACCAAGGGCTACGTCAACATCGTCGCGCGGCCAGCCGCCGCCATCAAGACCGCACAGGATCTGGTCGGCAAGAAATTCGGCGTGCCGGGCCTGGGCGGCACGCTCCACGTGCTGGTGCGGCGGTGGCTGATCGACAAGGGCGTCGACCCGAAGCGCGTCACCTTCATCGAAGTGCCACTGCCGCAGATCGGCGACGTGCTCAAGGGCGGCAGCATCGATGCGGCCGTCACAGCCGAGCCTTTCGTCGGCCGCATCGTGCAGACGCAGGCCGGCACCATCGTGCCGGGCTTCTCCACCGACACGCCGAGCGGCTTCGCAAACGTCGTCTACACCTCAACGCGCAAGTGGGCCACCGCGAACGGCCCCGAGGTCAAGGCCTTCCGCGAGGCACTTGCCGAAGCGATTGCCTTCTCGATCTCCAACCGCGACGAGGCCTACGCCGCACTCGGCAAGTACTTCAAGGTGCCGCCGCCGGTTCTGAAAGCCACACCGTGGCCGAACCTGGTGGTCGACCTGAGCGACGCGCAGATGCGTTTCTGGACCGACACGATGCGCAACCAGGACATGCTGAAGAAGCCGCCAATGGTGTCGTCGCTGATCGTCAAGTAGATGCCATGAATGCACTGTTGCGAACAACCCAGCACCCGCAGGTCATGACACCGGCACAGGCCGATGCGCCACTGATCGTCTTCGACCAGGTCGCGCTCGACTTCGGCGCGGTGCGCGTCATCAACCGCCTGAGCTTCAGCATGCGGCGCGGCGAGTTCGTCTGCGTGATCGGCCCGTCGGGCTGCGGCAAGACGACGCTGTTGCGGCTGCTCACCGGCCTGGTGAAACCAAGCGCAGGTGAAGTGCGACGCAACGGCACGCCCATCACCGGGCCGGCGCACGATGTCGCGATCGTGTTCCAGGACTACGCCAAGGCCTTGCTGCCCTGGCGCACCGTGGCCGGCAACGTGAGCCTCGCACTCGAGGCAGCGCACGTTGCCAAGAGCGAGCGCGCCGATCGCATCCGGCAACTGCTGGCCAAGGTCGGTCTGGCCCAGCATGCCGGCAAGTACCCCAGCCAAATGTCGGGCGGCATGCAGCAGCGTCTGCAGATTGCCCGCTGCCTGGCGCAGGAGCCCGCGGTGCTGCTGATGGACGAACCTTTCGGCGCCCTCGATGCGATGACACGCCAGACGCTGCAGGATGAGATGCTGCAACTGGTGCAGGAGTCGGGCACCACGGTGCTTTTCATCACGCACGACCTCGAGGAAGCCATCTACCTCGGAGACACCGTGCTGGCCCTGCGGGCCGCGCCAGGCGAGCGCGGCAGCCTGGCCCAGACCTTCGAGGTCAACTTGCCGCGGCCGCGCGACCAGCTCAGCACGCGCGAGGAGCCCGAGTTCCTGCGCCTGCGCCGCGCCGCCTTCGACCATGTGAAGGACACGCACTGATGCGCGCCGTTCTCGATCGGCTCGGATGGCGAGGCTGGGTCCTTCCGGTGACGCTGCTGGTGCTCGCCGAAGTGGCAATGCGCATCAAGCCTGTCGAGAGCGACGCGCTGGCCCGCCCCACCGACGTGCTCAATGCATTGGCGCAGGCGATCGCCGACGGCAGCGCGCTCAGACTGTCGGCGCAAACGCTGGCTGCGGCACTCGCCGGGCTCGCGCTCGGCGGCGGCGTGGGCCTGGCCGCCGGCATCTGGTTCGGCCTGTCGCGCGCGGCCTCCGACGCGGCGGCACTGTCGGTCGAGTTGCTGAGGCCGGTGCCGTCGGTGGCACTGATTCCGCTGTCGATGCTGGTGTTCGGCTTCGGCTTCCGGATGGAGATCGCGGTGATCGCATTCACCTGCTTCTGGCCGATGCTGCTGCTCTCGCACGCGGCAGTTCGCAATGTCGAACCGCGTCTGCTCGAGGTGGCGCGCGTGCTCGGTTTTTCCTGGTGGGAACGGATACTCAAGCTCGTGCTTCCAGCCGCGTTGCCGCGCATCTTCGTCGCGTTTCGCCTGTGCGTCGGCATCGCGCTCGTTGTCGCGGTGACGACCGAGATCGCCGCAAATCCGCAGGGCCTGGGCTATGCGCTGATGAACGCGCAGCAGAGCCTGCGCCCCGACCTGATGTTCGCGATGCTGCTCTGGATCGGCCTGCTGGGCTGGGGGCTCGGCGCCGGATTGCTGCTGCTTCAACGAACCTTGTTCCAGCATTCGCTGGCGCAGCAGCCATGAAGACCCGAGCCATCGTGGCGAGCGTGAGCGTGAGCGTGGCCCTGCTCGCGCTGTGGGCCGTGATCGCCAGGCTCGAGTGGATCTCGCCGATCTTCCTGCCCGGCCCGGCCGCGACCTGGCGGTCGCTCAGCGAGGGCCTGCGCCACGGCGAGCTGCTGCACCTGACGCTCGGCACGGCCGAACGCATGGCCTACGGATGGGCGCTCGCTTCGGTGATCGGCATCGCGCTCGGCGCACTGATCGGCATCTCGCCGCTGCTGCGCGCCTGGTTGCAGCCCACACTCGAATTCATCCGTCCGCTGCCGGCATCGGCGATCGTGCCGGTGGCGATCGCGTTCATCGGCCTGTCGCCGGCCATGGTGCTGATCGTGATTGCCTTCGGCGCCGTCTGGCCGGTGCTGCTGGCGACCGCGCACGGCTTTGCCAACATCGAGCCCAGGCTGCACGAGGTCGGGCGCGTGCTGCGCCTGTCGCCGCTCGCGTTCATCGTCAAGGTCGGGCTGCCGAACGCAATGCCGGACGCGCTGGCCGGGATGCGCCTGTCGCTCACGGTCTCGCTGATCCTCGCAATCGTCGGCGAGATGCTCGCCTCGCAGGAAGGGCTGGGCCTGGCGATCCTGCAGGCCGCGCGCTCATTCCGGTCGGCCGATCTCTTTGCCGGCGTGGTGCTGCTGGGTGCCATCGGCTTCGTCAGCAACAGCCTGCTCGGCATGGCCGAGCGCCGCGCGTTGAAGTGGAAACAGATCTGAGTCTCACCGGAAACATCACCATGGCACGCCGCTTCATCGACATCTCCATGCACCTCGAAAACGACGTGCCTTCCGACCCACCCGGCCTGTCGCCGAAGATCAGCTACATCGATCATCAAATGAGTTACCCCGACCTGGCGCAGTTCTTCCCCGGCCTCAAGAAGGAAGACCTCCCTGACGGCGAAGCCTGGGCGGTGGAGGACGTGCATCTCAACACCCACAACGGCACCCATCTGGATGCGCCGTACCACTTCGCCTCGACGATGGACGGCGGGCAGCGTGCGTTGACGATCGACGAGGTCGATCTGAACTGGTGCTTCCAGCCCGGCGTGAAGCTCGACTTCCAGCAACTGCCCGACGGCTACGTCGTTCAGCCCGAAGACGTCGAGGCCGAGCTCGCGCGCATCGGCCACAGGCTGAAGCCACTCGAGATCGTGGTCGTGAACACGCGCGCCGGCACCGCCTACGGCTCGGCCGAGTACACCCGCGCCGGATGCGGCATGGGCTACGAGGCCACGCTGTACCTGCTGGAACGCGGCGTGCGACTGACCGGCACCGACGCCTGGAGTTGGGACGCGCCGTTTGCCTACACCGCGAAGAAGTTCGCCGAAACGAAGGACGCGTCACTGATCTGGGAAGGCCACAAGGCCGGCCGCGACATCGGCTACTGCCACCTCGAGAAGCTGCACAACCTTCAGAGCCTGCCGTCGCACGGCTTCTACGTCAGCTGCTTCCCGGTGAAGATCAAGGGTGCCTCGGCGGGCTGGACCCGCGCCGTCGCCATCTTCGACGATGCCCTGCAGGCCGGCTCGCCATGAGCCCGTGACCTCGGCGCGCTAACTGCGCGAACGCCCTATCCCACTTTCCCTTCCGCCCCGGCGCCTGCTTTCGCAGACGCGCCGTGGGTCAACTCACGCCCAAGAAACCGGAGACGACATGAAACGAGAGTTCAAACTGATCGCGACGTTGCTTGCGATGTCGAACGGCGCCGTGATGGCGCAATCGATGACGATCTTCGGTTCGCTCGATGCCATGGCGACCCGCTTCACGGGCACCACGGCCGGCGTCAACAGCAATGACAAGGCCGTCAAGAAGCTCGACGGCGGCGGCCTGTCGACGAGCCACTTCGGTGTGCGGGGCAGTGAAGATCTCGGCGGGGGGGCGGCCGCGATCTTCGAGCTCGCGGGCTTCATCCGCAACGACACCGGCCAGTCGGGACGCAGCGACGCGATCGGCGCGCCGGTCAACGTGGCGGCCGATCCGATGTGGTCGCGCGCCGCGTGGGTCGGGCTGAGCAGCAAGTCGTTGGGGCGCCTTCGGCTGGGCAACGGCACGAGCCTGCTGTACCTGAACAGCATCACGTCGAATGCGTTCGTCGACTCCACGGTGTTCTCGCCGATCAACCTGGTCACGTTCATCGGCAGCCCGTTGAGCGGCGGCACCGGCTGGACCAACCAGATCCTGATCGACAGCGCGAACTTCGCCGGCTTCAGCGCCAGTGCATCCGTGTCGGCCAGCGAAGGCCAGGGCGGCAGAAACGCAGCGGCGCGCGTAAGCTATGCGGCCAACGCTGCGGGTATCTCGTTCGCGTATCAGAACGTCAAGAAGAATCCCGCGACCTTCGCCGACGGCACGTCGTCGAACAATGCAAAGGCCTGGCAACTCGCGGGATCGTATGATTTCAAGGTGGTCAAGGTGTTTGCGCACGTCGGGCGCATCCATAACGATGGCACCGAAGCCGCGCCGTTGAACATCGGCTACAAGATCCGGGATCTCAGTGCTTCGATCCCGGTCAGCACGGGCTACGTCCTCGCCGGCTACGCATCGCGCACCACTGGCGACGCCGTGGGCCCCGTGCCGGCCACGGTGGCGGGCGGCAACAAGGAGCGCAAGGTGTTCACGGTCGGCTACGACTACTTCCTGTCGAAGCGCACGGACGTCTACGCAATGGTCATGAACGACCGCACCGTGACCAACACGGTGTCGGCACCGCCACGGCTCTTGACTGCCAGCGCGACGAACGTTGGCGTCGGCCTGCGTCACCGGTTCTGAGAGAGAGGGCGCCGACATGCTCAACGAAACGCACTCTCCAGATCTGCGGAGCTGGATCGAGTCGGCCAATGTGCCCGGCATCGACTTCCCGATCCAGAACCTGCCGCACGGCATCTTCCGCCGCCGCTCGTCGGCCGAGGCGTTCCGCGGTGGCGTTGCCATTGGTGATCAGATCCTTGACCTCTCTGCGGCCTTGCGTGCAGGGGCCTTCACCGGCACGGTGGCTGCGGCCGCCGAGATGGCTGCCGCACCGACGCTGAATGGTCTGATGGCCATGGGCCCGACCGCTTGGTCTGCACTGCGGCTGGCGATTTCACGGCTGCTGCGCGAGGGCGCGCCGCAGGTCGAGGCGCTGCGTGACTGCCTGGTGCCACAAGCCGACGCCGAGAACGCGCTTGCGGCCCGGATTGGCGACTACACCGATTTCTTCACGTCCTATCACCACATGGTCAACGCCGGCCGCGTGTTCCAGCCGGACAACCCGCCGTTGCCGAACTTCAAGTGGCTGCCCATTGGCTATCACGGCCGCTCATCGTCGATCGACATCAGCGGTACGCGATTCCGGCGTCCGTTGGGCCAGTCGCGCGCACCGGGTGACGCCACACCCCACTTCGGGCCCACGCGTCGGCTCGACTATGAGATGGAACTGGGCGCCTTCATCGGCCCTGGCAATGCACGAGGCGAGCCCATCGACGTGAATGCGGCCGACCGACATGTCTTCGGTCTTTGCCTTCTCAACGATTGGTCGGCGCGTGACGTGCAAGGCTGGGAGTCGCAGCCGCTCGGCCCGTTTCTGGCAAAGAACTTTGCCACCACGATTTCCCCATGGGTCGTGACACTCGAAGCGCTGGAGCCGTTTCGCATTGCGCTTGCGCGCGAAGCAGCAGACCCGCAGCCGCTTCCCAACCTGCGCCACCGCAGCGATGCCCCACCCCCCGGATTCGACATCGAGCTGGAAGTGTGGCTGAGGACAGCGCGTTCCGAAGGAGGCGAAATGCGGCTGAGCCGATCCAACTTTCGCCACTGCCATTGGTCGCTGGCACAAATGGTGGCCCATCACACCGAAGGCGGATGCAATCTGCGACCCGGTGATCTGATCGGCACGGGAACTCAATCGGGTCCGAGCGAAGGAGAGCAAGGATGCCTGCTGGAATTGAGTCGCGGCGGCAAGCAGCCCATTGCATTGCCCAACGGGGAATCGCGCGCCTTTCTCGAGGATGGCGATGTGGTGACGCTGCGCGCCTGGTGCGCGCGAGAGGGTCACCCCCGCATTGGGTTCGGCACGTGCAGTGGCGAGGTACTTCCATGCAACGTGCGCGAGGGCGACAGATTGGAGTAATTGCTCTCGAGCAGCGCACGTACATGCACACGACCATAAAACTTGAAGCCCAGTGGAGCATGCCGTCAGCGAGCGTCGGCGGGCATTCCTGATGAACTTGTGACGAACCGTGTGCACCAGGTCAGACGATCCGATTTTGGACAACAATTCAATGCGCCTTCTTCCGAGGCCCAGGTCGGCGCACCGCGCCGGCGGGCCGAGAGTCCACAGTGGCGCGGAAGCGCAAGATCGCATGCCGCCGATGCAACGCCTCTCCCTCACGTCCCGATATGCCGCGCTGTTGCCGACTGCGGCGCGAAGCCGCGGCCGGTGCGCGCCGACGCCATGAGCGAGCTTCTCATCACACTGCCCGGCGGTTCGCTCGACCTGCTCGGACGGCGCGTGCTCCGTCACGGAGAACCAGTGAAGATCGAGCCGCGGGCATGGCGCGTGCTGGAGAAACTGGCCCGCTTCCGCCATCGAGTGGTGACGAAGGAGGAACTGCTGGCCGCGCTGCGTCCGGAGGGCACGGGATCCGAAGCCGCGCTGCGCCAGGCGATCCGTGCGGCACGGCTGGCCATCGGGGACGACGGGCCGCAGCCGATCATCCGCTCGATCCCGCGTGTCGGCTACATGTTCGACGTGCCATCGGCACCGGCGTCGGCGTCGCCCCCAGAGCGGGCGACGCCTGGCTCGTTCCGCGACGGTATGCCCTCGTTGATCATCGGCCCATTGCGCAATCACACCGGGCGCCCGAGCCTGCAGTGGGCGGCACACGGCCTGGTGGCCTGCATCGCGCACGGCCTGTCGATCGACGGGCGCATCCAGGTTCAGGACGCACACTCACTGGAGTCGTCGTGGCCGCAGGAAGACCCACGGATGCTGCAGATGTTGCGCGCGGCCGGCGCGCGCTATGCCGTGGTCGGTTCATTGACGCTTGCAGGACCCGAACTCGCGCTCGATCTCCACGTCCATGACCACGACAAGAAGACCGTCATTTCAATCCGCGCCGCCGCTCCCGCCGGGCTCGTTCTTCCCGCCATTGAGGCCCTGCTGCACACACTGCTGGGCGTCGGCGAGCGCCACGGCCACGAGTTGCGCGGCTGCTCTTTGCTGTCCATCGAGTTGTTCGCACGGGCCAAGCACTCTGCTGCGATGAACCAGCATCCAGCCGCACTGCGGGCACTTGCGCTTCTGCAGCACCTCGACCCGGCTTTCCCGCGCCTCGATCTGGAACTTCTGCGTGCTCAGGCGGTCTGCGGCAGCGACGATGGACTGGTCTGCGGGGCACGCCTGCTGGAGGCCGCCAGACGCCACCAAGACCAGTGCCTTGAAGCGCAAGTGCAGCAGTGCTTCGGGACGCTGTACCACGTGAAAGGCCGATTGCGCGATGCGGCGCAGAGTTTGGAACACGGCCTCGCGTTGGGCCGCGTCTGCATGCCGCCGCACTGGCAGGGATACACCCTGACGCTGCTGGCATCCGTCGAGTGCCGCCTCGGCGAGCTCCACTCCGTAGCGACACGTCTGAACGAGGCCCAGACGATCTTCACGGGCATTGGCAGCCACTGGGGATTGCTGAACGTGCTGTGGCTCCGGGCGATCATGAGCTCACTGTCTGGCCATGCTGAGAAGTCCATCCGATGGAACAGAAAGCTCGCCCACGCGGCCCGCAGGCTCAACGCCACGACAGCGCTTGCAAGCGTGTGCCTCAATCTCGCGGGCGAACTGCTTTACGCGGACCGGCTGGACGAGGCGCGAGAGTGCGCGGAAGAGGCGACCGCGACTGCGCTGGCGATCGAGGCCAACATGAGCCTGTTGACCGCCGTCGTCAACATCCACTGCCTGCTCCATCGCCAGCAAGGCCGCCCAGACGCCGCCGCTGAGCTGCTATCCCTGCTGCCCCAGCCGGACCGGGTGCAAAACAACGGCTACCTCTGGCAGGCCCATGGTCATGCCGCCATGGCGGCTGGGCGCGTCGACGAGGCGGCCGACTGTTTTTTGCGGGCGGCGGCCGAGTGCCGTCGCCGCGGCAACCGCGTGGCCGAGGCGCCCCTGTTCCCCTGGCTTGTGGAGGCCCTCGTGCGCAGCGGGCGCCTTCCACTTGCAGAGGCCGAGCTAGACCGCGCAGACGCGCAGGCCCACCTGCAGGATGAGAACACCACCGCGAACCTGCTATACCCGCGTGCGTTGCTGGCACGGCGGCGCCAACAGGAACCGGAGGCCCAGTCGCTGCTTGCGCGGCTCGCAACCGCGCCAGCTGCACTGCCCCTGTTCCGGCGGCTGGGGCAGGCGCTGTCGGCGATACCACCCAACGAGGCGCAGCGCGAGCCCCCTGTGCCGCTGGCGCCGCCCAATGACGCGATGCTTCGGGAGTATCGCTTCGCCCACTGCATGCTCGATGTGGAACGCCGGGAACTCTGGGTCGATGGGCGGCGCCAGACACTCGCGCCAAAGCCGTTCGACGTGCTCTTGCACCTGTACCGCAATCGTCACCGCCTGGTAACGCAGGACGAACTCCTCGACACCGTGTGGCGCCAGGCAGCCGCGTCGCCGGAAGTGGTTGCGCAGGCGATCGCCAGGATTCGCCAGGTGATGCGACGGAGCAAGACGCACGCGGTGCGGATCAAGACCGTCTCCGGCAAAGGCTACGGGCTGGTGGCCGATGCGCGTGTAGCCCCCGAAGAAGACACCGCCGCAACGCTCCTGTCGGACTTGCACGGGATCCGAGAGCATCCGCTGGCCGTCGTGCCGCTGGCGGGCGGAGACCCGGGCGCCGGCGTCGCGGATCGAGATCTCGCGTATCCCCTGGAAGTTCTCGGCTACACCCTGGCTGTGCACGCGATGCTGAAGCGCATGTCCGCCGCTGAGGTGCAAGCGGGCGTCGATGCCGCCACGGCCCCGACGCCAGAGGCCATTGCGGCCGCCATTGGCACCCGCAGCCCCGGCGTGCACGTCCTCTTCGCCCGACTGGCGCGCCGCATGGAAACCTTGACGCTGGAGTACGTGTTGCTGACGCCCGCGTCTCGGATCGAAGGGAGCATGCACGACCGGTCACCGACGACACTCGGCCGGCGGCTGGCCGCACGGCTGCTTCAGCTGCATGCCGGCATCGCGGAGGGGAACGCCCAAGCCGTGGACGAGAGTGAGTGGATGGCGCGGATGTTCGACCTCGCATCGCGCGCCGCCGAAGAACACCGTCGGAGCGAAGCACTGCATGTGCTGGACGTGGTCCTCGACCAGGATCCCGACCACGACTTGGCGGCGGACCTCAAAGCGCGCATCGAGGCCGGCCGCGGCGCGCTGGGCAGCGCGCACTCGACGAGCACGTCCACGCCTTGATCGCCCGGCGAGTTCGGACACCGATCCTGCCGCCGCTCGTCGAAACGCCAATGGCGATGGACAAGGCGGTCGCCGAGACGCACTCCGGACGTCAAGGACCTTGTGCGGCACAGCGACGCACTTTGCGGCGGAGCTGTTTAAAGCTCAACGCCGGACGCTGCCGCCAGCCACCACGACCACGCGGTCCGGGTACAGCCGGGTGCTGACCATTGCCCGGCCAGCTCGCGGCACCGAGTAGCGGTTGCGCGCCACCGACAACAGACAGGTGCTCGGGTCGCGGTAGGGACGGAGATTGCTCCCCGCCCCCCGCACTGATCCGTGCGTGCAGCATCAGGAGACATCCTGCTCGACCCATGCGCGGACGGCACCGGTGTCATCGTGGCGGTCGCACAGCAGCGCAAGCCACGTCGCAATCATGCATGCCATGGGTTGCTGTCCGTGGCCCTGCGCACCTTGTATCCGGATGTTCCGTCATGAGTCGGTCAAGACTTGTACCCGTCGCCTGTCTAGAGTCGCCCCGCAACCTGAGGAGGTCGATGTGTCCAACAGCAAAACCCAACCCAACGTTTCGCACGTTCCGCAAGATGTCGCGCGCCGCAGACTGTCATTGGGGCTTGGCCTCCTACCGATGCTGCCCATGCTGCCGCTGTTGCCCGGCTGCGGTGGCGCCAACAACAGCGATTTCATCGATACGAGGGACGAGATCGACGACGCCCTCGTCGACACGGGCGGCCCGGCCTCCCCCGAAGTCGCCACGCCCGGCGCGGCGCCCGCGGGAAGCCAAGCCAAACACCCAGGGCTGCTGCACACCGAGACCGACCTCAAACGCATTCGGGAGAAGCTCGCCGCGAAGGAACAGCCATGGGTGGACGGCTGGGACGCGCTGCTCGGCAGCGGCCGCTCGCACCTCGGCGCGTCGCCGCGCCCCCTGGAGACCGTGTTCCGTGGCACCGACGGGGACAACTTCGGCCAGATGTACACCGACATGCAGCGCGCCCACCAACTCGCGCTGCGCTGGAAGATCTCGGGCGACGAAGACTACGCCAAGAAGGCGCTGGTGTTTCTCAATGCCTGGTCGTCGAAGTTGACCAAGCTGGGCGGCGACTCCAACGTCTTCCTCGCCTCCGGTCTGTACGGCTACCAATGGGCCAATGCCGCCGAACTGATGCGCACCTATCCCGGCTGGGCGAAGGAGGACCTCGCCCGCTTCCAGGCCATGCTGCTGAAGGTGTTCTATCCGTTGTGCCACGCCTTTTTGATCGATCACAACGGCAGCGAGACCAGAAAGGTCATGCACTACTGGGCCAACTGGGACCTGTGCAACCTCTGCTCGGTGTACGCGATCGGGGTGTTCTGCGACCGGCCCGATCTCACTGCCGAAGCGTCCAACTACTACAAGTCCGGGCGGGGCAATGGCGCAGGCGCCTTCAACGTCTATTTCATGCACCCTGGCCATCTGGGCCAATGGCAAGAAAGCCACCGCGACCAGGGTCACTCGACCCTCGGCATCGCCCTGGCCGGCGCGCTGTGCGAGATGGCGTGGAACCAAGGCGAAGACCTCTACGGGTACTGGAACAACCGCCTGCTGGCCGGCACGGAGTACGTCGCCAAGACGAACCTGAGCGACCCCAACGGCAACCCCTACAAGTTGCCGTTCACCCAGTACACGAACGACCAGTTCACCGGCAACGCGGTATCCGGAACCGGGCACCGCCGGCCCTGCTTCGAGCTGATCTACAACCACTACGTGAACCGCAAGGGCTTGTCGGCGCCGTGGACCAAGGCGATGGTCGCGAACATGCGCGCCGAGCGCTATGACGGGACCGGCGACAGCCCCGGCCTCGGCACGCTGCTCTATGCGCGCGATCCGTCCCCGGCCGCGAAACCCAGCGGCCTGAGCGCGTTCCTCAGCGGCGGCAAGGTGCTGTTGTCGTGGTGGGGCAGTGCCGACGGCACCCACTATCTGGTTCAACGAGCGAGCGCCCCCAACGGCCCGTTCACGACCCTTGCGCAAGTGATCGATCCTCGCACCTACGCCGACGCTCCCGCCCAGGGCACCTGGTACTACCGGATCATTGCCGTGACGACCAACCTCGGCGAGCGCATTGGCGCCGAGATCGTTCGCGTGGCTGTCCCTGGCGAGCTGTGGCTGCACATGCCGCTCAACGGCAATGCCAATGACGTCAGCGGTCACGGTCGACACGGCAAGCTGGTGGGCGGCGCGAGCTTCGTCGAAGGACGCGCGGGAGGAGGTTCCGTGCAGCTCGACGGCAGCAGCGGTCACGTGGTGCTGGAGGACGGGACCCTGTCGGCGCTCGGCGATTTCACGATCGCGTTGTGGGTCTATTGGGACGCCGCGACGACCTATTCGCGAGTGTTCGACTTCGGCTCGAACAACGTGGCTTTCATGGCGCTTGGCGCCCGCGATAGCCACGACAAGATGCTCTTCATGACCACGCGCGTGGAATCCTGGTGCATGCAGTCGGTTTCCGGGAACGCCCTGCCCGCCGGCCGTTGGGTGCATGTGGCCGTGACCCTCTCAGGCACCGTGGGCACGCTCTATGTGGACGGCTCACCGGTCGCCAGCCAGAACGATATCTGGATCACACCGTACCAGCTCGGCCACACCACGCGAACCTGGCTGGGCCGCTCCCAGTACCCCCGCGATCCGTTCTTCAAGGGCCGCATGCAGGATCTGCGCGTCTACAGCGGCGCGCTGGACGCACCCCGTATCGCGGAACTTGCCCGCTGACGGACGGGCCAAGCGGCGCTGGACATCGCTCGCGGCAGCGCTCTTGCCCGTGCGCAAGCAACTGTCAAAGGGACGTCACAAGGTGGAGCTCATGCGGGTGAAGGCCGACGAGAAGCGCCTGGCCTTCGTGTTCGGCATTGACTCGATCCGAGTCGTCGCCACCTCGCTAGTGACGCACTGGCGACCGCTGCGGCGAACCACGACCCCAGAAAGACTGACAAGGCCTGCATCGCGGGGTCCGCGCGTTCCGGCCAGTGCCGCATGCCGGCGTGCATGGCGAGCCATGCCGGTGGCATCGAAGCCCTCCTCGTCCAGCTTTCATCCGAGCGACGCGGGTCACGTGAAGATCATGAATCGTCTCGTCCCGATCCTGCAGCCGTACCTGAGTGGGGCGCACTGACGCGCATGGGGCCATCAAGGTCGCGCCAGTGGAAATCTGACTCGCTTGCACCGCCGCTCAGCATCGGTACTACTTGCAGTCTGTTGCACCGTGTCGCAATGCATCAACGCAGTGTGCTGATCGCATTGCCGTCACGGTTCCGTCAAGTTTTTGTATGTCGCGGTCGACACAATTGCGAAAGCATCGAGTGCACCGCACATCGAATGAGCCATGCCAGCCAACCCTGCTTCACGAGAGGCTCGGCTCGAACTCCCACATTGACACCACAGGACCTCTCCATGAGCACGCCGCAGCAACCCAGATCACGCATCACGGCAGCGAGCGCGCTGCTTTGCTCGCTGATCATGTCCGCTTGTGGCGGAAGCAATAGCAAGGACACATCCGCGGCGCCGGTTGGCGGTGCTCCTGCTCCTGCTCCTGCTCCTGCTCCTGCTCCTGCACCTGCACCTGCACCTGCGCCCACTCCTTCGATCAATACAGCCCTCGGCAAGCCCGGCCGGCTCCTCGTGGGCCTCGGCGCGGCCAGTCCTATCGCGGACATGAAGGCCCAGCAGATCGCTCCGGACATCATCGATACCTATCTCGTGGCGGTCACGGGTTTCAACTCTGGCGGCGGTAACGCATGGCCTCAATGGCAATACAACTATCCGGACGGTGGTGTCGTGACGGTCTTCTCCGACGACGTCGCGGCCATGGGCGCCGTGCCGATGTTCACCCTGTTCCAGATGCCTTCCTGGAAGGGTGGCGACGTCACCGTCATCAACGACGCGCCGTTCATGGCCGCCTACTGGTCGCAAGTCAAGTTGATGTACAAGAAGATCGCCGAGACCAACCGCCCCACCCTGGTCAACCTCGAGCCTGACTTCTGGGGCTTCGCCCAGGGCGGGGCACCCGGCGGCGACCCGGCGAAGTTGCCGGCGCGCGTGAGCACGGTGCCGGAATGCGCCAGCCAACCGGATACGGCCGTCGGCGTCGTCGGTTGCCTGTTGAAGCTCGGGCGGACGTACGCGCCCAAGGCGAGGATGGGCTTCCCCCCGTCCTTGTGGGGGGGGGATGCAAACGCCACCGGCACCTTCATGGCAAAACTCGGCGCAGACAAGGCCGACTTCATCGTGGCGCAGACGAGCGATCGCGATGCAGGTTGCTTTGAAGACCCGACGCCCGTGCCAAATTGTGCGAATCGCGGCCCCGGCCCGTTCTACCTGGACGAGAACAACGTCACCACACCGAATTTCAACCAGGGCCTCAACGATTGGAGCATCGTGCGCAGCCACCTGGGCGGCCTGCCGATCCTGTACTGGCAGACCCCCATGGGCGTGCCCTCGACGACCCCCGGCGGAACTCCGAAGCACTATCGGGACAACCACGTCCAGTACATGCTGACGCATCCAACGCAGTACACGGGCAACGGCACATTCGCGATCGTCTTCAGTCCCGGGGACGAGACGTCGGCGGACATCACGAACGACGGCGGCCAGTTCGCGCGCCTGTTCAAGGCCTACTTGACAAACCCCGCTCCGTTTCCCCGCTGAGTTCAACGGGGAGAACAAGGACGTGAACGTGTCGAAGACATTCGACCGCCCCTGACGACCACACCTTCATCCTGTTGGCCGGCATGCAGGGCCACCATTGGCGAAGACGACACGATTCGTATCGTGGATGTCTTCGTCGATGAGTTGGACCTGATGGACATGGGTTTCGATGGCGCAAGCCCCCGCTCGAACGGGTCGACGCCCGTATCACCCGCTGGTGCTGTCGAAGCTGTATGCCTATCTCAACCGCATCCAGTCCCGTTGCCGGTTGGCGCGCAAATGCCGGCTTCTGGCGCGCAGTGCGTGTAGCGCCTTGAGCACCGCGGGAGGGCTGTGCAGGATGCACTCGGACACGCCCGAGGAAATCACGGACAAGCGCCACCACCTCGTCGGGTGCGTCTCCGGCAACCAGTGGCCGCCAGCGAGCAGGTGCAACTCAGCTTCGGGCAGGTCGCGCAGACAGGCGCGGGCTGGCTGCTCAGGCATGTAGTCGTCCTGCGGTACCCAGACGATCAGCGAAGGCGGGCGGTGCTCACCGAGGTACTTGCGATGTTGCGGGAACCAGGCTCGGTTCGAGACATCGAAGTGGATCACGCTCGAGCCGCTGGTGCAGCAGTACCCGGTGTGATGCTGTCGAGCCGGCTTCGTTGGCCGGTTCGATGTGCAGGTCCCGCAAACGCGTTCGAACTCCGCCTCGCAGCCTGACTTCACGTTGTGGATGTCAGGACGGTGACGGCATGCTTCCTCAGCCGCAGCGCGCTGAAGAGCGCGCCCCAGGTCGGTTGCAGCATCTCGGGCAGGGCGCCCAGCCGACCGAGGTTCACCACGCGGGAAGCAGTCGCTCGGACCGGCACGCCTTCCGACTCGTGCTGTAGCCGCGTGGCGGCAACGCCTCAGATGAACTACCGCGGCACGAGCACAACCACGCGACCACGCCTCCCCCTGGCTTCGACTTGCACATGGGCTTCGGCGATCTCCGCGAGTGTGAACGCGCGGTCGACGCTGAAGCCTGGCCAGCCCGAGCCAAGGAGTGCGTTGATATCCCGCGCGGCAGCCACCTTCGCCTCGCTCTGGAAATCGTCGCTGCCGAGAAAGTAAACCCGGGTGTTCTGAAACACGAGTGGCCAAAATGGAATGCTCGGTGTCGATCGGCCGGTGGCATAGGCTCCGATCGAACCGCCTGAAGACAGGACCTCGACATCGATGCTGACGTTGGCGTCGAATGCAACCTCGACGATATGGTCGATGCCATGCCCGGCGACCTTGCGCAATGCCGCGACGATGTCCTGCTCGGACAGACCGTCGGTGCATAGAACGTCGTGGGCACCCGCTGCTGTGGCTTCAGCCACGCCAGCTTGTGACCGGACGGTGGCAATGACGCGAGCCCCAGCCAGCCGCGCCAACCCCACCGCACACAATCCCACCGCACCCGCACCGCCCTGCACAAGTACCGTGCGACCTGCGACCGGGCCGCCGGCGTGAACCGCACGGTGAGCCGTGATCCCGGGAATGCCGATACACGCCCCCTGCTCAAACGACACGCCCTCCGGCAACGCTACGGCCTGGCCTTGCGGCACCACGGTGAACTCTGCCGCCGTGCCGAAAGGCCGATAGCTCTGCGCGCCGTAGCACCACACCGATTGCCCCACCCGAGACGCCGGCACCCCCGGGCCAACTCGATCGACGACTCCAGCGCCATCGCTGTGCGGGATGACGCGGGCAAACGGCATCCCGATCCCGAAGGCATCCTGGCGCTTCTTCACGTCGCCCGGGTTGATGCCCGAGGCACGAACGCGAATTCGTATTTCGTCTGGGCCAGGCTGCGGGTCGGCCATCGTGCCGACAACGAGGACATCGTGTGCCGGCCCCTGCTTTTCGTACCAGGTCGCTTGCATGGATGCGGCCTCAGGGACGCGGCAACCCGCCGATCTGCTGCATCAGTCCGAGCAGGTCCGGTTGGCCCACTTCGGAGACGATCTTTCCGGTCGAGAGCCGATAGATGTTCAGCGCTTGCACGGCAATCGTCTTGCCGGTGGGAGGCACGCCGGAGTCCGCTGACAGGAATAGCACACGTCGGTTGTTTTGCATCGATCACCTCGGACTGTCGATCAGGATGGGAGCCGGGGCATGTGGTCACCCGGTGCCCGCATTCCCAGATTGTTCGATTTTCCGGCGAGTTCGACACGATCAAAGTCGGCTGCCAAATGGTGGATATCAGACAATGGATCCATGCCGCGCGGAATGAGACCCATCGATATCGAGCAGGTTCAATGTCGGCCCTCGGCCTGCCACGCGCGCTGCATCGACGCTGACACCACGACCTTCAGTCGTGAGGCGTCGCGTCCCGAGACCATGCAGCGCGCCGTGCGCGCCCTGGACTTCGGCGGGCGCTGACCATGGCACCGCCGCCCTCCTCGGCCTCGTGGCGCTCTGCGCGTCAAGAGTAGCTTCAACCCCTACGCGATCGGAGTCGTCGGCGCATCGCTGCAGCGCCAGCCGCGCACCTGCGCTGAAGCGCTGGCGACCGCTCGACAACTCCACTCCCAGTCGAACAGCCAATCCGCCTCGGCGTCCCGTGTGAGACTGGCTCCGCCAGCCTCATGGGCAATGCGGGAGCGAGGGGATGAAGAAGACGGGGTTCAGTTGCTGTACAGCATGCCCCGGCCGATGCCGCTGACGTAGACCCGGCCATAGACGCTCTGATCGGCCGCAATCGTCCCGATGCCGCCGAACTGGTGCGCGTCGTCGTTGAAGCGCGACCAGGTGGCACCGCCGTCGTCGGAGCGGTAGACGCCCCACACGTCGTTGACCACGCCCACCACATAGACCGCCGCCGAGTACGCGGCGCCGGGCTTGGGCTTGCCCAGTGCCACCGCCGTGGCGCCCTGCACGACGGGCCATGCGTTGCCGCTCCAGATCGACGCGAAGGTGCTGAGCTTGGTCCAGGTCACGCCCGAATCGGTCGAGTGGTACACGGCGTTGCCGTCGGCCAGCCAGAGGTCGCCTTCGGTGTTGGGGTTGACCGCCAGCGAGGTGTGCATGAAGTAGTTGGGCGCCAGCCCCGCCGACACCGAGCCCGCGCTCGGCGTGAAGCTGTGGCCGCCATCGGTCGAGACATGAACCTTGCCCGGCGTGCCCCACCAGGCGCCGCCCGAATCGTAGGCATAGACCTTGTTCGGGTTCTTGCGGTCTGCGGCCAGGTGGTAGCCGCTGGCGACGCCAACGCTGGGCGGCCCCGGCAGGTTGGTCGACACCCAGCTCGCGCCGTTGTCCGTGGTGTAGGACGGCACCGATTTGGCAGGCGCCCAGACCGCCTTGTTGCGCGCGGTGACCGCGATGCTCGCGTCCCCGCTGGTGTTGGTCGTGCCGCCGGGTGCGTTGGTCGCGAACTTCGCCCAGGTCTTGCCGCCGTCGCCAGACCAGACGCCGAAGCCGGTACCGGTGCCGAGGACGACGCCGATGCTGGCGATGTAGAGCGGGTCGGACCACGCCATGTCGGCACCGAAGCCGTTGCTCCATTCGGTGCGCGGCGACAGGGTCGGCTTCGTCGCGAGATCCGTGTGCACCCAGGGGCCGACGTCGCCCGAACTGTTGATCACGATGTACGGTGCGCCGGCCGGCGGCGTGGCGAGGCCCAGGACAGCAGTCTCCTCGAGGCCGCCGATCGCGTCGTGCCAGCCCGGCGTGGCGGAGGAAGCGTTGCGGGTTTCCCAGATGCCGCCGCCAGAGACGTGCAGCACGTGGTCGGGGTTGGACGGATCGATCTCGACGTCGTCGGTCCAGCCGGAGAACCCTTCATTGCCTGGCGAGTGCGGCATGGTGGCCGCGATCTCGCGCCAGGTCTTGCCGCCATCGCCGGACCACTGAACGACCTGCTGACCGGCCCAGTCGCCCCAGGAGTTGGTCACGCCCAGTGCGATGCGCGTGCTCGCGCCAGTGCCGGAGACAGACACGCCGCCGAGGCCGAAGTCAGTCCCCGTCCCCCCGGTGTTCGGGTCCTTCAGCAAGGTCCAGTTGCTGCCGTCGAACTTGTAGAGCCGGGCGGGGCCGGCGGCACCTGGCCCCGATACCTTGGTGAACACGACATAGAACACGCCGTCTGCAGCGCGCACCATGTGCGGAATGTGATAGCCGGAGACCGGCGTCGACACTGCGCTCCACGAAGCGCCGCCGTTGGTGGACTTGTAGAGATTCGAGCCCAGGCCCGCCGCGCTGACGTAGTCCGGCGAGACGCCTGCGTAGATCGTCTGCGTGGCCGAGCCGCTGCCCTTGCTGCCGGTGTCGTAGACGACGACTCCGACGCCCATCGCGCTGCCGCCGATGGCATCGACCTGGTCCTGGGTCATCTTGAGGGTCGACAGCGACGTGACCTGGGCCCAGGTGAGGCCCGAGTCCGTGCTCTTCCACAGGCCGGCGGTGCGCGAGCCGTAGAACAGCGTCGAGGACTTGTTGGGGTCCACCATCAGGCGTTCGCCGATGGCCCGGCCGGGGTTGTTGCCCCCCAGGGGAAAGGGCAAGCCGACGTAGGTCCAGTGGTCACCGCGGTCGCTGGAGATGTACAGGCGACCGTTGCCATCGGCCGTGTACATGCCGGCGGCCATGTAGACGAGTCGGTCGTTGTTCGGATCCACGGCGATGCTTTCGACACCGTGGTAACGGCTCTCGGCTGCACTGAAGCCAGGACCGTCGGTGATGGGCACCCAGGACGTCGTGGCCTGGTTCCAGCGGTAGGCACCACCGATGTCGGTGCGCGCATACAGCAGGTTGGCGGTGGTCGGATGGAAGATGAGGCCGCTGACGTAGCCGCCACCGCCGAACTTCACGCTCTTCCAGGTGGCGGCCTGGGCCGGTGCCGGTGCCGGTGCCGGTGCCGGTGCAGGAGCAGGAGCAGGAGCAGGAGCAGGAGCAGGAGCAGGAGCAGGAGCAGGAGCAGGAGCTGGTGCTGGTGCTGGTGCTGCAGGTGCTGCTGCTAGTGCCGGCGTGCCGCCACCACCGCCGCCACAGCCAGCCACAAGGGCCCCGGTGACGATGGAGAGAACGCTGAGTCGTTTGCTGTACTTGTTCATGTGGGACGGGGTCTGGTTCGTTGATGGCTTGACGTGGCGACGCTGATCACGGGGCAGGCTATGGCTGCAGCACCCACATCGATGTCTCCATGAGCTGTACCGGCTTGACGCGCACTGCTACTGCGCCAGGGCGGGCGTTCATTTCTTGCACAACTCGCTGATGGCGTTGGGGGCCGTGGCGGTGATCAGGCCCAGCCGATACGGCAGCTCGATGTATTCGTACGCCTTGCCTTTTTCCAGATCCAGGCCCTGGTAGAGGAATCTCAGCGGCTGGCAGGGGTCGATGCTCAGCGTCTGGTCGACGCCGTCGCGGATCAGTTCGCCATGGGATACACCTTCGGACCAGATCCGGCCGTTGAACTTGACGTTTCCTGCGCCGGCGAACATGTTCATCGAGGCGCCGGGAATGGGTTGCCAGGTGCCGTCCAGGCGATCGGCTTTCCAGGCCCGGAAATACCTGCCGCCGGGGCCCATCGCCTCGATCAGCGTCAAGTACTGGTTGGTACCGGCGATCTTGTAGGTGTTGCTCGCCTCGAACAAGTCCTCGGGCTTTTCCTCCTTCATGACGACGACGGGCTCGGAGAAGCCCTGAGGGAAACGCTCCAACGGTGTTTCGGCGCGGAAGAAGCTGCCGTGGTCGTCGGTGAAGAAGAGATAGCACTTCTTGTCGTCGCAGATATTCCAGAAGTCGAGCCAATACACATTGCCCTTGGCGTCTTTGACGCTTGCCGGGATGGTCGGGTAGAAGGGCTGCGGCGCCGTCCATGACCGGGGGTCCGCCAGGTTCTTGGTCGTGGAATACAACGGGTCGCCACCCTGGTAGATCAGGTACCAGAGTTTTTGGGGCGCGAAATAGTAGACCTGCGGCGCTGCGCGGTAACCCGGCCCGATGGGGGACTGGTCGAGCATGAAGATGGGCGCGTTCGGCGCCTCTTCCCAATTCGCAAAGCTCGTATAGGCGATGCCCCAGCCCGCTGACCCTGCCGTGGTCATGAAGACGTGGTACCGGTTGTCGTAGAAGACGATGGTCGGGTCCTTGACGCCAAAGATTTGCTTGGCATCGGCTGGAGGCTTGATCAGGGGCTCGCTGGATTTCCATTCAAAAGCTGTGGCCGGTGCCGGTGCCGGTGCCGGTGCCGGTGCGGGAGCAGGAGCAGGAGCAGGAGCAGGAGCAGGAGCAGGTGCAGGTGCAGGTGCAGGTGCAGGTGCAGGTGCAGAGCCAACGGGTGGCGCTGGGGTGCTTGAGTCATTGCCGCCCCCGCAGGCTGATAGCACCAGTGCGCACAGCAGTGCGCTTGTTGCAGTGGCACGTCTCGGGCGTTGGTTTGGCATGCTCATCGTGAAGTTCCTGTTGCGTCAAAGTGCGGCGCGTACACGTCGTTCGACGTGCCACGCTCTCAATTCCCGGCGCGATTCTGTGGGGCGCGACATGGGGCGCGAATGATCAAACTGTGACGAACCGACGAAAGCCACGTGCAGCGTTGGCGCGGCGAGACGCCATGCAACAGGATGCAAATTCACCCCGAATCGATTGACTCTTGCGGACGCGCCGCGCGCGCTCGCCGAGGTTCTCGCGAACGACAACGGTCATGTGGCCTCGGTGCATGTCGAAGTGCAAGGCACGCCGCAAACCCTGCATCCGCTGATGCGCGACGAGACTGCAAGCTCACGGTGCGCAGCGGCCCGGGAACGGAAGTGGAGTTCAGTGCCCCTGGGTCGCGGGCGTACAGTAGCCCCCTGGCGGCCCGGTACCTTCACGCAGTTCGCCCCAACCATTTGAAAGCACGCATGACCTCCTCGCTACACATCACCTCGACCTCCGTTTTCAATCAAATGCTCGGCGGCTTGAACAGCGTGCTGGCGAAAGCCGATGCGCACGCTGTTGCCAAGAAGATCGAACCGAACGCGCTGCTGCAAGCACGTCTCTTCCCAGACATGTTCCCCTTGCTGCGCCAAGTTCAGGTTGCCTGCGATTTTGCGAAAAGCGTGTCGGCGCGGCTGGCCGGTGTGGAGGTGCCAAGCTTCGAGGACACGGAGCTGACGATCGTCGACCTGCAGGCACGTATCGCGAAGACGCTCGCCTTCGTCAACAGCCTGACGCCGCAACAGTTCCAGGGCAGCGACACGCGCGAAATCGTGACTCAGGCCGGCACGCCGAAAGAGAAGCGCTTCAGCGGCCATTCGTACCTGCTGAACTACGGACTGCCGCACTTCTTCTTCCACGTGACTACCGCTTATTCAATCCTGCGCCACAACGGCGTCGAGGTGGGCAAGAAGGACTACATCGGCACGTATTGAACAAGGGCCCACGACGTTTGCAACAACCGCGCTGGCCTGCGCGATCGGCCCGGCCGCTGCATCGTCGAGGTCAACTACGGCCTCGGGCAGGTCGAAGCCAGCCGCAGCGGCGCCGCTGCCCAAGTCGTGACCACGCGCGCCGGCGCCACCTACTTCTGATCTGCATCGTTCGGCGCGTCGCGCGGGGCCGCGTGCCTGCCGCCTCCCTCGTGGCCGACCGGCATCTCGGCCACCGCGGCCTCGCACCTGGCCGCGCGCGAGGTGGTTGCATACCGCCCCGCACCCGGGCGCCGCACGCCGCAATTCCGATAGCATCGGCGGACCCCACATCCGCCTGTCTCGGCCCGGATCCCCTCCATCTTCCTGGACACAACTTCATGCACTACCGCAGCCTCTCGCACCACCTCTGTGCCGTGACCCTGACGCTTGGCCTTGGACTGGGCGGGCACGCGGTTGCCGCCGATACCGATCCACTGAAGATCGGCCTGATCCTGCCGATGACGGGCCAGCAATCCTCCACCGGCCGCCAGATCGATGCGGCCGTCAAACTCTACATGGCGCAGAACCACCCGACGATCAACGGCCGCAAGGTCGAGGTGATCGTCAAGGACGACGCTGGCACACCGGACACGACGCGCCGCCTCGCTCAGGAATTGGTCGTCAACGACAAGGTCGTCGCGCTGGCAGGGTTCGGCATCACGCCGTCGGCGATGGCCACCGCGCCGATCGCAACCCAGTCGAAGACCCCCATGGTCGTGATGGCCGCTGCCACCTCGGCGATCACCGAGGCCTCGCCGTTCGTGATCCGGACCAGTTTCACGCTGCCTCAGGTTTCGGTCTCGATCGCTGAATGGGCGGCCAAGAACAACATCAAGAAGGTCGTCACGCTCGTGAGCGACTACGGGCCCGGCATCGACGCCGAGAAATACTTCGCCAACCGCATGGTGCTGAACGGCGGCCAGGTCATCGACAAGCTGCGCACGCCACTGCGCGCGCCTGACTTCGCGCCCGTGCTGCAGAAGGTGCGAGACGCCGCGCCCGAGGCGCTGTTCGTCTTCCTGCCCTCGGGCCAGGGCGCGCTGTTCATGAAGCAGTTCGCGGAGCGCGGTCTCGACAAGGCCGGCATCCGCCTGATCGCCACCGGCGACGTCACCGACGACGACCAGCTCAACGACATGGGCGACGTTGCGCTCGGCGTCGTCACCTCGCACCACTACTCGGCCAACCACAAGTCCGCGGCAAACCAGAAGTTCGTGGAAGCCTTCAAGAAGGCCAACAACGGCATGCGGCCGAACTTCATGAGCGTGGGCGGCTACGACGGCATCCGCGTGATCGTCGAGGGCCTGAAGGCGAGCAAGGGTCAAGGCGGCGAAGCGCTTCTCGCCGGGATGAAGGGGCAGCTCTTCGAGAGCCCGCGCGGCCCGGTGCTGATCGACGGCCAGACCCGCGACATCGTGCAGGACGTCTACATCCGAAAAGTCGAGAGGGTCGGTGGCGAACTGCACAACGTCGAGTTTGATGTGCAGAAAGCCGTCAAGGACCCCGGCAAGACCAAATAGGTCGACGCCCCTGCGCGTCCATCAAACATGCTGACCTTGCTTTTCGACGGCATCGCCTACGGCATGCTGCTTTTCGTGCTCGCCATCGGGCTTGCCGTGACGCTCGGGTTGATGAACTTCGTGAACCTCGCGCACGGTGCGTTCGCGATGGCCGGAGGCTACGTGACGGTACTGCTGATGGACCGCGCCGGCGTGCCCTTCCTGTGGACGCTGCCACTCGCGTTCCTGGTGCCTGCGGTGATCGGCGGCTTGGCCGAAGCCACGCTCTATCGCCCACTCTACAAGCGGCCGCATCTCGATCATGTCCTGCTGTCGATCGGCCTGGTCTTCATGGCGGTCGCAGCGGTCGACTACGGCATCGGCTCGCAGCAGCAGATCATCAAGCTGCCGGCCTGGCTGCAGGGCCGCTACGACATCGGTGGCGTCGGCATCGGAAGATACCGGCTCTTCATCGTGGTCGTCTGCCTGGCACTGACGGCGCTTCTGCAGCGGACACTGGCGCGAACGCGCTTCGGCAGCCGGTTGCGTGCGGCGGTGGACGACCAGCGTGTCGCACGCGGCCTGGGCATCAACGTGAGTGCCATGTTCAGCGTGACCTTCGCGGTCGGTTCCGGCCTGGCCGGGCTGGGCGGCGCGCTGGGTGCCGAAATGGTGGGGCTGGACCCCAGCTTCCCGCTCAAGTTCATGATCTATTTCCTGATCGTCGTCTCGGTCGGCGGAACCACCACCCTCACCGGGCCGCTGCTTGCCGCGTTGCTGCTGGGCATCGCGGATGTGTTCGGCAAGTACTACGTCCCGAAGCTCGGCGCCTTCATCGTCTACCTGCTGATGGTGGCCATCCTGTTCTGGCGCCCGCAGGGGCTGGTCGGCCGGGGGACAACGCGATGAGCGCCACACACGCAGACCTCGGCACCACCCTCGCCTCGCTCAACGCCACCTCGCGTTGGAAACCATGGGAGTTGGTCCTTCTGGCCGCACTGTCGGTCTCCTGGTTCTTCGTCGGTGAACACGCCCTGCTCGCCAACGAGATCGCGATACTCGCGTTGTTCGCGCTGTCGCTCGACCTGATCCTCGGCTATGCCGGGGTCATCTCGCTCGGGCACGCGGCCTTCTTCGGCACAGGCGCCTACGTCGCGGCGCTGTTCGCGAAGCACGTGATGCCGGATCCTCTCGTGGGCCTGGGTGTCGCCATCGCCGCCGCCGCGTTGCTCGGCGCGGTCAGCAGCGTGCTGGTGATGCGCGGCTCCGACCTGGCGCGGCTGATGATCACGCTGGGCGTCGCGGCGATCTTGTTCGAGCTCGCCAACAAGCTCGAGTTCACCGGCGGCGCCGACGGCTTGCAGGGTGTGACGATCGGCCCATTGCTCGGCCGGTTCGAGTTCGACCTCTACGGCCGCACAGCCTATGCGTATTCCCTTGTGCTGCTCGTCGTCGGCCTGCTTGTCGCGCGCCGCATCGTCGCCTCGCCGTTCGGGTGGTCACTGCGAGCCATCCGCGACAACCGCCTGCGCGCCGCGGCGATCGGCCTGAACGTCGACCTGCGGCTGGGTGTGATCTACACGATCTCGGCCGCGATGGCCGGCGCGGCCGGCGCGGCGCTCGCGCAGACGACCGGTTTCGCCTCGCTCGACGGACTCGATTTCCATCGCAGCGCCGACGTGCTGCTGGTCGTCGTGATCGGCGGCACCGGCTGGCTGTGGGGCGGCGTGCTTGGCGCGATTGCCCTCAAGCTGATGCACGACCTGCTGTCGGCCTGGACGCCGCAGTACTGGACCTTCTGGCTGGGCCTGTTCCTCGTCGTGCTGGTCATGGTCGGGCGCGACCGCCTCTTCAAACCGTGGACGTGGTGGAAGAAGTCATGACCGTCGTTCTGGAAACCAGGAACCTCGTCAAGCGCTTCGGTGGCTTCGCAGCGACCAACGACGTCTCCCTCAAGATCGAGAAGGGCGCACGCCAGGCGCTGATCGGCCCCAACGGCGCCGGCAAGACGACGCTGATCAACCTGCTCACCGGCGTGCTCGAGCCGACCTCTGGCACGGTGATTCTCAACGGCGAGGACATCACGCGGCTGCCCTCGCACCGGCGTGTCCGGCGTGGCATCGTCCGCACCTTCCAGATCAACCAACTCTTCGCCGAGATGACACCGCTTCAGTCGCTGGCCATGACGGTCTCCAACCAGATCGGTATCAGCCAGCGGCTCTGGCAACCGCTCGGGCGCGATGCAAGGGTGGCCGAACGATGCGAATCGTTGCTCCGGCAGTTCAATCTCGACGACGTGATGGACCAGAAGGTGGCATACCTCTCCTACGGCAAGCGGCGCCAACTCGAGATCGCGACCGCCCTGGCCTGCCAGCCGAGCGTGCTGCTGCTGGACGAGCCGGTCGCTGGCGTGCCCGAGGGCGAGCGGCAGGCGATCTTCGACATCGTCAACGCGCTTCCGGCTGACGTGACCGTGCTGCTGATCGAACACGACATGGACCTGGTCTTCAACTTCGCGCGGACGGTCTCGGTGCTGGTCGATGGCGCGCTGTTCGCCGAAGGTGACGTCAAGAGCATCTCGACCGACCCGCGCGTGAAGTCCGTGTACCTCGGAGAGAGCCAACATGGCTGAGCTGCTGCGCGTCGAGGGTTTGAAGTCGGGTTACGGCGAGGCCGTGGTCGTCCAAGGCATCGACCTCGTGCTGGAGAAAGGCCGATCGCTCGCGCTCCTCGGCCGCAACGGGACCGGCAAGACAACGCTGCTGAACACGCTGGTTGGCGAGACGCGCCGGCATGCGGGCCGCATCGTGCTGGACGGCCAGGACATCAGCACGCTGCCATCGTACAAACGCGCCGCGGCTGGCATCGGCTGGGTGCCGCAGGAGCGCAACATCTTCAAGTCGTTGACGGTGCACGAGAACCTGACAGCGGTCGCGCGGCCCGGACCATGGACGGTGGCGCGCGCCTACGAGATGTTCCCGCGCCTGGCGGAGCGCCAGGCCAACATGGGCAACCAGCTCTCGGGCGGCGAGCAGCAGATGCTCGCCGTGGCGCGTGCGCTGGTGCTGAACCCGAAGCTGCTGCTGCTGGACGAGCCGCTCGAGGGCCTCGCGCCGATCATCGTCGAGGAGCTGCTGCGCTCGATCGCGCGGGTGGTGCGCGACGAGGGCATGAGCGCGATCATCGTCGAGCAGAACCCGCGCATGATCCTGCCGATCACGCAGTTCGCGGTGGTACTCGACCGAGGCGCGGTGGTGCACCGGGGCGACAGCGAGGCGCTGATGGCCAACCCGCAGACACTCGACCGCTGGCTGTCGCTTGCGCAGTCACCGGGACAGGCATCGGAGCCTCGCAAGTAACGAGCACCTGCGGGTCGGCTGCCGGGACGAGACCCGGCGCGGCCTCGCCAGGGAACAAGCGCTGCACGCAGCCACCCGGCCCCGGCGGGTGGCCGGGGTGACTGCGTTGCGAGCCAAAAGGCCCAGCGTCAGAGCGCCTTCAGCACCTCGGCCCGTTTCTGCTGAAACTCCTCTTCCGAGATCAACCCGCCGTCACGCAGCCGCTTGAGCGTGCGCAACCGGTTCTCGGCCTCGGAGGGCGCAACGGCCGGCGCAGCGGCAGGCGCAGGCGCCACCGCCGCAGGGGCCGCCGCGGGCGCAACGTACGGGGCCACCTGCACCACCACCGGTGCCGGCGCCACCGCCGGCTTGGCCGGGTCGGCCGCCAGCGGCACGAGCGGCAGGGCCGCCCAGTCCGGACGCTGCAACACACCGGCCTGCGCGAGCAGGTTCGTCTTGCTCGCCGCGGTGCGCGAGCCGAACGTGAAATCGGGGCGGATGCTGGTGCCGCGCCAGCGGCTGTAGTACTCGTTGCGGGCGTCGTGCACGATCACGTTGAGGCGGTCGTTGGCCACGAACAGGCGCGCCGTGAGCCCCACCGGTGGCGAAAAGTACGAACCGTCGCGGCGCGACGTGGAGAGCAGCAGCAAGTCCTGGTCGGGCTTCGCGGCGGCCAGCGCACGGGCGATGGGTTCGGCCAGGTCGGCCGATTCGGCTTCCCCGAACAGCGGCTCCACCGCCCCCTTTGGCGGCGTGAGGCGCAGGGCCGACAGCTGCTGGCGGATCACCTCCGGTTCCACGACGCGGGGGTGCTGGTTGGGCACGCCACCTTCGCGCGGCACAAGCTGGATGGCGCTCAGTTCGTTGATGCGGAACACGAGCTTTTCGCCAGCGGATTCTTTCGGCGGCATGCCGCCCAGCACGAAGTCGAGCGGCTTTTGGGCGAACACGGGCATGGCCAGGGCCAGGCCCATCACGACGCCAGCGGTGCCTCGGCTGAGTGCAGTCAGGTTGAACATCTGTCGGTCTCCAGGAAAGACGAGCGGTACATCAAAGAACGTCGAGGGCGCGGGCAGCCCCGATCAGCGCCGGGGACACCTCGGCCGACACGACAAACACCGGGATCGAGGCCAGGTAGGGCTGGAAACGCCCCTTCTGCTCGAAACGGTTGCGGAAGGCGGACGCAAGGATACGGTCACCCAGGCGCGGCACGATACCCCCCCCGATGTAAACCCCACCCCGCGCTCCGAGCGACAGGGCCAGGTTGCCGGCCACCGTGCCGAGGAACGAGAAGAAAAGCGCCTCGGTTTCGGCCGCCTGCGGGTCGCTGCCGGCCACCGATGCGGCGGTGAGTGCCGCTGCCGTCATGGGTTTTGCCAGCACCCCGTCCAGCTCGCACAGCGCCTCGTACAGGTTCACGAGCCCCGGGCCGGAGAGCGCACGCTCCGCGGACGCATGCCCGAAACGGCGACGAAGCGATGCAATCACGGCATCTTCGCGGTCGTTCGTGCCACCCAGCGTGACGTGACCCCCTTCGCCATTGAGGGGCACGCTCACCCCACCTCCGGTGTGCAGCAGCCCCGACACCCCGAGGCCGGTGCCCGGCCCCACCAACGCCACCGGCCCACCGTCGACCACCTGCCCACCGCCCACCTGGCGCAGCTGGCCGGCCTCGAGCGCCGGCAACGACAGCGCCAGCGCGGTGAAGTCGTTGATGAGCAGGAAGCGGTCGAGCCCGACCGCACGCTGGACTTCGGAGATCGAGAACGACCAGTGGTGGTTCGTCATCTGCACCCGGTCGCCGGTGATCGGGTTCGCGATGCCGATGGCACACCAGCGCGGCGTGGGCTTGGCGTGGGCGCGCAGGTATTCGCGGATGGCGTCGAGCACGGTGGCGTAGTCCGCCGCCGGGTACGTCGCGATGTCGGTCAGGGCGGCACCGGGCGAAGCCTGCCAGGCGAAGCGGGCATTGGTGCCGCCGATGTCGCCGAGCAGCCGGGGGAAGGTGGATTCCTGGTTCAAGTGGATGACCTCTGTTGAAAAAAGTGTGGCGCCGAGTCAACACCGCGGTGCGCCACTCTGTACCCAGACTACATCCGCGCATGGTATGCGATCACCTGTAGGACGTCCAGAAACGTAAACCCCAGGCGAACACCATTAGGGTTTGGCCTCGTATCACACTAGGGTTATCCCGCTGTTTCTCGATTCAGTAACCCACCTAAAGTCCTTTCCAGTCGCAAATGGCACGCGTCGCTGTAGTCAAGCTACTTTCGCCGAACCCACCCCGAACACCGCTTTCATGTCGCACCTCATCGCTTCCGCCGAACCCCTGCTGCCCGCCGCCGTTGGCGCGGGCGCAGCGCGCGCTCCGGTTGCCGCGGTGCGCCAAACCCGTTTCCCCCAACCGCCGACACACAAGGGCCCATTGAGGCCTCGGGTCGGTTCCGAGCAGCAGCTAGACGAGGAGTCCCTCCGTGATGATCAAGAAGTTCAAGATGTTGGCCGTGGCCGCCGCCGCAGCCGGCGCCTTCGGTGCGCCGTCTGCGCATGCCGAAGGCGTTGAGTTCCATGGCTACATGCGCACGCAGGTCGGCACGACCAGCGAAGGCGGCGGCCTGCAGTGCTTCCAGGGTCGCAACGCCCAGGCCAAGTACCGGCTCGGCAACGAGTGCGACTCCTACGGCGAAGCCATGGTCGTGGCCCCGTTCGGCAAGGCCGACGGCGCCTGGGCCAAGTACAACCTGATGCTCGCGCTCCAGGAAAACAACGGCCAGGACTTCGAAGGCACCAACGGCGACAGCCTCAACGTCGCCAGCCGCCAGAACTTCTTCCAGGCCGGCGGCTTCTTCGGTGACGGCGCCACGTTCGGCGACGCCAAGGTCTGGGTCGGCAAGCGCTTCTACAACCGCCACGACATCCACATCAACGACTACTACTACTGGAGCAACAGCGGCCCCGGCGCCGGCATCGAGGACATCGCCTTCGGTCAGCTCAAGTTCGCCCTGTCCTACCAGCAGCGCAACAGCGACGGCGGCACCGGCAACGGGCACAACGCGAACCAGATGACGTCCAAGCACCTCAGCGCCCGCCTGTACGAAATCCCGCTGTGGACCAACAGCAAGATGGAAGGCGAACTGCTGTACCTGTTCGGCAGCACGGCCAACCCGGCCGGCGGCGAAGGCAAGGGCACGCAGCTGTTCCTCGAGCAGACCCAGAGCAACGTGTTCGGCGGCGGCTTCAACAAGGTCGCGCTGGTGCTGGGCGAAGGCCTGGGTGCCAACTGGAGCTTCGTCCCCACGTACGTGAGCGGCAGCGAAACCGCCGAGAACGACTGGTCCTACCGCATCCACGACCAGCTCTACTTCGATCTGGCCGGCACGAACGTCAGCGGCATGTTCACCGCCTCGTATGGCAAGGTCTTCGCGAAGGCCGGCGGCAACGACTCGAACTGGGCCAGCATCGGCATCCGCCCGCAGTACAACTTCAACGACAACGTGAGCCTCGCCGTCGAAGCCGGCTACGACCAGACCAAGACCGGCTCCGAAGCCACCGCCAAGCTGGCCAAGCTGACGATCGCACCGCAGCTCGCCCTGTCGAAGGGCTTCTGGTCGCGCCCGGTCTTCCGTGGTTTCGTCACCTACGCGAAGTGGAACGATGCCAACACGCTGAACGGCAACACGATCGCCAACGGCGTCTTCGGCACCAAGACCAACGGCCTGTCCTACGGTCTGCAAGTGGAATCGTGGTGGTGATCCACCGGGGTTGACGCAAATGGTTGGCAGGGAATCCCACAAGGAACCCCGCCGCCATTTCGGAGACCCTATGCGCACCTGTTTCCGGCAGGTCCGCTGGCCACGAGCCGGTGGGCTTGCCTTCAGCGCCATGGCCATCACCCCGGTGGTGCCCATGGCCTTGAAGCCCTGTTCTTGCCCTGTTCTTGCCCTGCCATTGAACTGCCCGACGCCGAGCCTCGTCCCGTGAATACTTCCGCATCCCCCCGACCCATCCCTGCCGACACGTCCTGGTGGCGTGGCGCCGTGATCTACCAGGTCTACCCGCGCAGCTTTGCCGACCACAACGGCGACGGCGTGGGCGACCTGCCCGGCATCATCGACCGCCTGCCGTACATCGCGAGCCTCGGGGTGGATGCCATCTGGATCTCGCCGTTCTTCCGCTCCCCGATGAAGGACTTCGGCTACGACATCGCCGACTACCGCGACGTCGACCCGCTGTTCGGCACGCTGGCCGACCTGGACCGCCTGATCACCGAAGCCCACGTGCTCGGCCTGAAGATCATGATCGACCAGGTGCTGTCGCACACGTCCGACCAGCATGCCTGGTTCACCGAAAGCCGCACGAGCCGCACGAACCCGAAGGCCGACTGGTACGTGTGGGCCGACCCGCAGCCCGACGGCACCCCGCCCAACAACTGGCTCAGCGTGTTCGGCGGTTCCGCCTGGCAGTGGGATGCCCGCCGCCGGCAGTTCTACCTGCACAACTTCCTGGCCAGCCAGCCCGACCTGAACTTCCACAACCCGGAAGTGCAGGACCAGGTGCTCGCCGACATCCGCTTCTGGCTCGAACGGGGCGTGGACGGCTTCCGGTTCGACGCCTGCATCTTCCACTTCCACGACCGCCAGCTGCGCAACAACCCGCCGGCCGAGAAACGCGACACCCGCAGCGTGGGTGAAAGCAACCCGTACGGCATGCAGCGCCACCTGTACGACAAGACCCAGCCCGAGAACGTGCCGTACCTCAAGCGCATCCGCGCGCTGCTCAACGAGTACGGCGCGGCCAGCGTGGGCGAGATCGGCGACGACGATTCGCTGAAGGTCATGGCCGAGTACACCAAGGGCGGCGACCGGCTCCACATGGCGTACAGCTTCAACCTGCTCACCACCGACAACTCGGCCGCCCACATCCGCGGCGAGGTGGAGGAGCTCGAGGCGCAGATGCACGACGGCTGGGCCAGCTGGTCTTACGGCAACCACGACGTGGCCCGCGTGCAGACCCGCTGGGGCGGCGCCGACGCGCCCCTCGCCTACAGCAAGGTCGCGATGGCCATGCTCGTGTCGTTGCGCGGCAGCGTGTGCTGGTGGCAGGGCGACGAGCTGGGCCTGACGGAAGCCGACATCCCGTTCGAGAAGCTGCAGGACCCGTACGGCATCACGTTCTGGCCCGAATTCAAGGGCCGCGACGGCTGCCGCACCCCGATGCCCTGGGCGCAGCACCAGCCGCACGGGGGCTTCAGCAACGGCCTCGACGTGGCGCCGTGGCTCCCGGTGCCGGCCGAACACCGCGCCCGTGCGGTCGACGTGCTGGAGGCCGACCCCGCCTCGCCGCTGAACTTCATGCGCCGCCTGCTCGCCTGGCGCAAGACCCAGCCCGCGCTGCTCACCGGCGACATCCGCTTCATCGACGCGCCGGAACCCGTGCTGGCACTGGTGCGATCGCCCGAGGCGGGCGCCGGCGGGAAGACACTGCTGTGTGTGTTCAACCTCGGCGCCACCCCGGTCGACATCACGCTCGACGTGGCCACCACCGTGGCCACGGCCACCCACCTGGACCCGGCGCAACAAGGCCGACGCGCCGGCAACCGCTTCACGCTGCCCGGGCACGGCTTCTACTTCGGCGAGATGGCCGCCTGACACCGCGGACGACTGACACATGGCACATCTGAAACTCAAGGGGCTGCGCAAGTCCTACGCCGACGTCGAAACGCTGCACGGCATCGACCTCGAGATCAACGACGGCGAATTCGTCGTGTTCGTGGGCCCGTCGGGCTGCGGCAAATCGACACTGCTGCGCTGCATCGCCGGGCTGGAGGAAATCACCGCCGGCGAGCTGTGGATCGGCGACCAGCAGGTCAACGAGGTGCCGCCCGCCAAGCGCGGCATCGCGATGGTGTTCCAGAGCTACGCGCTCTACCCGCACATGAGCGTGGCCGAGAACATGGCCTTCGGCCTGCGCCTGGCCGGCTTCACGAAGGACGCGATGAAGGCCGCGGTGAGCCGCGCCGCGCAGATCCTGCAGATCGAACACCTGCTCGAACGCAAGCCGAAGGCGCTGTCCGGCGGCCAGCGCCAGCGGGTCGCGATCGGCCGCGCCATCGTGCGCAAGCCGGGCGTGTTCCTCTTCGACGAGCCGCTGTCGAACCTGGACGCCGCGCTGCGCGTGCAGATGCGTGTCGAGCTGTCGCGCCTGCACCGCGAACTGCAGACGACGATGATCTACGTCACCCACGACCAGGTCGAGGCCATGACCCTCGCGAACCGCATCGTGGTGCTGAGCGCCGGCCGCATCGAGCAGGTGGGCACGCCGATGGCGCTGTACCACCGCCCCGTGAACCGTTTCGTCGCCGGATTCATCGGCTCGCCGAAGATGAACTTCATCGACGGGGCCATCGAGGCCGACGGCCTCGTGCGCCTGGCCGACGGCACCCGCGTTCCCGTGGCGGCCAACACAACTGCGCTGGCTGCCGGCGCGAAGGTCACGCTCGGCGTTCGCCCGGAACACATCAGCGCCACCGGCACTGCGAGCGACGGCGCCGTGAAGGCCTTCGTGCAGCTCGCCGAACACCTCGGGGATTCGACCTACCTGCACGTGAGCGTCGGTGACTCGCCCGAACCGCTGACCATCCGCACCGACCCCGAGAACCCCCTCAACACCGGCGACACCGCCTGGCTCGTCTTTCCCCCCCAACGCTGTTTCCTGTTCGACGAACAGGGGCACACCTTGCCCTGACTCGGCATCCACTGAAGGAGAACTGAAGATGAAAGTCCAACGCCAAAAGATTCAACTGCTGGCCGCTGCGGCAGCCCTGGCCCTCGGTGGCGGCTTCGCGCTGCACGCCCAGGCGGCCGAGCCGGGCAAGCTGTTGATCTGGATCAACGGTGACAAGGGTTACAACGGCCTGGCCAAGGTCGGCGAAGAGTTCACCAAGAAGACCGGCGTGCAGGTCATCGTGGAGCACCCGGAAGACGCCCCGGGCAAGTTCCAGCAGGCCGCCGCGGCCGGCAAGGGCCCCGACATCTGGATCTGGCCGCACGACCGCATCGGCGAGTGGATCGGCGGCGGCCTGCTGCAGACCGTGACCCCGGGCAAGAAGGTGCAGGCCGACATCGACCCGCTGGCCTGGAAGGCCTTCACGGTGGGTGGCAAGACCTGGGGCTACCCGATCTCGATCGAAGCCGTCGCACTCGTCTACAACAAGGCCCTCGTGCCCAACCCGCCGAAAACCTTCGAGGAAATCGCCGCGCTGGACAAGAAGCTGTCCGCCTCCGGCAAGAAGGCCATCCTCTGGGACTACAACAACACGTTCTTCACCTGGCCGCTCCTGGCCGCCAATGGTGGCTACGTGTTCAAGCTCAAGCCTGATGGCACCTACGACCCGGCCGACACCGGTGTCAACAACGCCGGCTCGCTCAAGGGCGCCGAACTGCTGTCCAAGTTCGTCAAGGACGGCGTGATGACCAAGGGTGCAGGCTACGCCGAGATGGAAGCCGGCATGGCCCAGGGCAAGGTCGCGATGATGATCAACGGCCCGTGGTCGTGGGACAACCTGAAGAAGGCCAAGGTCGACTACGGCGTTGCCAAGATCCCCACCGTGGCCGGCAAGAAGGCGGCCCCGTTTGTCGGCGTGCTGGGCGCGATGATCTCGAAAGCGTCGCCCAACCGCGACGTGGCCGTGGAGTTCATCGAGAACTACATGCTCAGCGTCAACGGCCTGAAGCAGATCAACGACGACGTGCCGCTCGGCACGCCGGCCAGCAAGGCCCTGTTCTCGGAGCTCAAGAGCAACCCGAACATCCAGGTCACGATGGCCAGCGCGCAAGACGGCGCACCGATGCCCAACATCAAGGAGATGGGCCGCTTCTGGTCGTCGATGCAGTCCGCGCTGCAGAACATGACCGAAGGCCGCCAGACGCCGAAGGAAGCGCTCGACGGCGCGGCCAAGCGCATCACCTCGAACTAAACCTGCCGTGAATCCCCCGCCGGAGCCCGAGGCCCCGGCGGGCTTCCGACTTTTCCCCTGTCCGCCATGAGCTTGAAGATGTCCCTGTCGCGCTGGTCAGCGCCGGTATTGCTGACCGCGGTGCTGCTGTCCGCGCTGTATGTCGTGGTGATGGTGCACGCCGCCGGCGAGACGCTGCTGGCGGGCACCATCCTCGTGATCACCGCGCTGGCCGCGTGGGTCTATACGTCGTCCAAGGCCTACGCCTACCGCTACCTGTTTCCCGGCATCGGCGCCGCGCTGATCTTCGTCGTGTTCCCGATGGTCTACACCATGGGCATCGGCTTCACGAACCACAGTTCCAAGAACCTGCTGAAGTTTCCCCGCGCCACGCAGTACCTGGTCGATGAGACCTACCAGGTTGAAGGCAGCAACCTCCAGTTCACGCTGCACCCCGATGGCGCCGAGTTCCGCGCCCGGTTCGAAAACCCCGACACGCAGGCCGCGTTCGTCTCCGGTCCGCTTGCCCTGAAGAACACCACCCCGCTCGAACTGGCCGTGGCGCCTGCCGAGCAGGTCAAGATCGCCCTCGGCGAGCCGGTGCAGTTCCGCGACCTGATCGCGCGCCAGGCCGCGCTGAAGGCGCTCACCTTCGTCACCCCGGACGGCCGCAAGCTGCGCATGACCGGCCTGCGCCAGTTCGGCCCGGTGGAGCCGCTGTACGAACCCCGCGGCGACGGCACGCTGCTGAACAAGCAGACCGGCGACGTCCTCACCGCGAACTTCAAGACCGGGTTCTACGAAACCCAGGCCGGGCAACAGGTGCAGCCGGGCTTCCAGGTAGGCGTGGGCCTCGACAACTACCGCCGCATCTTCACCGACGCCGCGTTCCGCGAGCCGTTCGTGCGCATCTTCGCGTGGACCGTGGCGTTCTCGGCCCTCACCGTCTTTTTCGCGGCGGCGCTCGGCATGCTGCTCGCCGTGCTGTTCAACTGGGACGCGCTCAAGTTCAAGGGGGTGTACCGCGTGATGCTGTTCCTGCCGTACGCGGTGCCGGGCTTCATCTCGATCCTCGTGTTCAAGGGCCTCTTCAACAACAACTTCGGCGAGATCAACCTGATCCTCGAGGCACTGTTCGGCATCCGGCCGGCGTGGTTCTCGGACCCGACGCTCGCGAAGATCATGCTGCTGATCGTCAACGTGTGGCTCGGCTACCCGTACATGATGGTGGTGTGCATGGGCCTCATCAAGGCCATCCCGTCGGACCTGTACGAGGCCTCGGCCGTGGCCGGCGCCGGCCCGCTGACGAACTTCTTCCGCATCACGCTGCCGCTGATCATGAAGCCGCTCACGCCGCTGCTGATCTCAGCGTTCGCGTTCAACTTCAACAACTTCGTGCTGATCGCACTGCTCACCGGCGGCCGGCCCGACTTCCTCGACACCAGCGTGCCCGCGGGCACCACCGACCTGCTGGTCTCCTACACCTACCGCATCGCCTTCCAGGACTCGGGCCAGCAGTTCGGCCTGGCCGCGGCGATCTCGACCGTCATCTTCGCGATGGTGGCCGTGATCTCGCTGGTGCAGATGCGCTTCACGAAGATCGCCCGCGAAGACGCGCGTTAAGGAACCACCCACATGGCCATCGTCGTCGACAAATCCCACCGCTGGCGCGTCGTGCTGGCGCACCTCTTCCTGATCGGCCTCGTGCTGCTCGTGATCTTCCCGTTCCTGATGATCCTGTCGATCTCGCTGCGGCCCGGCAACTTCGCCGCCGGCAGCCTGATCCCCGAACAGATCAGCCTCGAACACTGGAAGCTCGCGCTCGGCATGTCGTACACGGCCGATGACGGGCGCCTCGTGAAACCCGACTTCCCGGTGCTCGTGTGGCTGTGGAACTCGGTCAAGGTGGCGGGGCTCACCGCCGTCATCACGCTGTTCCTGTCCACCACCGCCGCCTACGCGTTCGCGCGCATGAAGTTCCGCGGCAAGCAGGCCTCGCTCGCCGGCCTGATGCTGATGCAGATGTTCCCGTCGGTGCTGGCCCTCGTGGCCATCTACGCGATCTTCGACCGCATCGGCAACGTGTTCCCGGCCTTCGGCATCGACAGCCACTGGTCGCTGCTGCTCGCCTACTCGGGCGGCATCGCGCTGCACGTGTGGACCATCAAGGGCTACTTCGACACCATCCCGGTGGAGATCGAGGAGGCGGCGAAGGTGGACGGCGCCTCCCCGTGGCAGGCCTTCCGCATGGTGCTGCTGCCCATGGCGGTGCCCATCCTGATGGTGGTGTTCCTGCTGGCCTTCATCGGCGCCATCATCGAGTACCCGGTGGCCTCCATCCTGCTGCACGAGGAAGCCAAGCTCACGCTGGCCGTGGGCTCCAAGCTCTTCCTCTACGAGCAGAAGTACCTGTGGGGCGACTTCGCGGCCGCGGCCATCCTGTCCGGCCTGCCCATCACGCTCGTCTTCATCCTGGCGCAGAAATGGATGATCTCCGGCCTCACGGCCGGCGGCATCAAGGGCTGAGCCTCGCCGCTTCCCCCAACCGGGGCCGCCCCCATGCGACCCCTTCCCTTCACGTTGCCCGAGAGGTTCCTCACCATGACCGAGTTCCGTTCGTCCCTGAAGTTCGCCGTGGCCGCCGCGCTGGCTGCCGGCGCCCTGGGCGCCCAGGCGCAGACCGCCACGATCAACTACAACCGCTGCGACAGCACGTACGACGGCTGGGGCGCACACCTGTGGAAGGACGGTGGCATTCCGGTGACCGGCGTCGAATGGCAAAAACCGCTGCAACCGAGCGGCAAGAACGACTTCGGGGTGTTCTGGACCATCAAGCTCGACGAATTCACGAAGGGCCGCGTGAACTACATCATCCACAAGGGTGACTCGAAGGAACAGGGCGGACGCGACATGGCGTTCGACGGGTCGGCCACGAAGGAGATCTGGGTCAACAGCGGCGACCGCAAGATCTACACGTCGCTCGACGACGCCAGGAAGGCCCGCGAAGCCAAGCCCTGCAGCTGATCCGCCGGAAGAACACGCCGTGAACCACTTCCTCCCCAAGCGGCTCGTTGCCGCGGCCGTGCTGTCGCTGATGGCCACGGCGTGTTCCACCTCGGCACCCACGGCGCCGGCCACGAAGGCCACCCCCACCGCCCCCGCGGCGGTGCCGGGCCGCTTCGCCGACAACCCGATCGTCTACTTCCTGATCACCGACCGGTTCGCCAACGGCAACCCGTCGAACGACAACGCCTACGGCCGCCAGAAGGACGGCAAGGACGAGATCGGCACCTTCCATGGCGGTGACCTGAAGGGCGTGACCGACAAGCTGAAGGAAGGCTGGTTCAGGCAGCTCGGGGTCAACGCCATCTGGATCACCGCGCCGTACGAGCAGATCCACGGCTGGGTGGTGGGCGGCAACAAGGAGTTCAAGCACTACGCGTACCACGGCTACTACGCGCTCGACTTCACCACGCTCGACCAGTCGATGGGCACTCCCGCCGAACTGCGCGAGATGGTGGACACCGCGCATGCGCAGGGCATCCGCATCCTGTTCGACGTGGTGATGAACCACCCGGGCTACCTCGACATCCAGTCCGCCAAGGACCTGGGCCTGAAGGTGCTGTGGCCAGATTCGGAGAAGGCGACGCTCGCCGACTACCACTCGTACATCGACTACAACAACTTCGCGTTCGGCCAGTGGTGGGGCCGCGACTGGGTGCGCGCCGGCCTGCCCGGCTACCTCGAGGGTGGGCGCGACGACCAGACGATGCAGCTCGCGTACCTGCCCGACTTCCGCACCGACAGCACGGCGTTCGTGAAGCTGCCGGCGTTCCTGCAGAAGCGTGCACCGGTCTCTCCGCCGCCCGCCGCCCCCGCGAAAAAGGGCCTCAAGGCCGCCCAGGGCGCGGCGATGCCGGCCCCCGTGGCCCAGCCCGGCAAACCCGACACCAACGCACGCGACCTGCCGGACACCACGGTGCGCGGCTACCTCGTCACGTGGCTCACCGACTGGGTGCGCGAGTACGGCATCGACGGCTTCCGTGCCGACACGGTCAAGCATGTGGAACCGGCCGCCTGGGCCGACCTGAAGGCGGCCGCCGGCCAGGCGCTCACCGAGTGGAAGCAGAAGAACCCCACCAGGAAGATCGACGACGAGCCGTTCTGGATGGTGGGCGAGTACTGGGGCAAGGGCCCCGAACGCGACGCGCTGCACAGCAGCGGCTTCGACGCCCTGATCAACTTCGAGTTCCAGGGCAGCGGCGCCCAGTTCGGCCAGCCCGACGGCCTGTTCGACCGCTACGGCAAGCTGCTGTCCGGCCGCCCCGGCTACTCCACGCTGAGCTACCTGTCGTCCCACGACACCTCGCTGTTCGACCGCCAGAAGCTCGAGGAAGGTGGCGCGGCGCTGATGCTGTCTCCGGGCGGTGTGCAGATCTTCTACGGCGACGAAACCGGCCGCCCGCTGGGCCCGGTGCCCGACTCAGACCCGCAGCAGGCCACCCGCTCCGACATGAACTGGGGATCGATGGACGCGGCGCTGCTGGCCCACTGGCGCAAGCTCGGCACGTTCCGCGCGCGCCACGTGGCGCTCGCCCGCGGCGAACACCGCCGCATCGCCGACACCCCGTACACCTTCAGCCGCACCGACCGCACCACGGGCGACACGGTGGTGGTGGCGATGAACGCCGCAGGCCAGGGCGAGATCGCAGTGGGCACCACGTTCGCCGACGGCACCACGGTGCGCGACGCGTACTCGGGTGCCACCGGCGTGGTGAAGGGCGGCCGCGTGGCCCTGGCCGCGCAACGCTACGTGCTGCTCGAGCGCGCGCCCTGACCCCGCGCATGGGCCCCGCGTTTGTTGGGTACAGTAGGCGGAGGCTTTCACCTCCCCCTGCATGCCCCCCTCCGTCGTCTCCACCGACCCGCAACTGGCCCAGCTGATGGCCACCGATCCCGCGGACCAGGGCGAGGCCGAACCGCGCCTGCTCGCCGACATCGGTGCCACCTACGCGCGTTTCTGCATCGAGCGCGTGCGCGGCCGGTTCGAACGGGTGGCGGTGCTGCCGTGCGACGAACACGCCGCGTTCGTGCCGCTCGTGCAGGCCTACCTCGACACGGTGCCCGACCTGCGCCCCAGGCACGGTGCGTTTGCCATCGCCTACCCGATCGACGGCGACTGGGTACGCATGACCAACCGCGCCTGGGAGTTCTCCATCCAGGACGTGCAGCAGCAGCTGGGCCTGTCCACGCTGCTGGTCGTCAACAACTTCACCGCCCTCGCGATGGCGTTGCCCGGCGTGGGCGAGGCCGGGCGCGTGCAGGTGGGCGGGGGTGTACCGGCCACCGACGGCGTGATCGGGCTGCTGGGCCCGGGCACGGGGCTCGGGGTGTCCGCGCTGATCCCCGCCAACGACCGCTGGATCAGCCTCGCGAGCGAAGGTGGCCACACGAGTTTTGCCCCCGGCGATGAACGCGAGCTGCGCGTGTTGCGCCACATGTGGCAGACGCTGCCGCACGTGTCGGCTGAGCGGCTGGTGTCGGGGCCGGGCATCGAGCTGATCCACGAGGCGCTGAACGGCACGAACCTCACGCCACTGCCCACGGCCGAGATCGTGCGCCGCGCCCAGCGCGGCGACGACGCCGCCTGCGTGGACACGCTGGACTGCTTCTGCGCCATGCTGGGCACCGTGGCGGCCGACCTGGCCATCACGCTCGGCGCCACCGGCGGCATCTTCGTGGGCGGCGGCATCGTGCCGCGGCTCGGTGACCTGTTCCTGCGGTCGCCGTTCCGCCAGCGGTTCGAGGCGAAGGGGCGGTTCTCCGCGTACCTCTCGCGCATCCCCACCTACGTGCTGACGGCCGACAACCTCGCGTTCCACGGGGTGTCCACGCTGCTGGTGGACCACGTGCCCACGCGCGACGGCGGCAACCCGCTGCTCGAACGCATCCGCAACGCCCGCGAGCAGCTGTCACCGGCCGAACGGCGCGTGGCCAACGTGGTGCTCGAGAACCCCCGGGCGGTGCTGAACGACGCGGTGGGCGTGATCTCCAAACGCGCCGAGGTGAGCCAGCCCACGGTGATCCGCTTCTGCCGCTCGCTCGGCTTCGAGGGCCTCGCCGACTTCAAGCTCAAGCTCGGCTCGGGCCTCACCGGCACCATCCCGCTGCAGCGCACCCAGGTGCACCGGCAGGACGCCACGTCCGACCTGTGCGCGAAGGTGCTCGACAACACCATTTCGTCCATCGTGCAGTTCCGCGAATCCATCAACGTGGACGCCATCGAACGGGCCATCGTGCTGCTGCGCGACGCGGCGCGGGTGGAGCTCTACGCGGTGGGCAACTCCGCGATGGTGGCGCTCGACGCGCAGCACAAGCTCTTTCGCTTCCGCATCCCGGTGGTGGCACGCACCGACCCGTCGGTGTTCGCCATCGCGGCCGAGGTGCTGGGGCCGGCCGACGTGGCGGTGTTCATCTCGAGTTCAGGGCAGACGCCGGAACTGGTGCGCGCCGCCGACGCCGCGAAGGACCGCGGCGCCGCCATCGTGGCCATCACGTCCACCCAGTCGCCGCTCGCCCGCAAGGCCGACGTGTGCCTGGCGGTGGACCACGACGAGGACAGCTCCACGTTCGTGGCGATGATCTCGCGCATCCTGCACCTGCTGGTCATCGACATGGTGTCGGTGGGGCTCGCGGTGCGGCGCATGCCCGACGTGCCCGCGGCCACCGCCGGCACACCGGACGTGCCGGCCCAACCCGCCCCCGGCATCTGGATCTCCCACATCGGATGAGACACCTTCTCTGCCTGCCGGCCGCCCTGGTTCAACGGCCAAGGCGGGCTGGTGGTGGAGATCAGCGACGCGTGCGACCGAGCCGCACGCGCCACGACATCACTTCACCGAGCCGCCGGCGCCCCGCGGTGCGGTGACCCGCACGGAGTTCAGCCCGTCCGAGAAGATCAGCTCGAAGCTGCCGCCGGACGGCAGCGCCGCCGTGGGCAACTCGGCCGTGCCACTGGCCAGGTCCTGGGCGAGCACGGTGCGGGTGTCGCCCACATGGATCACGGTGAGCGACCGCTGGGCCGCCGCGTCCCAGCGCAGGTGCAGCACCCCGCCCGTTTCCGAAACCGTGGTGGCCGCCGCCGCCACCGCCTTCGTGCGATCGGTGGTGACGGGAGAACCGGCGCGGCGTTCGGCCAGCACCTTGCCATCGGCCGCCAGCACCTGCATCGACACCACCTGGCCGGGGTTCGGGATGGCCAGGTGGAACGGCAGGAAGGCAGAGGAGTGATCGAGTGCCATGGGGGCGAACGGGTGATCGACCGTGCCGGCCGCCGTCACCACCCGCAGCACGTAGGCGCCGGCGGGGATGTTGCGCGGGATGCCGGTGAACGACTTGACGTTCCCGAGTTCGGCGCGGTCACCCTCGATGCGGCCGCTGACCAGCAGCAACTCCTGGGGACCGGTTTCCACCGAGTCGGTGACGGACTTGATGCTCACCCCGCCGGTGGCGGACAGGCGGTCGGCCGGGGTCAGGTAGGACTGCATGCGCCGGTAGTTGAAGTCGGAGAACGTGTCGCCATCGCAGTAGCTCATCAAGTCGTGCACGGTGGTGGGACGCGGGTCGACGAACGCGTTGCGGCGTTTGTCGTAGCCCCAGATGAACCGCGAGCCGGCGCCGAGCGTGGCGTTGGCGTACGGGTAGTTGGGGTCTTCGCTGCTGGCCACGCCACACGGCGCGTGCGGCAGGCTGAAGTTGTGGCCCACCTCGTGCACGAGCGTGGTCACCACGGCATCGGGTTGTGTCGGGAAATCGATGCCCACGGCCGCCGGGCCCGGCATGTACCCGAGGCCGGTGATGCCGTAGGTGCGCTTGGGCAAGAAGCCATAGTAGAAGGTGCGGTCGGTCGCGTTCTCGAGATTGTGCAACTCGGCCATCTCCCCGAGCACCTCACGCATGGCCGCCTCCCACTGGTCATCGGTGGTGGGCAGCGTGGTCACCTTCTGCGACGGGAACACCGCGTGCGTGACCGCTGTGACGGTGGACACCGGCATCTGGGCCGCCAGGTAGGACGCCGCGCCGGCGAACACCTGCGCGGCCGTGCCCTGGATCCTGACCGGCACCGCCACGAACGTGATGGCGTTGCTGCCGCCCACCCGCGGGGTCACCACGGTGGCCGGCTGGCCGTTCGCCAGCTGCACCGTGAGGCGCAGGCCGGCCTTGACCGCGCTGGCCGGCACGGTGGCGGTGTAGAAGTGCGTGAAATCGGGTACCACCGGCACCGTGGACTGCAGCGCCGCAGTCGGCACCGTGAGCGCGCGCTGTTCGATCAGCGTGCCGTTGCCGTCCTCGATGCGCAAGGTGCCGGTGGGGCGGGCCTCGGCCGTGTTGGTGGTGGTGACGTTGACCTTCACGATCACGTCGCGGTTGGACACCAGCAGCAGCGAACTGTCGGTGCTGGGGAACACGAAACCCTGGACCAGGTCGACACCGGCCACCCGTGCGGCCGACGTGACGGGCTGGGACGGCGGCGACCCTGCCGCGGGGGCACTGGCCGCCGGGCCGGCCGCGGCTGGCGCCGGACTGTCGTCACCACCTCCGCCGCCACCACCGCCGCAGGCCGCCAGGGCCGCGACCATGGAGAACAAGGCCAGAACCTGGGCTGAGCGCGGGGTAGTGGGGCAACGGGTCATGGGTGACATTTCGTGCGAGTCTTGTATCAAGGCGGAAGCAGGAACGACAGTATTCCACCCGGTCCGACAGGATAGGGTGGCCCGGACCGCGTTCCGCTGGTCTTCGGGTGCTCAGGCAATGGCCGTACCCGCCTGGCTCCGCACCGCCAGGGTGTACGTGCGGTAAACCTCGTCCCGGCACCATCCGAGCGACTCGTACAGCGCCTGCGCGGTCTGATTCGTGTGGGCGGTGGTGAGTTCCAGGCGCACCACGCCGCGGTCCGCCGCGAGCCGCTCGGCCGCCCGCAGCAGCACCCGGCCCACCCCGAGCCGGCGTGCGGAAGGCGACACGAACAGGTCCGACAGCGTGTAGATGGGGGCGGCTTCGATGGAGCAGAAGGTAGGGTACAGCTGGCAAAAGCCCGCCACGGCACCGTCGTCGAGCGTGGCCAGCAGGATCAGCGATTCACGCCGGGACAGGCGGTCGTGCAGGAACTGCGTCGCCCGCGCGAGATCCGCCGGCTGTGCGTAGAACTGCCGGTACGCATCGAACAGCGGCGCGACGCGGCCCACGTCACCGAGCAGGGCCAGGCGGGTATGGACGGTGCTCACCGCTTTTCCTCCCACGGCAGCATCACCACCACCACACCGAACGCGCCCACCGACACCACCTTGCCGCTGGCCGTGGTGTACGAGGCCATGCCCAGCGGGTGGTACGTGGACGCGAACGCGGTGAGCTGCCCCACCCCGAGCAGCCCGGCGAGCGGACTGCGCTCGGCCACCTGCTCGCGGATCTTGGCGCGGTGTTTCTCGGCGGACGGGTTCGAGAGGAAGGCCAGGCCCACCATGGCGGCAACGGCCAGGACGGAGACAACGGAAGCTTTTGGCATGACGGGCGAAGGGGGTTCTGCGGAGGCGAAAACGCGCACTGTAAGGGAACTACACTCGGATACAGGCCGGCCCGTCCTACCGGCCTTCCTGGAGCCCCTCGACATGGACGTTTCACCAGAGAACCACCTGCTCGCCGCGCTCCCGCCCGACGCGCTGGCGCGCTGGCAACCTGACCTCGAAGCCGTGGACATGCCACTCGGCGAGGTGCTGTACGAATCGGGAGGCACGCTCACCCACGTGTACTTTCCCACCACGGCCATCGTGTCGCTGCTGTACGTGCTGGAAGACGGTGCGTCGGCGGAAATCGCCGTCGTGGGCAACGAAGGGCTCGTGGGCATCTCGCTGTTCATGGGGGGCGGCAGCACGCCAAGCCGCGCCGTGGTGCAGAGCGCAGGCCGCGGCCTGCGGCTCAAGGCGAGCGCCATGAGCGCCGAGTTCAACCGCGGCGGCACCGTGTTGCGCCTGCTGCTGCGGTACACGCAGGCCCTGATCACCCAGATGGCGCAGACGGCGGTGTGCAACCGGCACCACTCGCTCGACCAGCAGTTGTGCCGCTGGCTGCTGCTGAGCCTGGACCGGCTGCAAGGCACCGAACTCGTGATGACGCAGGAGCTCATCGCCAACATGCTGGGCGTGCGCCGGGAGGGCGTGACCGAGGCCGCCTTGAAGTTGCAGAAGGCCGGGCTGATCAGCTATGCCCGCGGCCACATCGCCGTGCTGGACCGCCCCGGCCTCGAGCAGCGCACGTGCGAGTGCTACTCGGTGGTCAAACGGGAGTACGACCGCCTGCTGCCCTGAGGGCGGCGTGCGTGCGCTACCGCACAGCCGGAAGGGCCATAAGGGGCTAGAACCAGAGTGCGCGGTCCCCCGATCGCGCTGGAGATGTCCCATGTTGCGCCCCGACGTTCCCGCCCTGTGCCAGCCCACGCCGCCGGCGCCGGGGCGGTTTGCCCTCGCCTGCCCGCAGGGGCCGCCGGTTCGCCGGTCCGCGCCGGCGATGACCCTGCTCGCCGCCGCCGTGCGCGACGGCCATCCTCGCACGGAGCCCCGCCGTTGACCTGCGGGCCACGCCATGAAACACCGTCTGCCAACGATCCTGCCCGATGCCATCGACATGCTGCGCCAAGAGCACACGATCCTGAAACAGCTGTTCCACGCCTTTTCCCGGCTCGAACACCGGCCCGGCGGACGAGACCGGGAGGCCGGCCTCGTGGGCCAGATCTGCCTCGGCCTGAGCCTGCACGAACAGACGGAAGACGAGGTCTTTTTCCCGGCCGTGCTGGCCGCGTGTGGCAATGCCTCGGCCATCCGGCACATCACGTCGGGGCACACCCGCGTGCGGTCGCTCATCGCACGGCTTGACGAGATGGAACCCGGTGACCCGGGCCATGACGCCACGGTGGCAGCGCTGGGCGCGTGCGTGTCGGGCCACATCGACGAGGAAGAGTCGTTCCTCTTCTCACGCCTGGCGGGCATGGACACGGCCCTGATCGGCCGCGCCATGGTGCTCCGCCAGCGCGAGTTGCGAGCGAACATCGTGGCCGGTGATCACCATCCGGGCGCGAACGACGTCCCGTCCTGGCCCGCAACCTGCCACGTCATCGATGACTGGCAACCGCCCGAATCGGTCACGGCCGATCCGGACGCCTCAGCGCGCTGAACCGGAGGCGGGCAGGCCCGCCATCTGACGGTCGTGCCAGCGCGACAGCAGCGCAAGCGACACCACCGACCCGATCAGCGCGCAGAACATGTCGGACTGCGTGTCCCACGGGTCGCCCTGGGTGCCGAGGAATTCGTCGGCGCCCTGCCCCAGCGCCAGGGCCGCGGCCCACTCGATGAATTCGTACGTGGCGCTGATGGCCAGCACGATGCACACGACCACGAACGCCAGCATCTTGCGGCCCTGCACGTACCGGCCGCGCACGAGGATCTCCCGGGCGGCGATCGCCGGCACGAACCCCTGGAAGAAATGGCCGATCTTGTCGTACGGGTTGCGGGTGAGGCCCAGCACGTCCGCGATCTGGAACCCGAGGGGCACCCGCGCGTACGTGTACGCCCCGCCGAGCATCAGCACCAGGGCGTGGGCGAAGACCAGCGCGTACAGCAGCGTCGTCAGCGGGAACCGCCCGTAGGTGGCCCACAGCAACGGCACCACGATGACGACGGGGAACACCTCCATGGCCCAGGTGCCACGTTCGTAGGGGTGCCACCCGGACCAGGCGAGCAGCACGAGCGACAGGGCGAGAGTGGCGAGCAACCAGGGGGTACGGGCGGTGTTCATGGGCGGGAGCCTACCAGGGCCCCATGCCACAATCGCCCGCGGAACGCCCCCCCCACCCATGCGCCTACTCCTCGCCGAAGACGACCCCACGCTCGCCGACGCGCTGTCGGCCAACCTGCGCCAGGCAGGTTTCGAGGTCGTGCATGCCGACAACGGCGCGGTGGCGGAGTACCTGCTGCTCAACCAGCCGTTCGACCTGGGCATCATCGACCTGGGCCTGCCCATGGTGGACGGCCTGACCGTGCTCAAGCGCGCCCATGCGGCCCGCCCCGCCCTGCCGCTGCTGATCCTGACCGCGCTCGACAGCCTGGAGAGCCGGGTGGCCGGCCTCAACGCCGGGGCCGACGACTACCTCACCAAGCCGTTCGACTTCCCCGAACTGGAAGCCCGCATCGGCGCCCTGCTGCGCCGCGCGCGCCTCACCGGGACCCCTGCGCGCCAGCCGGTGCAGACCAGCGGCCTGATGAGTTTCGACCGCGAGGGCCGCCGCGCGGCGATCGGCGGTGCGCCGGTGGACCTGTCGCCCCGCGAGTGGCTGCTGCTCGACCTGCTGCTCACGCACCAAGGCAAGGTGGTCACGAAAGACCAGATCGGCCAGGCCTGGGCCGGAGAGGGCAACGAACCCGGCACGGTGGCCGGCGCGCTCGAGGTGTACATCCACCGGCTGCGGCGCAAGCTCGAAGGCTCGGGGCTGAGCATCCGCACCGTGCGGGGGCTCGGCTACCTGCTGGAAGCGGGGGAATGACCACCCACCGACGCCGTCATCCCACCAACGGACTCCGTCATCCCGGCGCAGGCCGGGATCTGCCGCCTCGGCCAGTCAAGCCGGTGTTCAGCGAAACGGTGGAGATCCCGGCCTGCGCCGGGATGACGGGGGGCACGCGGGATGACGGGGGGCGCACGGTGAGCACCGACAGCAGCGCGCGTTCGCCGGGATGACGGACGTGCCCACCGGCCTGCTGCGCAACGTGCCATGGCTCACGCCAGGCTCCCGTTCGCTGCGCACCCACCTGCTGGTGTGGCTTCTGCTGCCACAGCTCGTGCTGTGGGCCGCCGCCGCCGTCATCACCTACAACGTGGCGGCGCGCTACGCCAACCTCGCCATCGACCGCAGCCTGTACCAGGCCTCGCAGGCACTCGGCCGGCAGGTCAAGCCGCTCGGCAACGGGCTGCTCGTCGACTTTCCACGCGCGGCGCGCGACATCATCGAATCGGACCCCGACGACAAGGTCTACTACATGGTGAGTTCGCCACCCGGTGAGTTCATCCTCGGCAACCGCAAGCTGCCACAGCCGCCGGCCGCCACCAGCGCCGCGCCGCCGTACGACCGCCCGGTGTTCTACAACGCCACGGTCGAGCAGGACGGCAAGCCGGTGGCCGTGCGCATCGCCGCGCTGTACGTGGGATGGGGCGAAGACGACCTGCCACAGACGATGCTCGTGCAGATCGCCAAGAGCCGCGCAAGCCGCGACGCACTCGCCGGCCAGATCCTGATCGACATGGCCCTGCCGCTCAGCGGCCTTGTGCTGCTGATGTCCGTGATCGTGTGGGCCGGCATCCGCGCCGGCCTGGCCCCCCTCGCCCGCCTGCGCGACGCGGTGGTGGACCGCGCCCCCGACAACCTCACCCCCATCCAGCTGACCACCGCGCCCGAGGAGGTGCGGGTGCTGGTCAGCGCGCTGAACGAGCTGCTGCATGCGGTGCGGCACAGCGTGGCCGGGCAGCGCCGTTTCATCAGCGACGCGGCCCATCAGCTGCGCACGCCACTCGCCGGGCTCAAGAGCCAGACCGAACTCGCGCTGAAGGAAACCGCCGACCCCGAGCTCAAGCAGCGCCTGCAGCGCGTGCACGACAGCGCCACCCGCAGCGCCCACCTCGTGAGCCAGCTGCTCACGCTGGCCCGCGCCGAACCCGAGTCCACCAACAGCATCGGCCGCAGCCGTTTCGACCTGCGCCGGGCCATCGAGGACGTCACGGCCGAGATGGTGCCGCGGGCCCTGGCCGCCGGCATCGACCTCGGCATGGCCGACAGCGGCCCCACGCCACCGCCGCCGGTGCCGGTGGACGCCAACCCGCTGCTGATCCGCGAGGCCGTGGCCAACGTGATCGACAACGCGATCCGCTACGCCGGGCGAGGTGCCGACGTCACGGTGCGTGTGGTGGCACAGGACCAGCGTGCCATCGTCGAGGTCGAGGATTCCGGCCCCGGCATCCTCCCGGAACACCACCAGGCGGTGTTCGAACGCTTCTTCCGTGCCACCCACGAAGGCAGCGGCTGCGGGCTGGGCCTCGCCATCGTCAAGGAAATCGTGGAGCGCCACGACGGCCGGGTCGAACTGCACACCCGCGCGCCCCGCGGCCTGCGCGTTCACATTCAGTTGCGTCTCGCCAGCTGACGGCGTAGAACAGGCGGCATGGCGTGGCCCCGCACGGCCGTGCGGGGGCTGGGTTATCCCTTATTAATGATCTTTTAATGATTCATTAATATTCCGGGATCGGCCAAATGGATGGCCGGTGCCTCGACGAACAGCCCCTCGGCTGTCCCCGGCGAGCCTCTTTCCATGACCCTCTCGGGGCAGGCAGCCCCGCCCTACTGAAAGCGAGAAAAACATGCGCAAGTTTTCCCTGAAACCGCTGCAAGCCGCTGCAGCCCTGGCTCTGGGTTCGACGATGGTGCTGGCCCACGCGGGTGAAGTGGAAGTGCTGCACTGGTGGACCTCGGGTGGCGAAGCGAAGGCCGTCAAGGCGCTGGCCTCCACGCTGCAGGCCAAGGGCGACACGTGGAAAGACTTCGCCGTGGCCGGTGGCGGCGGTGACTCCGCGATGACCGTGCTCAAGTCGCGTGTCGTGTCCGGCAACCCGCCGTCGGCCGCCCAGATCAAGGGCCCGTCGCTGCAGGACTGGGCGAAGGAAGGGGTGCTCGCCAACCTCGACGACGTGGCGAAGGCCGACAACTGGGACGCCAACCTGCCGAAGGCCATCTCCGAAGGCCTGAAGTACAAGGGCCACTACATCGCCGCACCGGTCAACGTGCACCGTGTGAACTGGCTGTGGGTCAACCCCGAAGCCCTGAAGAAGGCCGGCGCCAAGGCCCCGACCACCTGGCCCGAGTTCTTCACCACCGCCGAAGCCCTGAAGAAGGCCGGCGTGATCCCGCTCGCCCACGGTGGCCAGAGCTGGCAAGACTTCACCATCTTCGAAAGCGTGACCCTCGGCGTGGGTGGCGCGGACTTCTACAAGAAGGCCCTCGTGCAACTCGACCCGGCCGCCCTCAAGAGCGCCAAGATGAAGGAAGTGCTGACCACCTTCAAGAAGGTCAAGGACTACACCGACAAGAACGCCCCGGGCCGCGACTGGAACCTCGCCACGGCGATGGTCATCCGTGGTGAAGCCGGCATGCAGCTGATGGGCGACTGGGCCAAGGGCGAATTCATCGCCGCCGGCAAGACCCCGGGCAAGGACTTCGAGTGCGTCGCCGCACCCGGCACCGCCAAGTCCTTCACCTACAACGTCGACAGCTTCGCGATGTTCCAGCTGAAGAACGAAGCCAACATCAAGGCCCAGAAGAACCTGGCCACGGCCCTGATGTCGCCGGCGTTCCAGGAACTGTTCAACCTGAACAAGGGCTCGATCCCGGTTCGCCTGAACATGAACCTCGACAAGTTCGACGTCTGCGCCAAGCAGTCGGCCAAGGACTTCGTCGACACCTCGAAGTCGGGCACCCTGGTGCCGTCCATCGCCCACGGCATGGCCGTCTCGAGCGCTGCCGAAGGCGCCATCAAGGACGTCGTGTCGCAGTTCTGGAACAGCGACAAGGACACCGCCGACCAGACGATGGACAAGCTCGTGTCCGCCGCCAAGACGAAGTGATCGGTCCGTCCGTCGTTAGCTAGTCAGCAGGAGACCGGCCCGGGGCAGACCACCAGCGTCTGCCCCGGGCCACCAATTTATGAGCCACCCCACTCACGCCCCGGCCCGGGCGCGCATCGACTGGCTGCCCAAGCTGGTCGTGGCGCCGTCGTTCGTCCTCGGCTTCCTTTTCATCTACGGGCTGATCCTGTGGAACGCGTATTTCTCGGTGTCGGCCTCGCGCCTGTTGCCGAACTACGAGTTCGCCGGCATCGAGCCTTACCTGAACCTCTTCGCGAGCGACCGCTTCCAGGTGGCCTCGTGGAACCTCGCCATCTTCGCCACCCTCTTCATCGGCGGTTCGCTCGCGCTCGGCCTGTTGCTGGCCGTGCTGCTCGACCAGAAGATCCGCAACGAAGGGGTGCTCCGCACCATCTACCTGTACCCGATGGCGCTGAGCTTCATCGTCACGGGCACCGCGTGGAAGTGGATCCTGAACCCGGGCCTCGGCATCGAACACACCGTGCAGGGCTGGGGTTTCACCAGCTTCACGTTCGACTGGCTCGTGGACCCCGACAAGGCCATCTACTGCGTGGCCATCGCGGGCATCTGGCAGAGCGCGGGCTTCGTGATGGCGCTGTTCCTCGCCGGCCTGCGTGGCATCGACGAGTCGATCATCAAGGCGGCCCAGGTGGACGGCGCCTCGTTGCCCCGCATCTACTGGCGCATCCTGATCCCGAGCCTGCGCCCGGTGTTCTTCTCCACCATCATGGTGCTGTCGCACATCGCCATCAAGAGCTTCGACCTCGTGATGGCCCTCACGTCCGGCGGCCCAGGCTTTGCCACCGACATGCCCGCCACGTACATGTACTCGATGGCCTTCACCCGCGGCCAGATCAACCTCGGCGCCGCGTCGGCCACCGTGATGCTCGCCACCGTCGCGGCCATCGTCGTGCCGTACCTCTACAGCGAACTCCGGAGCACGAAGCGATGAGCAGCGCGACCACCCTCGATACCCCGCGTGTCGCTTCCGCGGCGGCGCCCAGCCGGTCGCTCACCTGGCAGCGCTGGCTGCTGTGGGCCGTGCTGATCGCCTTCGCCGGCTTTTTCCTCGCGCCGCTGTACGTGATGGTCGTGACGTCCATCAAGTCGATGGACGAGATCCGCGGCGGCACGCTGCTCGCGTTGCCCAGCGCACTCGACTTCTCGTCGTGGGGCAAGGCCTGGTCCACCGCCTGCACCGGCGCCGACTGCCAGGGCCTGCAGCCGTACTTCTGGAACTCGGTGATGATCGTGATCCCGGCCGTGCTGGTGTCCACCATCCTCGGCGGCATCAACGGCTACGTGCTGAGCAAGTGGAAGTTCCGCGGCAGCGAGACGATGTTCGCGATGCTGCTGTTCGGCGTGTTCATGCCGCTGCAAGTGGTGCTGCTGCCCATGTCGCAGGTGCTCGGCTGGCTGGGCATCGCCAGTTCCGTGTGGGGCCTGATCCTCGTGCACTTGCTGTGCGGCCTGCCCGGCACCACGCTGTTCTTCCGCAACTACTACGCGGCGCTGCCCGACGAACTCATCAAGGCCGCCATGCTGGACGGCGCGGGCTTCTGGCGCATCTTCGTGCGCATCGTGCTGCCGCTGTCCACGCCCATCATCGTGGTGTGCCTGATCTGGCAGTTCACGCAGATCTGGAACGACTTCCTGTTCGGCGTCGTGTTCTCCGGCGCGGATTCGAAGCCGGTCACCGTGGGCCTGAACAACCTCGCCAACACCACCAGCAGTGTCAAGGAATACAACGTCGACATGGCCGCCGCGCTGATCGCCGGCCTGCCCACGCTGTTCGTGTACATCGTGGCGGGTCAGTATTTCGTGCGTGGCCTCACGGCCGGCGCAGTCAAAGGTTAAGGAGAACAACATGGGTGCCTTGTCCATCCGCCAGGTGAAGAAGAGCTACGGCTCGCATCACATCCTCAAGTCGGTCGACCTCGAGATCGCCGAAGGCGAATTCGTGATCCTCGTGGGCCCGTCGGGGTGCGGAAAATCGACGCTGCTGTCGATGATCGCCGGCCTCGATTCGCCCACGTCCGGCAACATCATCCTCGGCGACCGCGACATCACGTACGTGGCCCCGAAGGACCGCGACATCGCGATGGTGTTCCAGAGCTACGCGCTGTACCCGAACATGACCGTCGAGCAGAACATCGCGTTCGCGCTCGAGATGCGCAAGGTCCCGAAGGACGAGCGCAAGGTGCTGGTCGACAAGGTGTCGAAGATGCTCCAGCTCGGCCACCTGCTCGACCGCAAGCCGGGCCAGCTGTCCGGCGGCCAGCGCCAGCGCGTGGCCATGGGGCGCGCCCTCGCCCGCCAGCCGTCGCTGTTCCTGTTCGACGAACCGCTGTCGAACCTGGACGCCAAGCTGCGCGTGGAGATGCGCGCCGAGATCAAGCTGCTGCACCAGCGCACGAAAACCACCACCGTGTACGTGACCCACGACCAGGTGGAGGCCATGACCCTCGGTGACCGCATCGCGGTCATGCGCGACGGCATCCTGCAGCAGTTCGGCACACCGGACGAGATCTACAGCCACCCGGCCACCAAGTTCGTGGCCGAGTTCATCGGCTCGCCCGCGATGAACATGATCCACGCCAAGCGCGATCGCAACGGCCTCGTGGCCAAGGGCATCGAGCTGCCGGTTACGCCGCAGCTGGGTGCCACGCTGCAGGGACACCCGACCCAGGACATGATCTACGGCCTGCGCCCCGAATCGATCCGCTTCGTGCCTGCCGGCACGGGCCTCGCCGGGGAGCTGACCATGATCGAGCCCACGGGCCCGGAAAGCTACGCCTTCGTCGACACCGCCGCGGGCCCGCTCGTGGTACGTGTGCCGGGCAAGGTGACCGCGCAGGTGGGTGAGACGGTCCACCTCGCGTGGCAACCGGCCGACGTCCACTTGTTCGATGCCTCCACCGAGGCGCGCGTGAGCGCGCAACCGCCAGTCCACCTTGCGGTAGCTTAGGCCCCCCAGTCGGCTATCGCCTCCTGCCCCCAAGCAACTGTGTTCGACGTCAAGCCGGCGGAGCCGGTCCTCGCGGGTGGCTTGATCTGACGCTTAGCTTCGCTTGCTTTCCATGGCTATGCGCCGGCGGGCGGCGCCGGCACCATCGCGCGCGCCTCGGCGAGCAGGTGCGCCATGCGCCGCCGGGCGGCCTCGCGGTCGCCCTGCTCGATGGCCTCGAGCACGGCACGGTGGTCCGGCAGGCTGGCGTTGAAGTGGCCGGCGCGGCGGGCGGTGATGCCGAGCAGGCTTTCGAGGGCCGAGCCGATCATGGCCGCGAGCGGCGTCAGCAGCGGGTTGCCGGTGGCCTGCAGCACGGCGTTGTGGAATTCGAGATCGGCACGCACCCACGCGGTCACGTCGGCCGCCTCGGCCATCGCGTCGAACGCGCCGCGGATGGCCGCCAGTTGGGTGTCGTCGCGGTTGCACGCCGCAAGCGAGGCCGCGGCGGGCTCGAAGATCTCCCGCATCTCGGCGAGGTGCAGCAGGAAGGCCGGATCGGGTCCGGCGGCACAGCGCCATGCCAGCACGTCAGGGTCGAGCATGTTCCAGGTGCCAGGGGCCCGCACGCGGGTGCCCACGCGGGGACGCGATTCGACGAGGCCCTTGGCGGCCAGCACCTTGACGGCCTCGCGGAGCGCCGTGCGGCTGACGCTGAGCTGCACGCAGAGTGTCTCTTCCACCGGCAGCGCAATGCCAGGCGGGTAGTCGCCGCCGACGATGCGCCTGCCCAGCTCGTTGACCACCTGCCCATGCAGGTTCCGGCCGGTGTAGGTGGACGCGGACGGCGGACGGGGCATGGGCATGGCGAGGTGGCAATCGAACGGGCGTTGGAATGACCGAGTCTATCGGGCAAACACGTCCCCACCGGGCCAGGTTTTGCGATATTGTATTACTAATGCGCGTTGCTGGATTTTGCCCATGAACTCTCCCGCCTCTGCCCTGGTCGGCATCGACTGGGGCACCACGAACCGCCGAGCCTGGCTGCTGGCCCCTGATGGCACCTGCGCCGCCGAGATCTCGGACGACCAGGGCGTCATCGCGGCCCGCGGCCGTTTCGAAGCATCCCTCGGCGAACTGCTGGCGCGCCTGCCCGGCCTGGCGCCGGACACCCCGGTGGTGATGTCCGGCATGGTGGGCAGCGCGATGGGCTGGCGCGAGGTGCCGTACGTGGACGCCGGTGGTCCGCTCGAGGCGCTGGGCCACCAGTTGGTGACCGTGGACGCCCCCTCGCTCGGACGCCACTGTGCCATCGTGCCGGGCTGCCGCTGGCGCAGCCAGGACCGGGTGGACGTGATGCGCGGCGAGGAGACCCAGCTGCTCGGTGCCGTGGCGCTCGGTGTGCGCGACGGCTGGTTCGTGCTGCCCGGCACGCACAGCAAGTGGGCCGAGGTGCGCGACGGCCGCCTCGTGTCGTTCCAGACCTTCATGACGGGCGAGCTGTACGCACTGCTGTCCACCCAGGGCACGCTGGCTGCGGCGAGCCGCGATCCCATAGCCTCGCCCGCGGCCTTCGAGGCCGGCGTGGCCGCGGCCCGCGACACGGCCTTGTCCAACGCCCTCTTCAGCACCCGCGCCCGCGTGGTGGGGGGGGACATGCCGGCCGCGCACGCGGCCTCGTTCCTGAGCGGGGTGCTGATGGGTGCCGAGTGGCATGACCGTGCACGTGTCTGGGGCGACCACCCGCCGGAGCTGGTGCACGCGATCGGTTCGCCGTCGCTCGCCGAAGGCCACGCCACGGCCGCCGCGCTGATGCGGCGGCGCCTGCACATCCTCGACCCGCGCGAGGTGCACCTCGCGGCACTGCGCTTCTTCGCCTCTCACATCCGCCAGGCCCTCGCATGAACCCGTCCGACTACCTCGCCACCGTCGACCCGCCCCTCGTCGCCATCCTGCGCGGCCTCACGCCCGAGGAAGCCCCGGCCGTGGGCCGTGTGCTGATCGATGCGGGCTTCCGCCTGCTCGAGGTGCCGCTCAACCGCCCCGGCGCGCTGGCGTGCATCCGGCTGCTGGCCGACATGGCGCCCCCGGAGGTCTGGGTGGGTGGCGGCACCATGCTCACGGTGCACGACGTGGCCGACGTGCGGCACGCCGGCGGGCGCCTGATGGTGTCGCCCAACTGCGACCCCGAGGTGATCTCCCATGCGCGGGCCACCGGCATGTTGTGCGCGCCCGGCGTGGCCACCCCCACCGAGGCCTTCCTCGCACTTCGCTACGGCGCTCACGCGCTCAAGCTGTTCCCGGCTGAGGCGGTGGGCATCGCCGGCCTGAAGGCGATGAAATCAGTGCTGCCGGCCGGCACCCCGCTGTGGCCCGTGGGCGGCGTGACGGCCCCGAGCCTCGGGTCGTGGGTGGATGCCGGGGCCACCGGCTTCGGCATCGGCTCGCAGCTCTTCAAGCCGGGCATGAGCCTGAAGGACGTGGCCGCGAGCGCGCATGCATTCGTGACGGCGTGGCGCAAACGCGCGGCCGCCTGACAGGCACCTATCGCACCGGCCCCACCAGCCGCGAGATCAGCTCGCTGGTGGTGCGCACGTCGTACTTGTTGATGAGCTTCGTGCGGTAGTGCTCCACCGTGCGCGGGGACAGCCCGAGCGTGCGGGCGATGGTCTTCGCGCTGGCCCCGGTGACGATCAGGCTCGCCACGTCGCGCTCGCGCGCCGTGAGTTCCACCGTGACCGCCCGCGTGGCCTCCAGGTCCTCGAACATCCACACCACCACCGCGAACGGCACCTCGGGGTCCATCGACTGGCCCACCGAGTGGAACCACGACAACTGCCCGTTCTTGCGCCGCATGATGCGGTCGTCCGAATAGAGACCCGAGGTACGCATGCTCTGCTGGCTGCGTTCGCCGATGCGCTCGAATTCGCTGACCGACGGGTACAGCATCGCGAACGACTGGCCCTCGATCTCGTGGACCGTGTAGCCGAAGATCGCGGCGAATTTCTGGTTGCAACGGCGGATGACGCGGTGCTCGGAGACACACAGCCCCACGGGGGCCATGTCGAAAACGAGCGCCATGCGCGGGTCGGTGATGAGCGGATCGGTCAGCATGAAGGCAGAGGCCCCCGGGGAACCCCTAGGGAAGATTTTCGGGTTGTGCCGGCCCGGGCGCGCTCGTACGCTCGTGGCCCACGGCGCGAGTCTGACGGCAAAGACCCTGACTGCAACTGTGGGAAACCGGTAGTTTTCATGCCACGAAAACGAACCGCGCCCACGGTCGATCCGTAGGAAGTGCGCGCCCTCACAAGGCGCAGCCGGATGTTCATCAACCTTCTCAGCGAGATTCCGATGACCCACTCCCCCCTGCGCCTCGGCGCCCTGTGCCTGTGCCTCCCGCTGGTCGTCGCCGCGTGCGGTGACGACCCCGACCCCGACTTCAACAGCCTGCCCGCCGGGTTCAACACCCCGGTGCGCACCACGTACGACGGTACCACCGACGACCTGCTCACCGCGGGCCTCGGCAAGACCGGCATCGGCAGCGCGTCCGCGCCCGGGTTCACCGACGCGGCCAATCCCACGGCCGCCGAGTTGCGCCGCCGCGCCATCTACACCAACTACCGCGCGCTCGTCGACTTCTCCGTCCCCGGCGGCTACGGTTCGCTGTACGGCCCCAACGTCGCGGCCGACGGCACCGTCACGGTGGACGAAGGCCGGATCGCCGGCCGGGAATTCATCGCCTTCGCCGACGATGGCACGGGCCGCAAGAACGTGGGCATGATGGTGCAGATCCCCGACACCTTCGACCCCGCGGCCGCCTGCATCGTGACCGCACCGTCGTCCGGCTCGCGCGGCATCTACGGCGCCATCGGCACGTCGGGCGAGTGGGGCCTCAAGCGCGGCTGCGCGGTGGCCTACACCGATGCCGGCAAGGGCATCGGGTACCACGACCTGGAAGCCGACAAGGTGGACCTGATCGACGGCCGGCTCGTCGACCGGGCCACCGCCGGCACCCAGGCTCATTTCGCGTCCGACCTGGCCGGCGCGGGCCTCGCGGCCTACAAGGCCCAGTACCCGAACCGCTTCGCGTACAAACACGCCCACTCGCAGCAGAACCCAGAGAAGGACTGGGGCAAGAACGTGCTCGACAGCATCCGCTTCGCGCTCTGGGCCATCAACGAAACCCATGCGGCGGTGGACGCCGGCACGGGCCGCCGCCTGCGCACCTACGGGGCCGGCAACACCACGGTGATCGCCTCGTCGGTGTCGAACGGTGGCGGTGAATCGCTGCAGGCTGCCGAGCAGGACACCGAGGGCCTGATCGACGGGGTCGCGGTGTCCGAACCCAACGCCCAGCCGGCCTCGATGACCGGGGTCACCGTCACCGAAGGGGTCACCGCGGTGCCGGTGGCCGGCCGCCCGCTGGCCGACTACTTCACCTACCGCATGATCTATGAGCCCTGTGCCGCCATCTCCGCGTCGGCGCAGGCGCCCACCCTCGTGCGGCCCGGCTGGCTCGGCCTCGGCACCGGGCCCGCGCCGGCCAACCGCGTGGCCGGCGTCGAGCTCGAGACCATCGCCACGAACCGCTGCCAAAGCCTGGCCGACAAGAACCTCATCACCGGAGCCACCACCGCCGACCAGGCCGACGCGGCGCTCGCCAAGATGCGCGACTACGGCTGGACCGACGCGAACCACAACGCGCTGCATGCGTCGCACTACCGGCTGGCCGACGTCTACGTCGCGCTGAGCTACGTGGCCGCCTACGGCAAGTTCTCGGTGGGCGACAACGTGTGCGGCTTCAGCCTTGCCAACGTCGACGCCAGCGGCAACGTGGCGGCCCAGGTGCCTGCCACGCAGGCCATCCTGTTTGCCACCGGCAACGGGTTGAACACCGGCGGCGACGTCATCTACAACGAGTCGGCGGGCGGCGCGCGGCTGTATCACGTGGGGGTCTCGCCATCCACGAACCGCATCGACGGCTCGCTCGACGGCCTGCTGTGCCTGCACGACCTCGTCAAGGGGGTGGACACGGTCACCGGCCTCCCGCTCACCGGCACCCTCCTGGCCCAGAGCGCGCGGGTGCAGGCCGGCCTCCAGGACGTGCTGCTCACCGGCAACCTGCGTGGCAAGCCCACCGTCATCGTGGCCGGCCGCAGCGACACGCTGCTGCCGCCGAACCACACGGCCCGCGCCTACACCGCCTACAACAAGCTGGTGGAGGGCGCGGCGAGCAAGCTGCACTACTACGAGGTCACGAACGGCCAGCACTTCGACGGGTTCAACGCGGCGGCGGGTGGTGTCCTGGGCTACGACACGCTGTTCGTGCCCATGCACCACTACATGAACCAGGCGCTCGACCTGATGTGGGCCCACCTGAAGCAGCAGGCCGTGCTGCCACCGAGCCAGCTGGTGCGCACCGTGCCACGCGGCGGCACCGCGGGCGCGGCACCGGCCATCACCACCAGCAACGTGCCCGACATCGCCACGGTGCCGGTGGCCGGTGACGCCATCGCCGTGGCCGCAGGCAGCATCACCGTGCCGAACTGACGCCAGTCGGCGACAGCACCCTCGCCACCTTCCGGGGCATCACCCCGGAAGGTGGTGCGAGGGAACACCCTAAGGTAATTTTGCGCATTGCTGGTAGACATGCGGGTTCGTATTCTTCGCTGCGTCCGGAGATCGCCCGCCGGCACCCCTTTCCGTCGTTCGTCCACCGCCGGCCACTGCCCGGCGTCCTGCCACCTGTTGCTGAGTGAGAAAGATCCGATGGACACCATTCTCGAAACCCGGGGCCTCACGAAGGAGTTCAAGGGCTTCGTCGCGGTCAACCAGGTCGACCTGAAGGTGCAGCGCGGCCACATCCACGCGCTGATCGGCCCCAACGGCGCCGGCAAGACCACCTGCTTCAACCTGCTGACCAAGTTCCTGATCCCCACCCGCGGGCACATCCTCTTCAACGGGGCCGACATCACCAACGAGTCCTCGGCCCACATCGCGCGGCGCGGCGTGATCCGCTCGTTCCAGATCTCGGCGGTGTTCCCGCACCTCACGGTGCTCGAGAACGTGCGCATCGCGCTGCAGCGCAAGCTCGGCACGTCGTTCCACTTCTGGCGCTCCGAACGCAGCCTCGAGCCGCTGAATGCACGCGCCCTCGAACTGCTGCGCGCGGTGGACCTCGAAGGGTATGCCGCGCTGCCCACCGTGGAGCTGAGCTACGGCCGCAAGCGGGCGCTCGAGATCGCCACCACGCTCGCGATGGACCCCGAGCTGATGCTGCTCGATGAACCCACCCAGGGCATGGGCCTCGAAGACGTCGACCGCATCCGCCAGCTGATCAAGAAGGTGTCGGCCAACCGCACCGTGCTGATGGTGGAACACAACATGAGCGTGGTCTCCAGCATCGCCGACACCATCACCGTGCTGCAGCGCGGAGCCACGCTGGCCGAGGGGCCGTACGCCGAGGTGTCGAAGAACCCCGCCGTGATGGAAGCGTACATGGGCAGCGCCGACGCCCAACTGAAGGGACACTGAGATGGCCGCATTCCTCGAGATCCGCAACCTGGAAGCCTGGTACGGCGAATCGCACGTGCTGCACGGCGTCGACCTCGACGTCCAGGAAGGCGAGGTCGTCACGCTGCTCGGCCGCAACGGTGCCGGGCGCACCAGCACCATGCGCGCCATCATGGGCCTGGTGGGTGCCCGCAAGGGATCGGTCAAGGTGCGTGGCACCGAAACCATCGGCCTCGCCCCCCACCGCATCGCCCGCCTGGGCCTCGGCTACTGCCCCGAGGAACGCGGCATTTTCTCGAGCCTGTCGGCCGAGGAAAACCTGATGCTGCCGCCGGTGCTGTCGCAGGGCGGCATGGCGGTGTCCGAGATCTACGAGATGTTCCCGAACCTGAAGGAGCGCGCCAGCAGCCAGGGCACGCGCCTGTCCGGCGGTGAACAGCAGATGCTCGCGGTCGCACGCATCCTGCGCACCGGCGCACGGCTGCTGCTGCTCGACGAGATCTCCGAGGGCCTCGCCCCGGTCATCGTGCAGAAGCTCGCACTGATGATCACCACGCTGCGCAAGAAGGGCTACACGATCCTGATGGTCGAGCAGAACTTCCGCTTCGCCGCACCGCTCGCCGACCGCTTCCTCGTGATGGAACACGGCCGCATCCAGCAGGCCTTCACGCAAGCCGAATTGCCGTCCAGGCTCGACAGCCTCCACGAATACCTCGGCGTCTGACCGGCGCCGCTTGCTCCCCGCTCTGCCTCATCCACCAGGAGAAACAGTGATGACCTTCAACAAACTGACCCGCATCGCCTCGGCCTGTGCCGTTGCCGCGACCACGGCCTTGGCGGCAGGTGGTGCCCAGGCCCAGATCTCGGGCGACGTGATCCGCATCGGCATCATCACCGACATGTCGGGCCTGTATTCCGACATCGACGGGCCTGGCGGCGTCGAAGCCATCCGCATGGCCGTGGCCGATGCCGGTGGCAACATCAACGGCAAGAAGATCGAGGTGGTGTTCGCCGACCACCAGAACAAGCCCGACGTGGCCGCCTCCAAGGCCCGCGAATGGTTCGACCAGCAAGGCCTCGACCTGCTGATCGGCGGCACCAACACGGGCGCCAGCCTGGCCATGGCCGGGGTGGCCGCTGAAAAGAAGAAGCCGTTCATCGCCGTGGGCGCCGGCGGATCGGCGCTCACGAACGAACGCTGCTCGCCCTACACCGTGCACTGGGCCTACGACACCGTCGCGCTGGCCAAGGGCACCGGCGGCGCGGTCGTGAAGGCCGGTGGCAAGAGCTGGTACTTCCTGACGGCCGACTACGCATTCGGCGCCGCACTGCAGAACGACACCGCCACGGTGGTGAAGGCGTCCGGCGGCACCGTCGCCGGTTCGGTGCGCCACCCGCTGTCCGCGAGCGATTTCTCGTCGTTCCTGCTGCAGGCGCAGGCGAGCAAGGCCGAGATCCTCGGCCTCGCGAACGCCGGCGGCGACACCATCAACGCCGTCAAGGCCGCCAACGAGTTCGGCATCACCAAGAAGATGAAACTCGCCGGCCTGCTGATGTTCATCAACGACGTGCACTCGCTCGGCCTGAAGGCCACGCAGGGCATGTACCTGACCGACAGCTGGTACTGGAACCAGAACGCCGAAACGCGCGCCTGGAGCCGCAAGTTCTTCGACAAGTTCAAGCGCATGCCGTCGTCGTTGCAGGCCGCCGACTACTCCGTCGCCGCCAGCTACCTGAAGGCCGTGAAGGCCGCCGGCTCGGACGACGGCGACAAGGTGCTCGCGCAACTCCGCAAGACGCCCGTCAACGACATCTTCGCCAAGAACGGCACCATCCGTCCCGACGGCCGCATGGTGCACGACATGTACCTGATGCAGGTCAAGACGCCCGAGCAGTCCAAGGAACCCTGGGACTACTACAACGTCGTCGAGACCATCAAGGGCGAGGCGGCGTGGACCACCAAGGCCGAATCGAAGTGCGAACTCTGGAAGTGATCCGCTGACCCGCTGGCGCATGGCCCCAACCGGGCCGTGCGCCGCGGCCTTCTCCCATTCTTCCCGGCGCGCCCATGGACGACATCTTCGGCATTCCCGTGCAGGCCTTCCTGGGGCAATTGCTCCTCGGCCTCGTCAACGGTTCCTTCTACGCCATGCTGAGCCTCGGCCTGGCGGTGATCTTCGGCCTGCTCGGCATCGTGAACTTCGCGCACGGCGCGCTGTACATGATCGGCGCGTACGTCGCCTGGCTGAGCTTCGAGAAATTCGGACTCAACTACTGGGCCGCGCTGGTGCTGTCGCCGCTGGTCGTGGGCGCCCTCGGGGTGCTCATCGAACGCACGCTGCTGCGCCACCTCTACAAACTCGACCCGCTCTACGGCCTGCTGCTCACGTTCGGCCTCGCGCTCATCGCCGAAGGGGTGTTCCGCGAACAGTTTGGCGTATCGGGCCAGCAGTACGCGGTGCCCGAACTGCTGCAGGGCGCCACCGACCTCGGGTTCATGGTGCTGCCCAACTACCGCGCGTGGGTGGTCGTGGCGTCGTTGTCCGTGTGCCTCGGCACCTGGTTCCTCGTCGAAAAGACCCGCCTCGGCTCCACGCTGCGCGCCGGCACTGAAAACCCGGCACTCGTGCAGGCGTTCGGCATCAACGTGCCGGTGATGGTCACCCTCACCTATGCCGCCGGGGCCGCGCTGGCCGCCCTCGCCGGTGTGCTCGCCGCGCCGGTGATCCAGATCACCCCGCTGATGGGCTCGAACCTGATCATCGTCGTGTTCGCGGTGGTCGTGATCGGCGGCATGGGCTCCATCCTCGGATCCATCCTGACCGGTGTGGTGCTCGGCGTGATCGAGGGCCTCACCAAGGTGTTCTATCCGGAGGCGTCGAGCATCGTCGTCTTTGTCATCATGGCCATCGTGCTGATGATTCGCCCGGCCGGCCTCTTCGGCAAGGAAAAATGACATGACGCAAGCCACCGCCTCCTCCGCCCCCAAGCCGCCGCCCGCCATGAAATCCAGCCTGTCGATGTTCACCGGACCCCGCATGTGGGCAGCCGTGTTCGTGCTGCTGCTCGTGGCACCCTTCATCGGGTTGTACCCGGTGTTCATGATGAAGGCGCTGTGCTTCGCGATCTTCGCGTGTGCCTTCAACCTGCTGCTCGGCTACACCGGCCTGCTCTCGTTCGGCCACGCCGCGTTCATGGGCGCGGCGGCGTACGCCACGGGCTGGCTCGTGCGCACCGCCGGGTGGAGCCCCGAGCTGGGACTGCTCGCCGGCCTCGCCGTGGGGGCCGCGCTGGGGCTGGTGGTGGGCCTCATCGCCATCCGGCGCCAGGGCATCTACTTCGCGATGATCACGCTCGCGATGGCGCAGATGGTGTATTTTGTGTGCCTGCAGGCACCGTTCACCGGTGGCGAGGATGGCTTGCAGGGGGTTCCCCGCGGCAAGCTCTTCGGGCTCATCCCGCTCGGCAGCGACCTGACCATGTACTTCTTCGTGCTGGCGGTGTTCGCAGCGGTGTTCCTGGCCATCGTGCGCATCGTCCACTCGCCCTACGGCCAGGTGCTCAAGGCCATCCGTGAAAACGAGCCGCGTGCCGTGTCCCTGGGCTACGACGTGGATCGCTACAAGCTGCTCGCCTTCGTGCTCTCCACCGCCATCGCCGGCCTGGCCGGTTCGTTGAAGACCCTGGTGCTCGGCTTCGCCACCTTGTCCGACGTGCACTGGTCACTCTCGGGTGAAGTGGTGCTGATGACCCTGCTCGGGGGCATGGGCACGTTCGCGGGGCCCGTGATCGGTGCATTTTCGATCATCGGCCTTCAGAACTTCCTCGCCGACCGGGTGGGCTCGTGGATCAACGTCATCATCGGCGGCATCTTCGTCGTCTGCGTGATCGCCTTCCGCAAGGGCATCGTCGGCGAGTTGCTGGCGTGGCAGGAACGGCGCAAGGGACGTTGAGACCCCCTGCCGCGCACCCGCGGCTCGGGTGGTGCGGTGCCTGGGAAGGCAGACCCCGGACGCCGGGGCCGCGAGGGGAGTCCTGGCGTCACCGAGTCCTCGGCGCTCGCCACGCGAGTTCCGCTCGGCGGTAGCGCCTGCACAAAGATGGGTAGGGCTGGCGCGCACCTGAACAGTGCGGCAAACGCTTAGTGGCACGGGGGTTGCATCCGAGCACACTTCACTTCCCTTGTTCTGGAGCCTTCTGTATGAATTTGATGATGCCTCTGCTGCGCCGTTCGGTGAGCAGCCTGTTGATGGTGGCGGCGATCTCGCCGTTCACCGCATGCGCCCAGACCCCCGCCGCACCGGTTGCCACCAAGAAACCCGTCGTGGTGGTCGTTGCCACTGGCGGCACCATCGCCGGTGCCGGCGCGTCGTCGGCCAACAGCGCCACGTACCAGGCCGCCAAGGTGCCCGTCGACAAGCTGATCGCCGGCCTGCCCGAACTGGCCGACGTGGCGGAGGTCCGCGGCCAGCAGGCCTTCCAGATCGCCTCGGAGAGCTTCACCAACGAAAAACTCGTGGCCCTCGGCAAGCAGGTGTCCGCGCTCGTGAAGGACCCGTCGGTCAACGGGGTGGTCATCACCCACGGCACCGACACGCTCGAGGAAACGTCCTTTTTCCTGAACCTCGTGATCCGTTCGGACAAACCGATCGTCGTGGTGGGCTCCATGCGCCCGGGCACCGCACTGTCGGCCGACGGCGCGCTGAACCTCTACGACGCCGTCTCGCTGGCCGCCTCGCCGTCCGCACGTGGCAAGGGTGTGCTCGTGATGATGAACGACGACATCCTGTCGGGCCGTGACGTGGCCAAGCGTGTCAACATCAAGACCAACGCATTCGGCAGCCAGTGGGGCCCGCTGGGCATGATGGTGGAGCGCCGCGCGTACTGGTTCCGTGCGCCGGTGAAGCGCCAGACGACCAAGTCCGAGTTCGACATCGACACCATCACCACCCTGCCCGAGGTCGCCATCGTCTACGGCTCGGGCAACATGGGCACCCTCGGTGTCGAGGCCGCCACCAAGGCTGGCGTGAAGGCCATCGTGCACGCCGGCACCGGCAACGGCTCGGTGCCCGACTACGGGGTCGAAGGCCTGAAGGCTGCCCGTGCCGCCGGCATCCAGATCATCCGGTCGTCGCGCATTGCCGATGGTTTCGTGCTGCGCAACTCCGAGCAGCCTGACGACAAGTACGACTGGGTCGTGGCCCATGACCTGAACCCGCAGAAGGCCAAGATCCTCGCAGCCCTCGCGCTGACCAAGGCCACCTCGTCGGCCGACCTGCAGCGCATGTTCTGGGAATACTGAGCGACAGAACAGCCCGCATCCCGCGGGCTTGACGAAAAGGGCGGCCGACAGGCCGCCCTTTTCTACTTGGGTGAGGCCAGAAGTGGGGCGAGTGACGCGCTACGAGCAACGCAGATCGTGCAATCGTCGCTCGTCATCGGCGGCTTCGTGCTGCCCGACTGGGTTGTGGCACAACGCCCGAATCGGCAGAAAGCCTGCCATCAGTCGACATTGGTGTCAATCCCTTACAAATTGAGGAGATCGTCGTCAGCGCTCCATCATGACGGACCATGCGCCGCTACATACGATGGCGAATTCACATTCCGGCACCAGCGCATGAGACAACTCCTTCAGTCATCTTCGCGGCCTCCCGCGCTCGTACGCTTCGGCCAGTTGGCGGTTGCGGGGGCGGCGCTGGTCATGCTTTCCGCCTGCGGCGGTGGTACGGCAGAGAATGTGTCGGCTCAATCTCAATCGGCGACTGCCGGCGAACCGGAACAAGCGTCTGAAGTCGATCTCGCCCAAACCCCGGATGATGAATCCGAGTCGTCTTTCAAGAGCACGCTCGCCGTGGTCAAGGCCAGCAACAAGCCCATCGGCTTTGCGGCCGGTGTCACGGGTGGCGCCGGAGGCGAGGTAGTTCGCGTCAGGACCGCCAAGGATCTCGAGTATCAGCTCTGCCGGACCAGATGGGTTGGATGCACGGACAACGAGCCGCGCGTGATCGAGATCGACTCCACCATCGACATGGTCGCCGACAAGCCACTTCTTTATGCGAATGGGTGCACGGACGCGAAGCCGGCCACCTGCTCGCGTCCCTACAAGCCAGAGGTGATGCTGATTGTCAGCGAGAACGAGGCGCACCGCTGTGCGGGCAACCCCACCACGAAACGCTATTCATACAAGGATTCGACCGGCCTGCTGGTGGGTTCGAACAAGACCATCGTCGGGGTGGGAAGCAAGGCTGGGGTCAAAGGACTCGGTTTCAAACTGGACAAAGGCGTCCAGAACATCATCATCCGGAACCTGTCGATCACGGACATCAACTACGGGCAGGTCTTCGGCGGTGATGCCATCACGATATGGGGGGCATCCGGCGTCTGGATCGACCACAACTACTTTGCTCGAATCGGCCGCCAGATGATCGTGACCGGCTTTGGAGACGTCGACAAGGTGACCCTCTCGAACAACGAATTCGACGGTCGCACCGAGTATCGTTGTGACGGCAGCCACTACTGGAACTTCCTGCTGACGGCTCCGACGGGTCGTGTGACGATGGCCGGCAACTGGATCCACGACTTCTCCGGTCGTGCGCCGAGCTTGGGCGGCAACGCCTTCTATCACTTCGCCAACAACCTGTTCGAACGGACGCCCTCGAATGGGCATGCATTCGAGATCGGTCATGGCCCGGAAGAAAAACTCAACACACTCATCGAGGGCAATTACTTCAAGAGCGTGAACGCCCCCGTGGGGGGGCCGTCCCCATTCTTTGGCCTGTGGAAGCAAACCGCTGCAACACGCGCTCTATGCACTGACGCCCTGGGACGACTGTGCAGTGGCAACATTGCCGACCCGATGCCACAGCCCGATGCAATGCGCCAGGATTCGGCTGCCCTCGCAGCCGCGAAGAAGATCAGGAGTGGCATGGCCAAGCCTTACTCCGCGTCCAGCGTCGAACAGTCGGTGAGGGCCAATGCAGGCGTGGGGAAAATCTAGGCCAGTCGCGTGAAGTTGTAGACCTCGTCTGGCCCTGCATGCGCCAGCCGCCCACAGGCTGGCGCAATGCAGTTGCCAGGGGAATTGCTTGGACGAGCACACGGGGCAAGAGCCCATGTGCTGACCAAGCACCGGCGAGCGGAAGCGCTCCTTCAGAAAAGAGCTCTCGCGGTCTGGCTGGCCGCGCGTTGCTGGCAGAACAGCGTGGCGCAGTGCCCCCGTCAGGGAACCAGACCGGCGCGATGCCGGGGCCTACGGATACAGCCCCCGCTCTTCGCGGGCAATGAGAATGCGCTCGCAAGCCACCGCGAATGTCCCGGTCCGCAACGTCACCTTGTGCCGGTCCGCTGTCTCCCAGATGTTGTTCAACGCATCGACCATGATCTTGTCGAGCCGCACGTTGATCTCGTCTTCGGTCCAGAAGAAGCTGCTGAAGTCCTGCACCCACTCGAAGTAGCTGACGGTCACGCCGCCGGCGTTGCAGATCACGTCGGGCACCACGAGGATGTCGCGGTCACGGAACACGTCGTCGGCCTCGGGCAGCGTGGGGCCGTTGGCGCCTTCGAGCACCAGCTTCGCGTTGATGCGGCGCGCGCGGGCCGGGGTGATCTGGCCTTCCAGCGCGGCGGGGATCAGGATGTCGCAGTCGACGTCCCAGAAGGCCTCGTTGTCCACCCGCTGGCCCTTCGGATGGCCAGCCACGCCCCCTTCACGTTTCACCAGTTCGAGCGTGGACTTGATGTCGAAGCCCTCGTTGTTGACGACCGTGCCGGTGTGGTCCTGCATGGCCACGAGCTTGCCGCCCGCCTGCACGAACAGCTCGGCCGCCGTGCCGCCCACGTTGCCCATGCCTTGCACGGCGATGCGCGCACCCTCCAGCTTGAGGCCCAGGCGCCGGGCCGCCTCACGTCCGGTCACGAACACACCGCGGCCGGTGGCCTTGATCCGGCCGAGCGATCCACCCAGGTGGATCGGCTTGCCAGTCACCACGCCGGTGGAGGTGGAGCCGGTGTTCATCGAGTACGTGTCCATCATCCACGCCATGATCTGGCCGTTGGTGTTCACGTCGGGCGCCGGGATGTCACGCTGCGGGCCGATGATGATGCCGATCTCGCTCGTGTAGCGGCGGGTCACGCGCTCGAGTTCCTTGAGCGACAGTTCCTTCGGCTCGAGCCGGATGCCACCCTTGGCCCCGCCGAACGGCAGGCCCACGGCCGCGGTCTTGACGGTCATCCACGCCGACAGGGCCATCACTTCCTCGAGTGTGACGTCGGGGTGGTAGCGCACCCCCCCCTTGCCCGGGCCGCGCGACAGGTTGTGCTGCACCCGGTACCCCTCGAAGTGCCGCACCGAACCATCGTCCATCTCGATGGGCACATCGACGATCAGCGCCCGCTTCGGGCGCTTCAGGGTTTCGGCCCAGCGCGCATATTTGCCCAGGTAGGGCACCACACGGTCCACCTGGGACAGGTAGGTGGCCCAGGGGCTCTCGGGGGAATCACTGACGAACGACAGTGGCGTGGTGGTTTCAGGAATCATCGCGGGTCCTCGGACAGAAACATCCTCGGACGATACTGCGGCTGGCCCGCCCGTGGGTGTCCCGGGGAATTGGGACTCTCCCTCGCCTCGGGGAAATCGGGCGCCGCCCAAGCGGCCGGCCACCGCCAGCCTGTCGCCCTGCTGCTTGTGCCATGCGAGTTCATGCACGCGCCCTCCCACGCTCAGCAGCACACCTTGGGGGTCGGCGCGATTTCCGTGACAGACAGTGCGTTCGGGCCAGGGACCTACATTCAGACACTAGGGTTAACCCGTGTTTATCGCTAACATCCCGCGATTGGTGCGCGAGCGCACCGCCCGACACCCTTTTGGAGTACCGATGAACCACCCCCTGATTTCCGTTTCACGCCGATGGGCCCTCGGCCTTTGCGTGGCCGCTGCCCTGCCCGCCTGGGCTTCCGGTGAACCCATCGTGATTGGCCAGGTGGCGCCGATGACCGGCCCGCAAGGCGTCACCGGCCGTGCGATGAACGCAGGCGCCAAGCTGTACTTCGACTCGATCAACGCCAAGGGCGGCGTGCGCGGCCGTCCGATCACGCTGGTCACCCGCGACGACGCGCAGAACCCGGTGGAGACCGTGCGCCTCACGAAGGAGCTGATCGCCAGCTCGGCCCCGGTCGCGATGATCAGCACCGTGGGCACCGCGAACCTCGAGGCCCTCGTGAAGGACGGCATCCTGGCCCAACGCAAGGTGTCGATGGTGGGTGCCGTGTCCGGCGCCGCGTCCGTGGCACAAGCCGACGGCATGCACGTCGTGAAGGCCAGCTACCACGACGAAGTGGCGCGCCTGTTCACCCAGCTCAACCAGCTCGGCATCAAGAACGTGGGCCTGGTGTACCAGGACGACGGCCTGGGCAAGGACGTGCTGAAGGGCGCCGAAGAAGCCGCGAGAAAGACCGGCATCGAGCTGACCGCCAAGACGGCGTATGCGCGCAACACGATCGCGGTTGAAACGAGCGTGTCGGACATGCTCAAGGCGAAGCCCCAGGTGGTGCTGCTCGGTGCCACCACTGCCGCGGCCGTCGAATTCGTCAAGCAGTACAACACCGCCGGCGGCACCGCCACGCTGTACGGCATGTCGATCATCGACACCGAGGCGCTGCTGAAGGCCCTGGGCCCGAAGGGTGCCCGCGGCTATGCGTTCTCGGTGGTGCTGCCCCTCGCGCAGGAAACCAACCGCCCGGTGGTGCGCGAGTACCTCGCACTGCGCCAGGCCTCGAAGGACCCCAACCTGTCGGCCCGTTCCATCGAGGGCTACATCGCTGCGAAGGCGCTGGTGAAAGCCCTGGAAGGCATCTCCAACCCCACCGCGGCCACGGTGACCTCGGCCCTCGACTCGGCCCGTTCCATCGACGTGGGCGGCTACGTCCTCGACTTCACGCAGAAGAACCGCACCGGTTCGCAGTACGTCGACTTCGCGATGTTCGGTGCCGACGGCAAGATCGTGCACTGACCTTCCGGCACTTCGTGCCCGGGATGGGCACGCCATCAGGGAAAGTCCTCGCACCTGAGGACTTGACCGAATTCTTTACCGATTCAGAATCCGCAGGGCTGGATCGATAAAGCGTTCGCATGGCGACACACAGGTTCGTCCCCCTCGATCCGGCATCAACGGGGCCCTCCGGGGCCCTCGCCAAACGATCGAGGAAGACGAATGAGAAACACGACCACGTGGGGCTGGCAGCGCCACGCCTCCTTGTCCCTGGTGTCACTTGCCGCGCTGGTCGCGGCCTGCGGCGGCGGCAACGACAGCACCACCACCACCCCCGGCGGCGGCACCCTCAACGACGTGGACGCAGCGTTCTGCGACGGCGCCGATTTCCAGAAGGTGCTGCACGCGTCTTCGGCCGGCGACGCGGTCGCGGTCGGTGCGCAGGACATCAAGACGCTGCGCGTCCACTACCGCCGCACCGACGGCAACTACGCCGGCTGGGGCCTGCACCTGTGGGACTCGAACGGCATCGACACGGCCCGCCTGCCGTTCCCGGCGAGCGCCCTCGCCCAATGGAACGCCCCGGTCGCCCTGTCGTCGATGCCGAACTACACGGTGTCGGCGAACGAGGTGGTGTTCGAGGTGCCGGTGCTGAACCCGAAGGACAACGCGGCACGCACCGGCTTCACGTTCCTCGTGCACGGCATGGGTGGCACGGGCAACCCGGACACCAACGACAAGGACGGCCGCGCGAACGACATCGTCGTGCCGTACGACATCCTGAAGGTGGACGGCCAGGTCGGCGACGTCTGGCTGCTGCAGGGTGACGCCAAGCTGTACCCCACCGAGGCCGCCCTCACGCAGGTGAACCTCACGACCGCCGGGGCCTACTGGCTCGACCAGAAGCTGATCCAGTGGCCTGCCGCACCGGGCGGATCGGTCTACAAGCTCTACTACTCGAACACCGCGAAGATCGGCATCGCCAAGGGCCAGCCGGTGAGCGGCGCCGACGGTTCGATCTCGCTGGCCGCCGGCGCCACCGTGCCGGCCGCCGCGGCGGAACGCTTCAAGTACGTGGCCGCGGGCGCCGTGCTCGCGGTGGCCGATGCCGACCAGGCGACGCTCGCAAGCCACCTCGGCGACCAGCTCGTGGTGGTGGAGGAAACGGTCGACGGCAAGGCGATCAACGCCACCGAGACCCAGCTGGCCGGTGCCATCGATGACCGTTTCGCCGCGGCCACGGGGGTGACCGACCTCGGCGCCACCGTGGCGTCGGGCAGCACCACGCTGAAGGTGTGGGCCCCCACCGCGCAAAAGGTGCGCGCCTGCGTGCACGACACCGGCTCTGGCAGCGCCACGCTCGTGAAGGACCTGGTGCGAGACAACACCACCGGTGTCTGGAGCGTGGCCCATGCCGCCGACCTCACCGGCAAGTACTACACCTACCTCGTGGACGTGTACGCCCGCGGCACCGGAGTCGTCCGCAACCGCGTGACCGACCCCTACGCCGTGAGCCTGACCACCGACTCGAAGCGCACCTACATCGCCGACCTGTCGAGCGCCACGCTGAAGCCCACGGGCTGGGATGCGTCCACCGCCCCCGTGCTGGCGTCGCAGGAGGACATGTCGATCTACGAGTTGCACGTGCGTGACTTCTCGATCAACGACAGCACGGTGCCCGAAGCCCGCCGCGGCAAGTACCTCGCGTTCGCCGAGACCGCCTCGAACGGCATGAACCACCTGAAGGCGCTGGCCCAGGCCGGCCTGACCGACGTGCACCTGCTGCCGGTGTACGACATCGGCAGCGTCCCGGAGACGGGTTGCAAGGTGCCGGCCATCACCGCCGGCGCGAGCGACTCCACCGCCCCACGCGACGCCGTCGAGGCCGACGCCGACACCGACTGCTTCAACTGGGGCTACGACCCGTACCACTACACCGCGCCCGAAGGCAGCTACGCGAGCGACGCTGCCGACGGGGCCAGGCGCATCGTCGAGTTCCGCCAGATGGTGGCCGCGTTGCATGCCGCCGGCCTGCGCGTGGGCATGGACGTGGTCTACAACCACACGTTCCGCCACGGCCAGAACGAGAAGTCCGTGCTCGACCGCATCGTGCCGGGCTACTACCACCGCCTGAATGCCGAGGGCAACGTGGAGGAGTCCACCTGCTGCAGCAACACCGCGACCGAAAACGCGATGATGGGCAAGCTGATGATCGACTCGGTCAAGACCTGGGCCACCCAGTACAAGATCGACTCGTTCCGCTTCGACCTGATGGGCCACCAGCCCCGCAGCGTGATGGAACAGCTGAAGACCGCGGTGGACACCGCCGCCGGCCGCAACGTGTTCCTGATCGGCGAGGGCTGGAACTTCGGCGAGGTGGCGAACGGCGCGCGCTTCACGCAGGCCTCGCAGCTGTCCCTGAACGGTTCCGGCATCGCGACGTTCAGCGACCGTGCCCGCGACCGCATCCGCGGTGGCGGCTGCTGCGACGACGGCGCGAACTTCCGCCAGCAAGGTTTCGTGACCGGCCTGTTCTACGACCAGAACGAAACAGCCAGCGGCCACACCGCCGCCCAGCTGCTCGAGGCGGCCGACGTGATCCGCGTGGGCCTCTCCGGTTCGCTGCGTTCGTTCGCCTTCGAGACGGCAGACGGCACGGTGCGCAAGGGCGAGGAGATCCTCTACGGATCCGACCCCGCCGGTTACGCGAGCCAGCCGGGCGAGGTGGTGAACTACTACGAGAACCACGACAACCGCACGTTCTGGGACGGCCTGGCCGCCAAGATGCCGAAGGCCACGACGCTGGACGACCGGGTGCGCGCGCAGACCCTCGCCGCCGCGATCAACAGCTTCAGCCAGGGCATCGCCTACTTCCATGCCGGAGCCGACGTGCTGCGTTCGAAGTCGATGGACAACAACAGCTTCAACTCGGGCGACTGGTTCAACCGCCTCGACTGGTCGTACACGTCCAACAACTTCGGCGTGGGGCTGCCGGTCAGCGGCGACGAGGCCCTGGCGCTCGACGTGCTGGCCGCGGCGAACCTGCCCGCGATGAAGCCGGCCAAGCCGCAGATCGAGGCGGCCAGTGGCATGTTCCGCGACTTGCTGAAGATCCGCCAGAGCACCCCGCTGTTCCGCCTGCGGTCGGCCGACGAGGTCAAGGCGCGCCTCGCGTTCCTCAACACCGGTGCGTCGCAGGTGCCCACCGTGCTCGCCGGCCACCTGGACGGCACCGGCTACAGCGGCGCCAACTTCAAGGAAGTGCTGTACTTCGTCAACGTCGACAAGGTGGCCCACACCCTGACGATCGCGGCCGAACAAGGCAAGCCGTACGTGCTGCACCCGGTGCACCTGACCGGCACCGACCGCCGCCCGGCGGCCGATGCGTCGTACGACGCGGCGAACGGGACCTTCACGGTGCCTCCGCGCACCGCGGTGGTCTACGTCGTCAACAACTGAACGAGCGGCGACACAGCCGACACCCTGAAGGCCCTGCCCATCCGGCGGGGCCTTTTTTTCGTTTCATCCACGGAGAGAGATTTTCATGAAGTACCCGAGCCTCACTCGCCGCGCCGCGGTGTCCACACTCCTCGGCCTGCTGCTGGCCAGCGGCGCGCACGCGGCAGACCCGGGCGTGTTGACCATCTGGATCAACAACGACAAGGGCTACAAGGGCCTGAAGAAGGTCGCCGACGACTACACCCGCCAGACCGGCACGAAGGTGCGCGTGATGCCGTTCAACGGCACGACAGGCCGCTTCGAGGACATGTCGGGCACGAAGGCCGCCGCCGACAACGATGCGCACAACACCGATGCCCCGGGCGGTTTCGAGGCGGCGATGAAGGCCGGCAAGGGGCCCGACATCTGGATCTGGCCGCACGACCGCCTGGGTGGCTGGGTCCAGGCCGGATGGCTGTCGCCGGTGGTGCCGGGCAACGAGTTCCGCCGCGACGTGGTGCAGATCGCGTGGGACGCCTTCACGCTCGGCGGCCAGGTGTGGGCCTACCCGATCGCCGTGGAGTCCGTCGCGCTGATCTACAACAAGGACCTCGTGCCGAACCCGCCGAAGACCTTCGAGGAGCTGCTGCCGCTGCACAACAAGCTCAAGGCCAAGGGCGTGCGGGCGATCGGCTGGGAAACCGCGAGCCCCTACTTCACGTGGCCGTTGATGTCGGCCGGCGGCGCATACGTGTTCCAGCGCAAGATCGACGGCACCTACGACGCCACCGACACCGGCATCAACCACCCCGGCGCCGCCGTGGGCGGCAACCTGCTGCAGCAACTCATCAAGGGCGGTGCCATCCCCGAGGGCGGCATGAGCTACGGCGACGCCGAAGAAGCGATGAAGACCGGCAAGCAGGCGATGTGGATCACCGGGCCCTGGGCATGGGAGGCGCTGGCGAAGGCCAAGGTCAACTACGGCGTGGCGATGCTGCCCACCGTGGCCGGAAAGACACCGAAGCCATTCGTGGGGGTGCTGGGGGCCATGATCACCAGCAGGTCGCCGAACAAGGACGCCGCGAACGACTTCCTGAAGAACCACCTGCTCAAGCGCGAAGGCCTGGCGCTGATGAACGCCGACAAGCCCATCGGGGTGCCGGCCTCGAAGGCGATGTTCTGGACGATGTACAGCGACGAGAAGATCCGCACGTCGATGGACACCATCTACAACGGCCGCCCGATGCCGAACAACCCGGAGATGACGCTGTTCTGGAAACACTTCAGCGCCGCGCTCGGGGACATCAACGCCGACGAGCGATCGCCGAAAGAGGCATTCGACAACGCCGCCGCGGCGATACGCAGCGCGCTGCCCGGTGCCGCCAAGGCACCGGTGAAGGGGGTGCGCAAGTCCTGAGAGGCCCCCACTGTCCGGGATAAATACCCCGTCACCCGTCACCCCGACGGACGTCGGGGCCCACGGGTCGCTGCGGGTAGCGCTTTCTCGCTGCGCGAGGCGGCCCGGCGTTCGAGAGGGTCAGTGCCCGAGCAGGCCCTTGATGACCCCGCCCACGCCGTCGACCACACCGCCGATGCTCACGCCCAGCGATTCGGCGAGGCCGGCGGCAATGCGCAGCGACAGCGTCTCGTTCAGCGAGAACTTGGGATCGTCGAGCCGGCCTTCTAGGGTGAACTTCATGTCGATGCGGCCGTCGCGGCTCAGGCTGGCCAGCACGGCCTGCCGCGGCACCCCTGCGAAGGTGCCGAACATGCCGCCACCGGCACCGAGTTCGAGGTCTTTCAGCACCAGCACACCTGGCGCGTGCAGGTGCTGGCGCGCGACCTTGGCGTCGAGGCTCAGGTCGAGCGTGCCGCGCCGCACGCCGGCTTCGCTCACCTTGAGGAGGTACGGCTCGAGCGCGATCAGGTCCACGCCGGTGAGCCGGGCGGCGATGTCGGCATCGCGCGTGGCCGGTGTGACCTGGCCCTGGATGGAAATGTCGCCATCACGCTTCGGGCCCTTGAAGACGGCCTGCAGTGCGACGGACACCGGGCGGTCGAGCGCGGGCAGCGCGATGTCTTCGAGTTCGGCATTGAGCCGTTCGAGGCGCATGCGGTGGGCGGGCTGCCGCACGCTGGCGTCGTAGAACGCCACGGTGGCGTCGACCAGCTCGATGCGGCCGATGTGCACGGGCCGGCCGGTGGCGGCCGCCGGTTTGGCCGACGGCCGCACGAGCCCCGGCACCACCTGGAGCCCGCCGTCGCGGCGGCGCAGCACGGACACGTACGCGCCCTCGACCCGCACGAGGTTCACGCGCCACGCATCGGAAAACAGGCTGGACAAGGCGGGCACCACCCGCACGCGGTCGGCACGCAGTTCGTCGTCGGCAGGCCAGCCGGGGCGTTCAGCGCGCACGCGCAGGCCGGTCAGCACGACGCCAGACCACCCCACCTCGAGCGAGTCCACCGACGCCCGCGGACCGAGCGCCTGCTCGATGCCCGCACGCAACTGGCGCACGGCCACCTGGAACACCAGGAACACCACCACGGCAACGGCCAGGACCGCCCCACCCCACATCATCGAACGAACGCGCTTCATGTTGGGCGCCATTGTCCCGCATCACGCCCGGCAGGCCAACATCCGGGGGCTTCTAGAATCAGCCCATGCGTTCCCAGGGCCCCGACACCGTGCCGATCGCTCCGCTTCCGCGGAGCCGGTCGCCATCGGTGCGCCGCCGGCTCATGCTGCTCACCCTCGGGGTGCTGCTGCCCACCAGCGGCATCTCGCTGTACGCGGCCTACACGATCCACGTCGAGGCCCGCAAGTCGCTGACGTCGGCCGCGTCCGAAACCGCCCGCGCACTGAGCCTCGTGGCCGACCGCGAGGTGGCCTACCGCGCCGGCATCCTGAAGACCCTGGCCACGTCCCCCGCCCTCGACCGTGGCGACATGCGGGCGTTCTACGAGCAGGCCAAGGCAGTGTCACCGGGTGCCGACAACGCCGTGATGCTGACCGACCTCGAAGGCCGCACGCTCATCAACACCCGTGCACCGTTCTCGCTGCTGGTGGTGCCGCCGGCCACCATCAGCGCGCCTGCCGAGCTGGGCAGGATCGACGGCCGGCCGGTCGTGTCCGACCTGTACATGTCGCCGCTCGCGAAGCAGTACAGCTTCGCGGTGTGGATCCCGGTCATCCGCGACGGCCAGGTGCGGCTGCACGTGTCCATGGGCAGCGTGGCGTCGCAATTGCAGCGCATCTTCGACCAGCAGCAGTTGCCGGCCGGCTGGACGGGCACGCTGGTCGATGCCAAGGGCCGCGTGCTCGCGCGCAGCGTCGATGCCGAGCAGCTGATCGGCCGGTCGGCCCCGCCCGACATGCTCGCGCGCATCGCCCTGGATGCCCGCGGCGTGCACGAGACCACCACGGTCGACGGCACGCCGGTGTTCACCGTGTTCAACCGCGCCCCCGACTCGGGCTGGACCGTGCTGATCGGGCTGCCTCGTGCCGAACTCACCCGCCCCGCGCTCGACGCGCTGCGCACCATGCTGCTGATCTCGGTGGCGATGTGGGGGGTCGCGGCGCTGGCGGCCATGTGGCTCGGCCGGTCGATCGCAGGGCCGGTGGCGCTACTGCAGTCGGACGCCGAGGCGCTGGGCGCCGGCAACGTGGTGCGCCCCAAGCCCACCGGGCTGGCCGAAACCGACGTGGTGCAGCAGTTGCTGGCCAACGCGAGCCGCGACCTGCGCGACGCCGAAGCCAACCTGCAGAAGCGCGTCAAGTCGGCCGTGGCCGAGGCCGAACGGGCGCAGCGTGCGGCGCTGAGCACGCAGAAGCTCGAGGCGCTCGGCCGCCTCACCGGCGGCATCGCGCACGACTTCAACAACCTGCTTCAGACCATGGCGTCCGGCGTGCAGCTGGCCGGCAAGCTGGCCACCGACCCGCGCGCGAACAAGGCGCTCGGTGCCTGCGAACGTGCCATCGGCAAGGCCGTGAAGCTCACGCGCCAGCTGATGAGCTTCGGCCGCGCCCAGCCGGGCCACCGCGAGGTGGTCGACCTGGCCCGCCAGTTCGAAGGTTTGGCCGAACTGCTGCGCGGCGCGGTGCGCGAAGGCATCACGGTCGAGCTCCACACGGAAGCCGGCACCTCCCCCGTGCTGCTCGACCCCGTGCAGCTCGAACTGGCGGTGCTCAACCTCGTGCTGAACGCCCGCGACGCGATGAAGGGGCGCGGTGGCAAGATTGCCGTCCATGCGTTCAACTGCCGCGTGCGCGACAACGAGATTCCCGGCCTCGCTGACGGGAACTACGTGGCCGTGGGGGTCACCGACACCGGCCACGGCATCGAGGCGGACCTGCTGCCCCGCGTGTTCGAACCGTTTTTCACCACCAAGCCGGTGGGCGAAGGCACCGGGCTCGGCTTGGCCCAGGTGTATGCGTTTGCCACGCAGAGCGGCGGCCTGGCCACCGTGCGCAGCGAACCCGGCCGCGGCACCACGGTGACGCTGTTCGTGCCGGCTTCCAGCCGCGCGCCCACCGTGGATGCGCCGGTGCAGCAGGCCTCGCCCGCGCACGGCCACAGCGGCACGGTGCTGCTGGTCGAGGACGACGCCCTGGTCCGTGGCCTCACCGCCCAGGCGCTCGAGGACTGCGGCTTCTCGGTGTTGGTGGCCTCGAGCGCCCCGGACGCGTTGGCCATCGCCGGCTCGCGCCAGGACATCCACGCCGTGCTGTCCGACGTGGTGATGCCCGGAGGCATGAGCGGCGTCGACCTGGTGCACGCGCTGCGCCACCAGCGCCCCGGGCTGCCGGTGATCCTCGTGAGCGGGTACGCCGCGGTGCTCGACACCAACCTGCCGGTGCGCACCATCGCCAAGCCGTATGCCATCGAGGAAGTGGCGAGGCTGCTCTCGCAGGCCATCCGCGACGCCGCGAGCCCGGGCACGGCGTAGGGCCTCCGCCGCCACCGTGAGAATCGGGCCGATGCGATTCAAGCCCCTTGCCACCCTGGCCCTCGTGGCCGCTTCCGCCGCGGCGGCCCCGCCGTCCTTCGACACCCTGATCGCGCGCATGACCGTCGAGGAGAAGGTGGGCCAGTTGAGCCTGTTCGCACCCGTCTCGGCGGGCACCGTGGGCAATCCCGCCACGCGCCAGCCCAGCGCGGCTGAACAGCGCGACGACCTCCGCGCGGGCCGCATCACCGGTTTCTTCAACGGCCAGGGGTTGGCCATCAAGCGCGAGGCCCAGCGCATCGCGGTGAACGAGTCCCGCCTCGGCATTCCGCTGCTGTTCGCGGCCGACGTGATCCATGGCTTTCGCACCGTGTTTCCGGTGCCGCTGGCCGAGGCCGCGAGCTGGGATCCGGCCCTGGCCGAACGCACCGCCCGCGCGGCAGCGGTGGAGGCCACCGCCGACGGGTTCCGCTGGACATTCGCGCCCATGGTGGACATCGCCCGTGACGCCCGCTGGGGCCGCAGCGTGGAAGGCAGCGGCGAGGACGTGTTCCTCGGCCGGCAGTTCGCCGCGGCCCGCGTGCGCGGGTTCCAGGGCACCGACCTCGCGCACGCCGACACGATGCTCGCCACCGCCAAGCACTTCGCCGCGTACGGCGCGGCCGAAGGGGGGCTCGACTACAACACGGTGGACCTCTCCGAACGCCAGCTGCGCGAGGTGTACCTGCCGCCGTTCCAGGCCGCGCTCGGCGCGGGAGGCGCGGCCGTGATGACGTCGTTCAACGACATCGCCGGCGTGCCGTCGAACGCAAACCCGTGGCTGCTCGACACCGTGCTGCGTGGCGAATGGGGTTTCGACGGCGTGGTCGTGTCCGACTACACCGCCGACGAGGAACTCATCGCGCACGGCGTGGCGGCGGACGCGCGCGATGCCACCAGGCTGTCGTTCCTCGCCGGCACCGACATCAGCATGCAGAGCGGCCTGTACCGAGACCACCTGCCGGCGCTGGTCGCCAGTGGCGAGGTGCCGATGGTCCGGCTCGACGACGCGGTGCGGCGCGTGCTGCGGATCAAGCAGCGCCTCGGCCTCTTCGATGCCCCGATGCGCGGGCTCGACGGTGCGGATCGAACCGATTGGCCCGAACACCGCGCGCTCGCACGCGAAGCCGCACAGCGGTCCATCGTGATGTTGAAGAACGACGGTGCGCTGCTGCCGCTGCCGAAGGCCGGCCAGCGCATCGCGCTGATCGGGCCGTTCGCCGGGGCCGGAGACCTTCTCGGCCCCTGGACCTTGTTCCCCGGCGCCCGCCCACCCGTGACGCTCGAGGACGGCGTGCGGGCGGCCCTCACCGACCCATCACGGCTCACCGTGGTGCGGGGCAGTGGCATCGACACTCCGCTGCGCGGCGGGCTGTCGGCCGCGGTGGCCGCAGCGCGTGCCGCCGACGTGGTGCTCCTCGCGGTGGGCGAAGGCGAGGCCATGTCGGGCGAGGCCCGCTCGCGCACCGACATCTCGCTGCCGGCAGCCCAGCAGGCGTTGGCCGAGGCCGTGGCTGCCACGGGCAAGCCGGTCGTGGTGCTGCTGCGCAACGGCCGGGCACTGGCCCTCAAGGGTGCGGTGCGCGATGCGCCCGCCTTGCTCGTCACCTGGTTCCTCGGCAGCGAAACCGGCCACGCGGTGGCCGACGTGCTGTTCGGCGACACCAGCCCGAGCGGGCGGCTTCCGGTGAGTTTCCCGCGGGAGCCCGGCCAGGTGCCGTACTACTACGCCCACCCGCCCACGGGCCGTCCCGTGCCGGCGTCGCAGCCCGACTCGTTCTACAAGGCCCGGTATCTCGACAGCCCGAACGAGGCGCTGTACCCGTTCGGCCATGGCCTCGGGTACGGCGACGTGCACTACGGCCCGCCCGTGCTGAGCCACACCCGGCTGCCCTGGAACGGCACGCTGCGGGTGACCGCCCGGGTCACGAACCGCGGCACGCGCGACACGACCGAGGTGGTGCAGCTGTACGTGCGTGACCGTGTCGCGTCGGTCACGCGGCCGGTGCGCGAGCTCAAGGGCTTCCGCCAGGTGCACCTGCCCCCCGGCGCTTCCGAATCCGTCACGTTCACGCTCACTCGGCACGACCTCGGGTTCGTGGGGAGGGACGGTCGCCCCACCGTGGAGCCGGGCGATTTCGACGTCTGGACCGCCCCATCGGCGGGTGAAGGGGCGCCGGCAAGCTTCCTGCTGGAACTGTCTACGCAGCATCACGTAGGCCAACGCTGACCCGGGAATCATCTCGACAGTGGGCGCGGAAAATCCTCGCGCGGCCTCATGATGCACCCATACTGTCCAAGAGGTTTCCCCATGTCCACCGCCGCGATGCCTTTCCCCCCGTTCCTCGGTCTGCTGGGCATCGAACCGCTGCGCGCGGCGTTCGAGTTCGCCGGCATGCACCTGATGGACCGCTCGAGCCTCCCGGCCGGCGACGGCCATCCCGTGGTTTTTTTCCCGGGCCTTGCAACCGACCAGCGTGCCATTGCGCCGCTGCGCAACTGCTGCGAGAGGCTCGGCTACAGCGTGCATGATTGGGAGCTCGGCCTGAACACCGGCCCGCAAGGGCACATCGGGGACTGGCTCGCCGGCCTGGCGGATCACGTGCAGGCGGTGTCGGACGCGCATGGGCGCCGCGCCAGCCTCGTGGGCTGGAGCCTCGGGGGTGTCTACGCCCGGGAAATCGCCAAGCTCGTGCCCGATGCCGTGCGCCAGGTGGTCACGTTGGGCACGCCTTTCGGGGGCACTGGCAACAACAGCAACGTGGGCTGGCTGTATGGTGCCCTCAACGTGCAACCCAGCGCCAGCGACATCACCTTGTCGGTTCGGCTGAGCACCACCCCCGATGTTCCCACCACGTCGGTGTACTCCCGCTCCGATGGGGTCGTGTCCTGGGAGGCCTGCATGCTGCGGGCTGGCCGCCGGGCGGAAAACATCGAGGTGGACGGCAGCCACCTGGGTTTGCCGTGGAACCCGAAGGTGATTTCGGTCGTCGCTGACCGCCTCGCCCAACCCGAAGGCGCCTGGAGCCGCTGGAAGGGCTGAGGCCCATTGATGTCCTCCCGGCGTTCGCCCACTACTGTCCGGAATAAATTGGACCGAGGTCACGTAAGTTGTTGCGAGCACTCGCTGTTTGGGATAAATCCCAGAGCGCCAACTCAA
>NZ_LMDI01000008.1 GCF_001425785.1 Rhizobacter sp. Root1221 | reverse complement strand
ACGTGGGGGACTGCCTGCAAGAGGGGCAGGGCTTCGAGTTCCTGGGGTATCGGTTCGAGGCGGGCCGTCGGCGCGTGCGCCAGAAGAGCGTGGCGAAGTTCCGGGAGCGAATCCGGGAGAAGACCAGTCGCCGCCGAGGCGAAAGCCTGCGGGCGGTGATTGCGAGCCTGAATCCGATCCTGCGAGGCTGGTTCAACTACTTCAAGCACGCGTACCACCAGACGTTCGCAAAGGTTGACGGGTTTGTGCGGCGTAGGCTGAGGACGCTGCTGCGATACCAAAGCAAGCGCCGTGGCCATGGGCATACGCATGCTGATCACCGGCGCTGGCCCAATGCCTTCTTCGCCGAGCAAGGGCTGTTCACCCTGCATGCAGCCCATGCGCTGGCGAGCCAGTCTCGATGAAGTAACCACCGACTGGAGAGCTGTATGCGGGAGAACCGCACGTACAGTTCGGAGGGAGGGGATGGCTGATGCCATTCCCTACCCCTATCNTCTCGATGAAGTAACCACCGACTGGAGAGCTGTATGCGGGAGAACCGCACGTACAGTTCGGAGGGAGGGGATGGCTGATGCCATTCCCTACCCCTATCGGGGATTTCCCCGCTCAGCAATGCAGCAATGGGCTAAGGCGGACAGGGCGCTGCCCTGAGGGCCCTCAGAGCGGCGAACTGCTGAACGAGTTCAGCGCACCCCACGCAGACGGCAGCCCATCGGGACGCATCGGTTTCGCGGGAGGGTGCGCCAGGCCTTGCTCGAGCGCGTAGGCGTAGAGGTTCAACTTGCCCTGGACGCCGAGCTTGCTGTAGATGACCGTGAGGTGGTTGCGCAAGGTGTGCGCACTCATGCCCAGGGCATCGGCGACGACGAGGCCTTTGGCGCCGCGGTGCTGCACCATCGCTTGCACGACTTCGCGCTCCTTGGCGGTGAGGGAGTGATGGCGCCGGGCAATCTCGGTTTCGAGCGAGCCGCACTTCGGCGCCAGCCCGGTGATGCCGCCGAGCAGGATGGACATCAGCGACCCGTCGAGCCACACCTCGCCGGCGTGCACGCGCTCGATGGCGCGCAGCACGTTCTCGATGGGGTCGGACTTGAGCACGATGCCGCGCGCACCGCGCATCACGGCATCGCGGTGGCGTGCCGGGTTGAGTTCGCCCGTCAGCACGACGATCTTCACGTTCGCTTCGTTGATGAGCTTCGGCACGCAGTCGAGGGCGTTGGCATCGCGCAGGCTCAGGTCGAGCAGCACGACGTCCGTTTGCGCAAGGGCCGTGTGCGTGAGCAGTTCGGTGCAGGTGGCGGCGGTTCCGGCCACGACCATCGACGGACCCGCGCTGCCAATGAGTTGCCTCAAGCCCCAGAGCATGACCCCGTGGTCGTCGGCGAGCATCACGCGGATGGGCCGGGCGGTGGGACGGGCGCTCGTTGAACCGTTGGTGGCAGTGGAATTCATCCGATGGCTCCAAGGAGGGGCAAGGTGATGGCGAGCTCTGTGAAGTTTGCTTCGTGGGTGACGCAGACGGTACCCCCGAACTCGGCGGCACGTTCAGTCAGCGAACGCGGCAGGAAATCACGCGGCGCAGGGCCACCCGGGCCGTGGTCGTTGCGCAGGCGCAGCACCACGTCGTCCAGGTGGACGTCGAAGAGGATCGTGACGGCCGTGGCCGTGGTGTGCCGCCGCACGTTGGTCAGCGCTTCGTTGACCATGTGCAGCACGGCCCTGGCCGCGGAACCGCGCAGGTGCGGCGCCTGGGGCGCGAAGATGTGGACCTTCAGGCCATACAAGGCCTGGAAGCGGGCTACCTGCCGTTGCAGCGCCACGAGCGACGTGCTCCCGCTGTTCGGGTCGTCGCCGCTGCGCAGCCCGCTCACCACGTCGCGCAGCGTCTCCAGTTCCTGCGTGGCCAGCTGCAGCAGCTCCTGGATCTGGGGCGAGATGGCGTTGTCGGGCCCGGCGTTGCGGGCGAGCGCCTCGAGCCCGTACTTCAGGCCGAGGTAGGGCTGCACGGCGCTGTCGTGCAGGTCGCGTCCGATCCGTTCGCGTTCACGCGAGGCGGTCTCGCGCTGGAGTTGTTCCAGCAGGTCGCTGCGCTCGAGCAGCGGCAGCGTATCGCGCATCACGGCGTGGAGCCATTGGAGGTCCGACGGTTTGAACGCCGACTGGTCGCGGTGCAGCCAGAGGTGGCCGAGCGGCTGTCCGTAGCTCATGAGGGGCAACGCCATGGCTTGCATGCCGTGGCCGTGCAGCGCCGCGGTGGCCGCGGCAGCGAGGGGGCCGTGGGCGCCCGTCCGGAGGTCGAACGCAGCCACCCGCTTCTGGCCGGAGCCGTCGGTGACACACAGGCAGCCCAGGTCACGGGGCAGGGCGGCCAGGCGATCACGCCAGGCTTGCCCGTCGCCCTCGGCCACGTCCGTTGCCGCACTCCCGGGACGCCATTGGATGATGCGGGGTTGCGGTCCCTGCAGGCTGATCGTGGCCTCGCCGAGGCGGAAGTGTTCGGCCAGCAACTGCAGCAGCACGTTGACGTGATGACGCAGGCCCTGGCGCGGGTCCGATCGGGTCTTGAACGCTTTCAGCAGCTGGAGGCGCAGGCGCAGGTCGCGCGTGGGGCGCGCGACGAATGCCGCGGCCGGGCCGAGCGCCAGCAGCACGAGCGGCACGCCGAGGGCCAGTGGGGGCACCGCGCCGCTGCCGAGTTGCCACGAGGCCAGCAGGATGATCGCAGCACAGGCCGACGCGAGCGCGGCGGCGTGGACGGCCCCGCCGATGAGGGCCAGCGCCACCACCGGCAGCACGGTGAGGTCGGCGAGCAGCGGGCCCGACTCGGGCATCAGGTGGGCAACGGCCAGCAACGCTGCGGCATCCGTCCACGGCCACAGCACCGACCCGGCGCGAGGCCAGGCATCGAGGGTTTGCCAGAGCAGGAACACGGACCAGGTCGCATAGGCGACCAGCAGCACGGGAATGGGAAACCAGGGGAGGCCCGATTGCGTGAGAAGGCCCGCGGTGCCCAGCAAGGCCAGGAGGGTGCGCATTCCGGCTATGGCGCGAACGAGTGCGAGTTCGGCATCCACGGGGCCCGTGTGCTGCGCGCCCGAGGGCAGTGCGCTGGGGAGCGGGTCGAGCCGGCTGTGGGCGGGCTCTGGTGTGGCGGTGGAATGGATCACGGTGCCGTCCTGTTGAACTGTCGGCGTGAAGGTGAGTATGCACAGCGGTACGCGGCGCCGTCACTGCGCTCTTCGGTCAGAAGCCCGCATATTCAAGCGTGGTTCACACGCGTGGCACACGCACGAGCGCCGAGCGTGACTTCTTGGCGCCTGGTGACGCCGACTGGCTGCTAGGCGTACGATGGGGAGGCCGTTTTGGCCTGACCCCTGTTGGAGATGCCCATGAACTTTGCTGAACGAAATGCCGAGCTCGTTGCCAAGTACAGCCAGGCGAATGCCGAGGTGATGACGGCGTGGTTTGCCGCCAGTGCCAAGTTCGTCTCTCTTGGTCTGGGAGGGCAGACCGTCAACCCCTCCGACGCCGAACTCACACGGCTCAACGCCGCGCTGCAGAACCGCATGGCCATCGACCGGGACATGATCGCGTTGATCCAGGAGGCCTTCGCCTCGGGAGGGAAGGGGCTCGGCTGACACGCCGGTCCGCCCGCTCCGGGTTTGGGGCGGGTTTCCCTCGCCGCGTCAATCGGGGGATCCAATCGCTTGAAAGTTGAGGCGAAAGGACTAATTTTGACTACGCGGAGGGCGCACAGCATGAACGACAAGCGTCAACAGATCATCGACACCGACTGGGTCGAACGGGTGCTCGCACGGATGCTCGTGATGCATCCGATGCTCAACGAAGCCGAGGCCATCGCCACCGTGCGCGACGTGGCCCGGTTCCCGAACTGGCTGGAGATGCCACCCGAGGTGGCTGCCGAACGTGCATGTGCCCGGTTGAGGGCACGAAGACCGGTCGTCAGGCCCGCTCCGGTCGTGTCGCCGGGGCTTCATCGCCTCATGTGAACCCGGCGTGCGCTGAACCGGTCCACTGTTCCGCTACGCCTAGAACCCCGAGAGGTTGCCGAGCAACTTCGCATAGGAGCTGTAGACCGCGGACGACGAGAAATCATCCGTGACGAAGGCCTTGTACTTTTCGTTGAGTGCGTCGCCTGTCGTCCGGTTGCCGTGCTTGATGTGATCGAAGACGTCCGTCTTCATTTGCTCGAGCTGCTGCCGGTTCATGCCGCGGGCAGCCAGCCCCTTGAAGGCGGTTGCCTTGTCCATGCCGACGATGGAAATCGGCCGGAGCGCCGGCCGTTGGCTGCTTGGCCGCGGCCCCTGTGAGCCCTGCGGACCTTGTGCACCTTGTGGGCCTTGTGGTCGCGCGTTCGGCCTTTGTGGTTCAGCTTTGGCGGGTTTCAGCAAAACCTCCAGCACGTCACTTGTCTTCTTGAGCATCGCGGCATGCATTTCCTCGTCGTTGAATGTGCGACGGAGGAGTTGCCAATTGGCCTTGAGCGGCACACTGGCAAGCGATGAGCCACGAGCGCCCCCCAGGATCTCGACGACCTGCCCGAGTTGTGCGTCGGTCATCCTGTCCATCTCGCGGACCGTGATCGAGCTCAGCAGCTTCGCCGCTTTGGACTCATTGGTGCTGGCCCTTGCGGCATCGGGGCGCTGGCTGGACCTGAACGAACTCGGCGGTGGCCCGCGGCGGTCGGTTTGCGCACCGCTGGCCGACGCTGCCGTGCGACGCGGGGGGAGTCCGTCCATGCCACTGGTACGCGGCGATTGAGCTGGCGGCGGCGCCGCTGCCGGGCCGTTTGACTTTTTGGTCTTGTGCCCGAACAAATTACTGACCGACGAAAAACTCTTGGGGAAGTGCATAAAGCGTCTCCGAATTGAATCCGAGTCTTGCAGGATCCTGACTGGGTGCCGGGATGGACACCGAAGAAGCGTTGGTCAAAGCGAAGTTCGTGGCTTGCGGTGCACGCAATCCAGAACGTGCGGCTCAGCGCTTCTTGCTCAACTCGGTGATCAGCGCAGTGAAGATCAAGTCGCTCGTCGCCGCGACCTCGGTTGCTGTCGTCGTACCCCATTGACGCAAGGACAGGACGCCATTGAACGCGGCCGAGATGGCACGCGCTGCTTCTTCCAGGGGGACCTGGAAGCGGCCGGTATCCACGAGGCGTTGGACAAGCGCTCGCATTTCGGCGAACGTCTCAGTGAGCAGTTCCGGATGCTGCCGGGATTGCTCCACGAGCAGGGCGTAGAGGTGGGGGCGCTTGAACGTGAAATCCACAGCATCATCCCAATGGGTTCTCAACTGCGTCATCAGATCCTCGGACGCTCCGGTAACGCGCCTGCGTGAGATGAACTCGGCCCGACCCTGCCTGATGAGCGCCATCGCAAGGGCGCCCTTGCCGCCAAAGTGATGGTAGAGCGTGGGCGCCGTGATGCCGGCCGCCGCGCAAACGGCACGGGTTGTCAAACCCGCCGGCCCGTGCGCCTCCAGCAGGGCCGCTGCGGCCCGAAAAATTGCGGTCTCGGTGTCGGATGCCACAGGTGGGTTCGGAAAAGGCGCATGAAAGAGTTCTGAGAGAGGACAAGTCGGCTCTGCTCATCGGGACAGCGATCTCGCGCGAAGTCGCTGTCGCTGGGTTCGAATCCATTCTACGTACGCAGCATCTCGCTCGTGTCGCGTGCGGCAGGGCGTTGGCGTCCAGCCTGCCGCCCGGAGGCCGGGCAGGTCCGGCGTCCGCCTCCCCGTTTCAGGGTACTCGCTATGCCGTCGAATATATCGATGATATATTCTGGGTGTAGCGACGCTATACACGCAACCCTCGCAGGCCTTGGAGTTCCCTGGCCGCCCCGCCCGACAGGAGAACGATTTGAGTACAAACACAGCCGTCAACATTGGCAAGCGCGCGCTGGTGACCGGCGCATCCAGCGGCATTGGCGCGGCCATCGCGCGTGAGCTCGCGGCGCTTGGCGTCGACCTCGTGCTGACGGCGCGGCGCCGCGACGCACTCGACGCGGTGGCCGCGACCTGCAAGGGCGTGAAGGTCGAGATCATCACCGCAGATCTCGGCAAGCCCGATGCCGCACGCGTGCTGTGGGACGCCGCGATGGCGGGCGGCCCGATCGACATCCTGGTCAACAACGCCGGTTTCGGCTACTTCCGCCGGTTCGACGAGGTCGACTGGGCGCGCGACGCGGAGCTCGTCCAACTCAACATGACCTCGCTCGTGGCGCTCGCGCGGTGCTTCGTTGACGCGCGCAAGGGCTGCACCGGACCTGCGCACATGTTGAACATCGCGTCGACCGGCGCCTACCAGTCCGTGCCGAACATGGCGCTGTACGCCGCGTCGAAGGCGTTCGTGCGCAACTTCAGCGAGGGTCTCCATGACGAGCACCGCGGCACGCCGCTGTCGGTGACCTGCATCTGCCCAGGCGGCACCGAGACGGCGTTCCATGCCGCGTCCGGCGGGGGCGACTACTCGTGGCTCGCGAACGCGTCGACGAAAAGCGCGGAGTTCGTGGCGCACGCCGCGATCCGCGCGATGCTGCGCGGCAAGCGCACGGTGGTGCCCGGCCTCTTCAACAAGCTGTCGTGCTTCGGCGTGCGCTTCTTGACGCGCCGGTTCGCGTCGCGGGTGGCGACCCAAGTGCTCGGCAAGCCGCGGTTCGAGCTGCCGGTGCGAAGCGTGGCTGAGAAGCGGGCGACCATCGCAAAGAACTGACCCCGACGCGGGAGCGGGCGCAGGGCCACAATCGCTGCCTTGCCGCACTGCCTGCACTGTCATGTCAGAACACCTTGCCGACTCCCGCTACGCCTGGACGCGCCTGGCCTTCACGCTCGCGTTGATGACCATTGGCAGCGGAGCCATGTACGTGGTGGCGGTGGTGCTGCCATCGGTGCAGGCCGAGTTCGGCGTGGCACGGGCCGATGCCTCGTTGCCGTACACGCTGATGATGGTGGGGTTCGGCGTCGGTGGCGTGATGATGGGCCGGCTGGCCGACCGCTTCGGGGTGATGGTGCCGGTGCTGATCGGTTCGGTCGGCCTCGGGGCCGGGTTCGTGGCCGCCGGGTCGTCCGGGGGTATCGGCAGCTTCGCGCTGGCGCATGGTGTGCTGCTCGGGTTCCTCGGCAGCTCGGCCACCTTCGGACCGCTGGTGGCCGACACCTCGTTGTGGTTCGTTCGCCGCCGCGGTATCGCGGTGGCGGTGTGCGCCAGCGGCAACTACCTGGCCGGGGCCATCTGGCCCCCCATCGTGCAGCACTTCGTGGGCACGGTCGGCTGGCGCCAGACCTACATCGGCCTCGGCATCTTCTGCGTGGTCACGATGCCGCTGCTGGCGCTGATGATGCGGGCGCGGCCGCCGGCCGCGGTGGCGCCGGCAGCCGGGGCCGCGGTGTCCACCGGCTCGGACCGGCCCTTCGGCCTGTCACCGGGCCACGCTCAGGCGCTGCTGTGCGTGGCCGGCGTGGCCTGCTGCGTGGCCATGGCCATGCCCCAGGTGCACATCGTGGCGTACTGCGGCGACCTCGGCTACGGCGCGGCCCGCGGTGCGCAGATGCTGTCGCTGATGCTCGCGTGCGGCGTGGTGAGCCGGCTGGTGTCGGGGGTCATCTGCGACCGCATCGGTGGCCTGCGAACGCTGGTGCTCGGGTCGATGCTGCAGGGCCTGGCCCTGCTGCTGTTCCTGCCGTTCGACGGGCTCGTGTCGCTGTACGTCGTCTCGGCGCTGTTCGGGCTGTTCCAGGGCGGCATCGTGCCGTCGTACGCGATCATCGTGCGCGAGCACTTCGCCCCCGCCGAGGCCGGTGCCCGGGTGGGCACGGTGCTGATGTGCACGCTGTTCGGCATGGCGCTGGGCGGGTGGATGTCGGGCAAGGTGTTCGACCTGACGGGCTCGTACGAGGCCGCGTTCATCAACGGCATGGCATGGAACGCGGTGAACCTCACCATCGCGCTGTTCCTGTTGCGGCGCGGGCGGCGAATGGTGCGGCAGGTGCCTGCCGTGGCGGCCTGACGCCACCCTGACCTCAGGCGTTGCCCGACGTGTGGGGTGCTGGCACCCGGGCTGCGCCCATCATGCGCGCGCCATCCTCGGCTTCAACCGGCGCGAAGGCCTTGCGCCAGCCCGCCCACCGGTAGTAGGCGATCAACATCAGCATGGCCGACACCGAACCCAAACCGAAACTCGCCCACAGCGCATTCTCGCCCCACGCGTCCATCAGCAGGGCCGCGGCCGGCAGGCGGATGCACCACAGGGCGAGGAAGAGGATCACGAGCGGCGGGATCGCCGTTCCCGACGCGCGGATGACGCTCGCCAGCACGAACGTGACACCGAACGGGATGAAGGACCACGCCACCATCGCATTGATGTGTTGCGCGGCCCGCAGCGTTTCCGTTTGCGCCGGCAGGAACATTTCAAGCACCGTGCCGCTGAAGCACTGAACCACGAGCACCATGCCGCCGGCCATCGCGACGCCGAGGGCGCTGCCCACGAGCGCGATCCGCCCGACCCGGTCCAGCCGTCGTGCGCCGAGGTTCTGCGCCGCCATGGGTGTCACGGCCATGCCCATGGCCAGCACCGGCAACTGGACGTAGTTCCACAGGTGCAGGCAAGCCCCGTACGCCGCCGACAGTTGAGCGCCGAAGCGGTTGACCAGCGAAATCATCATCACCATGGACAGCGACACCACGGCCATGTGGAGGCCCATCGGCATGCCCTTGACGAGGAGGTCCTTCAGGATGTGCCGGTCCGGGCGCAGCAGATGGGTGTCGCCGGCGTGCAGGCAGAGGATGTGCCGGGTGCGGTAGAGGTGGCGGGTCAGTGCCGCCAGGCCGATGCCTTGCGACACCAGGGTGGCGGTGGCGGAGCCGGCAATGCCGAGCGCAGGAATCGGCCCCCAGCCCAGGATGAGCAGCGGGTTGATCGCCATGTCCAGCCCGACGCAGACGATCTGGAACTTGAACGCCGTCTTGCTGTCGCCGGTGCTGCGCAACAGGATGGCCAGGAAGATGTAGGCCACCTGGAACGGCATGGTCAGGAACATGACCCGCAGGTAGGCCACGGCCAGGGGACCCACTGGGGGTGGGGCCTGCATGCGCGCGACGATGGCCTCGCACAGCACGACGCCGGCGAGCGCGATCAGCACCGCCAGCCCCACGAAGAACGTGGCGCTGGTGCCGACAATGCGCTTGGCTTGCGCGACATCCTTCGCGCCCAGGCGCTGCCCGATCAGGATGGCGGCCGCCATGCCGATGCCCATCACGACCGCGACGACGAACGACATCACGGCATTCGCGTTGGCCGTTGCCGCCATGGCCGCTTCGCCCAGGAAGTGGCCGACCCACATCGCGTTGACCGAGCCGTTCAGTGCCTGCAGCACATTGCTGAGCAGGATCGGCAGGAACAAGGCAACCAGCGTCCTGGCGATGGGGCCTTCGGTCATGCGTGCCGGTGTGGGACGGGCCCGGCGATCACTCGGCATCGAGCCCTCTCGGCGTGCGCCGATGGCGGCTCATGTGCGCAGGCTGGCCGGCCGCATGTCCGTCCAATGAGCGTCCACGTAGGCGATGGCCTCTTCGCGCGACGTGGCCTGGTGCACGACCGACCAGCCAGCCGGCACCGCGACACTCGCCGGCCAGAGCGAGTACTGGGCCTCGGCGTTGATGAGGACGATGCATTCGTGAACCGGTTCGATGGTGTCTGTCGTCATGGCTTGTTCCTTGGATGTCGGGGTGAATCGGGTGGTGGCGTCTCGACCAGAGGCTGTTCCCGTGCCATCAAAGCGCGTCCTTCAACAGCGCGCCGATGGCGGACAGGAACGCCGGGCGCGCCATGTCGTCGTGCGTGCAAGGGATGCCGTGCACGTCCACGCCGGACGCGACGTGCGGTGCCCACAGCGTGTGCAACGGTTGGCTCCGAGGTTCCGTGCGGCTTGCCTCGAAGAACACCGTCCTGCCGTTCACCCGGCCGAGGCCCGGCTTGCGCCACATGCGCAGGAGGTGCCTGAAGACCTCGAACAACCGATGGACCTGCGGCAGCGTCAGCACGGACAGGCGGTCATGCCGTGCATGGAGGCGTGTGAGGGCATCGAGCGGGGATTCATCCTCCATCACCTCCGCATGGGCCTGCCAGCCGACGATGTCGAGGAAGCGGCGCAACAGTTGCGCCTCGGTCAACGGCTGCGCCTCGGTCCTCTCCGCGGGATGGCTGTCGAGGAGCGCCAGGAGTTCGACCGTGTGGCCGAGCTGCTCCAGCCGGGTGGCGATGCGGTGGGCGATCACCCCGCCGATCGACCAGCCGAGCAGGCGATACGGGCCCAGGGGCTGGACGGTGCGCATCGCATCGATGTAGCGATCCACCAGGGTGCCGATGTCGTCGTCGAGCGGGTCGCCGGCGGCCAGGAAGGGCGCTTGCAGCGCGTAGACCGGAACATCGCGGCCCACATGCGCGACCAGCCCCGCGTAAGGCCAACCGAGGCCGGTGGCCGTGTGGACGCAGAACAGGGGCCGCCTGCTGCCCGTCGTGCGCAGCGGCAAGACGGTGTCCAGGCCGGCGGAGGAATCGCCGCTGTTCAAGCGGCGGGCGAGCATCGCGACCGACGGCGCCTCGAACAGCGCGCGCATCGGCAGCTCGATGGCCAACGCAGCGCGGATGCGGCTGACGAGGTGCATGGCGAGCAGCGAGTGGCCGCCGAGGTCGAAGAAGCTGTCATCCATGCCCACCTGGTCCAGCCCGAGTACCTCGGAGAACAGGGCGGCAAGCCAATGTTCGCGGGGCGTCAGGGCTTCGCGGGTGCTCGCATGCGAGGCGAACTCGGGCGCGGGCAGTGCCTTGCGATCGACCTTGCCGTTGGGCGTGAGCGGCAGCGCAGCGAGCACCACCACCGCGGCCGGCACCATGTAGGCCGGCAAGTGCTCGGCCAGGTAATGCCGCAGCGCGGCCGGTTCCGGGCGAGGCGTGCCGGCCGCTACGGCATAGCCGACCAGCTGCTTGCTGCCGGAGGCATCGTCCTGCGTGATCACGGCGGCCTGCATGACCCCCGGATGCCGCTCCAGCGTGGCCTGGATCTCGCCGGGCTCGATGCGGAAACCGCGGATCTTGACCTGGTGGTCGTTGCGGCCGAGGTAGTCGATGCGGCCATCCGGCAGCCAACGTGCGAGGTCACTGGTGCGGTATAGCCGCGCGTCCGCCTCCGGGCTGAAGGGATCGGGCAGGAAGCGTTCCGCAGTGAGCGCCGGCCGGTTCAGGTAGCCGCGGGCGACGCCCGCGCCACCGATGTAGATCTCGCCCGCGACGCCGATCGGCACCGGCTGCTGCCGGTCATCGAGCAGGTAGACCTGGGTGTTGGCCAGCGGGCGGCCGATGTTCGGCCGTCCGGCCTCCGGGTGCATCGCGCAGAGGGTGGCATCGACCGTGCATTCGGTGGGACCGTACACGTTGTAGACCCGCACGCCGGCCGTGTGGCACAGCTTGTCCCACGTGCTGGCGGCCATGGCGTCGCCGCCCACCAGGATGGTTTGGGGCAGGCCATGCGTGTGGTCGAAGAACCCGTCGGCCACCAGCAGGTCCAGCTGCGCGGGCGTGCAATCGAAGACGTCGATGCGCTCGGTCCTGAGGAAGGCCGACAGCGCGGCAACGTCGAGCCGCACCGGCTGGGGAATGATCACCAGGCAGCGGCCGGAGAGCAACTGCACCAGCGCCTGGACGGAAGCATCGAATGTGATGGCCGCGTTCAGCGCGACGCGCGTGCAGCGCGGACCTTGGCCATGGACTTCCTGCTCGAGCGCATGCCACAGGTTCATCACCGACCGGTGTTCGACCATGACGCCCTTGGGCAGGCCGGTGGAGCCGGAGGTGAACATGACATAGGCCAGGTGGCGCGAGGTCAGGCCGAGGGCCTGGCCATCGGGGTTGCGCTCGGCTTGCGGGTCCGGGCCAGTGGACGATGCCGCACTGTCGAGGATGACGATTGGCGTTGCCTGGCCGCACAGGCCGGACGCCTCCAGGCGGGGCCGCAGCGCGGCCCGTGTCACCAGGGCGGCGGGTGCGCAGTCCGCCAGCATGGCGGCGAGCCGCGCCGGCGGATGATCCGGGTCCAGTGGCACATAGGCTCCGCCGGCCTTGAGGATGCCCAGCAGGCCCACCACCATCTCCACGCTGCGGTCCGCGCACAGGGCCACCCGGGCATCGGGCCGCACCCCGAGCGCGAGCAGGCGATGCGCCAGGCGGTTCGCCTGTGCGTTGAGTTGCGCGTAGGTCAGTTGCTGCGCTTCATGGACGACCGCGATGGCATCGGGTGTTTGCGCCGCTTGCGCTTCAAAGCGCTGGTGCAGGCATGCGTCTGGCGGGCAGGGCGCCTGCGTGGCGTTCCAGTCCACCAACACCTGCTGGCGCTGGTCGGGTGTCAGCAACGGCAGGCTTGCCAGCGGCACGGTGTCGTCGTCCGCCATGGCCTCCAGCAGCGTGCGCCAGTGGCCGATGTAGCGTTCGATCGTCGTCCGATCGTAGAGCGCCGTCGCGTACTCCAGGGCGCCCACGATCCGTCCGTCGACTTCCTGCAGGGTCAAGGTGATGTCGAACTTGGCGGTGGTGCCGCCGGAGCCCTCGAGCGGCGAGACGGTCAGGCCCGGCAGCGCGAGCCGGTTCCGCGGGGTGTTCTGCCACGCGAACAAGACCTGGAAGATCGGCGCATGCGCCAGGCTTCGCGGCGGCTGCACCAGGTCGACGATCTGCTCGAACGGCAGGTCCGCGTGCTGCTGGGCGGCCAGCACCTGCTGCCTGCTGTAGCCGAGCAGGCCCGCGACGGTCTGATCCGGTGCCAGCTGATAGCGCAGTGCGAGGGTGTTGACGAAGAACCCGATCAGGTGCTCGGTTTCGCTGCGGGTGCGTCCGGCGGTCGGGCTGCCGATCACGATGTCTTGCTGCCCGGACAGGCGCGAGAGCAGCGTGGCCCAGGCGGCCATGAGCGTCATGTAGAGCGTCGCACCGTGGCGCTGGCTCAATGCGTTGAGCCGGCCGCTAAGTGCGGCGTCGAGCGCCACGGGACAGTGGGCGCCCGCGTGGTCTTGGCGTGGCGGGCGCGGCCGGTCGCTCGGCAAGGCGATCACCGACGGCATGCCGGCCAGGGCATGCTGCCAGTACTCGGCCTGGTGTTGCTGGCGTTCACCGCGGACCCATCGGCGTTGCCATTGGGCGTAGTCGGGGTACTGGATGGGCAGTGGCGGCAGCGGGTCGGGCATGCCGTCGTGACCGTGGGCGCCGTCGATGCGGGCTTGCAGGCAGGCGCCGTACAGCACGCTCAACTCATGCATCAGCACGCCCATCGACCAGCCGTCGAACGCGATGTGGTGCATGCAGAAGAACAGCACGTGTTCCTCCGGTGCCAGCCGGAACAGGCTCGCGCGGATCAACGGGCCCCGCGCCAGATCGAACGGCGCGTGTGTTTCCTGGTCCACGTGCCGGCGAAGCTGCGTTTCCCTCGCCTGCGGATCGGCCGTTCCGCTCAGGTCGTGGATCTGGAGCGCCAGCCCGGCATCGGGCGGGGCGATGACCTGCACGGCCAGCTCGTCATGTTGGCCGAAGGTGGTGCGCAAGGCCTCGTGGCGGGCGACGATCCGGTCGAGGGCCGCGGCCAGGGCCACGGCGTCCAGCCGGCCTTCGAGCCTGAAGCCACCCGGAATCCGGTACGCCTCGCTGGCACCCTCCATCTGGGCCAGGAACCAAAGCCGCTGCTGGGCGAACGACAGGGCCAGCGGCGCGTTGCGGTCGGCGGGCGGGATCGCTGTCACGGCAACAGGGCTCGTCTGCCCCACCGCCGCGGCAAAGTCGGCCAGGCCCGGGTGGTTGAACAGCGTGCCCAGTGGCACCTCGAGCTGCAGCGCATCGCGCAGCTGCGACAGCAGGCGCACCGCCAGCAGCGAATGTCCGCCAAGCTCGAAGAAGTTGTCGTGCCGGCCGATCGACTCGCGCTGCAGCAGCGCCGACCAGATGCCCGCCAGCGCGGTTTCCATCGCGCCTTGCGGTGCTTCATGGCCGCGGCTGATGTAGGCATCGCCTTGGGGGGCCGGCAGCGCCTTGCGGTCGAGCTTGCCGTTGACTGTCAGCGGCAGGGTGTCGAGCACCACGTAGGCGCTCGGCAGCATGTAGTCGGCGAGTTCCTTGGCCAGGCCGTCGCGCAACGTGGCTGCATGCAGCGCGCATCCGTCCCGGGCGACGAGGTAGGCCACCAGGCGCTTGTCGCCGGGCTGGTCCTCGCGCGCCAGCACCACGGCATCGCGCACGCCGTCCTGCGCGGCCAGCTTGGCCTCGATCTCGCCCAGTTCGATGCGGAAGCCGCGGATCTTGACCTGGTCGTCGTTGCGTCCGAGGAACTCGAACGTGCCGTCGTGCAGCCGCTTGCCCATGTCCCCGGTCTTGTAGAGACGCGCACCGGGGGGGCCGAAGGGATGGGCGATGAAGCGTTCGGCCGTCAGCGAGGCCCGGTTGAGATAGCCGCGGGCAAGGCCCGGGCCGCCGATGTACAACTCGCCCGGTACGCCTGCGGGCACCGGCTCCAAGGCGTCATCCAGCAGGTAGACCTGCAGGTCGGCGAGCGGCGAACCGATCCGGCTGCCCGCGCCGGCCTCGATGTGCGCCCGCTCGATGGCGCAGAAGGTGGCGTGCACGGTGATCTCGGTGATCCCGTACATGTTGATCAGCCGGGTGCGATCGGGGTCGTTGCGCTGGATCCACGGCAATAGCGTGCGCAGTTCCAGTGCTTCACCGCCGAAGACGATGTAGCGCAACCGGTGCGCTTCGCTGCTGCGGGCCTGCTCCGCGATCAGTTGCTGGAAGGCGCTGGGCGTCTGGTTCAGGACCGTCACGCCTTCCCGGCACAGCAGCGCATAGAAGTCCTTGGGCGAGCGGGCGCACAACGCGGGCACCACGACCAGCTTGCCACCGTAGGCCAGTGCACCCCAGATTTCCCACACCGAGAAGTCGAAGGCGAACGAATGGAAGAGTGACCAGACGTCGGTGTGGTCGAAGCGGAACAGGGGCTCCGTGACCGTCAACAGGCGCACGACGTTGCGGTGCTCGATCACCACGCCCTTGGGCCGGCCCGTCGAACCCGACGTGTAGATGAGATAGACCGGATGGGACGGCCGCAGCGGCTGCAGGCGATGTTCATCCGTGGGATCGGTGGCGGGCATGCGCGACAGCCGTGCCTGGGTGTCCGCTGCATCCAGCATCAACCGTGTCGCGCAGGCAGGCAGCTGGTGGGCGACTGACGTGCGGGTGATCACCCGCACTGGCCTGGCATCCTCGATCATGAAGGCCAGGCGTTCCGGCGGGTAGGCCGGATCGAGCGGCAGGTAGGCGGCGCCCGACTTGAGCACCGCGAGCAGTGCCACGAGCAGGTCGAGGCCGTGCGGCAAGGCGATGGCGACAAAGTGCCCCGGGCCCACCCCCTGCGCGATGAGGTCATGCGCCAGCGGGTTCGCCCGGCGATTGAGCTCGGCGTAGGTCAGACGCTGCGCCTCGAACACGACGGCGGTGGCATGCGGGGTCCGCGCGGCCTGTTGCTCGAACAACTGCGGCAGCGTGGCTTCAGGCAGCGGATGAACGGCCTCGCTCGGGGCTGCCAGCAGGCGCTGCCGCTCGGCTTGCGGCAGCATGGGCAGGCGGTCGACCGCCCGCGTGTCGTCTTCTACCATCGCTTGCAGCAGGGTGTGCAGGTAGCCGGCGAAGCGTTCGATGGTGGCGGGCTCGAACAGCGACGTCGCATATTCGATGCCGCCGTGGATCCTGCCCTCGGTCTCCTGCAGGGCCAGCGTGAGATCGAACTTGGCCGTGGTGTGCTCGCCCATGCGCAGCGGGGTTGCCGTCATGCCGGTCATGGTCAATGCCTCGGCCGGCGTGTTCTGCCAGGAGAACACGGTCTGGAAGAGCGGGCTGTGGGCAAGGCTGCGCGCCGGGGCCGTGAGTTCGACCACCTGCTCGAACGGCATGTCCTGGTGCTGCTGTGCGTCCAGCGTGCGCGTTTTCACCTGGCGCAGCAATTGGCCCACCGTGGGCGCCTGGCCCAGATCGATGCGCAGGGCCAGCATGTTGACGAAGAAGCCGATCAACGGCTCGATCTCCGCGTGGCCGCGATTGGCCACCGGGGTGCCGATCACCACGTCCCGCTGGCGGGACAGCCTGGACAACAGCACCGCCCAGCCCGTCAGCAAGGTCATGAACAAGGTGGTGCCGTGCCGGCTGCTCAACGCTTTCAGCCGGGTGGTGAGTGCCGCGTCGAGCGACAGGGGCAGCAGCGCACCCGCGTAGTCCAGGCGCGCGGGGCGCGGGTGGTCGGTGGGCAGCTCCAGCAGCAGCGGCGCATCGGCCAGTGCCGCTTTCCAGTACGCGGCTTGCCGTTGCAGCGCGTCGCCCGCCATCCACTGCCGTTGCCAGAGGCTGTAGTCCGCATACTGCAGCGCGAGCGCCGGCAACGGGTCGTCCTGCCCCCGTGCGAACGTGTCGTACAGCCTGCCCAGTTCGCGCAGGAAAATCCCCATCGACCAGCCATCGGAGACGACATGGTGCGCGGTGATCCACAGCGTGTGCGTGTCCTCCGCTTGCTGGATCAACCGGCCACGGATCACCGGGCCGTTTTCCAGGTCGAAGGGCGTGTCGAGTTCCACCGCGCGCAACCGCGCCAGGGCGCCCTGGGGATCGCCGTGCGGGCGCAGGTCCGTCTCCTGCAGCTGAAAGCGCGCTTCGCGGGCGGGAACCACGCGCTGCACCGGCGTGCCGTCCACCAGGGCGAACGTGGTGCGCAGTGCTTCATGGCGCTCGAGGATGCGGTCGAGGGCGAGGCGCAGCGCTTGCCCATCGAGGCGGCCGTGCAACTGAACGCCGAACGGGATGTGATAAGCACCGGGGACCCCGTCCATCTGCGCCAGGAACCACAGCCGCTGCTGCGCGAACGACATCGGCACATGCGCGCCGCGGCTGGTCGCCGAGATCACGGGTGTCTCCACGCGGGCCGCCTGCTGCAGGCGTTCGGCCAGGTCCTTGAGGATGGGGTGCGCGAACAGGTCGCGCACGGCGACGTCCACGCCGAAGGCCTGCTGCACGGCGGTCACCGTCCGGACGGCGAGCAGGGAATGGCCGCCCAGTTCGAAGAAATGATCGGTCCGGCCGACGCGGTCGAGCTTGAGGATCGTGCTCCACACCTGGGCCAGTTCGGTTTCGACCTGGCCTTGGGGCGCTTCGTAGGCTGCGCTCGCGCTGGTGCTTGCGTCGGGTGCGGGCAGCGCCTTGCGGTCGATCTTGCCGTTGGGCGTGAGCGGCAAGGCCTCGAGCATCACCACGGCAGCAGGCACCATGTAGTCGGGCANGTCGGGTGCGGGCAGCGCCTTGCGGTCGATCTTGCCGTTGGGCGTGAGCGGCAAGGCCTCGAGCATCACCACGGCAGCAGGCACCATGTAGTCGGGCAAGCGCTCGGCCAGGTAGCGGCGCAAGGCGGCGGGGTCCGGCCGAGCCGGGCCGGGGACGACGTAGCCGACCAGCTGCCGGTTGCGGGGTTGATCCTCGCGGGCGATCACGGTGGCCTGGGCCACGCCGGGATGCAGTTCCAGCACGGACTGGATCTCACCGGGCTCGATGCGGAAGCCCCGGATCTTGACCTGCTCGTCGATGCGGCCCAGGAACTCGATGGTGCCGTCGTGGCGCCAGCGGCCCAGGTCGCCGGAGCGGTACAGGCGCGAGNAGCCCCGGATCTTGACCTGCTCGTCGATGCGGCCCAGGAACTCGATGGTGCCGTCGTGGCGCCAGCGGCCCAGGTCGCCGGAGCGGTACAGGCGCGAGCCGGGCGGCCCGAAGGGGTCGGCGGCGAAGCGGTCGGCCGTCAGGCCGGGGCGGTTCAGGTAGCCGCGTGCGACACCGGCACCACCGATGCAGATCTCGCCCGGGCTGCCGATGGGCACCGGCTGCAGCAGGGTGTCGAGGAGGTGGATCTGCGTGTTGTCGATGGGTGTGCCGATSGACAGGTCATCGGCACCCGCCATGGGCGCGCTCATGGAGGCCAGCACGGTGGCCTCGGTGGGGCCGTAGGCGTTGATCATGCGGCGGCCRTGGTGCCAGCGCTCCACCAGCGCGGGCGAGACGGCTTCGCCGGCCACGATGAGGTAGCGCACGGAGGCGAGGCTGTCCTCGGGCATGACGGCGAGCACGGCGGGCGGCAGCGTCACGTGCGTGATGCGTTCACGCACCAGCAGGCTGGCCAGTGGCGCGCCSGGCACGAGGTCATCGAGGCCGGCCATCACCGAGGAGGCGCCGGAGAGCAGGGGGCGCAGCAGCTCGGAGATGGCGGCATCGAAGCTGGGCGAGGCGAACTGCAGGACGCGGCAGCCAGGCCCCAGCTCGCAGCGGCGCCGGTGCGTGCTGACCAGGTGGGGCAGGCCACGGTGTGGCACGAGCACACCCTTGGGCCGGCCGGTGGAGCCGGAGGTGTAGATGAGGTAGGCGGCGTGCTGGGGCGTGATGTGCAGGCCGGGGTTGTGGGCAGGCAGGCCATCCGGCGCGGCGCTGTCCAGGCAAAGCTGCCGCAGGCCGGGGGCAGGCAGGCCGACGCGGGCGGCCTCGGTGGTCAGCAGCAGGGCCGGCTGCGCATCGTCGAGCATGAACGCGATGCGCTCGGCGGGATAGTTGGGATCGAGCGGGAGGTAGACGGCGCCGGCCTTGAAGATGNAGCAGCAGGGCCGGCTGCGCATCGTCGAGCATGAACGCGATGCGCTCGGCGGGATAGTTGGGATCGAGCGGGAGGTAGACGGCGCCGGCCTTGAAGATGSCCAGCATGGCGACGGGGAGGTCGATGGTCCGGTGCAGCGCSACGGCGATGCGTTGCTCGGGCTGCACGCCCAGCGCGAGCAACCGGTGGGCRAGCCGGTTGGCGCGGGYGTTGAGTTCGGCATACGACAGCCGGACGTCGCCGAAGGTGACGGCCAGGGCCTCGGGGTGCAGCGACACCTGCAGCTCGAACAACGCCGGGATCGACGGTTCGTTCATCGGCTGCCGCGCTGCCTCGTCGACGCCTTGCAGCAGGGGTGCATCATCAGCGACGAACATGTTGATCGTTCCCGGTCGTGCAGGCCTGGATGCTGAACGCATCGAGAATGCGGTTTGCACAGGCCGCCACGTCGTGGCGGCTGGTGTCGATCCACAGCGCTTCTTCCCCCGGTGGCTCGTAGGGGTCGGCAACGCCGGTCATGGCCGGCAACTGCCCGGCATTGGCCCGCCGGTACAAGCCCTTCGGGTCGCGTTCCTGGCACACAGGCAGCGGCGTGCAAACCCAGACCTCGTGCATGGCGCCCGAGCCGATGATGTCGCGCGCCATCAGCCGATCTGCACGATAGGGCGACACCAGGGCGACGATCACGGCCACGCCGGCCTCGTTCATGATCCGCGCCACATGCGCCACACGGCGAACCTGTTCACGGCGATCCTGGCGGCTGAAACCGAGATCGCTGCTCAGCCCGTCGCGAAGCACGTCACCATCCAGCATGTAACTGGCGCGCCCCTCCTGCTGCATTCGATCCACGAGGTGCTGGGCCAGCGTGGATTTGCCCGCGCCCGACAAACCCGTCATCCAGATCGTGAAGACGCCGGAGGGGGCAGGCGTGAGCCGCTGCGCGTTGGGGGCGTGCGGAGGTTCCGGTATCGATGCGTGCATGAAGGGCAGAAGGCTTGGGGCCGAGGAGGGACGTTCGCCGGAGGGCGATGCAGGCCGCGTCAGCGCAGGCTCTGCAGTCCGGTATTCAAGTGATGAGGCTCGCCTTCATTCGCAGCGGATTCGATGACGAGTCGTGCCGCGCCATCGGTGCCCCCGCTCGCACCCGAACCGGCGTGGCGCACGAACTGGACCTGGCTGTAACCAGGCTGCCGCCAGAAGTTCAGTTGTGAGAGACGGTCCCGCAGGTCGGGCGGCAGCACGGTCGGGCGAGTGGCTGCCCGCACGGACGGCTTGACAAGGTGCAGACCCGGCGTCGCGATGCCGGCATCGAAGCCGGGCGCGTCGTATTGCAGGGTGTCGAAGCAATGTTCGAACGGAGGCTCCCCGAGGAACTGATAGATCAACGCCAGGGTTTGCGCCGGGAGGTTGGCGAGATGGTCGTACTCGACAAGCAGCAGCGAGCGTGCCTGTTCGCCGTAGAACGCTTCCTTGAGCGAGGCCAGCGCATAACCGACGGTCCGGTTCGGCAAGAGCATGGCCTCGGCCCGCGTATAGACCGTCGCGCGCTCCGGCTCATTCAAGAACAGGGCGGAGCGGCTGAAGACGTTGCGGCGCACCACGACCTCGAAGCTGTCCATGACGCTCGCGACATCGCGCACCATGCAGACCATCTTGACCTCGCCGAACAGCTCGGCAAGCAACGGCAATCTCGCCCCCCAGCCCCGGTTGGTGTCGAAGACGACTTTCCGTGCCGCGTTCTCCTCCGCGTAGAAGGCGTCGAACAGCCCGAGCAGGACGTTGCGTCGCTTCTCTGGCGACACCAGCGGGCCGTCCTCCCCCGTCATCTCGACGAGCACGGAAGACACCATCCGCGCCAGCGGACTGCTCATGCTGGCGTGGAATCTCGGGTTCTGCCGCAGCAGCGCGGCGAGCAGCGTGGAGCCGGACCGTGGCAGTCCGGCAATGAAATGAATTTTCGGAGTCATGTCGAGTGGGGCATGAGGCGTGGGTTGGGCTTGCGCGACAGCCGCACACATGCTTCCAATGCCTGTGATGTGGCGCGAAATGTCCATCAGTTCGGTGACGCTGAATTGACGCTTCCCGAGTCTGTTGAATACGAGACAGTGCGGAAGAGAAGTGCGTGATGCTGAGCAATAGGACCGCGAATGTCATGACGAAACCTTGACCATTTCATTGCGAAGCGACAGGCGGTGCCGTGCCTCGCGCAGAGGCCATCACGGTTCTCTGCGCCACTCACAACACTTCGTCACGGTGCCATCCCGGCCCCCCCTGCGCACCGCGTCAAGCCCATCCGTCATGCGCACAAAAGGGGTGAGGTCTGAGGTCCGTTGTCGTGATCTTGTACTAGCATGGCGACCGCTGCCCGGGCGGTGCTGCCTTCAGGCGGATCGCCTTCAGCACGTTTGCCCGGCGCTTGCCGAACATCTTGATATCGCTCCAGCGCTACCAGAAGGACCCGCCATGCCCCGCAAGTTCGTCGACCTGTCGATCTACCTGGAAAATGAAGTGCTGTCCGATCCCCCGGCCTTCGCGCCGAAGATCCAGTACTTCACCCACGACAACACGTTCGAGCAGATCGAACCCTTCTTCCCAGGGCTCAAGAAGCAAGACCTGCCCGACGGCGAAGGCTGGGCCGCGGAGCTGGTGCAGTTGTCCACCCACAACGGCACGCACCTCGACGCCCCGTATCACTTTCACTCCACGATGAACAAGGCGCTGGGTGAAAAAGAGCGCGCCATCGCCATCGATGAAGTTCCGCTCGAATGGTGTTTCCAGCCCGGCGTAAAGCTTGACTTTCGCGCGTTCGACGACGGCTATGTGGTCACCGCCGCTGACGTCGAGGCGGAGTTGAAGCGCATCGAGCATGAACTGCAGCCGCTCGAGATCGTGGTGGTCAACACCCGTGCCGGCATGCGCTATGGCGAGAGTGACTACGTCTCCGCGGGTTGCGGCATGGGGTACGAGGCCACGATGTACCTGCTGGAGAGGGGCGTGCGCCTGACCGGGACCGACGCCTGGAGTTGGGATGCCCCCTTCGTGCACACGGCGAAGAAGTATGGCGAGACACACGATGCGTCCCTGATCTGGGAGGGGCACAAGGCCGGTCGCGACATCGGCTATTGCCACCTGGAGAAGCTCCACAACCTCGAATCCCTGCCGCCCCATGGGTTCTACATCAGCTGCTTCCCGCACAAGATCCGCGGCGCCTCCGCCGGGTGGACTCGCGCTGTTGCCATCTTCGATGACCTGTTGATGGGGGACCGCGCTGCCGCATGACGCTGGTTCATGAGGCATCCCCAGATCTCGGGGGCGACAGTGAGAAGGCCGGCGTGAAGGTCGTGCTGGCCTGCGACCTCGGCGGCACGAGCTTCAGGGCCGCGCTGGTCGACGCCCAGGGCGTCGTGCACGCCCAAAGCGTGGTGCCCACCGTGGCCACGGTGGGCCGCATGGGCTGGTCGGAGTTCGATGCCACCGACTGCTGGCGCGACCTGATGGCACTTTGCTCGAACCTGGCCGCCGCTGCGCCGCGGCTGTTCGGCGCGGTGCAGGCGGTGGCGATTTGCGGCATGACACGCACCCAGGTCTTTCTCGGGCGCGATGGGCAGCCGCTGCGCCATGCCATGAGATGGGACGACGCCCGCGCGGAAGACACCGCCAGGCAGCTCACAGCCGATCTGCCCACGAACCATCCTGAACTTGGCAACGTCAACGCCTTCCATCCGCTGGCGCGCCTGGCCTGGCTGCGCGACGAAGAGGCGGCGACGTTCAAGAACCTCGCCACCGTGCTGGAGCCGAAGGACTACCTGAACTTTCGGCTCACGGGCCGCCAGGCCGGCGATGCCATCTCGATGGCGCGTTTGCTTGCCTGCGCGGCGCAGGTCGATGGCATCGATCTCCTGCGTGCGATCGGGGCGTCCTCGACGCTCCTGCCATCGGTGCTGGCGCCTTGCGAGCGTGTCGGCAGCATCTTGCCCGGACATCCCGCACCCCTGGACCGGCTCGTCGGCGTCCCGGTTTTCTGCTGCGCCAACGACACCTGGGCGGCAGCCGTGGGCCTTGGCGCGTTGAAGGCGGGCTGCGCCTACAACATCTCCGGCACCACCGAAGTGCTTGGCGTGATGAGCGAGCGCCCCGCCGAGGCACCGGGTCTGCTCACGGTCGACTGGTCGGGCCTGTCCATGCTCGGCGGCCCGAGCCAGAACGGCGCCGACACCGCCCGGTGGCTGAGCGGCCTGCTCGGCCCGATCGACGACGACGACCCTGCCGCGGTCGGGCGCGCGCTGGATGGGTTGCTGGCCGGCCGCCGACATGCGCAGCCCTTGCTGTTCCTGCCCTATCTGCAGGGGGAGCGCGTGCCCTACTGGGACCCGTCCTTGCGCGGTGCCTTCATCGGACTCAGCCGTCACCACGGCGCCACCGATCTTGCCTTCGCCGTGCTGGAGGGTGTCGCCTTCCAGAACCGTGTGGTGCTGGAACGGGCCGAGGCCGCGATCGGTCAACCGGTCACTGAAATCCGCTTCGGCGGCGGCGGGGCGTCCAACCCGGTGTGGCGACAAATCAAGGCCGACGTCTGCGGGCGGCCGGTTGTGGTTGGCGAGTCCGCGCAGCCAGGCACGATGGGCGCAGCGATCGTCGCATGGACGGGGCTGGGCCACTTCGCTTCACTGCTGCAAGCCCAGGTTCAACTGGTCAAGATCGCTGCCCGGCACGAGCCGAACGCCGAGCGCGCCATGGTCTATCAACGCCTGTTCGATCTTTATCGCCGCGGCGAACAAAGCCTCGCGCCGATCTCGCACGACCTGGTTGCGCTCTCCTCGCCAATGGCCCCATCGAAGGCGCCACCGTCGTGAAGAACCCCGTGTCGATGCGTGAACTCATCGGGCGCTATGGGACGGCCATGGCCGGGCTCGCACTCATCGCCTTTTTCGTGCTGTTCGCACCGAACTTCGCGTCGGGGGCGAACATCGTCAACGTGCTGAAGGACACGAGCTTCCTTGCCATTCTCGCGCTCGGCTTCACGCTCGCCTTCATCGTGGCAGAACTCGATCTGTCGATTGCCGAGATGGCAAGCCTGGCCGCCGTGGTCTGCGGTTGGCTGGTGCAGCTTCAGTACCCGCCCTACGTGGCCGTCGCGGCGGCGCTGGGTGTGGGCATCGCGCTCGGCGCGGCCAACGGCTATGGCGTCACTGTTCTGCGCGTTCCGTCGCTCATCATGACACTCGGCACGGCGGCCATTGCCAAGGGCCTGGCTTTCATGATCACGCAAGGCGTGGCTTTCGTGGGGCGCTGGCCGGTGGGTTTCACGGGGATCGCGCGAGGCAACACCTTCGGCGTGCCGAACCTGCTGCTGTGGTTCGTGGCGGTGGCAGGCTTTGCCTACGGCCTGGTCAAGTGGACACGCACGGGCGCCCACATGGTGGCCACCGGCGAGGCCGACGACGCGGCGCGGCTGGCCGGCATCGCCACCGCGCGAATGAAGCGCTTCGGCATGCTGCTGGCGGGCGCGCTGGCAGGCCTCATGGCCGTGCTGCTGGCCGCCAACCTGTCGTCGGCCGCCCCCAACATGGCCGGCGACTACCTGTTGTACGCCATTGCCGCCGTGCTGCTGGGCATGACCATGTTCGAGCCCGGTCAACCCAACGTCGGGGGCACGGTCTTCGCAGCGCTGGTGCTCAAGGTGCTGGGCAACGGCCTGGTGCTGCTGGGCGCGGCCTATTACGTGCAGGATATCGTTCTCGGCGCCATCATCATCGGATCGGTCGCCTTTTCGGCCAGCACGATGAAGAAGGCTGCATTCAAGGTCTGAAGCCCCCAAACAACGTCAACAAGAGGAGTCGAGCATGTTCGGACTGCGGAAAATCCTGGCCGTGGGCGCAGCGCTTTGTGCCATCGGGCAGCCCACCCAAGCCTTCGAGGTCGGCATCGTCGGCTTCCAGTTCTCGTCGGAAACCCATGCGCGCGTCGCGAACGCCGCGGCGGCGGCCGCCAAGGCCAGGGGCTGGGGCGTCACGCTGTTGAACTCGGAGGGCGCGCTGCCAAGGCATGCCGAGCAATTCGATGCGCTGATCGTCAAGAAGGTTGACGCGATCATCATCGTGATGGGCAAGCCGGTAGAAGCCGATGCACAGTTCAAGGCGGCCAAGGACAAAGGCATTCCGGTCGTCACGGTGATGTCGGGATCGAGCCCGCATGCGCTGTTTGACATCCAGGCCAACGAATACAAGGTCGGTGCCGAGGCTGCGCTCTACCTGCTCGGCCAGCTCGGCTACAAGGGCAACATCGTCAGCGCCCGCTTCGATCTCAACGTTGGCACGCGCATCCGCGGCAAGGTTCTCGACGACGTTCTGTCGGAGAACCAGGCGGTCAGGGAGATCGGCAAGTTTTCGATGTCGCGCACCCAGAGCTGGCGCGATGACGTGCGTGCCGGCATGCAGGCGCTCCTGCTTCAGAACCAAGGCAGGATCAACGGCGTCTGGGCCTCCTTCGACGGGCAGGCCTTCATCATCGACGACCTGCTCAAGGCGCAAGGTGTCAAGAAGGGCCAGATCCCATTGATCTCGGTCGACGGTGGCAAAGAGACCTACGCCCGGATCGCAGACCCGGAATCGACGCTCGTCGCCACGGTCTCGCTCCCCTTCGAAGAGATGGGCAAGCTGGCCGTCGACGCGATCCAGGCCATCGTGGTCGAAAAGAAGCCGAAGGAGACCATCACCAAGGGCCCCTACCTCTACAGGGACGCCGTGCTCGTCGACAGGACGAACGTGCAACAGTTCCTGAAGTAGGCCGCCCGGAAATGAGGATCGAAGCCGACGCGGTGCGCGCGCCCATTCTTTCACTGCGTGGCATCGGCAAGTGCTACGGCGCGGTGGTGGCCGTGCGTGGCGTCGATCTGGACATTCACCCTGGCGAGGTGGTCGCCATCTGCGGAGACAACGGTGCCGGCAAGTCAAGCCTGATCAAGGTCATGTCGGGGGCCGAGGACGCGACCGCGGGCGGCATGTCGCTGCGCGGCACGCCGGTGCGCTTTGCCTCGCCGCACGATGCATTGAACCAAGGCGTTGCCACCATCTACCAGGACCTGGCGCTGGCTCCGCGCCTGTCGATCGCTGCCAACGTCTTCATGGGCTCCGAACTGACACGGCCGCTGCTGCTGCCGTTCCTGCGCATCCTCGACAAGAAACGAATGCTCGCCGAGGCCAGAGGTTATCTGTCGCAGCTCTCGGTGACGATCGAGGACATGACGAGCCCGGTGGATCGGCTTTCCGGTGGGCAGCGGCAGGCGGTTGCCATCTCGCGGGCGCTGCGCTGGAAGGCCGAGATCATCATCATGGACGAACCCACCGCGGCGCTGGGCGTCAAGGAAACAGCGTTGGTGCTCGCACTCATCCGCAAGCTCAAGCAAGACGGGCGCACGGTGGTGCTCGTGAGCCACAGCATGCGCGATGTGGTTGCGCTGGCCGACCGCGTCGTCATCATGGGGGCGGGCCAGAAGCAGGTGGACCGGCCGATCGATGGGCTTGACGCCGACGACCTGACCCACCTCATCATGAGCGGCAGCGCGCGCCAATCGTCGCGATGACGCATGGCCGGGACGCACCGCTTCGTGGTGCGCCCAACGGCGGACTCAGCGATTCAACCGCACCAGGCGCACGGCGCGCACCAGGCCGGGGTACTTCTTGCCGCAGTCAAGCTGCTCGCCGGTGTCGAAACCCTGGCCCTTCGCGTGCGCCTCGGCGTACTGCGTGGATGACCAGTACCAGGTCTCCTCGAAGGCTTCGGGGCCGCCCGGCGCGAAAGCAGCGGCCTGCGTGACCTGCGGGAACTTGCGGGCGTAAGCGCCGCCGCCCGGCACGCTGGTGCCATTCGTGCCATCGATGCCGTCGGCGAAGTTGTCGGTGCGCGTGGGCTTGAAGTGCCGGTACGCCAGTTCGAGCACATCGCGCGCGGGGACCACCCAATCCGCATGGCCGGCGATGCGGAGGGCGCCGGCCCACGCGCCCAGCGGACTGCCGACGGCGGCCAGTGCACGGGTGTTGGCCGTGCTGTCGCCCAGGCTGCCGCAGCCGAGCACGAAGCAGGGGCGGGGCATCCAGGGCAAGCGGGTTTCGCCGAGGGCTTTTGGCGCCCACGCGATCGCAAGGATGGCCTCGCCGACGCGAACCCGCCCACCATAGTGACCGCCTGCGAAAGGCGCGCCGAGGGTGGGCGTGAGGAGGTTCGCTTCGGGTTGCGCCGCGGTGGCGATGGCCTCCAGAGACTGGTCATTCATGGGGCGGTTCCCGGGTTGATGGGTCAATGGGTTTTCGTGCCGTCCGGGTCGGGGGTGTCGTCGCGGGGGGCCTGCGGCCGGCAGGCATCGAGCGCGTCGCGCATGCCTGGTGTCAGCGGAAACCCCACCAGGTGCATCGCGCGGGGCGGGCAACGCTCCACGTGCCACCAGGCGGCGAGGCGTGCTTTCATGCGCAGCTGTTGCCGGGACTCTCGGGTGAGGTGGCGAAGGGTGGTCGAGGCGGTCATCAGGGCTCCTGGATAAGGGCGGGTGCGCAGGGAGCGACAAAGGCGCCGCAGCTGCGTTCACCGCCGAAACCAGGAATTTGCCTTCAGGTGCACACCTGTGTCAACACCTTGGGGTGCATGAATGGGGCAGATTGCGCGCACCCCCCTAAGTTCTCAGGGGGAAATCAGCGCTTCGGCGGGGCGTGCGGAGGTGGCGAGGGGGTGGGTCAGGCGCGGTCGCGCCACCACCGGCTGGCTTCGACGAGGCCGAACACGGCATGCACGTACGCGAGGTCCTCACGCTCCAGTGTTTGCTGGATGCCACCGGCGAGTCGTGTGACCGCCAGGGTGTCGGCACGCCGGAACAGCAGCTTCAGGATGGCCTTGCGCCCGTCCTTGAAGGACACCACGATGCGTTCGCCCGGGTGAGGTTCGGCGCCGGGGAGGACGATGAGGTACTGGCCGTTCTCGATGGCCGGGGCGAGGCTGTCGCCCTTCACGCGCAGTGCGTAGGCGGCGTTGCCGGTCAACGCCGGCACCCAGCCGTCGGCCTGGCGCCCGTCGAAGGGCAGTTGTTCGAAAAAGCCGTCGTCGGTCAACCGCGCCACGGCGGTTACCGGGGTGCCTGCGTCGCGGCCGGTGGAGATCGCGGCCTGCGCCGGCTGGCCTCCGCCGGAGGCGCCTTGCCCAGGGTAGGCGCTCGGCGGGGGTTCGGCAGCGTGGACGTCGAGGTTCGCGCGCTCGCGCGGGGTGTCCAGCCAAAGGGCCGGCAGGTTCAGGCGGTCTTCGATCTGGCGGGCAAGGCCCTCGCCGATGCGCTTGCGGCTCGGAGACGTCTCGTCCTTGAGCATGCGGGTGACGTAGGTCGGGGAAATACCGCTCGCGCGGGCAAAATCAGCCTGGTTGCCGTCAAACCGCTTCTCGATCAACTGCGCGAGCAGCGCGCGACGTATCTCGTACACGTTCATTACCCTAAGGTAACGCACGGGATTGACCTGGAGGGCTTGCCTTATGTAAACCTTTGGGTAAATATGGGTGCCCGCGAGTTCAGGCTGCTCTTCAGGCGGCCCGCCAGAGCGATCGAACGAGGTCATGCCCCATCGGATCCCGCATCTTCAGCCCTGCGCGGTCGAACGGCGCGTAGTCGATGCCCACGAAGTACGCCGCCGACACCTCGGCAAAATACTCGAGCGGGTTCTGGGCCGCGTACGCCGATGCAATGGTGGTCCCCTTCACCGAGGCGACGTCGCGGTAGAGCCCGCGGTCACGTGCGTTCTGCCATGCCTGCACCATCGGCGCATGGCGTTCCGGCCAATGCGTGAGGTGCCAGGCGTGGGCCAGCTCGTGCATCAGCGCCTTGCGCGACCACAGGGCGTTCAGGTACATCAGGTTGTCCGCGCTGTAGACCACGAGGGCGTGGTCCCAGCGGGGGTCGCGGCTCCGGCCGCGCTGGCCCTCACCGCGGCGCACGTAGCGCATGCCACTCGGGTCGCCGCCCAGCGGGGAAGGTGGCCCCCACATCAGGAACACCTTGAGGTCACCCAGCTCGCGCGGGACGTGTGCCGGCAACACGGCCAGCACGTCGCGCAACACGTCGGCCAGCTTGACGGCAGAGTTGCTGGCGAGGGTGCGGTCGGTCTCGTGCAGGCCGCGCTCCTGGTACAGCTCGAGCGCACCGGGCACCTTCACGTACTGGCGGCGCATGTCGGAGAAGTCGACGGCCGAATCGGCCGCAGCCCGTGCGGGCAGCCACGGCGCGAGCAGGCCGGTGGCGATCAGCGCACGCCGCTGCGCGAGGCTGGGAGCAGGAATCATGTGGGGCAGGCAAGGGCGGAGTGGCGAGCGTACTACGCCGGCCGCCCGGTTCACCCCACGCGGCGCAACCGCATCTGCCCCGGCAGCGGCACCGACCGCCGCAGCACCCCGTCCTGCAGCCACACCGCCGACTTCCACGCACGCTGCGCCACGGTGATGGGTGGCATCTGCTGGTAGTCGTCGTTGAACACCTCGAAGCTGTAGTCGCCGCGGTAGCCCAGTTTGTCGAGCGCGGTGACGAAACGGGCGAGCTGCTCGCTGTGCACGCCTTCACCCGGGAACACGCGGAAATGGCGGGCGGTGGTGATGCGTTCTTCCACCGAGCGGATTTCCTGCCACATGAAGTCGGCGAGTTGCACGAAGAAGATGCGGTCGGGATCGAGATCTTCCAGGTCCTCGAGCGGGGTGTTGGTGGCGAAGGTGTGGAACGAGTCGAGCGCGAGGCCGAGGTTCGGCGCGTCGGCGCGGCACACCAGGTCCCAGGCCTGCGGGAACTCGTTGACGGTGCGGCCCCACGACAGCCCCTCGAACGCCACCTTGATGCCCAGCGGCAGGGCCAGCATCGCGAGCTTGCGCAGGTCGCGCGCCATCGCATCGAGGTCGGTGGTGGCGTGGGTGGAGGTGGACGAACACACCAGCAGCAGCTTCGACCCCACCGCGCGGCACATCTCCAGCATCGACTTGGCCACGTCGATCTTGTAGTCGTGCAGGTGGCCGGACAGGCCCTCGAAGTCGCGCAGCACCTGGAAGCCGCTCACGCGCAGGCCGCTGTCGCGCACGAGTTTCGCGGCGGCCGCGAGGCCGCCGTCGTGACCCGCGATGTCGCGGGCCGACAGCATCACCTGCGAGAAGCCGCCTTCGCGGATCGCGGCGAGCTTGGTGGCGAGGGTGCCCGCGAGCGAGATGGTGTCCATGCCGAAGTCGGACACATCGATCGGAGGTTGGGTCATGGTGCGGGTCCTCATCGGGCGTCGTGCACGAGTTCGAACCACACGCCGCCAAGCCAGGTCTCGGTGATGGCGCCTCGGGCATCGGCCCCGGTGCCATGGGAGTCGACGAAGGTCACGCCCCGTTGCCGCAGCGCGGCCATGGCCGCGGGGATGTCGGCCGCGCCGATGCCCACCCGTTCGAACCGTTCGGGCGATTCGTCGTCCGGCAGGTCGGGCAGCGGTTCGATGAGTTGCACGAAGAACTTGCCACACGGGCTGCGAAGGATGCGCCCGGCGTGCAACACGCCGAAGTGCGTTTCCACGGGCGTCACGTCGAAGCCGAACAGCTCGCGGTAGAACTCGATCCAGTCGTCGATGCGGTCGAGCCCCACGTACTGCACCACGCCGAACCAGTGCATGCCGGCGAGCGCGGGCGGGCGCTGCTCCACCGTGGGCACGGGCACGAAGTCCACGTCGTAGATCGAGAACTCGTCGTACCGGTCCACGAAGTAGATGCGGCTGCTGCCCACGCCATGGATGGCGGGGATGTTGAGCTCCATCACCTCGACGTGGGTGGGCACGGCCCAGCCGCCCCGGGCGATCACGTGCTGGTAGGCACGGGCCGCATCGCGCACACGCAGTGCGATGGCCGAGATGCAGGGCGTCTCGCCCGGCGGCTCGTGGGCGTTCACGATGATGTTCATGTCGCCTTGGCGGTACAGCAGCACCTCGCGCGAACGGTGCCGGGCCACGGGCCGAAAGCCCATCAGCTCCAGCACCTGGCCCAGTGCCTGCGGCTTCGCCGTGGCGTACTCGATGAACTCGATGCCGTCGAGCTGCAGCGGGTTGGGCGACTCGACCAGGGCCTCGCGGGTGGCGCTCATGCCGGCCTCCCGAGCTTGCGCACCAGGCCCTCGATGGCGATCGCGTACCCCTCCACGCCAAACCCCACCACGATGCCGGCGGCGGCTGGCGAGATGTAGGAGTGGTGGCGGAACGCCTCGCGGGCATGCACGTTGGAGATGTGGGTCTCGATCACCGGCACCTCGGCCCCCTTGATCGCGTCGTGCAAGGCCACCGACGTGTGGGTGTAGGCCCCGGGGTTGAACACCACGCCGAGCACGTCGCCCGTCTTCACGCCGCGGCCCGCTTCCTGGAGGGCATCGATCAGCACGCCCTCGTGGTTGCTCTGGCGGAAGTCGATCTCGCAGCCGAGCTTGGCGGCGGTGTCGCGGCACAGCTGCTCCACGTCGGCCAGCGTGGCCGCGCCGTACACGCCGGGCTCGCGCTGGCCCAGCAAGTTCAGGTTGGGTCCGTTCAGGACGAGGATCTTGCGCATCGGTGGGTCTCCTTCGGGGGGTGATCAGCGTACGACGACCGCACGTTTCGTGCGTGCGGCCTCGGCAACGGCCAGCGTTGCCTGCAGTGTCTTTCGGGCCTCGGCAGCGGTCACGCGGGGCGTGGCTTCGCCGCGGATCACCTGGCAGAAGTGGGCGAGCTGGCGTTGCAGCGGGTCCACGTCGGGCAGGTGCAGGCGGCGGGTGCCGAGCGGGGCCCACCACGAGCGCTCGCCTGCGTACTGGCGCAGCCGCATCGTGGGCACCTCGAGCGACCCGTGGGTGCCGGCGATCACGTAGCAGTCCTCGTCGGCGTGGTGGTCGTAGCGCTTGTTCTCGCCCGCCGTCTGCTCCCAGCTTCGCGGGCTGGCAGCGCAGTCGGACAGCATGAACGTGCCGAGTGCCCCGTTGGCGAAACGCAGGTTGATGGCCACGGTGTCCTCCACCGGGTGGCCTCGGGTGGCGCGCGACGCGAAGGCCTGCACCTCGACGATGTCGCCCACCAGCGCGCGCAGGTTGTCGATCTCGTGCACGAGGTTGATCAGGATGGGGCCGCCACCCGGCTGGGCGCGCCACGGGCCGTCGGTGAAGTAGCTGTCGGGCTTGACGAACGTGGCGCTCGCCGTGACCGCCACCAACTGCCCCAGCGCACCGCTGCGCACGGTGTCCACCGCCTGCTCGAGGATCGCGCTGTGGCGGCGGTGGTGGCCCACGAGCACCGGCACCTGGGTGCGATCGGCGGCCTCGACCAGGCGCTGCGCGTCGTCCAGCGTGTCGGCGACGGGTTTCTCGACGAGCACCGGCACACCGGCGGCCAGGCAGAGCAGGGCACCCGGCACGTGCAGCGCGTTCGGCGTGGCGAGGATGACGCCGTCGGGACGTTCCTTCTCGAGCAGTTCGGCCAGGCCGGTGTACAGCGGCACGCCGGACTCGGCCGCGAGGGCGGCCGCGTCGGGCGAGGGATCGGCGTAGGCCGCGAGCGTGCAGTCGCCGGACTCGCGGATGCGCTGCGCGTGCGCCCGGCCGATCAGGCCGGCGCCGGCAATGGCAATGCGCAAGGGGGTCATGACAATCCTTCGGGTCATCGGCGGGCAGCGCTCCGCCCATTCCGCCTGCGGCGGGTCGGTCTCGAACCAGGCGGCGCCGCGGGTCAGCCCGAGGCGGTCTCCGGTGCGGTGGGGGCGGGGGCGGCATGTGCCCCGCCGAGGAACAGGCGTTCGATGTTCGGGTCGGCCAGCAGTTCGTCGGCACGCTTGTGCAACACGAGGCGGCCGGACTCGAGCGCGATGGCCTCGTCGGCCATCTTCAGCGCGCTCTTCACGTTCTGCTCCACCATCAGCACGGTGGTGCCCTGTTCGGCGAGGCGGCGCAGCAGCTTGAACACGTCGGCCACCACCATGGGGCTCAGGCCGATGGACGGTTCGTCGATGAGGATGACCTTCGGGCGCAACAACAGGGCGCGGCCCACTTCCAGCTGCTTTTGCTCGCCGCCCGAAAGGGATGAGGCGGCGCTGTGCAGGCGTTCCTTCACGCGTGGGAACAGGTCCAGCACCTCGGGGATGCGCTCGCGGCAGGTTTTCATGCCGAGCGTGATGCCGCCGAGTTCCAGGTTCTCCATCACCGACAGCTGGCCGAAGAGGTTGCGTCCCTGCGGCACGAAGGCCACGCCGTGATGCACCAGCAGGTCCTTCGCGGTGGCGCCGGTGATGTCCTTGCCTTCGAGGCGCACCGAACCCTGGCGCACCTTCAGCATGCCGAAGAGCGTCTTGAGCACGGTGGACTTGCCGGCGCCGTTCGGGCCGAGCAGCAGCGTGATCTTGCCGTGCTTGGCCTTGAACGACAGGTTGTTGAGGATCATGAAGTCGCCGTAGCCGGCAACCACGTCGTCGAATTCGATGGCGATCTGGTCCATGGCGTCAGTTCCCCAGGTAGGCATCGAGCACTTGCTTGTTGGCGCGGATCTCCGCGGGCGTTCCGATGGCCATCACCGTGCCCTCCACCATGACCATGATCCGGTGGCACAGGTCCATCACGAAGTCCATGTTGTGCTCGATCACGATGAAGCTGCCCGAGTGGCTCTTGTTGAGTTCCTTCAGCAGCGTGCTGATGCCCCCCACGAGGCTCGGGTTCACACCCGCGCACGGCTCGTCGAGCAGCACGAGGGCGGGTTCGCTCATGAACGCCATCGCGATGTCCACGAGCTTTTGCTGCCCGTAGCTGAGCTCGCCCGCCTTCTTGTGCGCCACGTGCTGGATGCGGAACTGCTCGATCAGCGCGTCGGCCTTGGCGCCGAGGCCCGAGTCGGTGGGGGCGAACATGCGCCCGAACATCGAGCCCTGGTGTTCCTGCGCGGCCACGATCAGGTTGTCGCGCACGGTCATCTTGCCGAACACCTGCAGCGTCTGGAACGTGCGGCCCACGCCGCGCCGGTTCAGCTCGAGCGGGGAGAGCCCGGTGATGTCACGCCCGTTGAGTTCGATGGCCCCGGCATTGGGCTTGATCTGCCCGAGCACGCTGTTGAACATCGTGGTCTTGCCCGACCCGTTGGGGCCGATCACCCCGAAGATCTCGCCGGGATTCACCTCGAACGACACGCCGGCCACCGCCTGGATCGCGCCGTAGGCCTTCTTCAGGCCCGTCACTTTCAGCAGCGGCGCGCTCATGGCTGCACCCCCACCGCACGGGCGGAGGTGGCACGCGCGGCCGACGCTTCACGCGCCTGGCGCCGCGCCTTGATGCGGTCGGGGATGCTCAGCAACCCGTCGGGCAGCCACAGCATCAGCACGATGACCAGCGTGCCGAACACAAAGAGGTACCAGGCCTGCGCGAACCGCAGCCACTCGGGCAGCAGCACGCCCACGGCCGCACCGATCACCGGGCCGAAGAAGTAGCCCGGGCCGCCCACCACCACCATCAGGTACATCATGATCGACGTGCCCACGGCAAACGGCGCTGGTTCGATGAACTGCACCAGGTGCGCGAACAGCGCTCCCGCCACGCCGGCATACGCCGCGCCGATCGCGAAGGCCAGCAGCGTGTACGACTGCACGTTGATCCCGAGGCTTTCCGCGCGGATCGGGTTGTCGCGCAGCGCGGTGAAGGCCTTGCCCCAGGGCGACCTCAGCAGGCCCCACAGCAGGCCGGCCAGCAGCACCGTCATGCCGAGGACGAAGTAGTAGTACGACAGGTTCTTCTCGAGGCTCAGGCCCAGCAGGCCGGGGCGGCCGAACGAGCTGATGTCGATGCCGAACGTGCCGCCGGTGAGCCATTCCTCGTTGCGCATGACGAGCCACACCGCGGTGTTGAAGCCGAGCGTCGCGAACGCGAGGTAGATCGTCTGCACACGCAGCGCCGGGAACCCGAGGCCGATGCCCACCACGAAGCAACCGATCGCGGCGAGTGGCAGGCCCAGCCAGAAGCTGATGCCGGCCTTGGCCAGGACGGCGACGGTGTACGCGCCGAGGCCGAAGAAGGCGGCGTGGCCGAGGGATTTCTGCCCGGCGTAGCCGACCGTCAGGTTCAGGCCCATCGTCGCGATGACGAAGACGAGCCAGTAGCTGATGAGGTAGATGCCGTAGTTCTTCAGGAAGGGCGGTACGGCCAGCAGCAGCACGAGGCCGGCGATGCCGATGAGGGTGGTGCGGTTCATGGGGTGTCTCGCAAAAACGTTGTCAGACCTTGCGCTCGACCGTCTTGCCCAGCAGCCCCTGGGGCTTGAACAGGATCACGAGCATGAAGATCACGAGCGCGACGGCGTCCTTGTAGGCCGGCGAGATGTAGGCGGCCGCGAGGTTCTCGCAGACGCCGACGATCAGGCCGCCGAGCAGTGCGCCACGGCTGTTGTTGAAGCCGCCGATGATCGCGGCGAAAAACGCCTTCATGCCGAGCGGCTCGCCCATGTCGAACTTGGCGAGGTAGGTGGGTGTGACCAGCAGCGCCGCGGCACACGCCAGCAGCGCGTTGATGGCGAAGGTGTAGAAGATCATGCGCGGCACGTTGATGCCGAGCACGGTGGCGCTGTCGGTGTTCTGGGCCACGGCCTGCATGGCGCGGCCGGTCACCGTCTTGGCGAGGAAGGCCTGGGTGCCCACCACCAGCACGAGGGCGGCGAGCAGGGTGCCCACGTCGGCCAGCGTGATGGTCACGCCGGCGATGTTGAAGAGCTTGTCGGCGAAGAGGCTCGGGAAAGGGTGGGCCTCGGCGCTGTAGCCGGCGCGGATGCCGTTGCGCATCGCGATGGCCAGGCCGATGGTGGCAACGACGATGGGCATCATCCCGAAGCGGAGCAGGGGGTCGGCGATGCCACGCTTGAAGCCCCAGCCCAGCACCACCACGGCCAGCGCGCAGGTGACGATGAAGCTGGCCCACAGCGGGAACCCCAGCATGGAAAACGCCAGCATCATGAACGCGGGCAGCATCACGAACTCGCCCTGGGCGAAGTTGATGGTGCCGGACGCCTGCCACAGCAGCGTGAAGCCGAGGGCCGCGAGCGCATAGATGCCTCCGGTCGCCAGGCCTGAAAAGAACAGTTGGAGGAAGTCGGTCATCTTGCACTCGGAAAAGGAGGGCCAGGCCGCCGCGGGCGCGAAGCCGCGGCGGGGCCGTTTGCGGAGAACCCTGCGGGTTACTTCTTCGTCAGCGCCGGCAGCACTTCCTTCACTTCCTGCTTGCCGCCCTTCACCTCGATGATGAAGCTCTCGCGGTCGAGGTCGCCGTTGTTGTCGATGGACACGTCCATGATCACGCCCGGGTCCTTCGCGGCACTGATGTGCAGGCCGTGCAGGGCCTTGGCCACGGCGATGCGGTCGAGCTTGCCGGCCTTCTCGATGCCGGCCTTCAGGATGTAGACGCCGGTGTAGCCCTTGATGCCGTTGTGGTCCGAGACGTAGTTGTATTGCTTCTCGAACTTGGCGCGGAACGCGCGCATGGTGGGCAGCGGGGCGTCAACCGTGAGGCCCACGTGGGCGAGGGCGCCGTTGGCTGCCTCGCCCGCGAGGTCGATCACCTTCTGACCGGTGAGGGTGGTTTCGCCCACGATGGGCTTGGTCCAGCCCTGCTTGCGCAGTTCGCGCAGCGCACGCGCCGATTCTTCCTCGTTCGAGTACACGAACACGGCATCGGCGCCGCTCTGCTTGGCCTTCAGGATCGGGGCGGAGAAGTCCACCTGGCCCGACTCGGTGGAGATGTCGGCGGCCACCTTGATGCCGGCGTCGGCGGCGGCCTTGTTGAAGGCGTCGCGGCCGCCCTTGCCGAAGTCGTTGTTGACGTAGATCACCGCGACGCTCTTGGCCTTCAGGTTGGCTGCGAGGTAACGCGCCAGCTTGGGCATCGACGTGGTCTGCGTGAAGCTCGTGCGGAACACGTAGGGGTTGCCCTGCTGCGTGATGGCCGAGGCTTCGGCGCCAGTGAAGTTGGGCACCTCGGCGCGGCGCGTCTCCGACATGCTGACGATCATGGAGCCCGAGAACGTGGGGCCGAACACGGCGAACACGCCGTCGTCCACGGCCTTGGTGGCCAGGCCCTTGGCCACGCCCGGGTTCGACTGGGTGTCGTTGACCGTGGCCTCGATCTTCTTGCCGAGGATGCCCCCGGCCGCGTTGATCTCCTTGATGGCCAGGTCGACACCATTCTTGAAGTTGGTGCCGGCGGTGGCGCCGGTGCCGGACAGCTCCTGGATCACGGCGATCTTGATCTGCGCTTGGGCGGCGCCTGCGGCCAGGGCGCAAGCGATGAGGGCGGCCAGTTTGATCTTTTTCATGAGGGTCTGCTCAGTGGTCAGGGGGAGGAATCCGGCATCACGCCTGCGTGAACAGGGCACGGACGCCGGTGGGGTCGGCTTGCACCGTCTTTGCGATGTGGTCGAAGCCGAAGAAGGAAAGGTATTCGGGCACCTGCTGCACCATCATCTCGAAGCCCGGATGGGCGTCAATGCCCCGTTCGCGGCATGCGCGCACGAGGGGCGTGGGCTGGTTCTTCATCAGGATGTCGACCACGGCGGTGCCGGGGTCGAGGCGGGTCACGTCGAACGGCAGGGGGTCGCCGATCTTGAGGCCCAGCGGGGTGGCATGGGCGACGAGGTCGTAGCCGGCGGGGTCGGCGCTCGTGGCCGAGACCACGTCCACACCGAACTCGGCGCGCAACCGGTCGGCCACGGCGTCGGTGCGGCCCGGCGTGGCGTCGAACAGCGCCACGCGACGGGCACCCTGTTGTGCGAGCGACGCGGCAATGGCCACGCCGCCGCCGCCCACACCCACGACCAGCGCATTGCGGCCCTGGACCGGGATGCCGAAGGTGCCAAGCGCCTTCGTGAAGCCCACGCCGTCGAACAGGGCGCCTTCGATGGTGCCGTCGGCGTTGCGGCGCACCGCGTTGACGGCCCCGGCCGCGCGGCCGAGCGTGTCGCAGTGGTCGAGCACCGCCGTGATGCCGGTCTTGTGGGGGATGGCAACCCACAAGCCGTCGATGTTGCCGGCCTTGAACACCTGGCGCACGAAATCGCCGAGATCTTCTGCCTTGACCTGGGCCGGCACCAGCACGGCATCGACGCCGTGTTGTGCGAAGAGGTGGTTGAAGGCTTCGGGCGCACGCACCTGGGCCACCGGGTCTCCGAGGATCAGGAACACGCGGGTGGTGCCGGAAATCTTCATGGTCGAATAGTTTTCAAGTGTGCGACGGGTGAACCTTAGGCACACCTCGGGTTGACCACAAGACGTTTTGACCTGAAACGCGCGATGATCGCGCATAGAGCGCGGTGATCGCTCGATTTGCGGGTTTACTCGGGGCGCGACATTCATGGAAGAAGTGACGCTGGACATCGAAAAGAAGGACCTGATCGACGGGTTGGGCAAGGGCTTGCGGGTGATCGAGGCGTTCGACGACGACCATCCGCACCTCACCGCGTCGGAGGTGGCCGTGCGGGCGCAGATCACCCGCACCGCGGCGCGGCGCTACCTGCTGAGCCTGGTCCACTTCGGCTACGCCGCGGGCGACGGAAAGCACTTCTGGCTGCAACCGCGCGTGCTCCGCCTGGGACAGAGCTACCTGGCGGCGGCCCGGCTGCCGCGGCTGCTGCAGCCGTTCATCCAGCGGGTGTCCATGCGCACCGGCGAGACCGTGAACTTCAGCGTGCTCGACGGCCACGAGGTCGTGTACCTCGCCCGCAGCAGCCCGCCGCGTTTCGTGTCGATCGGGTACCAGGTGGGCGTGCGGGTTCCGGCGCACGTGGTGACGCCGGGCATCGCCATCCTGTCCACGTGGCCCGACGAGGCCATCGATGGCTGGATCGCGGACCACGAGTTCTCGTCGTTCACCGCCCAGACGGTGGTGGACGTGGCCCGCTTCCGCGAACACGTGGTCGCGGCACGCACCCTGGGGTTCTGGATGACCGAGCAGCAGCTGGACCCCGCGCTGCGCGGCATCGCGATCCCGATCAAGGACCGCAAGGGCGAGTGCCGCGGCAGCATCGGCATGACGCTGCAGTCGCAGTCGTACAGCCAGGACTCGATGCTCGAGAAGCTGTTGCCGGCCCTGCGCGAGGTGGCCGTGGAGCTGCGCCCGATCCTCTGAAGCGTCCTGGCGGGCGGCTGTGTTGTTCTGGAACTGTGTTCCAATGAGGGTAACCCCTGAGTTTGCCCGTGGCCACCCAACAAACTGCCCGCGCCATCGGCGCCCTGGAACTGCTTTGCGCCCATCCCGCCGGCCTGGCGCTGCAGGCCATCGCCGATGCGCTGGCAATGCCCAAGAGCGCGGCGCACCGCACGCTGGCCGACCTGGTCGAACTGGGCCATGCCCGGCAAGACCCCGGCACGTCGCGCTACCTGCTGAGCACCCGGCTGTTGTCCCTCGCCTTCGGCTTCCTCGGAGCCAGTGGCCTGGGCGACGTGTCGCAGCCGCTCCTCGATGCCCTGGCCGAGGCCACGGGTGAGCTGGTGCGCCTGGGCGTGATCGACGGCGGCCGGCAGGTGTGGGTCGCCAAGTCCCAGGGCGCCCGCAGCGGCCTGCGGTACGACCCGGACATGGGGCGCGAGGCCGCCTTGTCGTGCACGGCCTCTGGCCATGCCTGGCTCGCGGCGCTGAACGGCGACGACGCACTCGCGATGGTGGCCCGGCAGGGCATCGCCACGCACGACGGGCTCGGCCCGAACGCCCCGCGCACCTTGCAGGACGTGATGGCCTGCGTGTGCCGCGCGCGGGAGCGCGGCTACGCGTGGGTGGCCGACAGCTCGTCGCCCGGCTTGTCTGCCCTGGCCGCGGCCGTTCTCCACCCGTCCACGGGGGCCGTGCTGGGCACCGTCAGCATCGCGGGCCCGAGCCTGCGGCTCACCGAAGCCCGGCTGCCCGACGTGGCCCCGGCATTGCTTGCCACCGCCCGCGAGCTGGGCCTGGCCAGCAGCGGATCCGCTTTTTTTGCCGCGCGCGCCAGCGCGTCTTGACCCGACAACTCCCACGATGACCACCCAAGCTTCCCGGGACCACGCACTGCAGGGCGTGTTGTTCGTTGCCGCCGCCGTTGCCTGTTTCGCGGCACTCGACACCACCACCAAGCTGGTCACCACCGCGGTGCCGCTGGCGATGGCCGTGTGGTTCCGCTACACGTTCCAGGCCGTGGCCACCGCGGCCGTGCTGCTGCCACGGCGTGGCCTGTCGCTGCTGCACACCCGCCACCCGTGGCTGCAGCTGCTGCGCGGCGTGCTGCTGTTGGTGTCGAGCGTGCTGGGGTTCCTGGCGCTGAAGTTCACGCCGGTGGGCGAGTTCACGGCCATCATCATGCTGACGCCGCTGGTGGTCACGATGCTCGCGGCCACGTCGACCGACGAGCGCGTGTCGCCGCTGCGCTGGCTGCTCGTGTTCGGTGGGTTTTGCGGGGCGTTGATCGTGATCCGGCCCGGCCGCGAGATGTTCGACTGGTCGGGCGTGCTGCCGCTGGTGCTCGTCGGGGTGCTGAGCGCGTTCCAGTTCCTGACGGGTCGGCTCGCGCGCCTGGAAGACCCCGGCACCACCCATTTCATCACCGGGCTCGTGGGTGGACTGGCGTGTTCGGTGGTGCTGCCCTTCGTGTGGGCGTCGCTGTCGCCGGCGCTGTGGTTCGCGCTGCTGCTGATGGGGGTGTTCGGCAGCGTGGGACACCTGCTGCTGCTGTTCGGCTACACCCGCGCACCGGTGGCCACGCTGACACCTTTCCTGTACCTGCAGGTCGTGTTCGCCACGCTGGGCGGCTGGGTGGTGCTCGACCACGTGCCCGACGCGTGGGCGCTGATCGGCATCCTGACCATCTCGCTGTGCGGTGCCGGTGGCACCTGGCTGTCGTCGCTGGAGTCGCGGCGGAAGGCGGCGCCGGAGTCGCGGTACATGCCGCCGGAGGCGGAAGGCATTTGAGGCGTAAACCCCACCTCGAAGGGGTGTTAATTCGTTCTTTCTACAAAAATATGTAGAAAAGATGATTTAATCTCCCGAATTCTGTTGTGTGAAGTGTGGCGGATCCACATGGGTCCTCTCTTCGCACGGGTCCCTCCGCATGCTCCACCATTACGCTTTCAAGAACTTCCAGAGCTTTGCCGAACGCACAGAGGTGTCCTTGGTCTTGAACAGCAAGGTGCCTGCGCGTGGCTGGGAGGCGCATTCCCCAAGCGGGGAGCGCTTGACCACGGCGCTTGCCGTGATGGGGGCGAACGGCGCTGGGAAAACCGCGGCCCTCAAGCCGATGGCCTTCATCGCCTGGTTCCTGGCCAACTCGTTCCACGCTGAACCCGACAGCCGGATCCCCTTGCACCCGCATTTCGCGACGCCATCAGCGCCGACCGAGATCGAGTTTCAGGCGGAAGACGAGGACGGCGTCGTTTGGCGCTACGTCCTTCATGCCACGCCCACGCACGTCGTGCACGAAGCCTTGTACCGCAAGCAGTCTCGCTTCAACTATGTGTTTGCGCGTGATCTCGATGCGTCGGGCGAGGGTTATGTGGTGAAGCAGCAAGGCTTTGGCATGCCGCCCTCTGAAGCCGCCAAGGTGCGGCCCAACGCGTCGCTGATTTCGACGGGTCGGCAGTACAACGTGCCGATGGCTTTGCACCTGGGGCTCATGGACGTGCTCCACAACGTCACGTTGCAAGGGCGGGCCCCGGCGCTGGGCACGCACATGCACCGCGCAGCGAAACTCTTTGCCGAGAACGAACCTCTCCGGGCCCAGATGGCGCGGCTGCTTCGATCATGGGATTTCGGGTTGTCCGACGTGGTATTGCGCGAAGTCACGGCGGCGGCGTCCGAGAGCAAGGCAGGGTCGGTCTGGATGCCGTTTGGTGTGCATGAAACGCGGGACGGCAAGACACATGAGCTGGCCTTCTGGGACGAGTCCAGCGGCACCCAGTCCGCATTTGTGCTGTTGTGGCGCTTGCTGTCTGCGCTGTCCGGAGGCGGTGTGGCGATCATCGACGAGGCCGATTCAGACTTGCATCCGCACATGTTGGAGCCCGTGCTGGAGCTCTTCACGAACGAGGTGACGAACCCTCACCACGCGCAGTTGATCTTCAGCACGCACACGACGCACGTGCTCTCGTTCCTGCAGAAGTCACAGGTGCTGTTCGTCGAGAAGGAAGTCTGCGAGAGTTCGGCCTATCGGGCCGACACCATCAAGGGGCTGCGCTCCGATGACAACCTGTTTGCCAAGTACATGGCTGGCGCGCTGGGCGCTGTTCCGCAGATCTGATGGCGGCTCGTGCAGCGCCGTTCCGCCGCCAGGTGCGCACGACGGTGCTCCTGGTCGGCGAAGGATTTTCGGAAGTAGAACTTCTGAAACACTTGCGTTCCCTGTACACCACGAACGGGAATGGATTCACCGCGGCCGTTCGCAACGCCCACGGCAAGGGCGCCGGCAACGTCGTTGATCACGCGATTCGACAGGCAAGGCAAGCCGAGTACGACCACAAGGCCGTCCTGCTCGACACGGACGCCGACTGGACCGAAGCGGTTCGGAGACGGGCACGTTCTGAGTCGATTGTGATCATCCAGTCTGCCCCCTGTCTGGAGGCGTGGTTGCTCGACGTGCGTGGTCACGGCAGGGAGCGGGGCAGCGCCGAACACAAGCGGGAGTTTCTGGTCCGCTGTGGCTTTCCCGCTCACGATGCCAGGGTCTATCCCCAGCATTTCACGCGCGAGATTCTGGATGCAGCCCGGCCACGTGTCGCCACGCTGGATGCCTTGCTGAGGGTATTCGGGGTGTGACTCACAGCACCGCATACCGCCCCGGCCGGTGGTTCACCGCGATGAAGAGGTTCATCACCACCGCCCCGAGCACCGAGTAGGCCACGCGCGACGGTTCGATCATCGTGAGGGCGAGCGCGAGGATGCTGCAGTCGATCACCATCTGCACCGTGCCGGCGCGCCAGTTGCGCGATTGCTGCAGGTACAGCGACACCACGGTGGCGCCGCCCAGGCTCGCGCGGTGCCGCGCGAGGAACAGGCATCCCGAGCCCAGCAGCAGCCCGCCCAGCACGGCGGCGTAGGCGGGGTGCAGGCGTTCGATGGCAAAGAGCTGCGGCGACCACTCGGCCATGGCCGAGAGCAGGCTGATGGCCACGAACGTCTTCAGCGTGAACTCCCGGCCCATGCGCCGCCACGCGAACCAGTAGAAGGGCAGGTTGATCGCGAAGAACAGCTTGCCGAGGCTGATGCCGGTGGCGTAGTGCAGCACGAAGGCGGCGCCGGCCGTGCCCCCCGTCATCAGCCCCACCTGGGCGTAGAGGATCAGCGCGAGCGAGACGAACAGCGTGCCGGTGAAGATGGCCTGGGCGTCTTCGAACGGCGTGTGCACCTGGACGGCTGCTGCGGTGGCTTGGGGCGGAGAGGTCGTGGCCATGGGGACAGTGTGCCAGCGCGCATTCGGTCACGGAATCCGGCCGATCGGGGTTGATACGGATCAAGCCAAGGCGCCCTTGCGCCGACAACCGAAGGCGATCCTGTCTCCTGCGAGGAGGCGGGACGCGGGATCAACCCTGCGACCTCCTATGAAACAACTGTCTTTCTCGATCCGCCTGCGCCTGATGGCGGTGGCACTCACGGCCGCGATGCTGGGGGTGGCGGCCTACACGGCCGTCTCGTACTACAACGCGTCGATCGAGCAGCGCCTGAGCACCACCCGCGCGGTGGTGCAGCAATCGATGGCCATCGCCGAGAAACTGCACGCGGAAGAAAAGGCCGGCAAGCTCACCACGGCGGATGCCCAGGCCAAGGCCAAGGCGGCCGTGATGGCGATCCGCTACGAAGGCAACGAATACGTCTTCATCAACGACATGCACCCGCGCATGGTGGGCCATCCCATCAAGCCCGAGCTCGATGGCAAGGACCTCACCGACAACAAGGACCCGGACGGCAAGTACCTGTTCCGCGAGTTCGTTGCCGTCGTGAAGGCCAAGGGCAGCGGTTATGTCGACTACCTGTGGCCGAAGGTGGGCAGCCAGGACCCGGTCCCCAAGCGTTCCTACGTGGCCGGTTTCGCCCCGTGGGGCTGGGTGATCGGTTCGGGCATCTACATCGACGTGGTGCGTGCCGACGCGTTCCGCTTTGCCGGTGTGAGCCTCGGCGTGGGCCTGGCCGTGAGCCTGCTGATGTTCGTGTTCGTGCACCGCCTGGCCGGTTCGCTGCAACGCCGCCTGCAACAGGCCGAGTCGGCACTCGATGCCATCGCGGTGGGCAACCTGGCCGCCGACGTGGTGGTGGGCCCGGCCGACGAGATCGGGCGCCTGATGGCCTCCGTGGCCCGCACCCGGTCGAGCCTGGCCGAGGTGATGGGCCAGGTACGCCAGTCGAGCGAAGGCGTGGCCTCGGCCAGCGCGGAGATCGCGCTTGGCAACCAGGACCTCTCGGCTCGCACCGAGACGATGGCGTCGAACCTCCAGCGCACCGCGAGCTCGATGTCGCAGATGACCAGCGCGGTGGGCCAGTCCACCGACGCCGCCCGCCAGGCCAACCAGCTCGCCACCTCGGCTGCCGACGTGGCGCACCGCGGCGGCGACGTGGTGGCGCAGGTCGTCGAGACGATGCGCGAGATCCAGGACAGTTCGGGCCGCATCGCCGACATCATCGGCGTGATCGACGGCATCGCGTTCCAGACCAACATCCTCGCCCTGAACGCCGCGGTCGAGGCCGCCCGCGCGGGCGAGCAGGGCCGCGGGTTCGCGGTGGTGGCGAGCGAGGTGCGTTCGCTCGCGCAACGTTCCGCCCAGGCCGCCAAGGAAATCAAGACGCTGATCGGCACGTCGGTGGACCGCGTGGACTCGGGCTCCCGCCTCGTGAAGGAGGCCGGTTCGACGATGGCCGAGATCGTGGCCAGCGTCCAGCGGGTGACCGACATCATCGCGGAGATCTCCGCATCGTCGGTGGAGCAGCAGGGCAACATCGGCCAGATCCATGGTGCGGTGACCGAGCTCGACCAGGTGACGCAGCAGAACGCCGCGCTCGTCGAGGAATCGGCCGCCGCGGCGGAAAGCCTCAAGGAGCAGGCCGTGCAGTTGTCCGGGGTGCTGGGGCGATTTACGCTGCCGGGTTGATGGGTGGGGTTGGAGCTGGTTCCATAATTTTTTCCGCCTGGGACTGTTCAGCGCAGGACATGACGTGACGAGGTGCTTCACCCCCCTGGGCCTCCTGGCGAACAAGGGGGCCCCGGGCCGCAGGGAAGGGCCGCTTTGCAGCGGAAGCGGACACGCGGCCTTTCGGATTTAAGATCCGCCGTGTCGATCCACTTGAACCCTCCGGCCTCATGTCGAGCAAGCGCGCGTTAAAAGAGTTGTTCCACAGTTGGGTCGCATTGCAGGGCGGCATCGCCCTTTATCCGAAGGGGATCAACGAATTCCTTTTTACTGCCGGGTTCCCACGTCACTACGAAGAGCTGGAAGCCAGTCGCAAGGCGTTGGACAAGCTGGGTCTCTATGAAATTCTGCTGAATGCATTGACCCGGGCAGAGACGTTGGCGAAGGACGGCAACTACGACGACGCTGAAATGGTCGTGCTGGAGGCAGGGCGACTGCTAGGAGCTGCCTCAGGTGCTCATGACGACCTTCGTCGGCTCTACACCGCGGCGAACGATCCCAAGAAAACCTAGTGTCCGCTCCCAGCCTGAGGACAAACCTAAACTGAAGCGGCCGGTGCTCTACGCGGGAAGCAGACACGGCGCCCGTTCATAGATGATTGATTCCTACATGCAACTCACGTCCGTTAATCTCGATCAGCTCAGCGCGCTCGTCCATGACGTCAAGCTTCCTCCGACGCAGCGGTTCGCCGTTCCGGAGTTCAAAGTTCTCTCCTACAAGGGGCAATACCAAAGCCGTGCAGATGCAATCTACATTTTGGCCACTGCCAAGGCGGCGCATGAAGCTTGGTACAGCCACGGACTCGTCATTGACTTTGGTGAACTCCACTACCGAGGTGGAGATGAGATGGCCTGGGTGCTCCAGGTTGGCCAGCAGCCGCCCTTGGACTGCCCGTTCCCGCTTGCGTTCGTCGTCGGGCCAGGTTGCGAGGCCGGCCTGCGGTCGCTCTTAGAGCTCGGTCTGCAGCGGCCTGTAACGTTCAAAGAGTACTGCACTGATTCACTGGAAAGTGCGGTCAAGCTCGTCGCTGCCAAACGCACAGCGTTCCAACACTGCCGCGACCAATGGCTCAAAACTCCAAAGAATTGATCCCGGTCATGCGTCGGCTTCGCCGTCCGCTTTCAGCCTAGCGGGCGCGGCCGGGCCCGAACAGGCTTCTGCCAACCATGTGCCCTGGAACAAGGGCAAAGCTCGTCGGGCAGAAGTCCCCGCTGCGGCCCAAAGACATTTGGGCCATCCGTGTCCGGCTCCAGATCCAGCGAAAGCTCGAGGGATTCCAGTCCGGAGTGAATGGCACACGCACACTTGCGGACGGGCGATTTCCTGTTTCCCGGTCGGTGTGATGGCCGTGGGCACCTCGGAACGAGGCAGTACGCACGAATTCTTCACCGTTGGATCCAGCAGATCGGGCTCGACGCGGAAGACTTCGGCACACACTCGATCCGTCGTACGAAAGCGACCTTGATCTACAGGCGCACGAAGAACCTCCGCGCTGTCCAACTCCTGCTCTGCCACACCAAGCTCGACACACCGTTCGATACCTCGGCATCGAGGTGGAGGATGCGATCGAGCTTGCCGAGCAGACTGAGTTCTGATCGCTCCGTCCACTGGGGACGTTGCCTCCGCAGGCGGAAGATGACATGGTTCAGTTAGGCTTCGCTCTCATGCCATTCCCCTGAACGCCGGAGACCACCGAATGTTTGCCGCACTGCGCCGCGCTTGGCAGCGGTACGTTGCTTCACTTCCCGCGCCCCCGGAGGAGGAGCACGTCTCGGACACCGACGCCATGAACGAGTTTCGTCCGCCGCCTGTGGACCGCAATGTTGTCGCGGCGTTCACCGCGCTCGCCACGTGCGTCCTCTCGCACATGCCCGAGGGCGAACGCGAAGCGCAGACTCGCAAGCTGAGGTCGCGTCTGAACAGGAAGACAAGCCCCGCTGAGGCGCTCGGCGCCTGGATTCAAGCGAACAGCGGCCCGAAGTCGAAGGTGGGCGTCATTGCGGTTGACTGGAAAGCGCGTGAAGAGGTCTTGTGGCAAGCCAGGAGGCTATGTGCGGCCCATGGCGTTTCAACGGGTTGGGCGTACGACCATGGAACCGACGAAGAATGGAAAAGCTGGCAGGAACGAAAAGAGGTTCCCGTCGACAGTCCGTTACGGGGTTTCGCCATCGCATTGCAGCCCACGCGGATCGTCCTTCTTCGCTTCTCGGTCGATGACACGGTGTGCGCCTTTGCGGTCGGTCGGGACCGCGGAGACGAGGTCTGTCGTGGTTCAATCTGATCGGACAGGTCGATGAGGGCTTGTATCCCCTGAGACCGAGAAGAGCATGACAGACAAGACGCAACGCCGACCACGCCGAAGCATTGAGCCGGCGTTCAAGCTGCAAGTGGTGAAGATGATCCGAGAGCAAGGCCTGAGCGTGTCGCAGGTCTGCAAGGACCTGGAGTTGACCGACAGCGCGGTGNGGCGTTCAAGCTGCAAGTGGTGAAGATGATCCGAGAGCAAGGCCTGAGCGTGTCGCAGGTCTGCAAGGACCTGGAGTTGACCGACAGCGCGGTGCGCAATTGGCTCAAACAGTTCGGCGAAGAGGCTGCGGGCCGCCCCGGTGTCGGCAAGCCGCTGACGCCGGAGCAGCAGCGCATTCGTCAGCTCGAAGCTGAGAACCAGCAACTCAAATCAGACAACGCATTGTTAAAAAAAGCCTCGGCCTTCTTCGCCCGGGAAATGAAGTGATCCATCATTTGATGGNCTCGAAGCTGAGAACCAGCAACTCAAATCAGACAACGCATTGTTAAAAAAAGCCTCGGCCTTCTTCGCCCGGGAAATGAAGTGATCCATCATTTGATGGAGAGCTCCGTCAACGCGAAGAAGGCCTCGGTGAGCCAGTGGTGCCGGGTGCTGGGCGTGAGCCGATCGGGCGTCTACGCGGCCCGCCAGAGGCTGCGTGAGCCCAAGCAAGCGAGGCCCTTGGTCGTGCATGCCAAAGCCGCGTTCGAGGCCAGCGGCCGCAACTACGGAAGCCGCCGATTGAGCGCGGTGCTGCGAGCTAACGGCCTGATGGTAGGTCGGTACCAGGTGCGTCGGTTGATGCGCGACAACGGCCTGCTACCCCGTTGGCGGCGCAAGTTCGTTCACACCACGGACAGCCGGCACAAGCTGCCTGTGGCCGGCAACGTGCTGAATCGCCGCTTCAGCCCGGCGCGGCCCGTTGGCGGCGCAAGTTCGTTCACACCACGGACAGCCGGCACAAGCTGCCTGTGGCCGGCAACGTGCTGAATCGCCGCTTCAGCCCGGCGCGGCCCAACGAGGCGTGGGTGAGCGACATGACCTACATCCGCACTCGCAGCGGCTGGCTGTACTTGGCAGTGGTGCTGGACCTGTTCTCGCGCAAGATTGTGGGCTGGGCGATGGCCCCCAGCATGCCATCGGAGCTCGTGTGCGCCGCACTGAACCTGGCCATCATCAGCCGCAAGCCAGCGCCGGGCTTGGTGGTGCATTCGGACAGAGGCAGCCAGTACGCCAGTAAAGACCACACCGACTTGCTCGACCGCCATGGCCTGGTGTGCAGCATGAGCCGCAAGGGCAACTGCTGGGACAACGCGGTGATGGAACGCTTCTTCTTGAACCCGACTTGCTCGACCGCCATGGCCTGGTGTGCAGCATGAGCCGCAAGGGCAACTGCTGGGACAACGCGGTGATGGAACGCTTCTTCTTGAACCTGAAGATGGAGCGGGTGTGGCAAGGCGACTATGCCAACCATGCAGAAGCGCAGGCCGACATCGCCGACTACATCACCAGCTTCTACAACCCGGTGCGGCTGCATTCGACGTTGGGATATCGATCCCCCAGCCACTACGAACAGCAGCACGCCGCCGCCCAATAGAGTTCAACGTTCCCTTATCGGGCCGTCCGAAGAAGCTTGACCACGACAGGCCGCCGTATCGGCCGCCGACACCACGGATGAGTGATATCGATCCCCCAGCCACTACGAACAGCAGCACGCCGCCGCCCAATAGAGTTCAACGTTCCCTTATCGGGCCGTCCGAAGAAGCTTGACCACGACAGTCCTTGACCTTTGCCGGGTTCTTGGAATTGAGGTCGTTCTGGAACGCTAGTTTGCTGCCTGGCGCTCGGCGAGGAGCTTCACAAGGACCGCTCTCAGCCGAGGTTATGTGAAAACGCATTAGGGTCTGCGATTTCAGTGTCGCGACACCCCCTGGTCTGTTGGCGTTCGTCGATCCTGACGCGATCTGAGGGGTCGCCATTCAATCAAGCCCTTCGCAAGCGAAAAATGAGAGATTGCTTCTTCGACCCAGTTTCAACAAGTGCCGCCCTGCCGGAGGCGGTGCGGCTTGCTCGCGAGATCTATTCTCTGCACGAAGCCGGGGCCGACTATTCGACAGAACTCAAGCAGTTGGGACGAACCGTCGGCCAAATCGTTTCGCTGCAGCAAGTCCGGGGAGCCTTTGGATCAATTGCCCCAGAGACGTTCGCGCGGAAGTCCTTGGTGAACTGGCGTGAACTGCCAACCGGCGCCACCGAGGAAGAGATGCTTGAGATGCTTCAGCTTGTTTGTGTTGCCAAGGGCTCCGAGTTCCAACTCGAGTACTGGGTGCAATGCTTACGCGTCAACACAGGCGACGAACGCTTGAGCGACTTAATCTTCTGGCCCGACGCGTACTTTGGTCGACCCATTGCACAGGAACTGACGGCCGCGGAAATCCTTGATGTGGCGCTCGGCCGGACGGGGGGCCACCGTGCCCTCTAGCGTGGCACTAGACGCCGAATCGCTTCGGATCGAACTGCATGGAGCCGTCGGCAAGCAGCCGGCCGCCGTGCAGGCAGGATTGATCCGCCACCGCTCGCGAACGTCTAGTTCAAGCTCAGCGTGTACTTCCCGTCCACGCCCCCGGTCAGGCCGAGGTAGTACCGCACGCGCACGTAGTAGGTGGCCGCCGCGCCGCCCGCGTTCGTCACCAACACCGTGTCCGGTGCGCCCGTGGTGTTGATACTGCGCCCCACCTCCGTGCCGCTGGCGTTGTAGACGTACAGGTTGTAGTCCGACCAGATGTTCGATACCAGCGTGGCGGTGAGTCGCTGGCCGGCAGCCACGCTCACGCGGAAGTAGTCGTTGTCGCTGCTGCTGGCGATGGCGCCCGCGATGCTCACCGGCCTGGTCACCGCCTGCGCCGTGCCCAAGCTGTTGTCGGGCTCGACCTCCGCCACGGTGGGAGGCGGTGGCGGCGGGTTGATGCCCATGGCAGCGTCGACCGCCGCGCTCGCGTTCACGATGCCGGCGCCGCACTGCGCGCACGTGGACGGGAACGGGCGCGCAGTGGCCTTGAGCTTCGCGGCGACGTCGTCCGGTGTGAGCGACGCGTTCTTCGACAGCATCAGCGCGACGACGCCGGCCACGTGGGGCGTGGCCATCGACGTGCCCTGGCAATGCGCATAGGTGTCGGAACCCGGCGTCGTGGCGCCGGCGTTCAGCGTGGACAGGACGCCGTCGGCGGTGCCGAAGAGCATCTCGCCGCCCGGGGCCGCCACGGCCACCTTGGCGCCGTAGTTCGAGTAGTACGCCTTGCCGCCGCTGCGGGTGACGGCCGCCACGGTGACCACGCCCGCGCAGCTGGCTGGCGAATAGTTCGCCGCGTCGTCGTTCGAGTTGCCGGCCGCCACCACCACCACCGTGCCGCGGCCGCGCGCCAAGTTGATCGCGTTCTGCGACGTGATGTCGCAGGCCCCGCCGCCGCCGAGCGACATGTTGATCACACGCGCCGCGTTGGGATTGGCGGGCAGGCCGGACACGGTGCCGCCGGAGGCCCACACGATGCCGGCCGCGATGTCGGACATGTAGCCGCCGCAGCGCCCCAGCACGCGCACGGGCAGGATCTTCGCGTTGAACGCCACACCGGCCACGCCGCTCGCGTTGTTGGACACGGCGGCGATCGTGCCGGCCACGTGCGTGCCGTGCCAGCTGCTGGTCTCGTCCTGCAGGGGCAGTCCGCCACAGGCGCCGGCCAGGACATGGTCGCCGGGGTCGCGCGCATCGTTGTCGCGTGCCGTGCCGTCGCTGGCGATGAAGGTGTCCATGATCATGTCGTAACCGGGCAGCACGTTGGCCGCCAGGTCGGCATGCGGGCGGTAGCCGGTGTCGAGCACGGCCACGACCACGCCCGACCCCGTGGACTTGTCCCAAGCCTCCGGCAAGTTGATGCCGGCCGTGGCCTCGAAGTAGTGCCACTGCTGGCCGTACTGCGTGTCGTTGGGCGCGAACTGCGGATGGAGGACGCGGTCGGGCTCGGCGTATTCCACCTCGGGGTCGCTCGCCATGATGTCGCGCGCGATGGCCTGCACGTCGGCATGCGCGAGCGCGCGGTCCAGCCGCATCACGTGCGCCTCGAACACGCCGATGCGCAGAGGCGTGAGCTGCACGCCACGGCGCAGGGCGGCGTCCTGCGCCGCGCGGTGCAGCAGGCCGCGCTGCGCCGCAGCGGCGCCGGTGCCGTCGCGGTACTTGACGATGAGCCGGTCAGTGGGCGAGGCCTGTGCGACGGCAGTGGCGCCGCCCGGGCCGCCGGCGAGGACGGCCTGCGGGCCGAGCGTGGCGCCGACAAGGACGCCGAGGGCGAGGCGGTGCGCGGCCCGCCCCCACGGGGTCGATGACATGGCAGTCCTCCTTGAATGACGCCTCGCTGGATCCGGGGGGGGCGGTGCGGCGCGCCCACGAGGCGCCGCCAAACCGACTGGCGCGGGTCAGGAGCGGATCTCGGCGCAGCCAGCCGCGCCCGTCAACGCGACCGCCGCCGGCTCCCCGCCACGGCCAGTCCCAGCCCGGCGAGGGCGAGCGCCAGCGTGCCGGGTTCCGGCACCGGGGTGGCCAGGCGGGTGTTGGTCGCGCCGGTGTACGTGGACATGGCCCCGTACCAGGTGCCGCCCTCCGATCCCACCGAGCCATCCACTTCCTGGTGCCACTCCTGGTCGAGGCCGGGCGGGTGCGACGCCCAGGGCACGGTCACCGGCTGGAACCACATCCGCAGCTGGTACAGGGCGGGGTCGCCTTCGTCCGCGAACACGGCCCCCAGCGCGAACGTGACCCTGCGCCGATAGCAGGCCGGCGCCTCGAATTCGCAGGCGACCGGCGTGTTCTCGACGATGACGTCGCCGCCGGAACCGGAGAAGCCCTTGAAATTCCATTCGTCATGCGCGGTGAAGGCGAAGTCGCGCACGGCGTTCGCGTAGAACGATCGGGACGGCGACGGGTCGAGGTCGGGCCAGCCGGTCTCGTGCTGGATGTAGCCCCAACTCCATCGGTAGCCCCAGTCGATCTGGAACAGGTCGGCGCGGGCGGCGGCCGGGGCGAACCCGGCGGCGACGGCCAGCGCGGCCGCGAGGGTGCGGAACGCTGCATTCATGCGGAACCTCCCATGGGCCGCGCGTGCGGCGGCCTGCGTGTACTCTAGCGGGCGTGCGGCCGCCGCTCAAGGCGCGACCCTGTTGACGGCTCCTGGCGCGGGCGGCACGGCGGCCTGAGAGCGCACTGCATCCTGCTGGACGCCGGAGAACAGTCGGGCGTCTTGTCAGGCGTTGGTGTCGAACAGCGACCCGAGCAGGCGGTCGCTGGTGCGGAACACGGCGAGGTTGGCGAGGAACGCGTTCTTCGACTGCAGCAGGCCCACGATGTCGGTTTCCATCGCGGGGCCCACGTCTTCGGCCTGCGTGAGCGTGGTGGTCACGCCGCCCGACGGGGCTTCCGCCTGCACCACCTGCTGCCGGCGGAAGCCGTCGGTGTTCAGGTTGGCGATGTTGTGCGCCGACGTGCGCAGCCCGGCCTGTGCGGCGTTCATGCCGGAGAGGGCGAGGGCAGGGGCGGCGATCATGAGCCCAGTTTAGGCCCGCTCGCCGCCGCCACGGTGTCGGCGAGCGCGCACGATCTCACGGTCAAAGGCGGATCACCCCTGGAGGGCTGTTCGTCCACACACACGGGGCTGTTGCGAAACGGCATGCGGGCGGTGGAAGCTGCTCCGTGATCAGCATGGTTCTGGCCGACGGCCTGAAGGCCGAACACCGCTTCGGCGCCCGGGCGCGTTACCCGGCCGACAGCGCGCTCGCCAAGCGCCTGGCCGCGAACCCGCTGGTCTCGATCCACCCGGTGGTGCGTGTGCACCCGGAGACCGGTGAACGCGCGCTGTTCGTGAATCCCGGTTTCACATCCCACCTGCTCGACGTGTCACCGAGCCAGAGCGACCAGCTGCTCGACCTCTTTTTCGAGCAGGTCACGAAACCCGCCTACACCACGCGTTTTCGGTGGCACAACGGCGACATCGCGTTCTGGGACAACCGCGCCACCGCGCACCTCGCGCCGCAGGACCTGGACCACCTCGATGTGGCGCGTGTGCTGTACCGCACCACCATCACGGGCGACGTGCCGGTGGGACCGGATGGCTTCCGCTCGCAATCGGTGGAAGGGGCGTTCTTCGGTGTGGCCGAGCCGGAGGCGCTGAAGCAGTACAACGCGCAGAAGCCGGCGCGGGAAATTGGGCCCCCCACGTCGCTTCGCTCCTGCCCCCCCGTGGGGGGCGCCCGCGGTCGCCCGGGGGACCCGGGCTCGGCGGTGGCTTGATCGGACGCTTCGCTTCGCTTGCTCTCACATCCCGTGGCGGCGACGGGGTGCGGGCCTGGTCAAAATCCAGCTGGCGAGAGGTCAAATCGGCTATGCTGGGGCACGCCCGGAGGTGCATTCGGCGTGCACCTGGGGCGCCCGTTCCGTCCGTGGCATGGCGCGCGCCCGGATGCTGCCAATCCATGACTCGACGGCCACTCCTGCGTCAAGCTGCGAAGACTGTGCGATGGATCGTCGAACTGCCTTGTCTGCTGGTGCCGGCCTGCTGTGCGCGGCCCGACAGGCGCTGTCGATGCCGTCCACACCGCCGCATGTCGTCTTCCTGAATCCCGGCGAACCGGTCGAGCGCGGCAAGGGCCCACAGTGGCGCATGACCGCACGCTTCATGGCCGACGCGGCCCGTACCTTCGGCATGCAGCTCGAGGTGCTGTTCGCCGAGCGCGACCACCTGCTGATGCTGCGCCAGGCGGAGAGCGTGGCGCAGCGCCGCAATCCACCGGACTACGTCGTCATCGTCAACGAGAAGCTGGCCGCGCCACAGATGCTCGAGATGTTCACGGACACGCCGGTGAAAGTCCTGCTGATCCACAACGACCTGACGCCGGAACAGCGGCGCCTGGTCGGCAACGAGCGCGAGGGGTTCCGGCAATGGATCGGCACCGCGACGACCGACGAGGTGCGCACCGAGTACCGCCTGATGGAGGAACTCTGCCGCCAGCTCGGCGACCACGAGCCGAGGGTGATCGGCATCACCGGCGACCGCGGCACCCCGGTTTCGATGGAGCGTGCGCAGGGCGTCAGCAACTTCCTCGCCCATACCGGGCGGGGCGAGATCCTTCAACTGGCGTTCGGCGACTGGAGCGAGGCCGACGCCGAGGTCAAGGCCAGCGTGCTGCTGTCCCGTTACCCGCAGGCCAACATCCTCTGGGCGGCGAACGACTCGATGGCGCTCGGGGCGATGCGCGCCGTGAAGGCGCGCGGTGCACGGGTGCTGGTCGGCGGCACGGGGGCCTGGCCGGATGCGCTGACGAGCATGGCCGAGGCGGGGCTGGCGGCCAGCGTCGGGAGCCATTTCTTCATCGGCGCCTGGGCCATGGTGCTGCTGCACGACTACCACCACGGCGTGGACTTCGCCAGGCAGGGCGGGCCGGCGCAAAAGCTGGACTACATGTACGTCGTCAACCGCGACAACGCGAGGCAGTACGACCAGGCCGTCTACAAGCGGGATGAGGCGCTCGACTTCAGCGTCTATTCGAAGGTGCGGCATCCGAAGGCCGGAGGCTACGACTTCAAGCTGGCGCCGCTCGTGCGCAAGAGGTGACATGCAGTTGCCGATCCGCCTGCTTCCCACGTCGGCCCGCTTGCACACCAAGCTGGTGTTGGCACTGGCGATCCTGGTCGCCCTGGTGGCAGCCGGCTCGGCCTACTTGCTGATCGAGCGCGAGCGCGAACGCCGGTTCATGGAACTGGACGGCCGGGCCGCGCGCATCGCCGACCTGTTCGGGGGCTCGCTGGCCTACCCACTCTGGAATGTCGATCGCGCGGCGATCGACAGCCAGCTGGCCGCGTTGGCACCCAACCCGGAAGTTGCGCAGTTCACCGTGACGGCGGTCGCCTATGGCACGGTGTCCGAGGTGACCCGTTTGCAAGGGGCGGAGCTGGTCAATCCGATCGTGCGGGTGCAGCCGATCGAGTACACGCCGCCGGGCGCACTCAAGCCGCAGGTGATCGGGGAAGTCCGTGTCGTGCTGACCCGCGTCGTGGCTGAACAGGCCCTCGCCATGACCCGCCGCGGCATCCTGGCGCAGGCGGCCGCGATCGTGGCCGTGTTGTATGCGGCCACCTTCCTGCTGCTCAAGCGCATGGTGAGCGCGCCCATCCAGCGCATCGAGGCGATGGTCGACCGGATGGCCGAAGGCGACCTGGATGCCCGCTGCGAGGTTGAGTCCGGCGATGAACTGGGTCGGCTGGCCGCGCGCGCCAACGCGATGGCGGACCGGTTGGGAGAGTCTGCCGGCCGGTTGCGCGACAGCGAGGCGAAGTACCGGGGCATCTTCGAGAACTCGCTGGAGGGCATCTTCCGGCTGGATCGATCGGGTCGCCTGCACGAGGCCAATCCTGCGCTGGCCCGGTTGATGGGGCACGCCACGCCGGTGGCCTTGATGGCCGCGGTGAATGGCGAAGATCGGGACGGGGAAGCATCCGGCCGCTGGCGCATGTTCACGCCCGCGCAGATCGAAGCGCAGTTCTCTGCCTTGGCCCGAGACGGCGAGATCGCGGGCATGGAACTGCAACTGATCCGGGCCGATGGCCGTCCGATCTGGGTCGAGATCAACGCACGGCCCCAGTGCGACGCCCAGCCGAGGGGGGGCGAGCCGGTCGGGTTCGACGGGCTGATCACCGACATCACGTTGCGCAAGCAAGCGCTGGAAGACTTGCACCGCCATCGCGACCACCTGGAGGAGTCGGTGCGGGAGCGCACCGCGCAGCTGGGCGAAGCAATGAAACGGGCCGAGGTCGCGAACCAGGCGAAGAGCGAGTTCCTCGCCAACATGAGCCACGAGATCCGCACGCCCATGAACGCGATCCTCGGCATGTCGCAACTGGTGCTGCAGACCGGCCTGGACCCGCAGCAGCACAACTATGTCCAGAAGGTGTACCGATCGGCCGAATCGCTGCTGGGCATCATCAACGACATCCTCGACTTCTCCAAGATCGAAGCCGGCAAGCTCGACATGGAGGTCATCCCGTTCGACCTCGGCGGCGTGATGGACGACCTCGCGAACCTGGTCGGCATGAACGCCGATGAGAAGGGGCTGGAGCTGCTGTTCGCGGCGCCGCCACAGGTGCCGATGGCAATCGTGGGCGATCCCTCGCGCTTGCGCCAGGTGCTGCTGAACCTGGGCAACAACGCCGTCAAGTTCACCGAACGGGGCGAGGTTGCCGTGGGGGTCGACGTGGTCGAGCACAACGCGGTGTCGGTGTTGCTGAGGTTCAGCGTGCGTGACACCGGCATCGGCATGAGCGCCGAGCAGCAGCAACGGCTGTTGCTGCCGTTTTCGCAGGCGGACGCCTCGACCAGCCGCCGCTTCGGCGGCACCGGGCTCGGCCTGGCGATCAGCCGGCAGCTGGTGCGCCTGATGGGCGGTGAGCTGGCGGTCGAGAGCACCCTCGGGCAGGGCAGCCTCTTTCATTTCAGCGTGCGCTTTGGCCTGCCGGCGGGGCCTGGCGCGCGCGCGCCGGGCCATGAAGGGATGAGAGGCATCCGCACGCTGGTCGTGGACGACAATGCCTCCGCCCGCGAGTTGCTCGCCCGCATGGCGGCCACGCTCGGACTGGATGCCGAGACGGCCACCGATGGCCCGGATGCACTGCGCCAGGTGGCGCTTGCCGATGCGGGCGACAAGCCGTACGGCCTGGTGCTGCTCGACTGGAGGATGCCCGGCATGGACGGGGTGGCGTGCGCGCGCACGCTGAGCCAGCGCGCGGATCAACGCCATCCGACACCGACGGTGCTGATGTTGACCAGCTTCCGGCGCGACGAAGCGCTCAGGCACCTCGCCGAGCAGCAGGTCACCATCGGCGCAATGCTGACCAAGCCCATCACACCCTCGGCACTGTTCGACGCCTGCAGCACCGCGCTGGGCCTGGTGCGCCACCCCACGCGCACCGAGCAACGCCAAGAGGCCATGCTCGGCCACCAGGCCAGTCTGAGCGGCGCGCGCATCCTGTTGGTGGAGGACAACGCCGTCAACCGGGAGCTTGCGCTCGACGTCCTGAGCCGCGCCGGCATCGGCGTCAGCGTCGCCTGCGATGGACAGGAGGCGCTCGACATGCTGGGCCTGCAGCATTTCGACGGTGTCCTGATGGACTGCCAGATGCCGGTCATGGACGGCTATGCCGCGACCCGGGCCCTGCGGCAGCAGCCCCGGTTGCGAGACCTCCCGGTCATCGCCATGACCGCCAACGCGATGGTCGGCGACCGTGAGAAGGTGCTTGCCGCCGGCATGAACGACCACATCGCCAAGCCGATCCGGTTCGAAGACATGTTCGCCACGCTGGCCCGCTGGGTTCATCCTCCGGCGGCGCCGCCCGAATCGGCCGGTGTCGTGAACGACGGCGCCGGTGCCGATCCGCTCGCCGGGTTGCCCGGCATCGACATTCGCGCCGGACTGGTTAGGGCGATGGGCGACGATGCGCTGTATCGCCGGTTGCTGCGCATGTTTCGCGACGCTCAAGGCGACTTCCCGGCGCGCTTCAGTGCGGCGCGTGAGGCGGGCGATGCGGCCGAGGCCACGCGCCTGGCGCACGATCTCAAGAGCGTGGCCGCGACGCTCGGCGTGTCTGCGGTGCACCAGGAGGCCATGGCGCTGGAGCAGGCGTGCCGGCTTGGCGGGCAGAACATCGATGCACTGGGGCAGCGCGTGGCCCAACTGCTCGGCCCCGTGCTCGAGGGGCTGCAGGCGCTCGGGAGCGGGCGCACGACTTGACCATTGGCTGTGTGCATTCCGGGGCGCGAGCCCTCTGGCATCGGGCGTTGCGGCTGTCCTTGCGCGAGGTCAAGACATTTGCCTGTGCTACGTGGGCAACCGTGATGGAATACACGAATTCGCGAAATGCGGTGCGTTCATCATGAAACCGTCACGAATACCGGGTGACGCCATCTTGGACACCTCCCATAAGATCGGCTCGTCCACGCCTTGATGCCCCGACTCCCGCGATTCATCCAGGGAGTCCTGCGCCGAGGCGAGGGCTTTAGTTCAGAAAACTGTGCGGCCCGCCAACGAGGGATCCGAGGCGCATCCATGCCGTGCACCCACCGAGAAAAAACTATGCGCATGTTCTGGGCATCTTGTGCCCTCATCGGCTCCCTGAGCCTCAGCCTGCAGCCTTGCTTTGCCAATCCGCAGTCCAACGAGCCCATCGTGATAGGCCAATCGGCCCCGTTCAGTGGCCCGTCCGCGCAGCTCGGCAATGATTTCAACCTGGGCGCGCGCACCTATTTCCAGATGGTCAACGAGAACGGCGGCGTGAACGGCCGCAAGATCGAGTTGCGCGTCAAGGACGATGCCTACGATCCCAACCGGACCGTGCAGAACACCAGCGAATTCCTGGAGAAGGACAACGTGGTCGCGCTGTTCGGCTACGTGGGCACCTCCACCACGCTGGCGGCATTGCCCGTTGTCACTGCCGCCCACGTGCCGTTCTTTGCGCCGGTCACCGGTGCCGAGGCGCTGCGCCAGCCGTTCAACCGCAACGTGTTCAACATCAGGGCGAGCTATCTCGAAGAGGCGGAATACATCATCGACCAGTTGTCGATCACCGGCATCAAGAACCTGGGCGTCCTCTACCAGAACGATGCCTATGGCAAGGCCGGGCTCGAGGCCATGAACAAGGCGAAAGCCAAGCGTGGCCTGGAGATCACGGTCACGGCGACGGTCGAGCGGCACAGCACCGACGTGGCGGCTGCAGCCAAGTCGCTGGCCGCGGCGCGTCCCGGGGCCATCGTGCTGATCAGTTCCTACGGCTCCAGCGCCGCGCTGGTCAAGGAATTGAAGAAGGACGGCTACACCGGCCAGTTCGTCAGCGTGTCCTTCGTTGGCGGCAAGGCACTGGCTGACGAGTTGGGCAGCGCGGGCACTGGCGTGATGATCTCCGAAGTGGTGCCCTTTCCCTGGGGCGAGGCCACCCCCCTCCAGCGCGAGTTTGCCGCCGCCATGCGCAAGGCCGGTGTGCCGCGGTTCGGTTTCGGCGTGATGGAAGGCTTCCTGGCCGCGAAGACGCTGACCGAGGGGATTCGCCGCGCAGGGCGGGATGTCACGCGCGCCTCGTTGATCACGGCCCTGGAAACCATGGGCAGCTGGGATGCAGGCGGCTTCCGGGTGTCCTTCACCCCGGGCAACCACAACGGCTCGAAGGCCGTCGAGATGACCATGATCGGTGCCGGCGGGCGCTTCGTGCACTGAACGGCCGAGTCATCCCGTCGGGCGCCCAGTGCCGTCCGGGGAAAACTGTTGCGCCGACCGGTTGAACTCCCCGGGACTGCATCGAGAGAAGCGCTGGCGCAACGGTGCCACGAGTCATCCCTCTTTTGTCGTCCCGGCGCAGGCCGGGATCTCCAGCGGTGGACGGGAACGCTGCTGTTGAGCGAGAAGGTGGAGATCCCGGCCTGCGCCGGGAGGACGGGGTTGTGTGGGGAAACGCATTGGCGTTTGCGCAGAGTGGGGCCCTGTTGCTGATTCAGTTGGCGCTGGCCAAGCACACCGGCGCTGGCTCCGAGCCCGGGCTGAGGCCGTGCGGCCGGCGCGGCCCTGCGCGGGGCAGCCGGGTTTTCGGTGAGAATGCGTCCCCGGGTAAACCCAGGAGCGGCCGCGCACGGTCTGCGCCATGCTCTCGCCCGGGATCGGCCCGGCCCGAGCGTTCAACGAGATCCTGATCTGCCGTTCCGCCGGGCCGAAGGCCCGTGGGCACACAAACTGCTATTCCTGTCCCCGGCCCCGCAGGGGCCCGAAAAGACACCACCCGAGGATCCCATGACCCAACCCAGCACCCGTCGATTTCTCAAGTTCTCCGGCCTGATCCTGGCCGGCTTCATCCTGTCCGCTTGCGGCAAGAAGGCCGATGCACCGGCACCGGTTCCAGCGTCCGCGCCCGATGCCGCCTCGGCGGCTGCCGCGCCGCCGCCGCCGCCGGCCAAGGTGTACGTGGTGGGCACCGATGCGGCCTACGCCCCGTTCGAATCGCAGAACGAGAAGGGTGACATCGTCGGCTTCGACATCGACGTGGTCACGGCGGTGGCCCAGAAGGCGGGTGTCGAGGTCAAGTTCATCAACACGCCGTGGGAAGGCATCTTCAACACGCTGACCCAGGGCGATCGCGACCTGGTGGTCTCCGCGGTGACCATCACCGACGAGCGCAAGCAGACGATGGACTTCAGCACGCCGTACTTCGATGCGTACCAGCTGATCGCCGTGAAGGCCAACTCGAAGGTCACGAAGTTCGCCGACCTGAAGAAGCTCAAGGTGGGCGTGCAGAACGGCACCACGGGCGACGAAGTGGTCACGAAGCTGCAAGGCAAGACCAGCACGAACGTCAAGCGCTTCGAATCCACGCCGATCGCGCTGAAGGAACTCGAGGCCGGTGGCGTCGAGGCGGTGGTGGCCGACAACGGCGTGATCGTCAACTACGTGGCCAACAACGCCGGCAGCCAGTTCAAGATCGTCAGCGACAAGAGCTTCACGCCCGAGCAGTACGGCATCGCCTTCAAGAAGGGCAACACCGAACTGCAGGAGAAGTTCAACAAGGGCCTGGCCGACATCAAGGCCGACGGCACCTATGCCACGATCTACAAGAAGTACTTCGGCGAAGCCCCTGCGGCCGCCGCCGCTTCGGCACCGGCCTCGGCCGCGTCGCAATAACCAGGCGCCGGCAAACTGAATGGACTTGCGCTGGGAGATCCTGGCCGGCTACGGGCCGTTGTTCGTGGCCGGCCTCTGGACCACGGTCCAGTTGACGGTGGTGTCCATCGTGAGCGGCATGGTGCTGGGGGTGTTGCTCGGGCTGGTCAGCAGCTCGCGTGACGCACCCAGGCCGGCGTCGCTGCCACTGGCCTGGGGGCTCAAGGCCCTGCGGGGCGTCACCACCGGCTACGTCACCTTCTTTCGCGGCACGCCGCTGTTCGTGCAGATCCTGCTCGTGCACTTCGCGTTGATGCCGATGCTGATCCACGCGGACCATGGCCTGTTGTATTCGGGTGAGGGCGCGCGTGAATTCCGACAGTCCTATGGTGCGTTCTTCTCAGGCGCGCTCGCGCTGTCGCTGAACGCCGGGGCCTACATCTCGGAGATCTTCCGCGCGGGCATCCAGAGCATCCACACGGGCCAGACCCAGGCCGGCTACAGCCTCGGGCTCACCCACGGCCAGACCATGCGCCACATCGTGCTGCCCCAGGCGTTCCGGCGCATGCTGCCCGCGCTGGTGAACGAAGGCGTGACGCTGATCAAGGAATCGTCGCTCGTCTCGGCCATCGGCCTGGCTGAACTCGCGCTGGCTGCACGCACCGTGGCAGGGGCGTACTCGCGGTACTGGGAGCCGTACCTGCTGATCTCGGTGATGTACCTCGCCCTCACGATGCTGCTCAGCCTGCTCGCCAAGCGCCTCGAAGCACCGGCCCACACACGTGGCCGTTGATGACGAGGGTTGCCTGCACGCAACGTCAGCCCCTACAAAGCGCACGCTCGCACTGATCTGGCGTTAACCTTTCCGTTCTTGCCCCACCAAGAAGCTTCGTGGCCTTCTCACTGAAGGCCGTGACCTCACTCGCCCGATGCACGCCCAAAAGGCAGTTGTCGCATCGGCACATACCTTGCAGTAAAGCAGAGTTCGCAACCCTCAAACCTTGAAGACAAGGAAAACCAACATGAAGCGTACTTTCCTCCTCGCCAGCCTCGCTCTCGCCACCACCGGCACCGCGTTCGCCCAAAGCAGCGTGACCGTCTGGGGCCGCTTGAACGTTTCCGCTGAGTCCAACAAGATCGGCGACGCCAGCCGCGAGAAGAGCCTCGAGAACAACGCGTCGCGTCTCGGTTTCCGCGGCGTCGAAGACCTCGGTGGTGGACTGAAGGCAGGCTTCGCGCTCGAACACGGCTTCGACCCGACGTCCGGCACCGCCTCCGGCAACTTCTGGGGTCGTGGCAGCGAGGTCTTCCTGAGCAGCAATGCCGGCACCATCCGCATCGGCAACTTCACGAGCGAGGCGTACTACGCCACGGCCGACTACGTGAGCCTGCACAACCACGACACGGGCACCACGGCTGACCGCCTGTACGCGTACCTCCCGAACGACACGAACAAGGTTGCGTACCGCACGCCGACCTTCGGTGGTTTCGTCGCCGAAGCGGCCGTGAGCGAGTCGCAGGCCAACTTCCTGGGCATTTTCAAGAAGGGCTATGACGTCGCCGCCAACTACACGGTCGGCAACCTGGCCCTCGGCGCCGGCTACCAGAAGCTCGGCGACGCCAAGCAACTGGCCCTCCGTGGCCTCTACACGCTCGGCGACTTCACGTTCGGTGGCTACTACCAGCGCGACGAAGACGGCTTCGGCACCGGCCTCGGCACGCGGAACACGTTCCGTGCGTCCGGCATGTACGCCCTGGGCGCCAACGAGTTCCACCTGAACTACGGCCGCTCCGGCGACTACGACAACTTCGACAACACGGCCGCTTCGCAGTGGACCGCTGGCTACGGCTACAACCTGAGCAAACGCACCCGCGTGTACGCGCTGTACTCGAAACTGTCGACCGATACCAACCCAGTGCAGCAGCCTTACGGCCCGGACCGTACCACCATCGCCCTCGGCCTGCGCCACAACTTCTGATCGTCGGGGGCTTCGCCCCCTTCGCCAGATGTCCGAGAGATCAGCGGCCGGTCGTCAGACCGGCCGTTTTTCCTTGTGGCCAGCGCAGCGCACCCGTGGTCAGGGCGGTGCCGAGCAGGATGGTGGCGCAGCCAAGCACCATGTCGAGGCTCACCGGTTCCTTCAGGAACAGGAAGCCCCACAACGCAGCGAACAGCGGAATCATGAACGTGACCGAGATGGCACGAGCCGGGCCGATCTGCCCGATGAGCCGGAAGAACATCACATAGGCCACACCGGTGCACAGCACCGCCAGCAGCAGCCCTGCGCCCCACGCGTGGGGCGATGGTGGTACGGCAGGCCACCACACGATGGCCGGCCCGAGCAACACCAGGGCCGCAGCCACCTGGCTGCCTGCGGCCGACGCCACGGGCGGCACGTCGGCCAGGTACCGTTTGGTGAAACTCGCGGCAAACCCATAGCCGAGCGTGGCGCCCAGGCACGCGAGCATGGGGCTCACCGCGTGCCAGTCCAGGCCGGCAGCGAGCGCGGGCCCCGACCGGCTCCACACCAGCCACAGCACCCCGGCGAAGCCGACGCCCAGGCCCACGGCACGGGCCGCCGTCATGCGGTCCTTGAGCCACAGCCAGGCGATCATGGCACCCATCAGCGGCGTGCTCGCGTTGAACACCGACAGCAGCGCGGCAGGCATCGACAACGCGGCAAAGCTGAAGCACAGGAACGGGATCGCCGAATTGGCGAGGCCCACCACCAGCAGCGCCCGCCAATGGCGCAGCGCCACGGCGCCCTCGCGCCGCAGCAGCATCAGCGGCAGCAAGAGCACCAGCGCGCCGGTGACACGCACGGCGGCCAGGGCGATGGGGCCGAACTCGCTCGCCCCCGCGCGCATGAACAGGAACGAGGCGCCCCAGATGGCGGCGAGGGCGAGCAGTTCGGCGAATTGGACGGGGTTCAGAGCAGGCTTTCCTGTTGGGGGTGGAGTACACCTTCGAGCCGAAGCAGGGCCTGCTTGCGGTCGAGTCCGCCAGCATAGCCGGTGAGGGTGCCGTCACGGCCGATGACCCGGTGGCAAGGGACGATGATGCCCACCGGATTGCGGCCCACGGCCATGCCCACGGCGCGCACGCCCTGTGGCGAGCCCACGGCGACGGCGATGTCACCGTAGGTGCAGGTACGCCCGGGTTCGATGCGCAACAGGGCGGCCCACACCGCCTTCTGGAAGGGCGTGCCATGCAGGTCGAGTGGCAGGTCGAACACCCGGCGGCGGCCACCGAAATAGTCGTCGAGCTGGGTCGCGGCTTCCTGGATCAACGGGTCGCCGGGCCGCTCGGGGGCGTCGAAGGCGGTGGGGAACCATTTCTGTGCGTCGAACCACATGCCGGCGATGCCGGATGCGGTGCGAGCCCACAGCAGCGGGCCGAACGGCGACGGCAGCATCGCCTGGGCGGTGCAGCGGCCGTGGAGGGAGCGGGTGGTCTCGGTCATGGGGTAGGCACGGGCACGGGGGGCGGGGTCAGGCTGTTCCAGAGACGCAACACGGCGTACGCACGCCATGGTTGCCAGCGTTCGGCGAGGCGCTCGGCCTCGCGTGGGGATGTGGTGCCGTACAGCACCTTCATCGCGTTGAGCACCGCGATGTCCTTCGGCGGGAAGGCGTCGGGCCAGCCGGTGGCCCGCATGGCGATGTAGTGGGCCGTCCATGGGCCGATGCCGGGCAGGGCGCACAGGTCCTCGATCAGGCGCTCCGGGGGGCCTTCGCCGCGCAGCGGCCCGGAGAGCGCGGGCCAGACGGTGGCCAGGGCCTGGATGGCACCGGCCCGGGCGCGGATGATGCCCAGTTCGGCGATGCGGTCGAGGGGCGCTGCCGCGAGCGTGGCAGGACCGGGGAACCACCGGTCGACCTCCGGCCACGGGCTGGCCGCCGGTTCGCCGAAACGGTCGACGAGCCGCCGCGCCAGCGTGCGGGCCGCGGCGACGGTGACCTGCTGGCCCAGCACGGCCCGCACGGCCATCTCGAACGCATCGACACTGCCCGGCAGCCGCAGGCCGGGCGCGCCGGGCAGGTCGGCCAGGGCCCCGTCGATGGTGGCGGGATCGGCGTCGAGGTCGAGCCAGCGGCGCACCGTGGCGACCACCCGGCTGCTGGCCGGGGCCAGCGCCGGTGCGAACCGCAGCCGGACGAGGTTGCGGTTGGCGAGGAATTCGGCCTCGAGCCACCCGGCGGTGTCGGCCAGCACACCGGCGCGCACGCTGCGCCGCACGCTCGATCCGGCCACGTGCTCGACCCCTGGCACGGCCCGGGCGCCGAGGAATCGGAGCAAGGCCACATGGTCGTACGGCGCGCGCAGGCCGAGGTGCACGACCACGGCGCCGTCGGCCGGCGTGTCCCCGGTGGTGTCGCGCCGCAGTGCGGTGGGGCTCATGCGGTAGCTGTCGGCGAATGCCGCGTTGAAGCGGCGCACGCTCAGGAAGCCGCTCGCATGGGCCACCTCGGTCACCGCCAGGCGGGTGTCGGTCAGCAGTTGCTTGGCCAGCAGCAGCCGGCGCGTCTGCAGGTACTGCAACGGCGTGACGCCATGCTCGGCGTGGAAGATGCGGCGCAGGTGGCGGTCGCTCACGCCCAGGCGTTCGGCCAGGGCGGCAATGGACGGCACTCCACCGCTGCCGGTGTGGCCGTCGAGCCAGCGGGCTGCCTGGACGGCCAGGGTGCGCGAGGCATCCATCGTGGTCCAGGCGAGGCCGGGCCCCGGCGCGATCTCGGGCCGGCACTTCATGCAGGGCCGGAACGCCTGGGCCTCCGCCTGGGCCGGAGACCCGAAGAACCGGCAGTTTTCGCGCCTCGGTGTGCGCACCCTGCAAACGGGGCGGCAATAGATGCCGGTCGACGTGACGCCCACGAACAATCGCCCGTCGAAGCGTGCATCGCGGGCCTTGATCACTTCGTAGGCGGCATCGTCGTCGAGGTTCATGGGTGCATTATCGGCACGGCGATTGCATCGAACTCGCCGTTTCCGGACACGTCCCGATGCCCGAAAAAAAGCGCTTTGCCTCCCTACAATCCCGCAACCTTCACGGAGAACACCCCAGCATGCAAGTCACCGCGTCCAACTTCAAAGCCTACGACATCCGCGGCATCGTGGGCAAGACGATCGACGAAGCGTTTGCCGAGCACCTCGGCCGCGCATTCGGCAGCGCCGCCATCACGGCAGGCGAGAAGGCGGTGGCGGTGGGACGTGACGGCCGGCTGTCGGGCCCGTCCCTCGTGGCAGCACTCGTGCGCGGCCTGGCCTCCACCGGCCTCGACGTGGTGGACATCGGCGCCGTGACCACCCCGATGCTCTACTACGTGGCCGCCACCCGCGGCCAGCACGGCTGCAACAGCGGCATCCAGGTCACGGGCAGCCACAACCCCAAGGACTACAACGGCTTCAAGATGGTGCTGGCCGGCCGTGCCATCTATGGCGACGAAATCCAGGCGCTGCGCCAGCGCATCGAGCAGGAAGACTACCTGCAGGGCACCGGCCGGTCGGCCGGGATGGACATCGTGTCCGAGTACAGCCACCGCATCACGAGCGACTGCCGTCTCGCGCGCCGCATGAAGATCGTGGTCGACTCCGGCAACGGCATTCCCGGCGCGTCGGCGCCCGGCATCCTGCGCGCGCTGGGTTGCGACGTGACCGAGCTGTACTCCGAGGTGGACGGCGACTTCCCGAACCACCACCCCGACCCCAGCAAGCCCGAGAACCTCGCCGACCTGATCCGTGCCGTGAAAGAGGGCGACGCCGAGATCGGCCTCGCGTTCGACGGCGACGGCGACCGCCTGGGCGTGGTCACGAAGGACGGCAACATCATCTACCCGGACCGCCAGCTGATGCTGTTCGCCACCGACGTGCTCAAGCGCAACAAGGGCGCCACCATCATCTACGACGTCAAGTGCACGCAGCGCCTGGCCCCGGTGATCCGCGAGGCCGGTGGCAAGCCGCTGATGTGGAACACCGGCCACTCGCTCGTGAAGGCCAAGCTGAAGGAAACGAAGGCACCGCTCGCCGGCGAGATGAGCGGCCACATCTTCTTCAGCGAACGCTGGTACGGGTTCGACGACGCCACGTACACGGCAGCCCGGCTGCTCGAGATCCTGTCGCGCTCGGACAACCCGAGCGAGGTGCTCGACGCGTTGCCGTCCAGCTACAACACGCCCGAGCTGAACGTGGCGTGTGCCGAAGGCGAACCCCGCCAGGTCGTGCAGAAGTTGCTCGACACGGCGGAGTTTCCGGGGGCGAACGAGATCATCACGATCGACGGCCTGCGGGCAGAGTACGATGATGGTTTCGGGCTGATCCGGTCGTCGAACACGACGCCGGTGCTGGTGATGCGCTTCGAAGGCCACACCGCGGAAGCCCTCCACCGCATCGAGGGGCAGTTCATGGACGCGTTGCGCAAGGTCAAACCCGACGCCCAGGTGGCCGCTGCGGCCCACTGAGCCCTGTGCGCGTCCTCCTCGTCAAACTCTCATCGCTGGGGGACGTCGTTCACGCGATGCCCGTCGTGCACGACATCCAGGCGGCCCACCCCGGTGCGGTCGTCGACTGGGTGGTCGAGCCGGGTTTCGCGCCGCTCGTGCGGCGTGTCAAGGGCATCGGCGAGGTGTTCGAATGCGCGCAGCGCCGCTGGCGCAAGGCGTGGTGGACGCGTGCGGTGCGCACCGAATGGCGTGCGTTCAAGGCGTCGCTGCAGGCGCACCACTACGACGCGGTGATCGACCTGCAAGGCCTCACCAAGTCGGCCGTCGTGGCCCGCCTTGCCCGCGGCATGCGCTACGGCCTGGCGAATCGCACCGATGGCTCCAGCTATGAAGCCCCGGCCCGCTGGCTGGCCGATGTGGCCGTTCCGGTCACCCGGCACATCCACGCGCTGGACCGCTCGCGCGTGCTGGCCGCCAAGGCCCTCGGCTACACGGTGCAGGGGCCACCGGTGTTCGGCCTGCAATCGAACGGCGCCCGCTGCGCGGTGCCCACGCTGGTGTTCGTGCACGGCACGTCGCGCGACGACAAGCTGTGGCCCGAAGCCAATTGGGTGCAGTTCGGGCGCCGGTGTGTGTCGTCCGGCTTCTCGATCGTGCTGCCCCATGCCGGGGACGCCGAACGGGAACGGGCCGAACGCCTGGCCCGCGAGATCGGCCCGCAGGCGAGCGTGTGGCCCGCCATGTCGCTCGATGATCTGGTCGACCGCATGGGCGGCACGCAAGGCGTGATCGGTGTGGACAGCGGCCTGAGCCACATCGCCGTGGCCCTCGACCTGCCCCACGTCCAGCTCTACAACTTTCCCACCGCGTGGCGCACGGGTCCGCAGGTGTCCCACGGGCACCGCCACCAAGCCTCGCTCGAACGCGATCCCACGCCCGAGGTCGACCTCGTGTGGGCCGCGTGGCAAGTCGTGCGGCGGGCCGGCCGTTCATGAGCGGCTGGCAGGCGGGTGCCGCGCGCGGCGCGTATTCGGCGTTGTTGCGCCTCATCGCTCCGGCCTACCTGGGCAAGCTGTTGTGGCGCGGGCGTGTCGAACCCGCCTATCGCCACGCCTTGCGCGAGCGGTTCGGGTTCTATGGCCCGGCGCCGGTTGTACCCGGGGCATTGTGGTTGCACGCGGTGTCGCTCGGCGAAACGCGGGCGGCGCAGGCGCTGGCCGATGCGCTGCGGGTGCAGTATCCCGGGGTGCGGCTGCTGCTCACCAACGGCACCGCCACCGGCTTCGAGGCCGGCAAGGCCCTGCTGCGTGACGGTGACCAGCACACCTGGCTGCCGTTCGATACCCCCGGGGCCTGCCGCCGCTTTCTCGCGCATTTCCGGCCGGCCGCCGGTGTGCTGATGGAAACCGAGATCTGGCCGAACGTGCTCCACGCGGCCCGGAAGGCGGGTGTTCCCATGGTTCTGGCGAACGCCCGGCTCAGCGAGAAGAGTGCGCGCCGGGGCCAGCGTTTCAGCGCGCTGCTGGGTCCGGCCGTCCGCTCGTTGCACGTGGCGCTGGCGCAAACCCATGCCGACGCCGCCCGGTTGCGCCAGGCCGGTGTCCCTGATGTGGACGTCTGCGGCAACCTGAAGTTCGACATGCTCATCGACCCCGACCTGCTGCAGCGCGGCCAGGTGTGGCGAGCGCAGCTCGGCCGGCCGGTGATGCTGGGCACGTCCACGCGCGAGGGCGAGGAACCCGGCTTGCTGCAGGCGTGGCAGGCGCTGCCGGCCCGCCGGCGCGGGTTGCTGCTGATCGTGCCGCGGCACCCGCAGCGGTTCGACGAGGTGGCCGCCATGGTGAAGGCTGCGGGGTTGCGCCTGGCACGGCGTTCGTCGTGGACAACCATCCCCACCGACGAGGCACTGGCCGCCGACGTGTGGCTCGGCGACTCGATGCGCGAGATGCCGATGTACTACGGCCTGGCCGACGTGGCCTTGCTGGGAGGCAGTTTCGCGCCCCTCGGCGGGCAGAACCTGATCGAGGCGGCCGCGTGCGGGTGCCCCGTGGTGATGGGGCCGCACACGTTCAACTTCGCCGAGGCGGCGGAGCTGTCGCTTGCCGCCGGGGCGGCGTTGCGCGTGGCCGGCATCGACGAGGGCGTGGCCCGTGCGGCCGACCTGCTCGTGGCGGGCCAACGCGACACGTTCGCGGCCAATGCGCTCGCGTTCGCGGCGGCCCACCAGGGTGCCGCCCGGCGCATGGCCGGGCGCATCGTGCCGCTGCTGAAACCGGCTTAAGGGGCCAGCAGCTGGTTCGCGGCGCTGATGTCCGCCGGCTGCAGCTGACCGGCCGCCTGGCGCAGGCGCAGGCTGTTGACGATCACGTCGTACCGGGCCTTCGCCAGGTCGCGCTGCGTGGAGTACAGCTGGGTCTGCGCATTGAGCACGTCGAGGTTCACGCGCACGCCCACCTTGTAGCCCAGCTGCGTGGCTTCCAGCGCGAGCTGGCTCGACGATTCCGCGGCTTCGAGTGCCTTCACCTGCGCCTGGCCTGATTGCACGCCGAAGAATGCCGTGCGGGTGGCCTGCGCCACGGTGCGGCGCGCCGCATCCAGGTTGTTGCGCGACTGCTCTTCCAGTGCGAGGGTTTCCTTCACGCGGTTCTGCACGGAGAATCCCGCGAACAGCGGCACCCTCAGCGTGATGCCGATGCTCGACTGGGTGGTGGAGCCGTTGTAGTTCACGGTGCTGGGCCCGATGGCGGTGGGCGTCACCGACGTCTGGTTGGTGCGGCCGCGGCCGTACGCGGCATCGAGGTCCACGGTGGGCAGGTGGCCGGCCTGGGCCTTCTCGGTCTCGAGCTTGGCGATGTCGTAGCCCAGCTGCGCCTTGCGGATCGACGGCGCGGTGTCGGTCTGGCTTACCCAGGCCTCCACGCTGTCGGGCGCCGGCGGGGGCAGGGCCACTGGCGTGGCCAGTGGCCGCGGTTCGACGCCCGTGCGGCCCACGAGCTGGTCGAGCGCCAGGCGCTTGATGCGCAGGTCGTTCTCGGCGGCGATCTCCTGGGCCGTGCTGAGGTCGAAGCGGGCCTGGGCTTCACGCGTGTCGGTGATGGTGGCGGTGCCCACCTCGAAGTTGCGCTTGGCCGACGCGAGCTGCTCGGCGATGGCCGACTTGCCGGCCCGGGCGCTGCCCAGCGTGTCCTGCGCGGCCAGCACGTCGAAGTAGGTCTGCGCCACGCGCACGATCAGTTCCTGCTCGGCGGTCTGCAGGTCCGTCGCCGACACGTCCGCCGATCGTTCGGCCTGTTCGATCGTCACGCTCGTGCTGCGGTTGAAGAGCGGCTGCCTGCCTGAGAGGGTGGCCGACGGGCCGCGCGCGTCCACGTCCTGCAGCGCGTTCTGCTCGGTGCGCTTGTAGTCCGCCGTCAACCCCACCGACGGCCGCAGGCCTGCGCGCGCCTGGGCCACGCGGTACTGGGCCGAATCGGCCAGCGCACGTGCCGCGAGGTACGTGGCGTCGTAGCCGCGGGCCACGTCGAACAGTTCGGCGAGGCTTTGGGCCTGCACCGGCGCCACGGCGGCGAAGGCCAGGGCGCAGGCCAGGCCCAAGCGGTTGGGAGAGAAGAAGGACATGGGGGTTCCTTGGGGGACAGAAATCAGTAGAGCGGGACCGAGGCATCCACCTCGCGCGACCAGGCGTCGATGCCACCTGCGATGTTGAACACCTGCCCGAAACCCTGGCGCTCGAGGAACGCCGCCACCTGCAGGCTGCGCATGCCGTGGTGGCACAGGCTCAGCACCGGCTGGGCCACGTCCAGCTCGGCCAGCCGGCCGGGCACCTCGTTCATCGGGATGCACACGGTGGGCGCGCCGTGGAGCGCGAGCGACGCGGCCTGCACTTCCCACGGCTCGCGCACGTCGAGCACGATGGGCCGGGCGCCGGCCTCGAACGAGGCGACGAGCGCGGGCAGGTCCTTGACGCTCACTTGTTGCATGGCGCGCTCAGAACGAAAAACGCGAGGGTTCGCCGAAGCCCGACAGGCGCGGGGCCACGGTGTCGAACACCTCGACGTGGCGGAAGTCCTGCTCGCCCACGCGGGTGACGATGGTGGCGCGCATGACCGGCTCCTGGCCCACGATGGCGATCAGGCGGCCGCCCACCTTCAGTTCGGTGAGCAGGGCCTTCGGCACGGCGGCGACCGAGCCGGACAGCACGATCACGTCGAACGGCCCGGGCGTGGGCAGGCCCTTCGAGGCGTCGGCCTCGAGCACGCTGACGTTCGTGATGTCCGCGCGGCGCAGGTTGTCGAGTGCGAGCTTCACGAGGGAGGGTTCGATGTCGACCGAAACGACCTCGCGGGCCTTGTGCGACAGCAGCGCGGCCATATAGCCGGAGCCGGCGCCGATCTCCAGCACCCGCTCGTGGCGGCGCACGTCGAGTTCCTGCAGGAAGCGGCCCTCGACCTTCGGGGCCAGCATGAACTGGCCGTGGCCGAGCGGCACCTCGGTGTCGAAGAACGCCATGCCGCGGTGTTCGGCGGGCACGAAGTCCTCGCGCTTGACCACGGCCAGCAGGGACAGCACACCCTGGTCCAGGACGTCCCAGGGCCGGATCTGCTGTTCGATCATGTTGAAACGGGCTTGTTCGATGCTCATGGCTTGGATCCTTGGGGCGAAAGCAGACGGGAAAAGGCACTCATTTTATTTGGCCGGCACCGCATCCGCCGGCGCGCGGGTGCCGCGGAACTTGCGTGAGGCCCAGGCGGCCAGGTCGTCGAGGTAGCAATAGATCACCGGCACCACCACCAGCGTGAGCAGCGACGACGTGATGACCCCGCCGATCACGGCCTGGCCCATCGGCGCGCGCTGTTCCGACCCCTCGGACATCGCGAACGCGAGCGGCACCATGCCGAAGATCATGGCGAGCGTGGTCATCAGGATCGGGCGCAGCCGAACCTTCGCGGCCATCAGCAGGGCCTGCTCGCGTGGCAGCGGGGCGTCTCCGTGTTCGCCTGTGCGCGCCCGGATGGCGAAGTCGACCAGCAGGATGGCGTTCTTGGTCACGAGGCCCATCAGCATCACGATGCCGATGACGCTGAACATGTTCAGCGTGGAACGGAACACGAGGAGCGTGAGCACCACCCCGATGAGCGTGAGCGGCAGTGAACTCATCAGGGCGAGGGGCTGCAGGAAGCTCTTGAACTGGCTCGCAAGGATCATGTAGATGAACACGATGGCCAGCGCGAGCGCCCCCACCGCGTACGAGAACGACTCGTTCATGTTTTTCGTGGAGCCACCGAAGCTGTAGCGGTAGCCGGGCGGCCAGGCCACGCTGTCGAGCACCTTGCGGACGTCCGCCGAAATGTCGCCCGCGCTGCGGCCGAACGCGTTGGCGTCCACGTTGATCTCGCGGTTCATGTCGCGCCGGTTGATCTGGTTCGGTCCGGTGGAGGCGCGCACGTCGGCCACCTGCGAGAGGCGCACGGCCCGCGGGGACCCATCGCTGGCGGCGGCCACGTTGATGGGCAGGCGCTGCAGGTCGTCGATGGACACGCGGCTGCCGGGTGTCAGGCGCACGTTGACGTCGTAGTTCTCGCCGTCCGGGGCGCGCCAGTTGCCGGCGGTGGTGCCGGCCACGAGCGTGCGAAGGCTGTTGGCCAGCGCGTTCACGTTGAGGCCCACGTCGGACGCCGCGTCGCGCCGCACGTCGATGGCGACCGTGGGCTTGTTCGGCTTCATCGTGGTGTCGAGGTCCGTCAGGCCGGGGATGGCCCGCAGCTTCGGCAGGATCTGGTTCGACAGGCGCTCGAGTTCCCCGAGGTCGCTGCCCTGGATGGAAAACTGCAGGCTCTTGCCGCCGCCGAGGTCCGTGGGGCCGATGTTGGTCACCGTGATGCCGGGAATGCCGGCCATGGCCTCGCGCAGCGGCACCGTCATGGCCGTCAGGTCGCGGGTGCGCTTGGCCCGGTCCACGAGGCGCACGTACACGGCGCCGTAGATCTTGCCCGCCGACTGGCCGCTGTTGATGGTGGTCACGGTGAAGTTCACCTCGGGCATCGCCCGCAGCGCGCCGTCGATCTGCTTCGCGCGGGTTTCGGTCAATTCGAGCGCGGACCCCACCGGCGTGTAGAAGTGGATCTGCGTCTCGGAGAAGTCCGCCTTCGGAATGAATTCGGCGCCCACCAGCGGGAGCAGGAAGAAGCTGCCCACGAAGGTGGCCAGCGCGATCATCAACGTGGAGAGCTTGTGCTTCAGTGACCAGCCGAGGATGTCCTGGTACAGGCTGGCGAGCCACTCGGTGAAGCGGTCGAACATGCCGGTGACGCGGCCGATGGTGCGGTCGTACAGGGTGACCGGCGGGCCGCGGTGAACGCCGTGGGCCTGCGGGTCGTGCCACACGCTCGAGAGCATCGGGTCGAGCGTGAAGCTGACGAACATGGAGATCAGCACCGCGGCCACGATGGTGACGCCGAACTCGTGGAAGAACTTGCCCACGATGCCGCCCATGAAACCGATGGGCAGGAACACCGCCACGATGGACATGGTGGTGGCCAGCACCGCGAGGCCGATCTCGTTGGTGCCGTCGATGGCCGCCTGGTGCGCGGTCTTGCCCATCTGAACGTGGCGCACGATGTTCTCGCGCACCACGATCGCGTCGTCGATCAGCAGGCCCACGCACAGGCTCAGCGCCATCATCGTGATGGTGTTGATGGTGAAGCCGAACGCGTACATGAACAGGAAGGTGCCGATCAGCGCGATGGGCAGCGTGAGACCCGTGATGACCGTGGATCGCCACGAGTTGAGGAACAGGAACACGATCAGCACGGTGAGGAGGGCACCTTCGATCAGCGTGCGTTTCACGTTGGCGACCGACACGCGGATGGCGCGCGAGTTGTCGCGGATCACCTCGGTCTTGATGCCGGGGGGCGTCACGTTCTTCGCGCCTTCGAGGGCCTTCATCAGGCCGTCCACCACCGCGATGGTGTTTTCGCCCTGCGACTTCTGCACCGTGAGCAACACCGTGCGCTGTCCGTTGTAGAGCGCGAGGCTTTCGATCTCCTGCGGGCCGTCCACCACCTCGGCCACCTGGGAGAGGCGGATCGGGTTGCCGCCCTTGCGGGCCACGACGATGTCCCGGAAGTCTTCGGGCCGCTTCATGCGGGCGTTGATCTGGACGGTCCGCTCCTCCTCGAGCGACTGGATCGCGCCCAGGGGCAGCTCCTGGTTCTCGCTGCGCACCGCGGCAAGAACCTGGTCTACGCTGACGCCCAGCGCTTCCATGGCCGGCGGACGCAGGTACAGGTTGATCTGGCGGGCGGTGCCGCCAACGATGGTGACCGCGCCCACGCCACGCACGTTCTCCAGTCGCTTTTGCAGCACCTGCGTGCCCCAGTTGGTGAGCTCCTGGCCCGTCTTCGTGCCATCGGTGGACAGCAGGGCAACGTTGAAGATCGGCACGCTCTGCGGGTCGAAGCGCGAGATGCGCGGTTCCTTGACCTCGTCGCGCAACAGCGGACGGATGAGGCTCACCTTCTCGCGCACGTCGTCGGCGGCCTTGCGTCCGTCCACGTCGAGGTTGAATTCGACGATGACGACCGAGGTGCCTTCGTACGAACGCGATGTCAGCGCGTTGATGCCGGCCACCGTGTTGACGGCCTCCTCGACCTTCTTCGTGACTTCGCTTTCGACGATCTCGGGCGAGGCGCCCGGATAGTCCATCACGACCACGACGGTGGGGAAATCGACGTTCGGGAACTGGTCGATGGACAGGCGCTGGTAGCTGAAGAGGCCCAGCACGACAAACGCGAGCATGACCATCGTGGCCATGACGGGGTTGCCAATGGAGACGCGGGTGAACCACATGTGGCGGCTCGCGTTCAGTGGGCGGCAGAGGCCGCGGGTGCAGGCGGACTGGCCGCGGCGGCCAGGCGGGCAGGGGTGTCGGCGCGCACCAGGCCGACCGTTGCGCGCAGCACCGTGGTGCCGTCGGCCAGGCCATCGGTGATTTCGACGACGGCGTCGCGGCGGCCGGCCAGCGTGGCGTCGCCCCGGGCGCCGAGCGCCACCAGGCGCCGTGCGATCTTCCCGTCGTCGAGCACGAACACATAGGGCCGTGGCTGGTCGACCCGCACCGCGCTCAGCGGCACGGCGAGCACCTTGCGGCGTTCCAGGTCGACCGTGCCCTTGGCAAACAGGCCCTGGCGCAGGCCGGGCCGCGGCGTGACCGCGAGGTAGACCATCACCGAACGCGTGCCGGCCTGGGTGCTGGGATTGATGCGGGCCACCTTGGCCTCGACGGGGCCGGCGAGGCCATCCACCTGCAGCCGGGCCACCTGGCCCACCTGCACTGACACGACGTCTTCGGGGGCCACCGCGGCTTCGAGTTCGAGCCGCGAGAGGTCGACGATTTCGACCACGCGGCCGTCGATGGCCACACGCTCGCCTGGTTGCGACAGGCGTTGGGACACCATGCCGGTGATGGGCGCCACGAGCCGCGCGTCGGCCACGGACTTGCGGGCCAGGTCCACCGCGGCCTCGGCCGCACGATAGGACGCCTGGGCGGCCGCCTGGTTCGAGATGGATGTCTCGAGGCCGGTGGCCGAGATGAACCCCTGTGCCACGAGGGCCCGGTTGTTCTCGAGCGCGCGCTGCGTGATGTCGAGCTGGGCGCGGGACGATTCGGCCGTCTGCGCGGCCTGGCGTACGCGCAGTTCAACCTCGGTGGTGTCCAGCTGGCCGATGACCTGGCCGGCACGGACGGTGTCTCCCTCACGGACCGTGAGTGTCTTCAGTTCGGCGGCGACCTTCGCCTTCACGATGGCGGTGTTGACGGCCTTGAGGCCTCCCGACAGGTTGAGCGTGCGGGCCAGTTCGACGGGTGTGGCCACCACCACGTCGGCAGGGGTGAGTTCGAGGGCCGCCGCGGTGGGCGGCGCGTTGCTGGCGCCGCTGGCGAGCTTGCGGGCGTGCAGCGTGCGGAGCACGAACAGGCCCAGGACGAGGATGGCCACAACAGCGATCAACCAAGGCATCCGGCGTTTCATCAGTCAGGCTTTCGAGGAAGAGGGCTGTCGCGCGATTGCAGGCCGCGCAACATGATGTCGATCTGCGCCTCGATGACCTTACCCGGCTCGATGGCGTCCATGCCGATGGGGCAAGCGCCGAAAGAATGCTTGTGCAGGGCGAGGAAAATCAAGGGCGCGATCAGCACGTGGGTGACCTCGTGTGACGGAACATCGCGAAACTCGCCGCTGTCCACCCCGCGTTTCACCATCTTCGAGATCAACTCGTGGGCCGGCACGATGACCTCGCGGTTGTAGAACTCCGCGATCTCGGGGAAGTTTCGCACCTCGGCCATGATGATCTTGTGGATCCCCCCAGCCGGGGTCTCGCCCACCTGTTCCCACCAGGTGCGCAGCAGGGTCGCCAACAGTTCCGACGTCGGGCCTTCGAACCCGTCGGCGATCCCCATGCCATCGGCGAGGATGCGCGACAGGTTCTGCCGGATCACCGCCTTCAGCAATTCTTCCTTGCTCGGGTAATACAGGTACAACGTGCCCTTTGACACCCCGGCCCGCGCCGCAACTTCCTCCGATCGCGTGGCGGCGAAACCCTTCTCGACAAACAGTGCGAGGGCCGCATCCAGGAGTTCCTGGGGACGGGCTTCCTTGCGGCGCTGCCGAGCGGGCGGGGAGGACGAAGCGGATGCAGGCATGGACAATACTGACTGAACGGTCAGTAATGTAGCCTCCGGAGCGGGATGGGGTCAAGGCTGACGCCGCGCCGGCACCGGATGATGGCTCACTGGTAAAGAAGCGTGAATGGCGAGGCAGTATCGCCTGGGTACGGGCATGCTCCATGCGTCGCTATCATCCGGCGTCGAATTCTTATGTGAGGAGTTGGGTTTGGACATCGTTTTGTGGGTCAAGGCGGCGATCATGGGAATCGTCGAAGGCTTGACGGAGTTCTTGCCCATCTCCAGCACCGGTCACCTGATCCTCACGGGATCGCTGCTCGATTTCACCGGCGACACCATCAAGGTGTTCGAGATTGCCATCCAGACCGGCGCGATGATCGCAGTGGTCTGGGAGTACCGTGCGCGGCTGATCAGCACGTTCGCGGGCATCCGCTCCGAGCCGGTGGCGCAACGTTTCGCGCTCAACGTGGTGATCGCCTTCATCCCGGCCGGCATCTTCGGCTTCCTGTTCAACAAGGCCATCAAGGCGCACCTGTTCCACCCGGTGCCGGTGGCGGTGGCGTTCATCGTCGGGGGGCTCGTGATTCTGTGGGTCGAGCGCCGGCACCACCGCCTCTATGGCGAACGTGACCTGGAAGGCACGCACCATGCACGGGTTGAAACGGTGGACGACATGACCCCGCTCGACGCGCTCAAGGTGGGCCTGCTGCAGTGCCTCGCGCTGATCCCGGGCACCAGCCGTTCGGGCGCCACCATCATCGGGTCGTTGGTGCTCGGGTTCTCGCGCAAGGCGGCCACCGAGTTCAGCTTCTTCCTCGGCATCCCCACGCTCACTGCGGCCGGCGCCTACTCCGTGTGGAAGTCGCGCGACCTGCTGCACTGGGGTGACCTGCCCATCTTCCTGATCGGCACTGCGTTCGCGTTCATCAGCGCGCTGATCTGCATTCGCTGGCTGATCCGCTACGTCTCGTCGCACGACTTCACGGTGTTCGCGTGGTACCGCATCGTGTTTGGCGTGATCGTGCTGGCCACGGCGTATACGGGTACGGTGAACTGGGCGGCTTGAGTGAGGGGCTGGGCCCCGGTCGCCCCTGTTCGCTGCGGGTTGCGGTTCTTCTCTGGCGAGGCCGCGCCGGGTCTCGTCCCGGCAGCCGAGTTACCTTTCTGGTCGCCGCCCAGAAAGGTAACCCAAAGATGCGCTCGAACACCAGCTTCCCAGACCTTTGCTCGGGCGCTTCGAGTGGCCAATCCCCCGCGCGACTACTGTCTCCAGCGGCACCGTTACCTATCCCGCGCGGATGCCGTGCCGGCTCATTTCGCCTCGCTGCGCATCGGCTGAATAGCCTGGTCACCCCGACGAAAGTCGGGGCCCACCGGCCCAGTGGGTCCCGGCTTCCGCCGGAACGACGAGGTGGTGTTGGGCGAGCAAGCGAAGCGAGCAAAGCCTCGAATCGTGTGCGCCAGGGGAGCCAAGCGCAGCGAGCGACAGATCAAGCTACCGCCGAGCCCGGGTCCCCCGGGCGACCGCGGGCGCCCCCCTCGGGGGGGCAGGAGCGAAGCGACGTGGGGGGCTTCGTGAACACCAAGTCCCACACCCCGTGGCCAAGCTTCAGGCCGCGGTTCTCGAACTTGGTGAGCGGGCGGTAGGCGGGCTTCGGCGCATACCCGTCGGCGGTGTTGGCGAGGCCGGGCTCGGCCGACAGCACCTCGAGCATCTGCTCGGCGTAGGGTTGCCAGTCGGTGGCGCAGTGCAGGTAGCCGCCGGGCGCGAGGTGCGCGACGAGTTTCTGCACGAAGGGCGCCTGGATCAGCCGGCGCTTGTTGTGCTTCTTCTTGTGCCAGGGGTCCGGGAAGAAGATGTGCACGCCAGCGAGCGAGTCCGGGGCGATCATGTGTTCGAGCACTTCCACCGCATCGTGCTGCACGATGCGGATGTTGCCGATCTGGCGTTCGTCGATGTGCTTGAGCAGTGCGCCTACCCCCGGCGTGTGCACCTCGACCCCGAGGAAATCGGTGTCCGGCAGCGTCTGCGCGATGGTGGCGGTGGCGTCCCCCATGCCGAAGCCGATCTCGAGCACGAGCGGGGCGGTTCGGCCGAACAACGCCGGCGCATCGAGCGGCGCGGCGGCATACGGCAGCACGAAACGCGGCCCCAGTTGTTCCAGCGCACGCATCTGCCCCGTGCCCATGCGGCCGGCACGAACGACGAAACTGCGGATGCTGCGGGGGTGGGCAACGGGATCGGTGGGATCGGTCATGGAGACAGGCGGGCGCGAACGGGGTGAGCATTTTGCCTGACGTCGGGCGCGGCCCAAAACCGGCGCGCGATCACAGGCGCGATGGCCCGAAGTCGCCGCCGCAGGTCTCAAGCCATGGCCCCCCCTAGATCGCCGGGACGATTGGGTTCGGGTTCTCACCGGCACCTTCGTTTCAAGGGTGTCCGGATGCGGGTGGTGTCACACGATGGTCATCGAAAGAAACTCTTTCGCAACCATGGAGCAGAGACCTATGACAGACCCTCATTCCACGCCTCCGATGACGAGCGGCGGCACCACCTTGTCGCCGACACGCCGCGACAGCTTGAAGGGAGCCGCCCGGATTCTCGGTGCGGATGCCGCATCTGCGGAAGCCTTTGGCAGCACGGGCACCGCGGTGTTCAACCAAGTGCCACTGGCCATCCACGCGCTGAGCAGGCAGCCGGATGGTCCTTGGGTGGCCATTGCGCAGGTCGCTCGTCCCGAGGTGATTGAAGCGCCGGCGTGGTGCGACGCACTCCTGCTCGCCAACGCCCAAGCCATGCTGCTGGCGGACCTGGCCTTCGGGCTCGAGGACAACGGCGATGCGGTGTTGCTCATGAAGATGTCGCTCGACGATGAACATCCCGCCCTGCTGGCTGCCAGGCTCGAGGGCATGGCTGCCCTGTGCAACAGCGTGGTCGAGGGCGCTTCCCTGGTGAGCGCCGCGGCGCGACCCGAAGGAGTTCCAGCATGAGCAGCATGGCCAATGCCGGTTGCGCCACCGAGCTCGAGATGGAAGCTTCCGCGCCGATCCTGGCGCTGATCCATGACGCGGCGCTGCACCTGGGAAGTACACCAGCGCTTGCGCTGGAGGCTGCGCGCACAGGTGGGATCGAGGTGTCAGGGCAGCGCATCGCCATGGCCTGCGGATTGGATGAAGACGCGCTCGTGGCCTGCATCGAGTTGGGCGAGGGCTTCCTGGACGATCCGGAAATCCGCCGCACGGCACTGAGTGCATCCACGCACCTGATGCTGCAGTTCGGCATCACCGTCGCCCGCGGTCTTCGAGCGCCGCAGTTGATGGGGCGCTGGGCCGTGCCTGGGCGCACGGCTGAAGAGTTCGCCGTCTGGCTGCGAGATTTCGCGATCCTCGCGGAAGCCATGCGTGCCAACGCCAAACCGTCTGCCGACTGATCGGTACGCCACCTCTCAACACGACCGAGGACATTCCCATGGACTTCTCTCGCCTGAACACACCGCGGGTTGCAACACCGCTCCCCCAGCCCGCCGAAGTGCACATCGACATTCCCCCGGCGCAGCCGGAATTCAATCATCGCCGCCCGGACCTGCAGCACAACGTGCTCAGGGCGCGTTCCGACGCCTCATCGAGCCTTGTGGGCGGCCCGCCACCTCGGACCGTCCTTGTGGGTTCGCCTGAGGTCACCGCCTCGGGTCGACGGAGGGCGGTTGATGAATCGACCCTTCTTCCAGCCGATGGCGAACGTTCCGACTACTTGAGCGTGAGCTCGTCGTTTCGCTCCGAGATCGAATTAGCCCACAACCATGGCAGCATGAGGTTCTCGGATCAGATGCCGCCCGACGCCATCGCCGAAACGTTCACGCCTCCGCCGCCAGGGCGCAGTTGGCGGCAGACACTGGCAGCCGCGAGGGACTCGCTGGCGAACGTGGCCGCGCCGGTGCTCGGTGCGCTGGGCGCCGCCGCTGCGAGTGGCGGGGGCGCGCTGGCGGCGGGGTTGGGGCATGCAGGCGCGATGGGCCTGACTGTCGCAGGCCATGCAGGCCAATCGCTCAGGGAACTGCCGCAGGCCTTCGGACTGCTGGCACCGAACATGCGCCTCGCGGGTGCGGCTGCGGGCCACGTCATGCATCAGACCGTCACCGTGGGCCTCCCCACGCTGGGGCGCGAGATGATGGCCGAGGCCATGTTGCTGTCCTTGCGGCACATGCCGCCTGACCACGTGGTGCTCATGCAGGTGGGCATGGGCGCCGTCAACATATTGGCGCAGGGCTTGCGCGAGGCGCGCGAGCGCCGGGACCCGGATGCCGCGGCGTGCGGCTTTCACGCGTTGTCGGCCGAAGAATGGGCGGCCAAGACGCCGGAGGAACAGGCCGGGCTGCGCGCCATTCAAGTCAAGCACTCCCGAATGGTGATGTTCATGGCATGTGCGTGCACGATAACGAACGTGGGCATGGGGATCCTTGGCTCAAAGACCGGTCGCCCGGAGTTGGCGAACAACGCGTTGGTCGCCGACGTGAAGACGCTGGTGTACTCGTCCATGCGCGATGGCTTGCAGGCGAGCTTCGGGCTGGTGGGCTTCGAGGGGGCCACGAAGAATGGCGTCAGCGGTGAGTACATGACCTCGTCGGCGGTCTTCTATGGGGCGGCCAACATCAGCGGCAACTTCGCATGGGGCGCGTTGCCGCCCCTGGCTGGCGATGCTGCCGAAGCCAGAAGCGCATTGCGGGGGGACAGTTCCAGCATGAGTTCGGCAGACGCCTGGAAAGTCCTGGCTGCCGTGTCTTCGGTGAAGGCCGCGATCAACACCGCTGTCGAAGCGTCGGATTGGTTTTCCGTCACCCAGCACGAAGCCACGCAGGCGGGTACGGCCCAGAAGTTCGAGCCGGCGCTGAAGGGCAGGGCGCAGGACTACGGACGGCTGCTGGATCAGACCCCGGCGCGCATGGTGGCGATCGGTGCCGGCAACGCATCCGGCGCACTGATCGCTTACCTGACCCGCGACTTGCCGGCGTCCGTGTCCAGCCTGATCGGGAATGTTGCCACGGGCGCCCTGGCCGGCATCGGGTACAAGACGATCGGTGGGACCTGGCAGGCGGCGGGCGCCGTCCGGGCCGCGACCTCCGAGGGACATGCCGACCTGGAGGTGTCCCGACCGACCATGCGGCGCTGAGCGGACCCGAAGAGAAAAAATCCCCCCGGGCCCGTGAGGACCCGAGGGGTGCACAAAGGGCCGCGAGCCCCTACTGAGGAGACAGTCGACACGAACGTCATCTGCCGGCTGAACTACAGCAAGCGCTGTGCCAGCGTCAGACGGCCGGCGCGAGGTCGACGCACACCATTCCGGGGTAGGTGTTCCACCGGAACGTGATGACGTAGGGGTGGCGGCGTGCACGTTCGGCCGCGATGTGGGCACCGCGCACCGCCGTGGGGACGGAGATGTCGAGGTCGCGTCCCAGGTTGCGCCGGGCATTGCCGGCGAGCGTGTTGGCGATCTCGCCCACCGCGTCCAGCAGGTTGGCCTCGGTGAGCCGGGTCTCGTGCTGGATCAGCAGCAGCTCGCGCACCGCGCGCATGGGCAGCGACACGGTGACCTGGCCGGTGAGCGGCCCGGAGAACTTCACGATGCCGTTGTATTCGTGGCCTTCCAGTGCACCCACGCCGAGGAACGCGGAAGTGATCTCCGGGGTCACCTTGCTCGTGACCTCGAAGTAGCGGCGCACCGAGTCGATGAACAGGCGCAGGTCGGATTCCTTGAGCGACACCATGTGCGTCAGGCCTTGTGTTGGACCAGGCCGTGCAGCGCAAGCTGCAGGGCTTCGTCGGTGAATGGTTTTGGCAGGAACCCGTGGGCCCCGAGGCGCAGCGCCCGGATGGCGGTGCTCTTGTCGTCGAGCGCGCTGATCACGAGGATGCGGGTGCGCGGGTGGGCGGCCAGCAACGCGGGGATGCAGGCGAGGCCGTCCATCTCGGGCATCGTCAGGTCCATCGTGACCACGTCGGGGCTCACCTGGCTCGCCGCGCGCAGCGCCTCCACGCCGTCGCGGGCCATGCCCACGAGCGTGACGGAGCCGAGCGTGCCGCCCTGCACGATGCGGGCGATGCGCGAGCGCACCATGTTAGAGTCGTCGACCACCAGCAGTTTCATGCGTGTGTCTCCCTCAGGCCGACAGGCGCACGCGGAACGTGGTGCCGTGGTCGGGTTTCGTCGACACCAGCAGGCGGGCGCCCAGGCGCCGAACCTCGGCCGACACGATGTCGAGCCCCACGCCGCGTCCCGCGTGTTCGCCGGCCGACGTGGCCGTCGAGAACCCGGGCCGGAAGATCTGCGCCAGCACCTGCGCCGTGCTCATCTCGTCGAGTTGGGACGCCTTGAACCAGCCGAGTGCCTGCAGCCGGGCGCGCACGCGCACCACGTCGAGGCCGGCGCCGTCGTCGCGCACCACCAGTTCCACCTGGTTGGTGTCGTTGCGGTGCAGTGTGACGTCCACGGTGGCCGTGGCCGGCTTGCCGAGGGCGGCGCGGGTGCGGCCGTCCTCGACACCGTGCACGACGGCATTGCGCACGAGCTGCACCGCCACCTTCTGCAGCGCCTCGTGCGACGCGGTGGGCAGCGCGGTCAGCGGGGCGAGGGACGTGGTCAGCTGGGTGGGCTTGCCCATTTCCTGGGCGATGCGTGCCACGAGTGCCGTCATGGGCACGGAAAAGTCCGCCGCGGGCGGTGACGCCGCTCGGTCGCGCAGCACCGACCGTTTCAGCGCCTGCAGGCGTGTCAGCAGTTCTTCGAGCGGCAGGGGCAGGGAGAGCAACGCGTCGCCGGCAAACGTGCCGGCTTCGCGCAACGTCTGGATCTGCGATTCGAACTGGTGCGCGGTGGCGGTCAGCAGGTCGAGCGACAGCATCGACGCCTCGCCCTTGACCGCGTGCACGTGCCGGTACACCGCGTCGACGATGCGGCGCAGCTGCTTTGCATCCGACCCGGCTTCCACCTGGCGCAGCAGGTCGTTCACCTCGAGCAGCGATGCCTCCGAACGGTCCACGAAGCCGCGCAGCGCCCCGGGGTCGGTCTCGAAGGCCCGGACCAGCAGGTCGAATTCGCGTTGCGCGCGCTGCTGTTCGCCCTGCAGCTTCTGCTCCAGCTCGATGCGCGACGACACGTCCTGCACCGTCACCAGCAGGTGGCGGATCTCGCCGTCGGCGGTGACGCGGTTGAAGCGCATCGACAGGTGCCGCTGGTGCTTGTGCCCCAGGGCGTCGGTGGTGGTGATGGCCATCTCGGTGAGCGGGTTGATGCTCTGGACCAGGTCTTCCTTGATGTGAGGGAGGAACAGCAGGTCCGTGTAGCCGCGCGCGTCGTCGAGCGTGCGGGCCGACACCATCGGGGCCAGCAGGGTCAGGAAGTGGTCACCGGGCCGAACGGCCCGGCCGAGGATGGTGGACACCGACTGCGAGAGCTGCGTGCCGAGCGTGTACTGGGGTGTCAGCAGGAACAGCCCCTCGCGCACGACGGACAGGATCTCGCGGGTTTCCTCGGTGGCCTGTTCGATGGCATCGTCGGACTGCCGCAGGCGCCGGATGAACTTGAACAGGATGAACAGGAAGTTCAGCAGCGCGAGCGCGATGCCGCCCGTCTGCACCATCCGAAGTTGCGATGCCCGCTGGTTCGCGGCGGACTCGAGGTCGGTGGTCAGCTCGTTCATCAGCCCGAGCAGCGCGAGGTTGTGGGTGCGTGCATAGGCCGCGGCCGCACGCACGTCGTCGGGGGTGAGGGTGGCGTGCGACAGCAATTGGCGCCACGGGTTCCACAGCGCGACGCTGCGGGCCAGGATGTCGGCGCTTTTCGGGCCCGAGGCCGCCACGAGTTGCACCGCCTTGCCGTCGCCGCCGGTGACGGCGCCGCCCTGGCGGAAGCCGGTGAGCGTCTCGTCGAACAGTCGGGTGGCCAGGCGCAGTTCGTCGGCGAGCGGGGCGGGCAGCGGCCCGTTGGCCACGGCGAGTTCCGACGCGAAGAGCCCCTTCGACAGCCGCTGCGTCAGCATGCGCTGGCGCCCGGACAGGTTGATCGAGACGGCGTCCTCGGAGATCTGGAACGACACGTAGAAGTTCAACACCAGCACGGCCAGGTCGAACAGCAGGAAGAAGGCGACCGCGATCAGGATCTCGCGGTACTTGCCGAGCGTGAAGCCGAGCGTGGGACGGCGGAGCGACGGCGTGGCGTCAGGTTGGGCCACCTGTGCCGCGTTCATCGCCGAGCCGGAAGTGGCAGACGAACTCAATGGAAACCCCCAACGTTGTTGTTTTGATCGATCGCAAGGGCAGGGGGCGCAGGCAGGCCCCCGCCAGGTTCGGCCGTTCAGGCGGCCTTGTCGACGTGACCGTGGCGTGTGTACAGGAAGTCGAGCACCTCCTTGCGGTAGTGCACGTACCGGGTGTCCTCGGCCAATTCCACCCGGTTGCGCGGGCGTGCGAGCTCGACCGACAGGATCTCGCCGATGGTGGCGGCCGGGCCGTTGGTCATCATCACGATGCGGTCGCTCAGCAGCACGGCTTCGTCCACGTCGTGCGTCACCATCACCACGGTGCTGTGGGTGCGGGCCACGATCTTGAGCAGTTCGTCCTGCAGGTGGGCGCGGGTGAGGGCATCGAGCGCGCCGAACGGCTCGTCCATCAGCAGCACCTTCGGCTCCATCGCCAGTGCCCGGGCGATGCCCACGCGCTGCTTCATGCCGCCGGAGATCTCGTGCGGGCGTTTGGTGGCGGCATGCCCCATGTTGACGAGGTCGAGTGCCGCGAGCGAACGGGCCTTCAGCTTCGCGCCCGATTCGGTGGCGCCGAACACCCGCTCCACCGCGAGGTGCACGTTTTCCTCGCAGGTGAGCCATGGCAGCAGCGAGTGGTTCTGGAACACCACGGCGCGCTCGGGGCCCGGGGCGGCGATTTCACGGTTGTCGCAGATCAGGCCACCGCCGCTGGGCAGCGTGAGGCCGGCGATCAGGTTCAGCAGCGTGGACTTGCCGCAGCCCGAGTGCCCGATCAGCGTGACGAACTCGCCCTTGGCGACGTTGAGGTTGATCTCGCGCAGCGCATGGAAGCGGCCCTTCCTCGTGTGGAAGACCATCTCGGCGTTCTGGACCTGGATGAAGTTCTTGGTCATGATGTGAGGCTCCTGGAGGTCAGACTTCGTCGTAGGTGAACCGCTTGGCGATCGAGACCAGCGCCCATTCGAGCAGCATGCCCACGATGCCGATCACGAAGATCGCGATGAGGATGTGCGTGACGTTCAAGTTGTTCCACTCGTCCCACACCCAGAAGCCGATGCCCACGCCGCCGGTCAGCATCTCGGCTGCCACGATCACGAGCCAGGCGGTGCCCACGCTCAGGCGAACGCCGGTCAGCATGTAGGGCAACACGGCGGGGAACAGGATCTTCGTGATGACCTTCCACTCGGACAGGTTCAGCACGCGGGCCACGTTGAGGTAGTCGGCCGGCACACGCTGCACCCCCACGGCGGTGTTGATGATCATGGGCCAGATGGAGCAGATGAAGATGGTCCAGATGGCGGCCGGGTTGGCGGCCTTGAACACCAGCAGGCCGATGGGCAGCCACGCGAGCGGCGACACCGGGCGCAGCAGGCTGATCAGCGGCGAGAACATGCGATTCAGGAACCCGAAGCGCCCGATCATGAAACCGAACGGGATGCCGACGAGCGCCGCGAGGCCGAAGCCCACCGCCACCCGCTGCAGCGAGAACAGGATGTTCCAGCCGAGGCCCTGGTCATTGGGCCCGTTGCTGTAGAACGGGTCCGAGAACAGCACGATCGCTTCCTTCAGCGTGGCCGCCGGGGTCGGGAACGTGGTGCTCTTCATCGTGAGCAGCGCCCAGATGCCGACGAGCACGGCCATGCCCACCACCGGGGGGATCACCTTGAGGAACAGGCCCCGCCAGTCGTACGGTGCACGGGCCGGGCGGGCTGGCGCGGGTTGGGCTGTAGCGACGGCGCGGGGCTTGTCCGCGGCGGCCGCGCGGGCCTCGTTCGCGGCGTCGAGGGGAGAGTGAAAGACTGCACTGACCATGGTGATCTCCTTCGGTGGCGGCGGGGGCGGCTCAGGCCTTGACGGTGAAGCTGTCGGCGTACTTCTTCGGGTCCTTGCCGTCCCACGTCACGCCGTCGACGAGCTTGCTGGTGCGCATCGCATCCTTCGGCACGGCGATCTTCATGGCGGAGGCGGCTTCCTTGTAGAGGTCGATCTGGTTGATCTGCTTGGCCACGCCCAGGTAGTCGGGGTGGTCCTTCAGCAGGCCCCAGCGCTTGTGCTGGGTCAGGAACCACATGCCGTCCGACAGGTACGGGAAGTTCACCGCGCCGTCGTTGAAGAACTTCATGTGGTTCGGGTCGTCCCAGGTCTTGCCGAGGCCGTTCTGGTAACGGCCCAGGATGCGCTGGTTGATCGCGTCGACGCCCGTATTGACGTAGGCCTTGTCGGCCACGGTCTCGGCCATCTTCAGCTTGTTCTGCAGGTTCGCGTCGATCCAGCGGCTGGCCTCGAGGATGGCCATCATCACGGCGCGCGCGGTGTTCGGGTTCGCCTTGACGAACTCCGACGTGGTGCCCAGCACCTTCTCGGGGTGGTCCTTCCAGATGTCCTGGGTGGTGACACCGGTGATGCCGATGCCGTCCATGATGGCGCGGTGGCCCCATGGTTCGCCCACGCAGTAGCCGTCCATGTTGCCGACGCGCATGTTCGCCACCATCTGCGGCGGCGGCACGGTGATGACCTTCGCGTCCTTCATCGGGTTGATGCCGTAGGCGGCCATCCAGTAGTAGAGCCACATCGCGTGGGTGCCGGTGGGGAAGGTCTGCGCGAACGTGTACTCGCGCTTCTCGGCCTTCATCAGCTTCGCGAGGCTCGGGCCGTCCACCGCGCCCTTGTCGGCGAGCTTCTTCGACAGCGTGATGGCCTGGCCGTTGTTGTTCAGGGTCATCAGCACGGCCATGTCCTTCTTCGGGCCGCCGACACCGAGGTGCACGCCATAGATCAGGCCGTACAGCACATGGGCCATGTCGAGTTCACCGTTGACGAGCTTGTCGCGCACACCGGCCCAGGACGCTTCCTTCGTCGGGATGATCTTGATGCCGTACTTCTTGTCGAAGCCGAGCACGGAGGCCATCACCACGGAGGCGCAGTCGGTGAGCGGGATGAAGCCGATGCGGACCTCGGTCTTCTCCGGCTTGTCGGAGCCCGCGGCGTACACGGCGGATTGCAGGCCGGGCACCATGCCGGCGGCGCTGGTGGCAGCAGCGGCTTTGATCAGGGTTCGGCGGCTCATGAGGTTCTTTCGATCGTCGGTGTGGGCGGTCATGGCGGGTTCTCTGTGGTCAAACGCGGAGGACAAAAACAAAAAGGCGTCCGCACGGTTCCTGGGCAAAGCCCGGGAGCGTGGGGACGCCGTCGTCCCACCACGCAGCACCGCCTTTGGTGCTGCCTGGTGTCAAAGTCGAGGATCGCCGTTGATCCTCTGCCGGAGTATTTGCAAGCGCTGTGCCAGCCCGTTTTGCCGCCCGCTGCACCCGTTCGGTGCCGCGGTGCACGGAATCAGGCGAGCAGGTCGCTCACGTCGATCAGGCGCTGCGCCACCTCGGCGAGGCGCATGCCCTTGTCCATCGCGGTCTTGCGCAGGCGCGCGTACGCGTCCTGTTCGGTGAGGCCGTGCTGCCGGATGAGGATGCCCTTCGCGCGGTCGATCACCTTGCGGTCGGACAGCTCGGTGCGTGCGTCCGCCAGCTCGCGGCGCAGGCCTTCCTCGTGCTGGAAGCGGGCAAGGGCCACCTCGAGCACCGGCTTGACGCGGTCGGGGGCCATGCCGGCCACCACGTAGGCGGTGACCCCGGCCGCGATGGCTGCACCGACATGGGATGTGTCTTCGTCTTCCGTGAACAGCACGATGGGGCGGCGCGCCTCGCGGGTGGCCATCACGACGTGTTCCAGCGTGTCGCGCGCCTGGCTTTCGGCGTCGACGATGATCATGTCGGGGGCGATCTGGGCAAGCCGGTCGGGGAGGAACACGTCCGCCGGCAGCACCGCCACGATGTTGTACCCGTTCTCCAGCAGCCCGATGCGCAGCGTGCGCGACCGCTCGGCCTCGGTGAACGCCCGGGTGTCGCTCCCGTCGGCCAGCAGCGAGTCCGGCGCGACGATCACGATGCGCAGCGGCGAGGCGGAGGAGGGGCGCGGCGAGTTCATGCGCGGGAAGCGAGCAACATCTGCGCCAGAACGGGGCGCCGAACGTGAAAAAACCCGCGCGCAGCGGGCTTCATTTGCGAGGGCAGGGGGGCGTCAGCGGCTGCCGTGCGACAGGTTGAACTTGCGGCGGATCCAGTTGCCCAGGGGGCGCACCGAATCGAGCAGGGTGTCGGAGACGAACAGCTCGCGCTCGGCCAGCAGGCCTCGCGACTCGAGCGAGTCGAGGAACTGGCGCACTTCCTGGCGGCGCACGCCGCTGCTCGTCATCAGCTGCGACAACGACACGTACCGATGCGACATGTCGCTCAGCATCCGCCGGTAGGCGGAACCTTGATAGGGGGCCGGTAGGTCCGGCCAGGATGTGAGGCGATATTCCTTCATGGGGTTCCCCAACGACAAAGCGTGATCTAGTTTTGGGGGAGCATCTGCATCGAAACAGAAGCTCCGGGTCCTCAGCGTAAGCCATCGCCCGAGATGTACGATGAGTCCCCCCTAGATTCTCTGGAAAACACCTGTTCAGTAGTGTGACAAAATGAAACCGCGTTCGGCAAAATCCACGCTTTCCCTGCTTGTTACACTGAACCGATGAAGGTACTAGGCATCGAATCGTCGTGTGACGAAACCGGGGTGGCCGTGGTCGAGGCCCGATCGTCGGGTGTTCCCACGCTGCTGGCGCACGCATTGCACAGCCAGATCGACATGCACCAGGCCTACGGTGGCGTGGTGCCGGAGCTCGCCTCGCGCGACCACATCCGCCGGGTCGTGCCGCTCGCCCGCCAGGTGCTGGCCGAGGCGAAGCTCGACCTGGCCGGCATCGACGTCGTGGCCTACACCAAGGGGCCGGGGCTTGCCGGTGCGCTGCTCGTGGGCGCAGGCGTGGCCTGTTCTCTCGCCGCGGCCCTCGGCAAACCGGTGCTGGGGGTGCACCACCTCGAAGGCCACCTGCTCTCGCCGTTCCTGGCAACCGACCCGCCGGAATTCCCGTTCGTGGCGCTGCTGGTCTCCGGCGGGCACACCCAGCTGATGCGGGTGGACGACGTGGGGTGCTACGAGCTCCTCGGGGAAACCATCGACGATGCGGCCGGCGAGGCCTTCGACAAATCCGCCAAGCTGATGGGGCTCGGCTACCCGGGCGGCCCGGCGCTGTCGCGCCTGGCCGCGTTCGGTGACCCCTCGGCGTTTTCGCTGCCGCGGCCGCTGCTGCACAGTGGCAACCTCGATTTTTCGTTCGCCGGCCTGAAGACGGCGGTGCGCACCCAGGTGCTCAAGCTGGGCGGAAACGTGTGCGAGCAGGACAAGGCCAACCTCGCGGCCGCCACGCAGGAGGCCATCGTCGAGGTGCTGGTGCGCAAGTCGGTGGCGGCGCTCCAGCAGACGGGCCTGAAGCGGCTCGTCGTGGCCGGCGGGGTAGGGGCCAACACGATGTTGCGCGAGCAGTTGAACACCCAATGCGCGAAGCGCCAGGTCCGGGTGCACTACCCGGAACTGGCGCTCTGCACTGACAACGGCGCGATGATCGCGCTGGCTGCGGCCATGCGCCTGCAGCGGGGCGCCGTGCCCGGGTTCGACCAGGGCTTCGACGTGCGCCCGCGCTGGGCGCTGTCGGCCGCCTGACGGCCCTCGGCCTCTCAGCCGATGGCGACCTGCGTGGCGCCGGTGGGCACCTTCTTGGTCAGCGCCAGCGTCAGCACGCCGTTGTCGAACTTCGCCGACGCGCTGGCGGCGTCCACCTCGGACGGCAGCGCCACGGTGCGGGCATAACGGGCCTGGGTGCGCTCGCGGTACAGCACGCGTTGGCCTTCCTCGGCCGGCGCCTCCGCGGCGTCCGCCGTCTCGAGCACCACGCGGCGCCCTTGCACGGACACCTTCAGCTGTTCGCGGGTGACCCCCGGTACGTCGAAGGCGAGGGTGTAGGCGGTGTCGCTTTCGGTGACGTCCATCGCCGGCACGCGCGAGGTGCTGGCCGGGGCGCTCACGCGCTCGGAGAACAGCTGGTCGAGCAGCCGGGCCGAGGCAAAGCGGCGGGGGGCGGAAACGGAGACCGGGGCGGGGAACACAAACATGGGAGACTCCTGGGTGGTTCGGTGAAGCCGCTGCACCGTTGCAGCACGCCATGGTTCCGAATTTGGAGCGCGCGAAGGCAATTCAAGGGACTTGAAATCCGCGGGTCCGACCCCGTGCCGAAAGATTTTTGACGGCACCCCTGCGGAGCGGGCGCTCCGCCTTCCGCTATAATCATCGGGCTTTGCGCTCCCAGGGGGCGTGAGCGGCCACCGAACGTGGTCTTTCGCACGGCGCGGGGAGGTTTCCCCCGCTACCGCAAGTCAACCCACCCGAAACCGCGACCCCATCCAGTGGGCAGCGACCGGGTATTTCTGGAAACACACAGATGTCCACCGTCGAACAAAAAGCCGAGATCGTCAAGTCGAACGCACGCAGCGCCAACGACACCGGGTCCCCCGAAGTCCAGGTCGCCCTGCTGACCGCCCGCATCAACGAGCTGACCCCCCACTTCAAGACCCACCTGAAGGACCACCACGGCCGCCGCGGTCTCCTGAAGATGGTCAACACCCGCAAGAGCCTGCTGGCCTACCTGAAGGCCCGTGACGCTGACCGCTACACGGCCCTGATCCAGAAGCTGGGTCTGCGCAAGTAATCGCACGGGAACTCGTGAACCCCACGTCGCGAGCAGTTCCGGCGAATCTGTCCGGTTCATGAGTTCCAAAAAGAGCCTGTCTGGGATCGCCAGCACAGGCTCTTTGTTTTGGAGTCCAGGCGTCCACCGATGACGATGTGTCATTCCACCAGCGTTCGATGCGCTTCCGCACCGAGCGCTCATGGAATGGCATCGCGCCAGGATGCTGCAACTCCAGGGTCGAGGCGCCACCCTCCAGGCGTCGCACACTGAGGAGAGACACATGAGCATGTTCAACAAAGTCACCAAGACCTTCCAATGGGGTCAACACAAAGTCACGCTCGAAACCGGTGAGATCGCGCGCCAATCTGGCGGCGCCGTGCTGGTCGACATCGAAGACACCGTGATCCTGGCCACCGTGGTCGGTGCCAAGAACCCGAAGCCGGGGCAAGACTTCTTCCCGCTGACCGTCGACTACATCGAGAAGACCTACGCCGCCGGCAAGATCCCCGGCAGCTTCTTCAAGCGCGAAGGCCGCCCGAGCGAACTCGAGACGCTCACGTCGCGCCTGATCGACCGCCCGCTGCGCCCGCTGTTCCCTGAAGGCTTCTACAACGAAGTCCAGGTCGTCATCCACGTGCTGTCGCTGAACCCCGAGGTCTCGGCCGACATCGCCGCCCTGATCGGCTCCAGCGCTGCGCTCGCCATCTCCGGCATCCCGTTCAACGGCCCCATCGGCGCTGCACGCGTGGGCTACATCAACGGCGAGTACGTGCTGAACCCGGGCAAGACCCAGCTGCTCGACTCGACGATGGACCTCGTCGTCGCCGGCACCGAAGCCGCCGTGCTGATGGTGGAATCCGAAGCACGGCAACTGAGCGAAGAAGTGATGCTCGGCGGCGTGGTGTTCGGCCACCAGCAAGGCAACATCGCCATCGCGGCCATCAACGAACTCGTGCGCGACGCCGGCAAGCCGGCCTGGGACTGGCAGCCGCCCGCCAAGGACGAGGCCTTCATCGGCCAGGTCACCGCGCTGGCCGAAGAGAAGCTCCGCGCCGCCTACCAGATCCGTTCCAAGCAAGCCCGCACGCAAGCCACGCGTGAAGTCACCGCTGGCGTGGTGGCTGCCCTGACCGCCGACGCCATCGCGTTCGACAAGGTCAAGGTCGACAACGTGCTGTTCGACATCGAAGCCCGCATCGTGCGCAGCCAGATCCTGTCGGGCGAGCCGCGCATCGACGGCCGCGACACCCGCACCGTGCGCCAGATCGAGATCCGCAACGGCGTGCTGCCGCGCGTGCACGGCTCGGCGCTGTTCACCCGTGGTGAAACGCAGGCGCTGGTGGCTGCCACGCTCGGCACCGACCGTGATTCGCAGAAGATCGACGCCCTCGCCGGCGAGTTCAGCGAACACTTCATGCTGCACTACAACATGCCTCCGTTCGCCACCGGCGAAACCGGCCGCGTGGGCACGCCGAAGCGCCGCGAAATCGGCCACGGCCGCCTGGCCAAGCGCGCGCTCGTCGCCGTGCTGCCGGACCGCACCGAGTTCCCGTACTCGATGCGTGTCGTGTCGGAAATCACCGAATCGAACGGTTCGTCGTCGATGGCCTCGGTGTGCGGCGGCTGCCTCGCACTGATGGACGCTGGCGTGCCGCTGAAGGCGCACGTCGCCGGCATCGCCATGGGCCTGATCAAGGACGGCAACCGCTTCGCCGTGCTGACCGACATCCTGGGTGACGAAGATCACCTCGGCGACATGGACTTCAAGGTGGCAGGCACCACCGCCGGCATCACCGCGCTGCAGATGGACATCAAGATCCAGGGCATCACGAAGGAAATCATGCAGGTCGCGCTGGCGCAGGCCAAGGAAGCCCGCCTGCACATCCTCGGCGAGATGACGAGCGCCCTGGGCGAAGCGAAGACCGAGGTCTCGCAGTTCGCGCCGCGCCTGTACACGATGAAGATCAACCCGGAAAAGATCCGTGACGTGATCGGCAAGGGCGGCGCCACCATCCGTGCGCTGACCGAAGAAACCGGCACCACGATCGACATCGGCGAAGACGGCACCATCACCATCGCCTCGGCCGACGCCGACAAGGCCGCGTACGCCAAGAAGCGCATCGAAGAGATCACCGCCGAAGTGGAAGTGGGCAAGGTCTACGAAGGCCCCATCACGAAGCTGCTCGAGTTCGGCGCGCTCGTGAACCTGCTCCCGGGCAAGGACGGTCTGCTGCACATCAGCCAGATCGCCCACCAGCGCGTGGAGAAGGTCACCGACTTCCTGAAGGAAGGCCAGATCGTCAAGGTCAAGGTGCTCGAGACCGACGAAAAGGGCCGCATCAAGCTGTCGATGAAGGCGCTGATCGAGCGCGACCAGCAACCCGCTGGCGAGTGATCGGCCAAAGGCCCTGACGCCATGAAAGCCATCGAGATCTCCACGTACGGGGCGCCTGAGGTGCTCCGCCTGGCCGACCGCCCGGACCCCGTTCCGGGCGCAGGCGAGGTGTTGATCCGTGTGGCGGCGTCGGGCGTGAACCGCCCCGATGTCCTGCAGCGCAAGGGCTTCTACCCGGTGCCCCCGGGTGCGTCCGACCTGCCGGGCCTCGAGGTGGCGGGTGTCATCGTGGGTGGTGACGCCGCGGCGATGGCCGCTGCCGGCCTGAAGGCGGGCGACCGCGTTTGCGCGCTGGTGGCCGGTGGCGGGTATGCCGAACTGTGTGTCGCGCCGGTGGGCCAGTGCCTGCCGGTGCCGCAAGGCTTCAGCGACATCGAGGCGGCCAGCCTGCCGGAAACGTTTTTCACGGTGTGGTCGAACGTGTTCGACCGCGCGCGCCTGCAGCCGGGTGAGGTGTTCCTGGTGCAGGGCGGCACGAGCGGCATCGGTGTCACGGCCATCCAGCTTGCCAAGGCGTGGGGCGCCACGGTGATCGCCACCGCGGGCAGCGACGACAAGTGCCGCGCGTGTGCCGACCTGGGTGCCGACCACGCCATCAACTACCGCACGCACGATTTCGTGGCCGAGGCCAAGCGCATCACCGAAGGGCGCGGCGTCGACGTCGTGCTCGACATGGTGGCGGGCGACTACGTGGCGCGCGAGATCCAGTGCCTGGCCGAGGATGGCCGCATCGTGATCATCGCGGTGCAGGGTGGGGTGGACGCCAAGATCGACGCGGGCCTCGTGCTGCGCCGTCGCCTGGTGATCACCGGTTCCACGCTGCGGCCGCGTCCGTTGGCCTTCAAGGCGGCCATTGCCGCGTCGTTGCGCCAAACCGTGTGGCCCTGGCTCGAGGCGGGCCGCATCAAGCCTGTGATCCACCAGACGTTCGCCGCGGCCGATGCCGGCCAGTCGCACGCGCTGATGGAATCGAACCAGCACATCGGCAAGCTGGTTCTCACCTGGTGAACCTGACCGAACCCGAACAAGGAAGATGACGATGCGTCGCAAGCTCGTGGTGGGCAATTGGAAGATGAACGGCAGCCGTGCGGCCAACGCCGAACTGCTGGCCGGCCTCAATGCCGCCGGGCCGTGGGATGCCGCGGTGGCGGTGTGCTCGCCGTTCCCGTACCTGGGCGACGTGGCCCTGTCGCTGCAGGGCAGCCGCATCCAGTGGGGTGCCCAGGATTGCTCGGCCCACGAGTCGGGTGCGTTCACCGGCGAGGTGTCGGCGTCCATGCTGGCCGAGTTCGGTTGCCATTTCGTGATCGTGGGCCACTCGGAGCGCCGCGCGCTGCACGGCGAGTCCGACCAGCTGGTGGCCGACAAGGCCAAGGCGGCGCTGGCCCACAAGCTCACCCCCATCGTCTGCGTGGGCGAAACGCTGGCCGAACGCGAGGCCGGTGAAACGGACCATGTGGTCAAGCGCCAGTTGTCGGCGGTCATCCACACGCTTGGCCACTGCATCTCGCAGGTCGTGGTGGCCTACGAGCCCGTGTGGGCCATCGGCACCGGCAAGACCGCCTCGCCGGAGCAGGCCCAGGCCGTGCACGCGCTGCTGCGCGCGCAACTGCATGCGGCCACCACCAAGTCGGACGAGATGCTGATCCTCTACGGGGGCAGCATGAAGCCCGACAACGCGGTGCAGCTGCTCGGCCAGGCTGACATCGACGGCGGCCTGATCGGCGGCGCGTCACTCAAGGCGGCGGATTTCGCCGCCATCTGCAAGGCGGCCGGCTGATCGCCGCCGTTCCTTGCCCTCAGAATCTTCCGGAGCTAAAAGAAAATGCAAATGCTGTTGAACGTGGTGCTGGCCGTCCAGATGTTGTCGGCCCTGGTGATGATCGGCCTGGTGCTCATCCAGCACGGCAAGGGCGCCGACATGGGGGCGTCGTTCGGCAGTGGTTCGTCGGGCAGCCTCTTCGGCGCCACGGGCAGCGCGAACTTCCTGTCGCGCTCCACGGCCATTGCGGCCGCGGTCTTCTTCTGCTGCACGCTGGCCCTGGTGTACTTCTCCAGCTCGTCCCGCGGCACCCCCGCCACGAGCGACAGCGTGCTCGACCGTGCTGCCGGCCCGGCCGCCAGCGCGCCGGTGCAGATCCCGAGTGCCATGCAGGCGCCGGCATCGGGCGCGGCGGTGCCCGCTCCGGTGGTGCAGGCCAGTGCGCCTGAAGCTGCCGCATCGGCAGCTTCCACCACGAAGTAAGAGGTCTTGGAAGGGGTGGACAGAATGTCCTCCTAAATTGGTGTGCTGCAACGCAGCGTACCCCTGTGAAAATCAAGGGAATCAGGTTAGAATAAGTGGCTGTTCGGTGAGCAAACCTCAAGCGATCCGAACACTATGAAAAGTGCACCGCCGACGTGGTGAAATTGGTAGACACGCTATCTTGAGGGGGTAGTGGCGAAAGCTGTGCGAGTTCGAGTCTCGCCGTCGGCACCAGATCTTTCGACGGAGCGCGCTGATGTGCGCTCCGTCTTTGTCCTTAAGAAGACCTGAAGCAGGCCCACCATGAACCTGGCTCCCTACCTGCCCGTCATCCTGTTCATCCTGGTCGGCGTGGCGGTCGGTGTGGCGCCCCAGGTGCTGGGTTTCCTGCTCGGCCCGCGTCGCCCCGACACGGCAAAAAACTCTCCGTATGAATGTGGGTTCGAGGCGTTCGAAGACGCCCGGATGAAATTCGATGTGCGGTATTACCTCGTCGCCATCCTGTTCATCCTGTTCGACCTGGAAATTGCCTTCCTCTTCCCGTGGGCAGTTTCGCTGAAGGAAATCGGTGCCGTCGGCTTCTGGGCCATGATGGTGTTCCTGGGTGTCCTCGTCGTAGGTTTTGCCTACGAGTGGAAAAAGGGCGCATTGGACTGGGAATGATCAAGGGGTAGCAGTATGGGCATCGAAGGCGTACTCAAAGAGGGTTTTGTCACCACCAGCCTGGACACGGTGATCAACTGGTCCAAGACCGGCTCGCTGTGGCCCATGACGTTCGGTCTTGCTTGCTGTGCCGTCGAAATGATGCACGCGGGTGCGGCCCGCTACGACATCGACCGCTTCGGCATGTTGTTCAGGCCCAGCCCGCGCCAGAGCGACCTGATGATCGTCGCCGGCACGCTGTGCAACAAGATGGCACCCGCGCTGCGCAAGGTCTACGACCAGATGGCCGAGCCCCGCTGGGTGCTCTCCATGGGCTCGTGCGCCAACGGCGGCGGGTACTACCACTACAGCTACTCCGTCGTGCGCGGCTGCGATCGCATCGTGCCGGTGGACGTCTACGTGCCGGGCTGTCCGCCCACGGCCGAGGCGCTGCTCTACGGCATCCTGCAACTGCAGGCAAAGATCCGCCGCGAAAACACCATTGCTCGTTGAGGACCTGCAGCGATGAGCAAAATCGAAACGTTGAAGGCCCTCCTGGAGGCCGAACTCGGTCCGTCGATCAAAGCCCTGGTGCTCGATCGCGGTGAACTGACGCTGACCGTCAAGGCGGCCGACTACCTCGCCACCGCGCAGTTGTTGCGCGATCACCCCTCGCTCAAGTTCGAGCAGCTGCTCGACCTCTGCGGTGTCGACTACTCCAGCTACAAGGACCAGCCCTGGGATGGCCTGCGCTTCTGCGCCGTCTCCCACCTGCTGTCCATCACGAACAACTGGCGCCTTCGCCTGAAGGTGTTCTGCCCGGAAGACGACCTGCCGTCGGTGGCGTCCGTCACGCCCGTCTGGAACTCGGCCAACTGGTTCGAGCGCGAGGCGTTCGACCTGTACGGCATCCTGTTCGACGGGCACGAGGACCTGCGCCGCATCCTCACCGACTACGGTTTCATCGGCCACCCGTTCCGCAAGGATTTCCCCACGTCCGGCCACGTCGAGATGCGCTACGACGCGGAGCAGAAGCGCGTGATCTACCAACCGGTCACGATCGAGCCGCGCGAAATCACCCCCCGCATCATCCGTGAAGACAACTACGGTGGTCTGCATTAATGGCTGAGATCAAGAACTACACGCTGAACTTCGGTCCCCAGCACCCCGCCGCGCACGGGGTGTTGCGCCTCGTGCTCGAACTCGACGGCGAAGTGATCCAGCGTGCCGACCCGCACATCGGCCTGCTGCACCGCGCCACCGAAAAGCTGGCCGAAAGCAAGACGTACATCCAGAGCCTGCCGTACATGGACCGCCTCGACTACGTGTCGATGATGTCCAACGAGCAGGCGTACTGCATGGCCATCGAGAAGCTGATGGGCATCGACGTGCCGCTGCGCGCGCAGTACATCCGCGTCATGTTCGCCGAGATCACCCGGCTGCTGAACCACCTGATGTGGCTCGGCGCGCACGGCCTCGACTGCGGCGCCATGAACGTGCTGATCTACTGCTTCCGCGAGCGGGAAGACCTGTTCGACATGTACGAGGCGGTGTCGGGTGCGCGCATGCACGCGGCCTACTTCCGGCCGGGCGGCGTGTACCGCGACCTGCCCGAGGAGATGCCGCAGTACAAGGCCTCGAAGATCCGCAACGCGAAGGCCATCAACGCACTCAACGAGAACCGGCAAGGCTCGCTCCTCGACTTCATCGAGGACTTCTGCCGCCGCTTCCCGAAAAACGTCGACGACTACGAAACGCTGCTCACCGAGAACCGCATCTGGAAGCAGCGCACCGTGGGCATCGGCGTGGTCACGCCCGAGCGTGCCCTGAACCTGGGCTTCAGCGGCCCCATGCTGCGCGGCTCGGGCATCGCCTGGGACCTGCGCAAGAAGCAGCCGTACGACGCCTACGCGCACGTCGACTTCGACGTGCCGGTGGGCACCAACGGCGACACCTACGACCGCTACCTCGTGCGCATCGCCGAGATGCGCGAGTCGAACCGCATCATCCAGCAGTGCGTGACCTGGCTGCGTGCGAACCCTGGTCCGGTCATCACCGACAACCACAAGGTGGCGCCGCCGTCGCGCGTGGACATGAAGTCCAGCATGGAAGAGCTGATCCACCACTTCAAGCTGTTCACCGAAGGCTTCCGCGTGCCGGAAGGCGAGGTCTATGCCGCGGTCGAACACCCGAAGGGCGAGTTCGGCATCTACATCGTCAGTGACGGCGCCAACAAACCCTATCGCCTGAAGATCCGCCCGCCCGGTTTTGCCCACCTCGCGGCCATGGATGAAATGTCACGGGGTCACATGATTGCCGACGCCGTGGCGGTCATCGGCACCATGGACATCGTGTTCGGCGAGATTGACAGGTAATACCCCGATGAGCTCAACCGACGCCACCCCCTCGGCAGCAACGCTGGCACGTTTCGCCCGCGAAGTCGCGAAGTACCCGGCCGACCAGCGTCAGTCGGCCGTGATGGCCTGCCTCGCCATCGTCCAGCAGGAGCAGGGCCACGTGTCCGCCGAAGCCGAGCGGCAGATTGCCGATGTGCTGGGCATGCCGCCGATCGCGGTGCACGAGGTCACCACGTTCTACAACATGTACAACCAGGCGCCGCGTGGCACGTTCAAGCTGAACGTCTGCGCGAACCTGCCGTGCCAGCTGCGTGATGGCCAGAAGGCCCTGAACCACCTCTGCGAGAAGCTGGGTGTGGAGCAGGGTGGCACCACCGCCGACGGCCTGTTCACCGTGCAGAAGAGCGAATGCCTCGGTGCGTGCGCCGACGCGCCGGTGATGCTCGTCAACGACCGCCAGATGTGCAGCTTCATGACCCCCGAGCGCCTCGACGAACTCGTCGACACGCTGCGCGCGGCGATCAAGTGACCGAGGGCCCCGAGATGCAACCCCAGCTCGACCTCTCCAAGTTCCAGGCCAAGGGCCTCGAAACCTGCTTCCACGGCCGCCACATCGGCGCGCAGATCTACGCCGACCTCGACGGCAAGAACTGGTCCATCAAGGACTACGAAGCCCGCGGCGGCTACCAGGCCCTGCGCAAGATCCTCACCGGCGGCAACGGCGGCGAACCCATGACCCCTGACCAGGTCATCGCGGAAGTGAAGTCGTCGGGCCTGCGCGGCCGCGGCGGCGCCGGGTTCCCCACGGGCCTGAAGTGGAGCTTCATGCCCCGCCAGTTCCCGGGCCAGAAGTTCCTCGTCTGCAACTCCGACGAAGGGGAGCCGGGCACGTGCAAGGACCGCGACATCCTGATGTACAACCCGCACATCGTCATCGAAGGCATGGCCATTGCCGCCTTCGCGATGGGCATCAACGTGGGCTACAACTACATCCACGGCGAGATCTTCGAGGTGTACGAGCGCTTCGAGGCTGCGCTCGAGGAGGCCCGCGCCGCGGGGTTCCTGGGTGACAAGATCCTCGGCTCCGCGTTCAGCTTCCAGCTGCACGGCGCCCACGGCTTCGGCGCATACATCTGCGGTGAAGAGACCGCGCTGCTCGAATCGCTCGAAGGCAAGAAGGGCCAGCCCCGCTTCAAGCCGCCGTTCCCGGCCAGCTACGGCTTGTACGGCAAGCCCACCACGATCAACAACACCGAGACGTTCGCCGCGGTGCCGTGGATCATCCGCAACGGCGGCCAGCCGTACCTCGAGATCGGCAAGCCCAACAACGGTGGCACGAAGATCTTCTCGGTGGTGGGTGACGTGGAGCAACCCGGCAACTTCGAGATCCCGCTCGGCACGCCGTTTTCCAAGCTGCTCGAACTCGCCGGCGGCGTGCGCAAGGGCCGCAAGCTCAAGGCCGTGATCCCCGGCGGCTCGTCGTCACCGGTGCTGCCCGGCGGCATCATGATGGACCTGACGATGGACTACGATTCCATCGCCAAGGCCGGCTCCATGCTGGGGTCGGGCGCCGTCATCGTGATGGACGACTCCCGTTGCATGGTGCAAAGCCTGCTGCGCCTGTCGTACTTCTACATGCACGAAAGCTGCGGCCAGTGCACGCCGTGCCGCGAAGGCACGGGCTGGCTGTACCGCATGGTGGACCGCATCGCGAACGGCCAGGGCCGCCTGGAAGACATCGACCTGCTGAACTCGGTGGCCGACAACATCCAGGGCCGCACCATCTGCGCGCTGGGCGACGCCGCGGCGATGCCGGTGCGCGCCATGATCAAACACTTCCGCGACGAATTCGTGCACCTGATCGAGCACAAGACGTCCACGGTTCCCGCTTACGTCTGAGCGGACCCGCAAGGCGACAAACGACATGATCGAAATCGAACTCGACGGCAAGAAGGTGGAGGTGTTGGAGGGCAGCATGGTGATGCATGCCGCCGACAAGGCCGGCACCTACATCCCGCATTTCTGCTACCACAAGAAGCTGTCCATCGCGGCCAACTGCCGCATGTGCCTGGTCGACGTCGAAAAGTCGCCGAAGCCCATGCCGGCCTGCGCCACGCCCGTCACGCAGGGCATGATCGTCCGCACCAAGAGCGAGAAGGCACTGAAGGCCCAGCAGGGCGTGATGGAATTCCTGCTGATCAACCACCCGCTCGACTGCCCCATCTGCGACCAGGGCGGCGAATGCCAGCTCCAGGATCTGGCCGTGGGCTACGGTGCCTCGGCCTCGCGCTACAGCGAAGAAAAGCGCGTGGTGTTCCACAAGGACGTGGGCCCGCTGATCTCGATGGAAGAGATGAGCCGCTGCATCCATTGCACGCGTTGCGTCCGGTTCGGCCAGGAAGTGGCCGGCCAGATGGAACTCGGCATGATCCACCGCGGCGAGCACTCCGAGATCACCACGGTGGCCGGTGACACGATCGACTCCGAACTCTCCGGCAACATGATCGACATCTGCCCGGTGGGCGCGTTGACCAGCAAGCCGTTCCGCTACAGCGCCCGCACCTGGGAACTGTCGCGCCGCAAGAGCGTGAGCCCGCACGACAGCACCGGTGCCAACCTGATCGTCCAGGTCAAGTCGAACCGTGTGATGCGCGTGGTGCCGCTCGAGAACGAAGACGTCAACGAATGCTGGATCGCCGACCGCGACCGCTTCTCGTACGAATCGATCAACAGCGACGACCGGCTGACGCAGCCGATGGTCAAGCAGAACGGTGAGTGGCAAACCACCGACTGGACCACCGCGCTCGAGTACGTCTCGCGCAGCCTGACCGAAATCAAGCAGCAGCACGGTGCGCAAAGCCTCGGTGCCATTGGCTCGGCCCACAGCACGGTGGAAGAACTCCACCTGCTGGCCAAGCTCGTGCGTGGCCTAGGCAGCCAGAACATCGACCACCGCGTGCGCCATGCCGACTTCACCGCGCCGGAAGGCGTGCGCTGGCTCGGCACGTCCATCGCGTCGCTGTCGAACCTGCAGCGTGTGCTGGTCGTGGGCTCGTTCCTGCGCAAGGACCACCCGCTGTTCGCCTCCCGCCTGCGCCAGGCCACCCGCAAGGGCGCCAAGGTGCACAGCCTGCACGCCGTGCAGGACGACTGGCTGATGCCCGTTGCCAGCACGCTGACCGTGGCCCCGAGCGGCTGGGTGCAGACGCTCGCCGAGATCGCCGCCGCCGTGGCCGCCGAGAAGGGCGCATCCGCCCCCCTGAGCGCCAACGTGACCGATGCCGCCAAGGCGGTAGCCGTGTCGCTGCTGTCGGGCGAACGCAAGGCCGTGCTGCTGGGCAACGCTGCCGCACAACACCCGCAGGCAAGCGGCTTGCTGTCGCTGGCCAACTGGATCGGCGAACAGACCGGTGCCAGCGTGGGTTACCTGACCGAAGCGGCCAACACCGTGGGTGCGCAGCTCGTCAACGTGCTGCCGGGGCAGGGCGGCCTGAACGCCCAGCAGATGCTCACCGGTTCGCTCAAGGCGTGCGTGCTGCTGAACACCGAACCCGCGTTCGACGCGGCCAACCCGGCAGCCGCCGTGCGTGGCCTGCAAGGCGCGGCACTGGTGGTGGCACTCACGCCATTCAAGAACGCCGCGCTCGACGTGGCCGACGTGCTGCTGCCCATCGCCCCGTTCACCGAAACCTCGGGCACGTTCGTCAATGCCGAAGGCCGTGTGCAGAGCTTCCACGGCGTCGTCAAACCCCTGGGCGACGCGCGTCCGGCCTGGAAGGTGCTGCGTGTGCTCGGCAACCTGATGGGCCTGGAAGGGTTCGCGCAGGAAACCTCGGAAGAAGTGCGAGCCGAAGCGTTGGGCGATGTGTCGGCCGTGCCGGCCCGCCTGAGCAACAAGACCTCGGCCGTGGCAAAGCCCGCAGCGGCCACCACGGCGCTCGAGCGTGTGTCCGACGTGATGATCTACGCCACCGATTCGATGGTTCGCCGCGCCACGTCGTTGCAGCTCACGAAGGACGCGCGTCCGCCGGTCGCCGGCCTGTCGTCATCGCTGTGGGCCGAACTGGGCCTGAATGGCACCTCCGCCGTGCGCCTGTCGCAGGGTGAGGCCATCGCCGTGCTGACCGCGCAGCTCGACCCCACGCTGGCCGTCAACGCCGTGCGTGTACCGGCAGGCCACCCGGCCACCGCCGGCCTGGGTGCGATGTTCGGCCCGATCACCGTCGAGAAAGCCTGAGGACCACCCCGACATGCTCGACACGATCACCTCTTTTGGCAGCGCGACGCTCGGTGGGTTCTGGCCGGTCGTCTGGACGCTGATCAAGATCATCGCGGTGGTGGCACCGCTGATGCTCTGCGTGGCCTACCTCACGCTGTGGGAACGCAAGGCCATTGGCTGGACGCAGATCCGTCCGGGCCCGAACCGCGTGGGCCCCATGGGCCTGCTGACCCCCATCGCCGACGCGGTCAAGCTGATCTTCAAGGAGATCATCATGCCCACGGCAGCGAACAAGAGCCTGTTCCTGCTGGGCCCCGTGATGACCATCATGCCGGCGCTGGCCGCCTGGGCCGTGGTGCCGTTCGGCCCCGACGTGGTGCTGGCCAACGTCAACGCCGGCCTGCTGCTGCTGCTGGCCATCACGTCCGTCGAGGTGTACGGCGTGATCATCGCCGGCTGGGCATCGAACTCGAAGTACGCCTTCCTGGGCGCGCTGCGTGCTTCGGCCCAGATGGTGAGCTACGAGATCGCCATGGGCTTCTGCATGGTCGTGGTGCTGATGGTCTCGGGCACGCTGAACATGAGCGAGATCGTGCTGCAGCAAGGCCGCGGCCAGTTTGCCAGCATGGGCCTCGGGTTCCTGTCGTGGAACTGGCTGCCGCTGCTGCCCATCTTCGTTGTCTTCTTCATCTCGGGCCTCGCCGAAACCAACCGCCATCCGTTCGACGTGGTGGAAGGTGAATCGGAAATCGTGGCCGGCCACATGATCGAGTACTCGGGCATGGCCTTCGCCATGTTCTTCCTGGCCGAGTACGCCAACATGATCCTGGTGTCGATCATCACCGCCACGCTGTTCCTGGGCGGCTGGTTGTCACCGTTCGATTTTGCGCCGTTCAACTGGATCCCGGGCTGGATCTGGCTCGGCCTCAAGACCTTCGTCGTCGTGACCGTCTTCCTGTGGGTGCGCGCCTCGTTCCCGCGCTACCGCTACGACCAGATCATGCGTCTGGGTTGGAAGATCTTCATTCCGGTCACGCTGGTGTGGCTGCTGGTGGTGGGTCTCTGGATCCAGTCGCCGTACAACATCTGGAAGTGAGCTCCCCATGGCTGCCGTTGCCTCCATCAAGGATCTCTTCTCGAGTTTCCTTCTCATCGAGCTGTTCAAGGGCCTGGCCCTGACCGGCCGGCATTTCTTCTCGCGCAACATCACGGTGCAATTCCCCGAGGAAAAGACACCGCTGAGCCCGCGCTTCCGAGGCCTGCACGCCCTGCGCCGCTATGAAAACGGCGAAGAGCGCTGCATCGCCTGCAAGCTGTGCGAAGCCGTGTGCCCGGCGATGGCCATCACCATCGAATCGGAAGTGCGCGACGACGGTTCGCGCCGCACCACGCGCTACGACATCGACCTCACGAAGTGCATCTTCTGCGGCTTCTGCGAAGAAAGCTGCCCGGTCGACTCCATCGTCGAGACGCACGTGTTCGAGTACCACGGCGAAAAGCGCGGCGACCTGTATTTCACGAAGGACATGCTCCTCGCGGTGGGTGACCGCTACGAGGCCGAGATCGCCGCCAACAAGGAGGCTGACGCCCGCTACCGCTGACCGACAGGTCGGCGGATCAGGCCACCCGGTCAGGGCGGCCAGGCGCCTTCGAACCCCATGGACATGACCACTGCGCTTTTCTACGTTTTCTCTGCCGTGCTGCTGGGCGCTGCGTTCCGTGTGATCACGGCCCGCAGCCCGGTGCATGCGGCGCTGTTCCTCGTGCTGGCCTTTGCCTCCGCCGCGTGCGTGTGGATGCTGCTGCAGGCCGAGTTCCTCGCCATCTCGCTCGTGCTCGTCTACGTCGGCGCCGTGATGGTGCTGTTCCTGTTCGTCGTGATGATGCTCGACATCAACGTCGACGGGCTGCGTGCCGGTTTCTGGAAGCACTTCCCGCTCGCGGGCCTCGTGGGCGTGGTGATCGCGCTCGAGATGGCCGCGGTGCTGCTGGGCGGCTTCCGCCTCAGCGAGGCACCGCAGGCCACGGCCGCTGAAGTGGCACAAGGCAACACGAAGCTGCTCGGCATCGAGATCTACACCCAGTACCTGTACCCGCTGCAGCTCGCCGCCGTGCTGCTGCTGGTCGCCATCATCGCCGCCATCGCGCTGACGCTGCGCCCGCGCCGCGACACCAAGTCGATGAACCCGTCCGACCAGGTGCGTGTGAAGGCGCGTGACCGCCTGCGCATGGTCAAGATGGACGCCGTGGTGGAAGCGCCTGCCGCACCCGCCGGCGACCAGCCGGCCGCGGGAGAAACCAAATGACCAGTCTCGCGTTGGGCCCCATCACCCTCGGGCATTTCCTGTCCGTGGGCGCCATCCTGTTCGCCTTGTCGGTGATCGGGATCTTCCTGAACCGCAAGAACCTCATCGTGCTGCTGATGTGCATCGAGCTGATGCTGCTGGCGGTGAACCTGAACTTCATCGCGTTCTCGCACTACCTCCCGGTGGTCGCCGACCGCATGGCCGGCCAGGTGTTCGTGTTCTTCATCCTGACCGTGGCCGCCGCCGAGTCGGCCATCGGCCTCGCCATCCTGGTCGTGCTGTTCCGCAACCGCGCCACCATCAATGTCGACGAACTCGACGAGTTGAAGGGCTGATCGATGTCTGCACAACTCTCGCAGAACCTGTTGCTCGCGGTGCCGCTGGCACCGCTCGCCGGCGCCGTGATCGCCGGCTTCTTCGGCAAGGCGGTGGGCCGCCGCGGCTCGCACATCGCCACCATCCTGGGCGTGGCCATCGCCTTCATCCTGTCGGCCATGGTGCTGAAGGACGTGATCGCCGACGGCGCGCGCTTCAACGCCACCGTGTACGAATGGATGGTGCTGGGCAACCTGAAGATGGAAGTGGGCTTCATGGTGGACGGCCTCACGGCCATGATGATGTGCGTGGTGACGTTCGTGTCGCTGATGGTGCACATCTACACCATCGGCTACATGGAAGAGGACGCCGGTTACCAGCGCTTCTTCTCGTACATCTCGCTGTTCACGTTCTCGATGCTGATGCTCGTGATGAGCAACAATCTGCTGCAGCTGTTCTTCGGCTGGGAAGCGGTGGGCCTCGTGTCGTACCTGCTGATCGGTTTCTGGTACACGAAACCCTCGGCCATCTTCGCGAACATGAAGGCTTTCATCGTGAACCGGGTGGGCGACTTCGGCTTCATCCTCGGCATCGGCCTGATCGTGGCCTACGGCGACACGCTGAGCTACACCGAGGTGTTCGCCAAGGCGGGTGACCTCGCCAAGCTCGGGTTCCCGGGCACCGACTGGCTGCTCATCACCGTTATCTGCATCTGCCTCTTCATCGGCGCGATGGGCAAGAGCGCCCAGTTCCCGCTGCACGTGTGGCTGCCGGACTCGATGGAAGGCCCCACGCCCATCTCGGCACTGATCCACGCCGCCACGATGGTGACGGCCGGCATCTTCATGGTGGCGCGCATGTCGCCGCTGTTCGAGTTGTCCGACACGGCGCTGAACTTCGTGATGGTGATCGGCGCCATCACCGCGCTGTTCATGGGCTTCCTGGGCATCATCCAGAACGACATCAAGCGGGTGGTGGCGTACTCGACGCTCTCGCAGCTCGGTTACATGACCGTGGCCCTCGGCGCGTCGGCCTACTCGGTGGCCGTGTTCCACCTGATGACGCATGCGTTCTTCAAGGCGCTGCTGTTCCTCGGCGCCGGTTCGGTCATCATCGGCATGCACCACGACCAGGACATCCGCAACATGGGCGGCCTGCGCAAGTACATGCCCATCACCTGGATCACGTCGCTGCTGGGCTCGCTCGCGCTGATCGGCACGCCGCTGTTCTCGGGCTTCTATTCGAAGGACAGCATCATCGAGGCCGTGCACCTGAGCCACCTGCCGGCCGCCGGTTTCGCGAACTTCGCGGTGCTGGCCGGTGTTTTCGTGACCGCCTTCTATTCGTTCCGGATGTACTTCCTCGTCTTCCACGGCAAGGAACACTTCCACCACAAGCCGTTCCCGGGCGAACACGACCACCACGATGATGACCATGGCGGCCACGGTGACCACCACCACGCGCACACGCCGCACGAGTCCAAGTGGGTCGTCACGCTGCCGCTCGTGCTGCTGGCCATCCCCTCGGTGGTGATCGGCTACATGACCATCCAGCCCATGCTGTACGGCGACTTCTTCAAGGACGCCATCTTCATCAACCACGAGTTGCACCCGGCCATGAAGGAACTCGGCGAAGAGTTCCACGGCGCGCTCGCGATGGCGCTGCACAGCCTGAGCACCGCACCGCTGTGGCTCGCGCTGGCCGGTGTCGCGTCCGCGTACTTCTTCTACATGGTCAAGCCCGAGATCCCGGCGGCCATCAAGGCCCGCACCGGTTTCATCAACCGCATCCTCGAGAACAAGTACTACTTCGACTGGTTCAACGAAAACGTGCTCGCCGCCGGCGCCCGCCTGCTGGGCCGTGGCCTGTGGAAGGGTGGGGATGCGGCGTTGATCGACGGCGCCCTCGTCAACGGTTCGGCCCGCCTCGTTGGCGGCCTGGCCTCGGTGGTGCGTCTCGTGCAGACGGGTTACCTCTACTGGTATGCGCTGGTCATGATCCTCGGTGTCGTGGGCCTGATGACCTGGCAGTTGTGGCCCTACCTCAGCAACCCGCTGGGCAGATAAGCGGTCACGGAGAACAAGAACATGGGTTTGTTGAGTCTCGCCATCTGGCTGCCGGTCTTCTCCGGCGTGCTCCTCCTGGCTTTCGGCCGTGACCGCTACGCGGGCGCGGTGCGCTGGTTCGCGCTGGCCGCGGCCATCGTCAGTTTCCTCGTCACGATCCCGCTCTACACCGGGTTCGACCTCACCACGGCGGCCATGCAGTTCGTCGAGAACTCGGCCAACCCGGACAAGCAGTTCTGGATCGAACGCTTCAAGGCGCACTACCACCTCGGCGTCGACGGCATCTCGGTGTGGTTCGTGCTGCTCACTGCGTTCATCAACGTGATCGTGGTGATCTCCGCGTGGGAGGTCATCACCGACCGCGTGAACCAGTACATGGGCGCGTTCCTGATCCTGTCGGGCCTGATGATCGGCGTGTTCTCCGCGCTCGACGGCCTGCTGTTCTATGTGTTCTTCGAGGCCACGCTGATCCCGATGTACATCATCATCGGCGTGTGGGGTGGCCCGCGCCGGGTGTACGCGGCCTTCAAGTTCTTCCTCTACACGCTGGCCGGCTCGCTGCTGATGCTGGTGGCGCTGATCTACCTGTACTACAAGTCGGGCAGCAGCTTCGAGATCCTGACGTGGCACACGCTGCCGCTGTCGTTGCCGGCGCAGACCCTGCTGTTCTTCGCGTTTTTCGCGGCGTTTGCGGTCAAGGTGCCGATGTGGCCGGTGCACACGTGGTTGCCCGACGCCCACGTGGAAGCGCCCACCGGCGGTTCGGTGGTGCTGGCGGCCATCATGCTGAAGCTCGGCGGCTACGGTTTCCTGCGGTTCTCGCTGCCCATCGCCCCCGATGCCAGCCACGAGTACGCCTGGTTCATCATCGCGCTGTCGCTGATCGCCGTGATCTACGTGGGCCTCGTGGCCCTCGTGCAGCAGGACATGAAAAAGCTCGTCGCCTACTCATCGGTGGCGCACATGGGTTTCGTCACCCTCGGCTTTTTCCTGTTCAACGAACTCGGCGTGTCGGGTGCGCTGGTGCAGATGGTGTCGCACGGCTTCGTGTCGGGTGCCATGTTCCTGTGCATCGGCGTGCTGTACGACCGCGTGCACTCGCGTGAGATCGCCAGCTACGGCGGCGTGGTCAACACCATGCCCAAGTTCACCGCGTTCGCCGTGTTCTTCGGCATGGCCAACTGCGGCCTGCCGGCCACCGCTGGCTTCGTGGGCGAGTGGATGGTGATCCTTGGCACCGTGAAGGTGAACTTCTGGCTGGGCGCGCTGTCGGCCACCGCGCTGATCTTCGGCGCCGCCTACACGCTGTGGATGATCAAGCGCGTGTACTTCGGCTCGGTCGTCAACGACGACGTGCGTGGGCTGACCGACATCAACGCCCGCGAGTTCCTGATGCTGGCCGTGCTCGCGGTGGCAACGTTGTACATGGGTGTGTATCCGAAGCCCTTCACCGATGTGATGCACGTCAGCGTCAACGAACTGCTCCGCCACGTGGCCGTCTCGAAGCTGAACTGATCGGACCTCGGGAACGAAACAATGAATGACATGAACTGGTTGGCGATCTACCCCGAGCTCGTGCTGCTGACCATGGCCCTCGTGGTGTCCATGGTCGACCTGTGGGTCAAGAGCCCGCGCCGCACCCCCACGTACTGGCTGACGCAGCTCACGCTCGCCGTCGTGGCCGCCATGCACTACGCCTACATCGACGCCGATGCCATCTACGCGATGCAGGGCATGGTGGTGAGCGATTCGCTCGGCCACCTGCTGGGGTTCTTCTCCGCGCTGGCCGTGATGATCTCGCTCGTGTATGCACGGCCGTATGCCGCCGAACGCGAGATGCTCAAGGGTGAGCTGTTCACGCTGAGCCTGTTCTCGCTGCTGGGCATCAGCGTGATGCTGTCGGCCAACAACTTCCTCGTGATGTACCTCGGCCTCGAGCTGATGTCGCTGTCGCTGTACGCATTGACCGCGCTGCGCCGCGACCACGCGGCGGCCACCGAAGCGGCCATGAAGTACTTCGTGCTGGGGGCGCTCGCCAGCGGTTTCCTCCTGTACGGCCTGTCGATGATGTACGGCGCCACCGGGTCGCTCGAGATCCCGCGTGTGTTCGAGGCCATCGTGGCCGGCCAGATCAACCAGGCCGTGCTGGCCCTGGGCCTCGTGTTCGTGGTGTCGGGCGTGGCCTTCAAGCTGGGTGCGGTGCCGTTCCACATGTGGGTGCCCGACGTGTACCACGGCGCCCCCACGGCCGTGACGCTGCTGATCGCCGGCGCGCCCAAGCTGGCCGCGTTCGCGATGACGTTCCGCCTGCTGGTGGAAGGCCTGCTGGGTCTCGCGGTCGACTGGCAGCAGATGATCGTGGTGCTGTCGGTGGGGTCGATGTTCATCGGCAACGTGGTGGCCATCGCGCAGAGCAACCTGAAGCGGATGCTGGCGTACTCCACCATCAGCAACATCGGGTTCATGCTGCTCGGGTTCGCGCCCACGGTGATCGCCAACAACACGCTGTCGGCGCCCAACGGCTATGGCTCGGCGCTGTTCTACATCGTCACCTACGTGTTCACCACGCTCGGCACCTTCGGCATGGTGATGCTGCTGTCGCGCCAGGGGTTCGAGGCTGACCAGATCGACGATTTCAAGGGCCTGGCCAAGCGCAGCCCCTTCTTTGCCGCCGTGATGGCCGTGTTCATGTTCTCGCTCGCCGGCATTCCGCCCACCGTGGGCTTCTTCGCGAAGCTGTCGGTGCTGCAGGCCATCGTCACCACGAACGAAACCTCGTACATCGTGCTGGCCGTGATCGCGGTGGTGCTGTCGCTGGTGGGGGCGTACTACTACCTGCGCCTGGTCAAGGTCATGTACTTCGACGAACCCACCGACACCGCCCCCATCGCCGCCACGTTCGACGTGCGCGCCGTGCTGGCCGTGAACGGCCTGGCTGCGCTGGCCTTCGGCCTCGTGCCGGGTGGCTTGATGGAGCTGTGCGCCGGGGCCGTGCTGAACGCGCTCAAGAGCTGAGAGACTGAGGATTACCCATGAGCGGGCAGGCCGCCGTCTGGCTCGTGCTGCTCGTGGCCGTGGTGGCCGCGAACCTGCCGTTCGTCAATGAACGGCTGGGCATCGTGGGTCCCCGGCTGGCGCAGCGCAAGCACTGGGCGCTCCGGCTGGTGGAGTTGTTCGTGGCGTGTGGCCTGACCATCGGCCTCGGGCGGTGGCTGGAATCCCGCCTTGGCCAGGGCCAGCCGCAGGGCTGGGAGTTCTATGCTGCCATGGTGTTCCTCTTCCTGACGCTGGCGTTCCCCGGGTTCGTCTGGCGTTACCTCCGACGTTCCTGAGTCCCCCCATGCCTTCCCACACCCCCACGCCTGCCGACACCGACGCCCACCTGGTCGAGCACCGGGTGTCGACCGAGCAGGTCTACCAGGGCAATTTCCTCGACATCCGGCGCGACACCGTGCGCTTGCCCGACGGCCGGCACGCCACGCGTGAATGGGTGCTGCACCCGGGGGCGGTGATGATCGTGCCGCTGCTGGATGATGGCCGGGTCGTGATCGAGCGGCAGTTCCGCTACCCCATGGGCCGCGTGATGATCGAGTTCCCGGCGGGCAAGCTGGATCCGGGCGAGCCGGCCATGGCTTGCGCCATCCGCGAGCTGGTCGAGGAAACGGGTTACACCGCGGCCGAGTGGGCCCGCGCTGGCATCCTGCACAACGCCATCGCGTATTCCAACGAAGGCATCGAGGTGTGGTTCGCGCGCGGCCTCACCGCCGGGACCCGCCGGCTCGACGAAGGCGAGTTCCTGGAAGTGGGTGCGGCCACCACGGACGAGCTGCTCGAACAGTCCCGGAGGGGCGACCTGACCGACGCCAAGACGCTGACGGGGCTGCTGTGGTTGCAGAATTGGCAGTCTGGCCGTTGGGAATTGGACTGGCACCGCGTACCTTGAGGTCGTATTTGCCGATAATCGCGGCATGAAAGTCCTCAACCTGCGCTGCGCTCACGACCACACCTTCGAAGGTTGGTTCGGCTCGGAAGGCGATTTCCAGTCCCAACTGGAACGCGGGCTGGTGGCTTGCCCCCTCTGCAACAACACCGCGGTGTCGAAGCTGCCCAGCGCGCCCCGCATCAGCATGTCGCGCGCCCGCGACTTGGCGGAACCGTCCGGCCACGATGGCGCCCAACCGGTGTCGCCCGAGGCCGTGACGATGCAGAACCTCTGGATGCGTGCGGTGCAGCATGTGCTGGCCCACACCGATGACGTGGGTGAGCGGTTCGCGGAAGAGGCGCGCCGCATGCACTACGGCGAAGCCGAGGAACGCGCCATCCGGGGCCGCGCCACGCCGGAAGACCGGCAGGCGCTGCAGGAAGAGGGCATCGACGTGCTGGCCATCGCGCTCCCCGAGTCCTCCAACGGCCCCCTCCAGTAGGTCGCCTTACAGCATCCGTCCCGGGTTCATCAGCCCGGCCGGGTCCAGCGCCTGCTTGACCGCCCGCATCAGCTGCAGCGCCACCGGCGACTTGCGCTGGGCCAGGTCGTCCCGCTTGAGCGCCCCGATGCCGTGTTCGGCCGAGAACGAGCCGCCGTGTGCGCCCACCGCGTCGTACACGACGGCGTTCACGGCGTGTTCGTGGTCGCGCAGGAATTCGGCTGCCTCCTGGCCCTCGGGCGCTTGCACGTTGTAGTGGAGGTTGCCGTCACCGAGGTGGCCGAAGTTCACCAGACGCAGTCCGGGCCAGCGGGCCGACAGCAGGGCGTCCGTTTCGGCCACGAATGCGGGAATGCTGGAGACGGGCAGCGAGATGTCGTGCTTGATGTTCAGGCCTTCCTCGGCCTGGGCGAGCGGGATGGATTCCCGCAGGTGCCACATCGTGTGCGACTGGTCGAGGCTTTCCGCCACGGCGGCGTCGGTGATGGTGCCGGCCTCGAGTGCGGCTTCCAGCAACCCCTCGAAGAGGGCGCGGGCGTGGGCCTCGCCTTCGGTGTCGGACTGCTCCAGCAGCACCGTCCAGTCCGACGGCGGCAGCGGCTGGCGCAGCTGCGGGAAATGCTTGCGCACGAGCCCCAGCGAAAACCCGTTCATCACCTCGAACCCGGTGAGCCCCGGGCCGAGCCGCGCCTGGGCCAGTTGCAGCAGCGCCACGGCCTGGTCCATGGACGGCACGGTGGCCAGTGCCGTCATCACCGCTGCGGGGGCCGGGTACAGCTTCAGCGTGGCGGCCGTGATGATGCCGAGCGTGCCTTCGCTGCCGATGTACAGGTCACGGAGGTCGTAGCCGGTGTTGTCCTTGCGCAGGCCGGCGAGGCCGTCCCATACCTCGCCCTGGGCGGTGACCACCTCGAGGCCGAGGCACAGTTCGCGCGCGTTGCCGTACCGCAGCACCTGGGTGCCGCCGGCATTGCTGGCCAGGTTGCCGCCGATGGTGCAGCTGCCTTCGGCCGCGAGGCTCAGCGGAAAGAGGAGGCCAGCCGCTTCGGCCGTCTCTTGCACGGTCTGCAGGATGCAGCCGGCCTCGACGGTGAGCGTGAGGTTCGCCGCATCGAGGCCGCGCATGCGGTTCAGGCGCGACAGGCTCAGCAGCACCTGCGTGCCGGAACTGTCGGGCACCGAACCGCCCACGAGGCCGGTGTTGCCCCCCTGGGGCACGAGGCTGGCACCGTGGGCTGCGCAGGCCCGCACGACGGCAGCCACTTCGGCGGTGTTGCCCGGACGCACGACGGCCAGGGCCTTGCCGCGGTAGCGCTTGCGCCAGTCCTGTTCCCAGCCGGCGAGGTCGCCGTCGGTCAGCACATGGGTGGCGCCGACGGCGGCGGTGAGGGCTTCGAGGAGGAGGGTGGTCATGGGGCGGATTCCATCGGGGCTGCCGCGGCCTCGACCCGCGGCGAATGTTTCAGGCGCCAGCGCACGTGCAAGGCACAGGCGACGAAGAGCACCACGCAGAGCAACACCTCGACGCCAGCCAGTGCGGCGCTGGTGCGGTTGGGGTCGCTGGCGGCGCGGACGACACCTTCGGTGAAATAGAGCCAGATCATCAGGCTCACCCAGCGGTAGGTGTACATGCGTTTTTTCAGCAGGCCGGCGAGCGGCCACGCCAGGGGCAGGACCTTCAGTGCCAGCCAGGAGCCCCCCGGGTGCAGCGGGGCCAGCCAGAGTTCCCACAACAGGCCGAGCACGATCAGGCCCAGCAGGCTCCCGACGGCGAGGCGGCGGGTCCAATCGACAACAGAGACATGGTTCATCGCTGGCTATGATGCCACCAATGAACGTTCCTACTTCCCTCAAGGCCAGTTGGCAGGCGCAGCTGTCCCAGGGACTGGTCGAGCTCCAGCAGTGGCCCTGGCTCGAGACCCTGCACACGCTGCGCCAGCGATTTCGCGAGGACCGCCTCGGGGTGACGGCCAGCAGCCTGACCTTCACCACGCTGATCTCGCTGGTGCCACTCGTCACCGTGATGCTCGCGCTGTTCACGGCGTTCCCGATGTTCGCGAAGTTCCAGGACTCGCTGCAGAAGTACTTCCTGCAGAGCCTCGTGCCCGACAACATCGCGCGCCCGGTGCTCGGCGCGCTGACGCAGTTCGCCACCAAGGCCAACCGCCTCGGCACCTTCGGGCTCGTGTTGCTCGTGTTCACCGCGGTGGCGCTGATGTTGACGATCGACCGCGCCCTGAACGCCATCTGGCGCGTGCCCAAGCCCCGCCCCATTGCCCAGCGGGTGCTGGTGTACTGGGCTTGCGTGACGCTCGGGCCGCTGCTGCTGGGTGTGAGCTTGTCCATGACGTCGTACGCGATCTCGGCGTCGAAAGGGTTTGTCGGCGCGATGCCCGGCGGGGTCTCGGTGCTGCTCAACGTGCTCGAGTTCTTCCTGCTGGCCGCGGCCATGGCGGGGCTGTTCCACTACGTGCCCAACACCCACGTCCGATGGCGCCATGCGCTGTTCGGTGGCCTGTTCGTGTCCGTCGGATTCGAGGCCGCCAAGAAGGGCCTTGCGCTGTACCTCAGCAACGTGCCGAGCTTTGCCAACATCTACGGCGCGTTTGCCACGGTGCCGATCCTGCTGATCTGGATCTACCTCGGCTGGGTGATCGTGCTGCTGGGCGCGGTGGTCACCGCGTACGCGCCGAGCCTGCAAATGCGCGTGGTGCGCCGCGCCGAGGTGCCGGGGTACCGGTTCGAACTGGCGCTGTCGGTGTTGCGCGAGCTGGCGGCGGCGCGTGGCGGCGACCAGCACGGCGTGGGCGCCGCCCAGCTGTCCGAGACGCTGCGCACCGATCCACTGCAGATCGAGCCGCTGCTCGACACGCTGGTGGGGCTGGACTGGGTGGGCCGGCTCGACGAGGCGGGCATGGCCCGCTACGTCCTGTTGTGCGACCCGGCCCGCACGCTGGCCGAGCCGCTGTTCTCGCACGTGCTGCTGGGGCAGTCGGCCACGGTGACGGGGTTCTGGCAGCAGGCGGGTCTCGACCGGATCCTGCTGCGGGACATCCTGAGCGAAGGGGCGGACTGATCCGCGTCGCATCCGGGAATCCCCTCCCGCGCGGATACCATCCCGAGGTTGCAAGGGGTGTTGCCCGCCCGGGTTTCGGGCTATATTGATCCGAACCTGTCAGAGCCCCAAGGAGAGCCACCATGAAAGTCGCCGATATCCTGCGTGTCAAAGGCGGCACGCTGTTCACCGTGTCACCGGAGCAGTCGCTGGCCGATGCGCTCAAGACCATGGCTGAACGCGATATCGGTTCGCTGGTCGTGATGGACCACGGCGACCTGATCGGCATGCTCACGTTCCGTGAAGTCATCGTGGCGGTGGTGGGCAACGGCGGCAACGTCGGTGCATCCACCGTGCGCGGCGTGATGGACGACCACCCGCTCACCTGCACCCCCGACACCGAGATCGACGAAGTGCGCCGCATGATGCTCGAGCGCCATGCCCGCTACATGCCGGTGCTGACCCAGCGCACGCTCATGGGCGTGATCTCGTTCTACGACGTGGCCAAGGCCGTCGTGGACAGCCAGGACTTCGAGAACCGGATGTTGAAGGCTTACATCCGCGATTGGCCTGCGGGTGAGGAACCCCACGTCGCTTTGCTCCTGCCCCCCCGAGGGGGGCGCCCGCGGTCGCCCGGGGGACCCGGGCTCGGCGGTAGCTTGATCTGGCGCTTCGCTTCGCTCGCTTGCCCCGCGGTCGGGCCCCGGCCTTCGCCGGGGCCGTCTCACGCTTAGAACGAGTGGCGAATGCCGGCCACGAACTCGGTGACCTTGCGATCGTCGCCGGTCAGCAGGCCGTCCGGGATCGAAGCGTTCCAGCGGTTCGTGTAGGTGCTGCCTTCGTTCTTGAAGTGCGTCAGCGACGAGTACAGCGCGGTGCGCTTCGACAGGTCGTACTGGTAGCCCACGCCCAACGCCTTCGTCGTGCCCACGTCCACGTTGCGGGCCTTGTTCTCGAGGTACTGCGCGCGCACGAGGTGCTCGCCGAAGCGGTAGTCGCCGCCCACCCAGTAGCCACGGCCGTCGGCGTCGGTGGCGCTGCGGTTGTCCACCGAGATGATGCCGCCGGTCACGCGGGCCGGGCCGAACGTGTAGGCCGCGGCGGCCGACGTGGTGCGCACGCTCAGGCCGGTCACATCGGCCTTGTCGTCCACGAAGGACAACATGGCATCGAACGGGCCGCCGGTGTAGCGCGCGTACACGTCGGCGATGCGGTTGTCGTTGGTGGCGCCGGCCACTTCACCGGCACCGTACACGAAGCCGCCGCGGAAGCCGCCGTAAGAGGCAGTCTCGACCTTCACCGAGTTGTTGATGCGCGCCGGACCACCATTGCCCGTGGCCGAGGCGGTGGCGCCGCCACGCACGGGCTCGTAGCCGCCGAAGCCGCCGATCACGGCGGTGCTCGGGCCGGTGGGGGTGTTGCCGAAGGCGCTGAAGTCGTTCGACAGCGTGTAGATGCTGCCGTACTGGCGGCCGAGGGTCACCTGGCCGTAGGACGAACCGAGGCCCACGAAAGCCTGGCGACCCCAGAAGGCGTTCTGGCCGCTGGTGCCGTCGTCGAGGTTGATGCCGCTTTCGATGGCGAACAGGGCCTTCAGGCCATTGCCCAGGTCTTCGGTGCCGCGGAACCCGATGCGCGAGCCGTTCAGGCCGCCCGACTGCACGCGGTTGACAGTGCTGCTGCCGTGGGCGGACTGCACATAGGCGTCGACCACGCCGTAGATCGTGACGTTGCTGGTGCTCGGTGCGGTCTGGGCGCTGGCGGCAAAACTGGCGGCAAGGGCGATGGCGCCGAAAGCAAACGGGATGGACTTCATTGTTGAATTTCTCCAGACAGTAGGGACCCCCTCATCCGGCAGGCACGGCGGGAGGTAGTCCTCCGTGACCGCGGCGCCACCGACCGGTGGCGCGTCTTGGATTCAATGTAGGGTTACCCCTGAGCCAAACCAAGAGACCCGGACTCAACACGGTGTTGCCGGCGCCGCAACAATCTTTGCCCTTGAACCTCAGGCGTTGATCCCCATCGCGCGATTGGCGCGGGCGTAAAATGCAGCGCTTGTCCCTCGGCCCTGATTCCCCATGTCCGGCAGCACCTTCGGCACCCTGTTCCGCGTCACCAACTTCGGCGAATCCCATGGCCCGGCCATCGGCTGCGTGATCGACGGATGCCCTCCCGGCATGCCGCTGTCCGAGGCCGACATCCAGCCCGAACTCGACCGGCGCCGTCCTGGCACCTCGCGCCACGTGACGCAGCGCAATGAACCGGACGCGGTCGAGATCCTGTCGGGTGTGTACGAAGGGCGCACCACCGGCACCCCCATCTGCCTGCTGATCCGCAACACCGACCAGCGCAGCAAGGACTACGGCAACATCCTGCAGACATTCCGCCCGGGACACGCCGACTACACCTACTGGCACAAGTACGGCATCCGCGACCCGCGCGGCGGCGGACGCTCGTCGGCCCGCCTCACGGCGCCCATGGTGGCCGCCGGCGCGGTGGCGAAGAAGTGGCTGCGCGAGCGCCACGGCACCACGTTCGATGGCCACATGACCCACATCGGCGAGATCGAGATCCCGTTCGAATCGCTCGACCACGTGCCGAACAACCCGTTTTTCGCGGCCAACGCCACCGACATCCCGCGCCTGGAGGCCTACATGGACCAGCTGCGCAAGGATGGCGACAGCTGCGGCGCCCGCATTGCCGTGGCCGCGCGCCACGTGCCGGTGGGTTGGGGTGCACCGTTGTTCGACAAGCTCGACGCCGACATCGCCTACGCGATGATGGGCATCAACGCGGTGAAGGGGGTCGAGATCGGCGCCGGCTTCGCGAGCGTCGCGCAGCGCGGCACCACGCATGGTGACGCGCTGTCGCCCGACGGATTCCGCGGCAACAACGCGGGCGGCGTGCTCGGAGGCATCTCCACCGGCCAGGACGTCACCGTCCAGATCGCCATCAAGCCCACCAGTTCCATCCGCAGCCCGCGTGAGTCCATCGACCTGGCTGGTGCGCCGGCCACGGTGGAAACGTTCGGCCGCCACGACCCCTGCGTGGGCATCCGCGCCACGCCCATCGCCGAAGCCATGCTCGCCCTCGTGCTGATCGACCACGCGCTGCGTCACCGTGCGCAGTGTGGCGACGTGCACCTGGATGTGCCGCCCATCGCGGCTGGCCAAGGTTCAGCCGGCTGAACCCGGCCAGGGGCATCAGCCGGCCGCGTGGATGGTGTCGCGCACCAGCGGGTAGATGTGCCTTTTCCAGCGGCTGCCGCTGAACACACCGTAGTGGCCCGCGCCGGGCTGCACATGGTGCGTGCGCAGGTAGGGGCGCAGCTTGCTGCACAGGTCCTGGGCAGCCAGGGTCTGGCCCACGGCGCAGATGTCGTCGCGTTCGCCTTCCACGGTCAGCAGCGCCGTCCGCCGGATCGCCGACGGGTCGATGCGGCGTCCCCGGAACATCAATTCACCCTTCGGCAGTGCGTACTCCTGGAACACCAGGCGCACCGTCTCGAGGTAGAAATCGGCCGGCAGGTCGGAGACGGCGAAGTACTCCTCGTAGAACGTGCGGGTGTGTTCCACGTCACCCGCCCGCTCGGCATCGGCCATGGCGAGGTTGGCGTAGTAGTCCTTGAATGCGGCCACGTGCCGGTCGCGGTTCATGCTCACGAACGCGGTGAGCTGCATGAACCCGGGGTACACACGCCGGCCGCCGCCGGCAAACCGCCACGGCACCACGCTCACGAGGTTCTTCTCGAACCAGTCGATGGGACGGGTCACGGCAAGTTCGTTGACCGCGGTGGGATTGATGCGGCAGTCGATGGGGCCGGCCATGAGCGTGAGGCTGGCGGGCGTGGCCGGATGGTCGTCCTCTGACATCAGGGCCACCGCGCTCAGCGCGGAGACACACGGCTGGCAGATGGCCATCAGGTGGGCGCCCGGGCCCATCACGGCGAGGAAGTCGATCAGGTAGGCGGTGTACTCGTCGAGGCCGAACCGGCCGGCGGACAACGGCACGTCGCGCGCGTTGTGCCAGTCGGTGATGTAGACGTCGTGGTCCACCAACATGGTGCGCACCGTGTCGCGCAGCAAGGTGGCGAAATGGCCCGACATCGGTGCGACGACCAGCACGCGAGGCTGTGCCGGTGCGCCCGGTTTGGCAAAACGCAGCAGTGTCGCGAACGGCGCCACGTGAACGGCTTCCTCCACCACCTCGACGGTCTTGCCGTCCACCTCGATCTGGCCGATGCCGAACGCCGGGCGCTTGTGAGTGATCTCGGAGAGCGACAGCGTGTGCAATGCGGCAACCAGCTTGCGGTGCATGCCGAGGCCCGACCACACGTGGCCGGGGTGCTGGAGCATGGGCAGGGCGGTCCTGGCCAAGGCTCTCAGCGGCCACATCAGATCGCTGTGGGCCTGGTAGGCCTGGTACATCATGAGGTCTCCTGGCACTTGGCGATGGCTGTCCACTTGCAACTAGCGCGCCATGCCGCGTGTGGCACATCCCTTGCGAGACCGGTCCGCCCACGATGCCGATGGAGTCCTGCCCATGCCCCCAGCCGCAACCCAGGCTCGCCCCAAGTCTGCCGCCAAGCCCGCAGCCAAGACCGTGGCGTCGCGAACGCCCTCGAAGAAGGCACCGCCGAAGCCGGCCTCCACGCTGAGCCTGTCGAGCAAGAACTATTCGTCCTGGTCCTTGCGGGGGTGGCTGATGGCCCGGCTGGCCGGGCTCGATTTCGAGGAGGTCATCGTGCCGCCCGACGATGCCGACGCCCGGCAGGAGATCCTGCTGCTGTCGCCGTCCATCCTCGTGCCGTGCCTCACGCACGACGGCATCAAGGTGTGGGACACGCTGGCCATCGGTGAATACCTCGCCGAACGGTACCCCGAGAGCGGCTTGCTGCCAGAAGACCGTGCGGCCCGCGCGCACTGCCGCGCCATCTGCGGTGAGATGCACTCCGGGTTCAGCAGCCTGAGGTCGGCGTTGCCCATGAACCTGAAGGGCGACTTCCCGGGCCACAAGGTGTGGTCGCGTGCGGAGGGGGACATCGCCCGCATCACCGCGATCTGGCGCGAATGCCTGGCCACGTATGGCGGGCCGTTCCTCTTCGGCACCAGGCCGTGCATGGCTGATGCCATGTACGCGCCGGTGGTGACCCGGTTCCGCACTTACCACGTCAAGCTCGACCGCACCGGCATCGCGTACTGCCAGCACATCATGGCGATGCCGGACATGAAGGCCTGGGTGGCGGCGGCCCGCCAGGAGCCGGACGACATCGAGGAACTCGACATGGAATTCTGACGGCACCGGGCTCGTTCCTCGCGCTTTGTCGAGGCGTTCTCCGACAGTGGGGTTACACGCCAAGGGCTACGATTTGGGTTCTCACCCAAGAGGCGGCCGTCGAGCGGTCGTGGTCCTATGCGCAAACAGATCCTGAACGCGTGGTGCGCCGGTGCTGTGCTGCTGCTCGCCAGTTGCGGTGGGGGCGGCGGGGGGGACGGCAGCGTCACGCTGTCGGGCACCCTCTCATTGCCCGAACACGCGGCGGTCGACTCCGACACCAACGACCCCAACCAGGCCGGGCGCGCGCCCAACAACACGTTCGCGGGCTCGCAGGCGCTGGTGTCGCCCGTCTACCTGATCGGCTCGGTCAACGTGCCGCAGGCGGGGGCTGCCGGGGCCAACTACCAGGCCGGCGACCCGATCGACGGCTATGTGGCCGACCTGCAGCCCGGCCAGGTGATCGAGCTGGAGTTCACCGCCAACCCGCTCGTGAACGACCTCGACCTGTACGTGTACGCGGAAGGCGCCTCCGCCAATTCGCCGCCCATCGGGCAATCGTCCGGGGTGAACGCGTTCGAATGCCTGCGCATCCAGACCGCCGGCCGGTACCACGTCGCCGTCAATGCGTACGCCGGGGCGTCCATCTACAACCTGCGCATCGGAGCCCCCACCGACAGCAGCACCTGTGCCAACACGGTCAGCAGCACGTCCGGTGTGGTGGCGGGCGAGGTGGTGGCGCGGGCCCTGTCCAGCGACCCCGCCGCCAACCGCCTGCGGGCCAAGGCGCTCGGGGCAGGCGCGTTGTCCACGGCCGCACCCGAAGCCACCTCGGCACCGGTGCTGTTGCACATGCCCACGGGCGCGGCCGAGCGCGAGGCTGCCCTCGACCAGCTGCAGGCCCTTGGACAGGGCACGGCCGACAGCCGCCAGGCATCGGCACGCGTGCTGTCGGCCGCCGCCCCCGACCTGCCCCCCGCGCTGCGCGAGGTGATCGACACCGTGCACTACGCCAAGCACCTGCAGCGCACCGGCCTGTACGCGTATGCCGAGCCCAACTACCGCGTGGCGTTGCAGTCCGACCTGGTGGGGGCCTACCCGCCGGCCGACCGCCTCTATTCGAACCAGCGCTGGCACTTCGAGATGATCGGCATGCCGGGGGCCATGGCCACGCTCGTGCCGCTGCGCCAGCAGTTCACGCGCCGGCCCATCGTGGCGGTCATCGACACCGGGATCGTCTCCGACCACCCCGACTTCACGGGCCAGGTCGCCTACGAGGCGAGCTTCACCGGCGGCGGCACCTGGTCCGCCAGCGCCGACGACCCCAGCAGCCCCGGCGTGGCCACCGCGTTCCATGGCACCCACGTGGCCGGCATCGTGGCCGCCACCACGTTCGAATCCACCGGGGTGGCTGGCGTGGCGCCCATGGCGCGCCTGATGCCCATCCGCGTGTTCGCGAAGGACGCCACGGGCAGTACCACGGCCGACGTGGCCCAGGCCATCCTGTATGCCGCCGGGCTGGCCAACGCGTCGGGGCAGATCCCCGGCGAACGGGCCGACGTCATCAACCTGAGCCTCGGCAGCACCCGCGCTTGCCCCGCCGCCTATGCCGATGCGGTCACGCGGGCACGGGCTGCCGGGGTGATCGTGGTGGCGGCCTCGGGCAATGACGCGCTGACGGCGCGCGATGCACCGGCCAACTGTGCCGGGGTGGTCTCCGTGGGCGCGCTCGACGCCCGGCGGCAGACGGCGTCCTACTCCAACACCGACCCGCAGCTCAGCCTGGCCGCGCCCGGCGGCGACCCGCGACAGTCCACCACCGGCACGGGCCTGCCCGACCTGATCTACAGCACGCTCGGCGACTTCAGTGGCACCACCCGCGTGCCCAGCTATGGCGGCAAGGCCGGCACGTCCATGGCGGCGCCCCACGTGGCGGGTGTGATGGCGTTGATGCGCTACGCGAACCCCGGCATCACCGTGGCCCAGGTCGACGCGTTGCTCGGCGCAGGACTCCTCACCGACGACCTGGGCGCCGCCGGCCGCGACAGCGGCACCGGCTTCGGCCTCGTCAATGCCAGCAAGGCGGTCGACGAGGCCTTGAAGCTGGCCGGCACCAACCCCACGCCGGTGCCGGGCACGGTCGTCGCGCTGCCGTCGAGCCTCGATTTCGGGTCGGTGCGCACGTCGGCCGAACTCCAGGTGGTGCTCCAGGGCGGGGCGAGCACCGAGACGGTGACCTCCGTGGTCAGCAGCACAGCGGCGGTGACGGTGGGGCCCCAGGCGGTGGACGCCAGCGGCCTCGGCACGTACACGGTGACGGTGTCGCGCGACACCCTCCCGCTGGGCAGCACGTTCGCCACGCTGCGCGTCACCACCTCGGCGCGCCAGTTCGACGTGCAGGTGATCGTCACGAAGACGGCGGCCGGGGCCACGTCCACCGCCGACTTCGGGCGGGTGTACGTGCTCGTGGTGGACGCCAGCACCGGCAACCCCATCCACCAGGTGGCGGTGAATGCCACGAACGGTGTGTACCCGTGGCGCATCGCCGGCGTGACGGCCACGCAGGTGCAGATCTTCGCCGGCTCCGACATCGACAACGACACGCTGCTTTGCCAGCGCGGCGAAGCGTGCGGCGGGTTCCCGCAGTTCGATGCAGCCAAGACGGTGATCGAGCTCTCCGGCGACCGCAACGACCTGAACTTCGACCTGGTGCCCTATGGCGGGGTCAACACCGGCGAAACGCGGTCACAGGGGCTCAAGGCGCTCCCGGCGGGGCCGTGACGGCGGGCCACGGCGTGAAGGGCGGCACCTCGCACGGGGCCGGGGCGTCCACCGTCTTGAAGTCGGCGGGGCCCACGATCTCGAGGTACTCCATGTCGGGGGAGTAGTCGAACAGGTAGTGCACGATGCCCGGGCGCTGGTGCACGCAGTCGCCGGCCGACACCAGCGTTTCCTGGTCGCCGTACATGAACCGGGCCCAGCCCTTGGTCATGATGACGATCTGGAAGTCCGCCTCGTGGCGGTGCCAGCCGGTGCCTTTCTCGGGCGCCAGGTTGGCCTTCACGAGATGGCAGATCACCTTGCCGTTCGTGGCCTCCGCCACGCCCAGGTCGCGGTACAGGAAAAAATCGCGCAGGCCGTCGCTGCGCCAGCCGTCGTTGCCGGCCTTCACATGGGAAAACCGGGTGGGAGTCGAGTCGTCAGGCATGCCGGGCACCTCCTCGCTGGGTGGAGGCGTTCATGCAGGAAATGTTCCCGCAGCGCGCACAAATACGGGCTGTCACGGGGAACATCCTGGAGTTCCTACAATCCCATGTTGACCGCGGCGATGGGCGCCCGGGCCGGAAAGTAGCGACGCATGGGCATCCGATCGATTTCGACACGCTTCCTCGGGGTGGCTTTGCTGTTCCTGGCCGCCGGCACGGCGGTGTCCCGTGCCGACGAGGCGTTCCTGGATCCGGTGAAGGCGTTTGCGCTGTCGGCCCGCCAGGTGGATGCCGGCCACCTCGAGATCCGCTTCGACGTCGCGCCCGGCTACTACCTGTACCGCGACAAGCTCAACGCCATCCCCGATCCCGCGTCCATCGCGCTCGGTGACCTCGAGGTGCCACGCGGCAAGGTCAAGTTCGACGAGAACTTCGGCAAGGACGTGGAAACCCTGCGCGACACCGTCACGCTCGTGCTGGCCGTGCCGCCGCAGGCCGCGGGCACCACGTTCCAGCTCAACGTGGGCAACCAGGGGTGTGCGGACAAGGGCCTGTGTTATCCGCCGCAGCAGCGCCCGGTGCGGGTGGAGGCCGGCCCGGACGGATTGATGCAGGTGGTGGCCGCGCCGCCCGCGGAGCCCCGCCGCACCGGCGGCCTGCTGTCGGGTCTCGTGTCGTCGAGCCCGGCGCCGGCGGCGGCCGATGCCCCACCCGCGCCAGCCGGCAGCGGTGACGTGTTCGGCAACGCGTTGCAGTCGCGCAGCCTGCTGACGATCGCCGGGGTGTTCGTGGTGGCAGGCCTGCTGCTGTCGTTCACGCCGTGTGTGCTGCCCATGCTGCCCATCCTGTCGTCCATCATCGTGGGGCAGTCGCAGCGGGTGTCGCGCACCCGCGGGTTTTCGCTGGCGCTCGCATACTCGCTCGGCATGGCCATCGTCTATACGCTGTTCGGCATCGCCGCGGCGCTGCTTGGCAAGAGTCTCGGCGCGGCCCTGCAGAACGCCTGGGTGCTTGGCGCGTTCGCACTGCTGCTGGCCGGCCTGTCGCTCTCCATGTTCGGCGCCTATGAGTTGCAGATGCCCGCGGGCCTGCAGGCGAGGTTCACGAGCTGGTCCAACCGCTTCAAGGGCGGCCAGTTCGTGGGGGTGTTCGTGATGGGCGGGCTGTCTGCCGTGATCGTGGGGCCGTGCGTGGCCGCTCCGCTGGCCGGCGCGCTGGTCTACATCGGCCAGACCCGCGATGCGCTGCTCGGTGGCGTGGCCCTGTTCGCGATGGCCGCGGGCATGAGCGTGCCGCTGCTCCTCGTGGGCCTGTCGGCCGGCACCTTGCTGCCACGCACCGGGGCCTGGATGAAGCAGGTGAAGCACTTCTTCGGCTTCCTGCTGCTCGGCGTGGCCCTGTGGATGGTGACGCCCGTGCTGCCCGTGTGGGTGGTGATGCTCGCGGCGGCCGTGCTGATGCTGGCGGGCGGCGTGTACCTCGGTGCGTTCGAACCGCTTCATGCCCACACGTCGCACCCCGGGCGCACGCTGACCAAGGGCCTCGGCATCGCGCTCGCGCTGCTCGCCGCCGTGCAGCTCGTGGGGGTGTCCTCGGGCGGCCGCAGCCTCCTGCAGCCGCTGCAGCACCTGGGCGGTGGCGGGCGCGTCGAGGCCGGCGTGGCCTTCGCGCCGGTGACCAGCGTCGCGGCGCTCGATGAAGCCGTGCGCACGTCCACCAGGCCGGTCATGCTGGACGTGTACGCCGACTGGTGCGTGTCGTGCAAGGAATTCGAGGCGTTCACGCTGACCGACCCGCAAGTGCGCAGCAAGTTGGCCGGCATGAACCTGCTGCGCATCGACGTCACCGCCAACAACGAGGCCGACCAGGCCCTGCTGCGCCGGCATGGCCTGTTCGGCCCCCCGGCGATGCTGTTCTTCCCGCCGGCTGGTGCCGAGATCCCGCAGGCGAGGGTGATCGGGTACCAGTCCGCGTCCACCTTCCTCGAACACCTCGCGCGCATCGAGCCGCTGACCCGCGCGCAGTGATGGCTGCCCATCGCTTTGACAGGCTCGACGCCCTGCGGGGGGCGGCCGTGGTGTGGATGGTGGCGTTCCACTTCGCGTTCGACCTGAACCACTTCCGGTTCATCCGCCAGAACTTCTACCACGACCCATTCTGGACCTGGCAGCGCACCTGCATCGTCTCCACCTTCCTCTTCTGCGCCGGCCTCGGGCAGGCCGTGGCGTACACACAAGGGCAGCGCTGGCCGCGGTTCTGGCGCCGGTGGGCGCAAGTGGCGGGCTGTGCGTTGCTGGTCACGGCGGGGTCCTGGTTCATCTTCCCCAAGAGCTTCATCACGTTTGGCGTGCTGCACGGCATTGCGGTGATGCTCGTGGTCGTGCGCCTGACGGCGCCGGCGGGACGGGTCCTGTGGCTCATGGGGCTGGTGGCCGTGCTGTTGCCGCAGTTCATCCAGCACCCGCTGTTCGACGGGCGCGCGCTGAACTGGCTGGGCCTCGTGACCCGCAAACCGGTGACGGAAGACTACGTGCCGGTGCTGCCGTGGCTCGGGATCATGTGGTGGGGCATGGCCGCCGGGCAGTGGATGCTGGCGCGCCGGCCGCACTGGTTGAGCGGCCCGGTGGTGTCCCCTGCACGCGGGCTGGCCGTGATCGGGCGCTGGTCCCTCACGGTGTACATGCTCCACCAGCCGTTCTTTTTTGCCATCCTGGCAGGGGTGGTCGCGCTGAAGCGGGCCCTCGTGTAGGCATTGATCACGCGGGCGGCGGGAGGGGATTAGCGCGGATGCGGTAGGCGGGTTCATGTCGCTGTGTTACACCCTGTATCAGCTTTGGTCCGCAGCGGGAGCTGACGCAGCCATACCGACACGGTAGGCAGCGCCAGGAGTGGACTGGGCACACAGCGTCTCGGTCTGTCATCCTGGGAGCGCGGCCATGGGGCAACTGTCTGTTCGGCAATGGGCAATCGCCGGGCTGTCCGCCGGTGCGGTGCTGATCCTCGCGCTGGCTGGCTTCTCCTGGAACTCCGCACAGGAATCCCTCGAGGCTTCCAAGTTCGTCAACCACACCCACCTGGTCATTGGCGAGGTCGCCCGCCTGCAGTCGAACCTCGATCGGGCCGAGGCCGACCACCGCGCCTTCATGATGTCGCGGCGCGAGGCGTTTGCCGAAGGGCGTGACCAGTGGATGGCGAAGTTCGATGCCAGCGTGGGCACTGTCTCTCGCCTCACCTTGGACAACCCCGCGCAGCAGGACCGGCTCGCCGAGCTGCGCCGCATTGTGATGACCCGCATCAACGTGATCCGCGACACGGAACAGATGATGCGGTCGAACGGTTCGTCCGTGGACCTGGTGCAGCGCCTGGACGAAGGTGTCCGCGTGCTGCATGGCGCCCGCGGCGTGCTCGACGAGATGGCGGGGGAGGAGCAGCGGCTCCTCGCCGAGCGGGAGAAGGTGGAGACCGACCGCGCCGCGGTGACAGAGGCCACATTCGCCACGTTGATCGTCGTGATACTGCTGATGCTGCCCGTGGTTTACTGGCGCGTCCGGCGCGACCTGGTGGCGCGCCAGGAGGCCGAGCGGCGCGTGGCGCAGAACGCGCGCTACGAGGAACTGCACGCGCAGGCGCTCACGCTCTACAACAGCCAGCCCGACCGCCATGCCGTGGTCGACGGCACGCTGCAGGTGCTGGCAGGCAACCCGCAGTTCCTCTGCTCGGCCTTCTACGCCCATGAGGAGATCGGCGGCATGCTGCGCCTGGCGGCCACCCACGCGGCACCCAGCGATGCCCAGCCGCTGGTGCGGCTGGGGGACGGCCCGCTCGGCCTGGCCGGCCGCACCATGCTGCCGGTCGAGATCAACGGCGTGGGCCAGGAGGGCGGGTTCCGCATCGAAACGGGCCTGGCCGCGCTGTCGCCGGCCACCGTGCTGTTTTCGCCCGTGATGTTCCAGGGGCACCTCAGCGGGGTGCTGGTGCTGGCAGCCGCCACGCGGCTCGATGACGGCGACCGCCGCTTCCTCGAACGCCTGTGCGCGCAATGGGGCGTGGCCTTGCACAACCTGTCGCAGATGACCGAACTCGGCATGCTGGCCGACCAGCTGCGCGCACGTGGCGAGGACATCCAGCAGAAGAACGCGGAACTCAGCAAGGCCGACCGCATGAAGAGCGAGTTCCTCGCGAACATGTCGCACGAATTGCGCACGCCGCTCAATGCCGTGATCGGGTTCTCCGAGATCCTGAAGGACGGCATGGTGGGCGACCTGACGCCGGAGCAGAGGGAGTACATCACCGACATCTTCACGAGCGGCAAGCACCTGCTCTCGCTGATCAACGACATCCTCGACTTGTCGAAGGTGGAGTCCGGCCATTCACCGCTCGAGCTGGAGGCGCTCGAGCCCATCCAGCTCTCGGGCAGCGGCATGTCGGTGATGCGTGAGAAGGCCAGCACCCAGCACGTGCGGCTGCGCGCGGTGTGCGAGCCCGACCAGGGCAGTTTGATGGTGGACCTGCGCAAGTCCAAGCAGATCGTCTACAACCTGCTGGCCAATGCCGTGAAGTTCACGCCCGAGGGCGGGCACGTGACCTTGTCCCTCCAGCGTGCCACCGCGGCCGAGGTGAAGGCGGCCTGCAACCAGCGGTATGCCCGCGCGTTCCCGCCCGCGAACATCGATGCCTTTTCCGCCTACCTGGCCATCAGCGTGACCGACACGGGCATCGGCATCGCCCGCAAGGACCTCGAACGGCTGTTCCAGCCGTTCGTGCAGATCGACTCATCGCTGTCACGCAAGTACGCCGGCACCGGCCTCGGGCTCATGATGGTCAAGCGGCTGGCCGAACTGCATGGCGGCGGCATGCTGGTGACCAGCGAGCCGGAGCAGGGCTCCACCTTCACCGTGTGGCTGCCCTGGCGCGAGGCCACGGCCGAGCAGATCCGCCTGGCACCCGACGTGACGGGCCGGGCCGTGGTGGCGGCGTTGCCGCCGTCGAAGGATGCCCCGGTGGTGCTGGTCGTCGAGGACGACGCGCGGGCGGCCAGCATGATCGTGAGTCACCTCGAAGGGGCAGGCTACCGGGTGGAACTCGCCAGGTCGGCCGAGGAGGGGCTGCACCTGGCGAGCCACGAACGTCCGTCGGTGATCGTGCTGGACATCATCCTGCCGGGCATCGACGGCTGGGACATGCTGCTGCGCATGAAGGACCGCGAGGAAACGCGCAACATCCCGGTGGTCATCGTGTCGGTGACGGACGAGCGGCGGCGCGGATTCGCCCTGGGGGCCTCGCAGGTGCTGGCCAAGCCGGTCGATCCCGATGACCTGCTGGCCGCGGTGGCATCGGTCGACCTCGGCAACGGCCGCAAGGGCGCCCGCGTGCTGGTCGTGGACGACGATCCGAAGGCCGTCACCCTCGTGAGCAAGCACCTGGAAGTGGCAGGGTTCATGCCGGTGGGGGCCTATGGCGGGGCGGAGGCGCTGGCCCTCGCGCGCGACGGGTCCACGGCCCTCATCATCCTGGACCTGATGATGCCGGCCGTGTCCGGCTTCGATGTAGTGCGGGCGCTGCGTGCCGACCCCGCCACGGCGGACATTCCGATCATCGTGTTGACTGCCAAGCTCCTGAACAACGAGGACCGCACCACGCTGCACGGACAGGTCCAGCAGGTGCTCGAGAAGGCGGAGTTCCTGCCGGCAAGCCTGCTGGCCGAGGTGCGGCGTGCGCTGGCACGGCACCGCCACGTGGAGGAGAACGTCTGATGGCCCGCGTGCTCGTGATCGAAGACAACCCCCAGAACCTGAAGCTCGCGCAGCTGCTGCTGCAGCGCGCGGGCCACGTGGTGCTGACGGCGCCGGACGGGGAAGCCGGCCTCGATCGTGCGCGCGCCGACCCGCCCGACCTGATCCTGATGGACGTGCAGATGCCCGGCATCGACGGACTGTCGGTGACCCGGCTGCTGAAATCCGAGGCTGCCACCGCCGGCATCAAGGTGGTGGCGTTGACGGCGCTGGCGATGAAGGGCGATGCCGAGCGCATCCTCGCGGCCGGTTGCGACGCGTACCTCGCCAAGCCGTTCCAGTACAACGAGCTCGTGGCGGTGGTGGATCAGGTGCTGGCAGCCAGGGCGGCTACCATTCGCGGATGAGCAACAAGATCCTCTTCGGCTTCCACGCCGTCACGGTGCGCCTGAAGACTGCACCGAAGTCCGTTTCCGAAATCCACTTCGACGCCAGCCGCCGCGACCCGCGGATGCGCCAGTTCCTCGAACGCGCGCGCGAGGCCGGTGTGCGCCTGATCGACAGCGACGACGACCGCCTGCAGAAGTTCTGCGGCTCGCCGCGCCACCAGGGGGTGGCGGCACGGGTGGAAGCCGCCGCCATGAGCCATTCGCTCGACGACACGCTCGACGCGGTCGATGCCGTGCCGCTGCTGCTGGTGCTGGACGGCATCACCGACCCGCACAACCTGGGCGCCTGCCTGCGGGTGGCCGACGGGGCCGGTGCGCACGCCGTGATCGCGCCGAAGGACCACGCCGTGGGGGTCAACGCCACCGTGGCCAAGGTGGCCTCGGGAGCGGCCGAGACCGTGCCGTACTTCATGGTCACGAACCTCGCGCGCACGCTCAACGAGCTGAAGGAGCGGGACATCCGCATCATCGGCACGTCTGACCAGGCCACCCAGTCCCTCTACGACCTGGACCTCACGGGACCGGTGGCGCTGGTGCTGGGCGCCGAAGGTGCCGGCATGCGCCAGCTCACCACGAAGACGTGCGACGAGCTCGTCCGCTTGCCCATGGCGGGCGCGGTGGAAAGCCTGAACGTGTCCGTCGCGAGCGGCATCTGCCTCTACGAAGCCGTGCGCCAGCGCCGAGGCACCGAGAAGGTGTGAACCTGCCGGGCGCAATTCCCGAGTGCGATGAAGGGCCTGCCGCGCCGCGCGCGCGGCACGTCCCGAATGCGGTGTTGCGACGCAGCAGGAGAGGGCCCCCGGCTGCTTAAAAAACGGGCACTCCCTCCCCGTCTCCCTAGGAAACAATTTATTACGTTTCTACCGTTTGGAAGCGCTTGATCGGGGCGCCGCCGGGTCGTATGGTCCGTACCTCTGCGCGAAGGAGCTCTCATGAAGAATCCGTTTCGCTTCTGGATGACAGGCGGTGCAGCGATGATCCTCGCGGCACTGAGCGGTGGCACCCGAGCGATGGGCACCGACGACCGGCCCGTGCACAGCCGCGTGAGCCGATACAGTGTCCAGGACACCGTCACCCGCATCGAGGCTTCCGCCTTGCGCCATGGCCTGACGATCATGGCCCGTCTCCAGCAGGCCGCGCCACACGGCCGGGCCGAGCGAGAGACCTTCGAACCCCGCCTCATCATCGTGCTGGAATCGTCCCAGGGCGGCACGCCAGTGTCCATGGACGGGCCCAACGAAATGCCTGCGCTGCTGTTGAGCGTCACGGTGCACCAGGGCGAAGGGGGCACCACCGAGGTCTGGTTTTCCGACGGCACGTTCGATGAACTGCCCGACGGCATGACCCCCGAGGTGCGTCACGACCTGGCCGACCTGCCCAGCTTGGTGGATGAAGCCCTGGCCTTCGAGAGCGACACCGAAGTGCCCGAGGTCACGCGCCAGCTGGTCCTTCAGGCGTAACCTGCCGCTCCTGCCACGGCACCGAGCGCCACCAGCCACATCGGGCTCAGCCTGGTGCGGGCCATCACCACGGTCGACAACCCCACCAGCAGCATCGCGCCGGGGATCTGGCGCGAGGGTTCCGCAAGCACCCAGCCAGTGGACAGCAGCAGCCCGAGCGTGAGGGGGGCCATGCCCAGGGTGAAGGCGCGAACGCCCCGGGTCTCCCGGCGCGAGCGGCCCCAGCGCGTGGCCCACAGGGCCAGCGTGGTGGACGGGAGCATGATGCCGGCCATGGCGGCCATCGCCCCGGGCAGGCCGGCCACGTTGTAGCCCAGCACCGCGACGAACAGCACGTTCGGCCCCGGGGCCGCCTGCGCCAGCGCCACCGATGCGGTGAACTGGGCGTCCGTCAGCCAGTGCTGTTCGGCCACCAGGTAGCGGTGCATGTCGGGCGCGGTGGTGATGGCGCCGCCCACGGCCAGCAGGCTGAGCATCGTGAAGTGCGCGAACAGCGCGAACAGGTCGGCGGCGTGCAGCGTGGCGGTCACGGGCGCAACCTCCACCAGGCCAGCCCCACCGCGATCCCCCCGAGGCTCGCGATCACCCAGGCGAGCGGCACACGCAGCACGGCCACCAGCACGACCGTGGCGGCGCCGAACGCGAGGCAGGTGGGCAGGCCGAGCGGGTTCTTGCGCAGGCCGCCCAGCAGCTTCCACGCGGTGGCAAGCACGAGGCCGGCCGAGACCGCACCCATGCCGCGCAGCGCGCCGGCCACCCGCGGGTTGTCGGCATGGTGCCCATACAGCACCGCCAGGCCGAGCATCAGCACGAGCGGCACCAGCAGCATGCCGGCGAGCGCCGACGCCGCGCCACGCAGGCCGAAGAAACGGTCGCCGATCATCAGCGACAGGTTCACCACGTTGGGCCCCGGCAGCACCTGGCCCACCGACAGCAGTTCCAGGAACTCGTCCCGCGAGAGCCAGCGTTCCCGTTCCACCAGCTCGTGCTGTGCCACGGCCAGCACACCGCCGAAACCCTGGAGCGCCATGCGGGTGAACACCCAGAACAGGTGGGCGCACGAGCGGGGTTCGCGCAGGGGTTCGAGAGCGGTTTCAGGCACGGCCGCCATTCCTTTGCAACGCGCGATGGGCCCACGTGCTCAACCCGAGGGCCACGACGATCCAGGTGAACCCGATCCAGTGGAGGTGGTCGTAGGCCTGGGCCGGACTGGCACCGTGGGCGACATTGGCGGCCACGACGGCGCCGCCACCGGCGGCCCCCACGGCTTGGCCGAGGTAGATCGCCGAGGTGTTCAGGGCCATGAGGGCCGAACCCAGTTCGGGTGCCGCGCCGCCGAGACGGGCCTGCTGGGCGGAATTGGAGGCGAAACCACCGAGGCCCCAGGGCACCATGATGAGCGCCATGGCCACGACCCCGGCGGCCAGCGGCCACAGCAGCAGGCTCAACGCCATCAGCGCGAGCGACCCGGCGACGATGCGGGCGGCCCCGAGCCGGTCGATGTAGCGCGACAGCAGCAGGTTGCCGGTCAGGCCGAACGCACCGAACCAGAAGAAGAGGGCGCTGGTCTCGGCCGCGTTGGCATGCAGCACCTGGCGGTAGTAGGGAGCGAGGTACGCGAACACCGTGAACTGGCCCGCACCGGTGAGTGCCGTCACCAGCACGATGGCCATCAGGATGGGGTGCGTGAACACGCCGCGCCAGGCGGCCAGCCGCATGGCCGGCAACTGGATGCCGGCGGGCATCACGTGCCACAGCCACCAGGCGGCACCCACCGACAGCCCCGCCACCAGGCCGAATGCCCAGCGCCAGCCGAAGGCCTCGCCGATGAAGCTGTGGATGGGCATGCCCACCACCGATGCCACCGACCAGCCGAGGAAGATGAAGATGATGGAGCGCCCGCGTTCGTCGGGCGGCGCCACGTGCCCCATCACCGCGGCCGCCTGCGGGGTGAACACCGCGGCGGACAGCACGCTCAGCGTGCGCAGCGGCAGCAGCGTGGCGTAGTTGGGGGCGATGGCGCACAGCGCGTGCCCGGCGGCATACCAGCCGAGCGACCACACCAGCAGCTTGCGGCGGTCCCAGCCGCCCACGAGGCCCGCCATCAGCGGGGCGCCGATGGACATCACGATGGCGGCGGCCGCGATGAGCTGCCCGCCGAGCGCGACGCTCACGTCCAGCGAGCGGATCAGGTCGTTCAACGAACCCGCCACCACCATCACGCCACAACCGATGGTGAAATTGCCGAACATCAGAGCCCACCGCGCCTGGGCCACCCGCTGGTGGGCCGAGTGGGCAGGACTCATCCGCGCATCACCTTCAAGGCCTCCGGATTGACGATGTTGGCGGGCTGGCCGTGGATGAAGTTCACGACGTTCTCGAACGCGGCGTTGAAGTACAGCTCGTAGCTGTCCTGCTCGACGTAGCCGATGTGGGGCGTGCAGACGGCGTTTTCCAGGCGCAGCAGCGGGTGGCCCTGCAGGATGGGTTCGCTCTCGAACACGTCGACCGCGGCCATGCCGGGGCGCCCGCGGTTCAGGGCCGACACCAGCGCGCCTTCCTCGACCAGCTCGGCCCGCGAGGTGTTCACCAGCAACGCGGTGGGTTTCATGCGGGAGAGGTCTTCGGGCTTGACGATGCCGCGGCTGTTGTCGGTCAGGCGCAGGTGCAGCGACAGCACGTCGCACGTCTCGAAGAACGATTCGCGGGAATCGGCCGCCACGTGGCCGTCGGCGGCGGCACGCGAGCGCGAGGCCTCGGAGCCCCACACCGTCACCTGCATGCCGAACGCCTTGCCATACGACGCCACGATCTGGCCGATGCGGCCGTAGCCCCAGATGCCCAGTGTCTTGCCCCGCAGCACGGCGCCGATGCCGAAGTTGGGCGGCATGGAGGCCGCCTTCAGGCCAGACTGCTGCCAGGCGCCGTGTTTCAGGTTGCCGATGTACTGCGGCAGCCGGCGCATCGAGGCCATGATCAGGGCCCAGGTCAGCTCGGCCGGGGCTACCGGCGAACCCACCCCCTCGGCCACGGCGATGCCGAGGCGGGTGCACGTCTCGATGTCGATGTGCGGGCCCACGCGCCCCGTCTGGGCGATCAGCTTGAGCTTGGGGAGTTTTTCGAGCAGCTGGCGCGGGAACTGGGTGCGCTCACGGATCAGCACGAGCACTTCGGCGTCGCGCAGGCGCACGGACAATTGGCCGATGCCTTTCACGGTGTTCGTGAAGACCTTCGCGTTCAGGTGTTCCAGGTGGGCGGCGCATTTGAGCTTGCGGACGGCGTCCTGGTAGTCGTCGAGGATGATGATGTTCACGGGCACTTCGGGCGTTGGGCGTCTGCCGCGATTGTGCACGCTGTGCAGCCTCGGGCGTGTCGCAGTAGCATCGCCCCTCACCTCAAATCGGAGAACCCATGCCCATCTCGATGTACTCTGCGAGCGTGCCCATCTTCAAGGCCATGCTCGGTAACCTCGCCAATTGGCTCGACCGGGCCGAGGTCTACGCCGCAGAGAAGAAGTTCGACCCGGTGGTGCTGCTGGGCACCCGGCTCGCCCCCGACATGCTGCCGTTCACCCGGCAGGTGCAGATCGCGTGTGACGCGGCCAAGTTCTGCGTGGCCCGGCTGGCCGGCATCGAAGCGCCTCGTTTCGAGGACAACGAGGGGTCGATGGCCGATCTGAAGGCCCGCATCGCGAAGACGCTCGAGTTCGTGTCCTCGGTCACGGCGGCGCAGGTCGACGGCAGCGAGGACAAGGACATCACCATCCCGCGCCGCGAGGGCAACACCGTGATGAAGGGTGAACCCTACCTGAAGCACGTGGTGCTGCCGAACCTGTTCTTCCACACCACCACGGCCTACGCGCTGCTGCGGCACAACGGCGTGCCGCTGGGCAAGAGCGATTACCTCGGCCAGGGAGGCTGAGAGCCTCCTCTGACGTCCTGGCGGTGGGTTTCCCACGTGAGCGGCAGGCTGGCGCTGCCGGCCGGGAACGCGCTGTCGAGGTGGCACTGGAGTTCCTGGCGGTGCGCGGCAACCACCGGGTCGAGTGCCGGCAGGCTGTGGAGCAGCGAGTCGCTCAGCCGCCACAGTTCCGCCACTTCGGTGGCCGAACGCACCTTGCGCTGCAGCATCGGGCCTTCGGAACCTCGCACGAGGGCCGCAGCTCGCATGAAGCTGATCTTCATCTCCACGAAAGCCCGCCGGGCTGCCACCCGGGCGAGGCGTTCGTCGCTCACGGTGGCCAGGAAGGCGAGGTAGGACACTGCCGGGTCGATCTGGGGTGTAGTCATGGCAATCGGGTACTGCGGTGGATCTGTAAACAATTGTGCTGAAGCCGGTGGGTGCCAAAACGATGAACAGCACGGGATTCGCCGCCACTTCCGGAAGGAGAACTGCAATGCGGAACGGGCTGCGCCGGGTGGCGTGGGGGATCCTCGGCCTGGTGGCGGTTGCTGCCGCGGGCCTCGGGGCGTACGTGTGGAGGGTGCTGCCTGACACCGACGGCGCGCTGTCCGTGCCGGGCGTGACGGCCCAGGTGCGCATCGAACGCGACGCCGACGGCATCCCCACCATCCGGGCCGGCAGCCGTGACGACGCGCTGTTCGGGCTCGGTTTCGTGCATGCCCAGGACCGCCTGTGGCAGCTCGAGACCCACCGGCGCATCGGGTCTGGCCGCCTGGCCGAGGCCTTCGGTGAACCCGCCATCGACACCGACCGGTTCCTGCGCGCCCTCGGCGTGCGCCGTGCGGCCGAGGCCCAGTGGGCGCATTCCGGGCCCGACGCCCGCGCGGCCATCCTGGCCTACACCGCGGGCATCAACGCCTACGTGCAGCGGGTCATGTCGGCCCGGCCGCCCGAGTTCGTGGTGCTGGGCCTCGTGTTCGAACCCTGGACCCCGCAGGACACCATCGCCTGGACCACGATGATGGCGTGGGACCTCGGTGGCAACTGGGGCGCCGAGCTGCTGCGCCTGCGCCTGGCGATGAACCTGCCGGTCGAACGCATCAACGAACTGCTGCCGCCGTACCCCGGCGCGTCGCCGCTGCCCACCGCCGACTACACGGCGCTGTTCCGGGGCCTGAAACTGCAGGGCGCCGTCTCGCAGGTGGCGCAACTGGCGCCGCCGGAGTCTGGCGTGGAAGGCGTGGGGTCGAACAACTGGGTGGTCCACGGATCGCACACCACCACCGGCCACCCGCTGCTGGCAAACGACCCGCACCTGAAGCTCAGCGCACCGGCGCTCTGGTACTTCGCGCGGCTGGAAGCCCCCGGGCTCCGCGTCGCCGGGGCCACGATGCCGGGCCTGCCCATCGTGGTGCTGGGGCAGAACGCGCACATCGCCTGGGGTTTCACGAACACGGCGCCCGACGTGCAGGACCTGTACCTCGAACAGGTGCACCCGGACGATCCGATGCAGTACCGCACCCCGGACGGCTGGGCCCGGTTCGAGACCTTCGCGGAGACGATCCGCGTGCGCGGCAAGCCCGACATCCCATTCCTCGCGCGCGGCACCCGGCACGGCCCGGTCATCTCGGACGCGGGTGGGCCCACCGACGGGGCCACCGGCCCGGGGCACGTGCTCGCGATGCGCTGGACCGCGCTCGACGCGGACGTGGGGGCCGTGGACGCGGGCCTCGAGATCAACCGGGCCCGCTCGGCCGCCGACTTCGTCGACAAGCTCCGCCGCTACGTGGCGCCCATGCAGAACATGGTGGTGGCCGACACGGCCGGCCACATCGCGATGGTGTCGGCCGGGCGCGTGCCGCTGCGCCGCGCCGACAACGACCTGAAGGGCCTCGTGCCCGCGCCGGGTTGGGATGCGCGGTATGACTGGGCGGGGTTCCTCGACCCCACGCTCACACCGCGCGAGATCGACCCCGGGCGTGGGTTCATCGCCACCGCGAACCAGCGGGTGCATGGCCCCGACTACCCGCACTTCATCACCAGCGAGTGGACGGTGCCCTACCGGCACGACCGCATCGTCGAACTGTTGGCCGCCCGCCCGAAACACGACCTCGCGAGCCTTCGGGCCATCCAGGCCGACGAGTACTCCGGCGCCACGGCCCGGCTGCTGCCGGTGATCCGCGGGGCCCGCAGCGCCCACCCGCTGGCCTGGGCGGCACAGCGCGAACTGGTGGCGGCCGGCGCCACCATGTCGGCCGACAAGGCCGGGCCCCTGATTTTCTGGGCCTGGGCCCGTCACCTGACCGAGGCCGTGTTCGCTGACGAGGTGGGCCCGGCGCTGTTCGAGGCGCAGCTCGGAAGCCGCAATTTCCGCGAGGCCCTCGAAGGGGTGCTGCAGCGGCACGACGGCTGGTGGTGTGACAACAAGGCCACGCTCGAGACCGAGACCTGCGAGGCGCAGGTGGACCGCGCCTTCACGCAGGCGCTCGACGAGCTGCAGGCGCGCCACGGCAACGACGTGTCGCGCTGGCGGTGGGGCGATGCGCACATCGCGCGGTCCGAGCACCGCCCGTTCAGTAAGGTGGGCGCGCTGGCGCGGTGGTTCGAGGCCCGGGTGCCCGTGGGGGGTGACACCTACACGGTCAACGTGTCGAAGGTGAACTACCGGGCCGATCCGCTGACGGGCGAGCGGTACCTGTCGGAGCACGGCCCGTCTTTTCGGGGGCTGTACGACCTGGCGGATCCGTCGCAGTCGCGGGTGATGCACTCGACGGGGCAGTCGGGCATCGTGTTTTCACCGCTGTACCACCGCTTCGTGGCGCCGTGGGCGGGCGTGCGCGACGTGCCGTTGTGGGCCGCCGGGCCGCCCGCGCACACGTTGGTGCTGGCGCCCGGCGCGCCGTGACGCCGTGGCGGGCGCCAGCGGGTCAGCGGTAGCCGGACTCGTCGGCGTTGTGGATGATGCGGATCAGCTTGCTGTTGCCATAGTTGCCGAAGCTGCCGCCGGCGAAGACCAGCCGGCCCACGCCCTTGTACAGCAGCTCGTGACGGTAGGTGTCGCCGCCGAAATGGAACGGAATGAACGCCTTGCCGGTGACGTAGGCGCCCTGGTCGGTGGGTTGGCCGACCAGGTCGGTGACCTGTTTCATGCCCATGCCGAACTGCACCTTGTTGAACTTGCTGCCCGGGGCTGGCGTGCCGACAACCTCGCCTTGCGGCTTTTTCTTGTCTTCCTTGGTGGCCGGGGCCGGTGCGGGAGCCGGGGCCGCGGCGCCGGACTGCGCGGGGGCCTGGCTGTCCGGCGAGGCCGGGTTGGTCTTGCAGCCGGTGATCAGCAGCATCGATGTGAAGGCACAGGCGGCCAGGGTCAGTCTTGCAGACGTCATGGGGAGGGGTTCCTGGATGAAGTTGACAACAGCTTGATTTTCCATGGCACAGGGGCATGTGCCGGTCGCAGGACTGTCCCGCATGTGCGGTAGTTTGCGAACCCCCTCCAGGGAGGGGGGGTAGTCAAGTCAAAGCGACGACCGAGCGGAGCTTCGCCGGGTTGCGCACCGCGTAGATGGCCCGGATGCCCTCCGGCGACGTGACGATGGAAAACACCGATTCGAGCCGCCCGTCGACGTAGCGCACCAGGCCGGGCACGCCGTTGACCAGGGCGAGCTTGTGGTCCATCAGGTTGCCGTAGCGGCGGGCCACCACGTGGAAGAGGCGTGCCACGCGGTCGGCACCCACGAGCGTCTTCGGCACCGAGGCCACCACCCCGCCGCCGTCACCCGTGAGGGTGACGTCCGGTGCGAACAGGGCGCGCAGCGTGTCGAGGTGGCCGGAGCGGGACGCGGCGGCGAACTTCATCAGCTGGTCGCGGTGTTCGGCGTCGGACACGGTGAACCGGGGCTGCTCCTGGCGCACCCGGGTCGTGGCCCGGTGCACCAGCTGGCGGCACGCGGCCTCGGACTTGCCCAGCACCTCGGCGATGTCGGGGTAGTCCTGGTCGAACACCTGGCGCATCAGGAACGCCGCCCGCTCCTCGGGCGCGAGGCGCTCGAGCACCACCAGCAGCGCCATCGACAGGTCGTCGGCACGTTCGGCGGCCAGGTCGGGCTGGTCGTCGAGGGGGGCCACCAGCGGCTCGGGCAGCCACATGCCCACGTAGGCCTCACGCTGCACCTTGGCCGTTCGCAGGCGGTCGATGCTGGCGCGGGTGGTCACGGACACCAGCCAGGCCTCATCGTTCGCTATGGTGCCGTGGTCGGCCTCGCACCAGCGCAGCCAGACGTCCTGCACGATGTCCTCGGCGTCGCTGCGGGTGCCGAGCATGCGGTAGGCCACGGCGGTCAGCCGCCGGCGGTGGGATTCGAAGCGGTTCGTGATGTCGGGATTCATGACGGAACAGACGTTCGGGCGCACTGGATTGTGACGAATCCCCCGAGAAGGGGGCGGCACTTTCGTTGCAATGCGTCCATTCTTGCGTTGCAGGCAGGCGCCTGCTGCCAATCAAGGAGAATTCAGGCATGAGAAAACTCCTCGACGGCTACCCGATCCCGGACGGCCGCTACGACGAACTGCTGAGCGGCCCCGGGGCGCCGCGTCCCCACTGGGAGGCTTTCCTGTCGTCGCTGGCGGCACGCCAGGGGCCCGAGGTCAGCGACACCTTGTCGCTGACCGAACGCGAAATCCGCGAAAACGGCATCACCTACAACGTCTACGCCGACCCGCAGGGCGCCGACCGCCCGTGGGAGGTCGACCCCTTGCCGCTGCTGCTGTCCGCCACTGAATGGGACGAGATCGAGACCGGCATCGCCCAGCGTGCCGACCTGCTCAACCGGGTGTTGACCGACATCTACGGCCCGCAGGAGTTGCTGAAGGGCGGCGACATCCCGCCGTCGGTGGTGTTCGGGCACAGCGGCTACCTCCACCAGGTGCAATCCATCCGGCCACCGGGGGGCGCGCACCTGTTCCAGTACGCGGCCGACCTGGCCCGCTCGCCGGATGGCCGCTGGTGGGTGGTCAACGACCGCACCCAGGCGCCGTCAGGGGCGGGGTATGCGCTCGAGAACCGGCTTGTCGTGTCGCGGGTGTTCCCGCAGCTGTACCGTGACCTGCGCGTGCAGCACCTGGCCTCGTTTTTCGCGAACCTGCGCGAGTCGGTGCTCCGCTGGGCGCCCAAGGGCGACGGCCCGCCGCTGATCGTGCTGCTGACGCCCGGGCCCTACAACGAAACCTACTTCGAGCACGCGCTGCTCGCGCGCTACCTCGGCTTCACGCTCGTCGAGGGCAGTGACCTGACGGTGCGCGACGGCAAGGTGTGGCTGAAGACCGTCGAAGGCCTGCGCCGGGTGCATGCGCTGCTGCGCCGCCTCGACGACGACTACTGCGACCCGCTCGAACTCCGGTCCGACTCGGCCCTCGGCATCGCCGGGCTCACCGACTGCGCCCGCCGCGGCACGGTGATGATCGCCAACGCGCTCGGCTCCGGCGTGATCGAGTCGGGGGCGCTGCTCGGTTACCTGCCCAAGCTCAGCGAACGGCTGCTCGGTGAACCGCTGCGCCTGCCGTCGGTGGCCACGTGGTGGCTCGGCGAACCCGCGGCGTTCAAGGACGCCTGGGAGCGGCTCGACCACCTGATCATCAAGCCGATCGACCGCAGCACGCCCGAGCCCGCGGTGTTCGGGGCCGACCTGTCTTCGGCCGAACGCGAGCAACTGCGCCGCCGCGTGGCCGCGCGGCCCCAGCGGTACGTGGCGCAGGAATGGGTGCACGTGTCGCAGGCCCCGGTGCTCGAACGCGCCCACTCGCACGTGCGGGTGGACCGGTTGAGCGCCCGGTCGGTGGGGCTGCGCGTGTTCGCGGTGGCCACGCCCAACGGCTACCGCGTGATGCCGGGCGGCCTCACGCGTGTGGCCGGCGACGGCGATTCCCGGGTCATCGCGATGCAGCGGGGCGGCCGCTCGAAAGACACCTGGGTGCTGTCCGAAGGCCCCGTCAACGCGTCGTTCACGCTGCTGTCCACCACCGTCACCGCCGACGACCTGGTCACCTCGCGTGGCAACGTGCCGTCGCGTGCGGCGGAGAACCTGTACTGGTTCGGCCGCTACGGTGAACGCTGCGACGCCGCGGCGCGCACGCTGCGCGTGGCCATCGCCACGGTGCTGGGCAACAACGAGACGCGGGTGGACGACGCCGACGACGACCTCGTGCCGGTGCTGGCGCTGGCCGAACAGATGTCGCTGATCGAGGCGTCCGACCACCCGGGCACCGAGTTGCTGCGTGCCGCCACCCACCCCGAGGAAGGCCTGGCCCAGCGGCTGCGCCAGCTGTCCCGCGTGGCGTTCAACCTGCGCGACCGCATGTCCGCCGACAACTGGCGCACGCTCAACCAGCTCACCACCGATCCGGTGTTCCAGCGTGGCAGCTCGCTGCCGCTCGCGCTGGCCTGGCTCGACCGCGCGGTGAGCACCACCACCACGCTGTCCGGCTACGTGCTCGACGGCATGACCCGCGGCACCGCGTGGCGCTTCCTGTCGATCGGGCGGCGCGTGGAGCGGCTGTCGAACCTGTGCCTCGCGTTGCAGGTGGCCACCAACGAAGGGCGCGACAGCGGCCTCGAGTGGCTGATCGAGTGGGCCGATTCGTCGGTGACCTACCGGTCCCGGTACCTCGTGGCCCCCGAGTGGCTGCCGGTGCTCGACCTGCTGCTGCGAGATGACACGAACCCGCGGTCGGTGGCGTTCCAGATGAAGGGCCTCGTCGAGTACGTGGCCAAGCTCGAACGGGCCCATGGGCGCTTCGCAAGCGACGTGCTGATGCCCGTGCACCAGGCGCTCCTGCAGCTGGCCCCGGCCGACCTGCACCCCGAAAGCGAGGTGTTGCGCACGCTGCTGGCCCAGACGCTCGCCGTGGCGCGCACCGTGTCCGACGAACTCACCCTCAAATTCTTCTCGCACGCCGGCTCCCGCAGCGTGCTGTCGCTGGTGGCCTGATGCACGACACCCGTTACCGCGTCGAACACGACACCCGCTACGTGTACGCCGCCCCCGTCTCCCAATCCTGGCAGCTCGCCCGGCTGACCCCGCGCGTGCTGCCGTGGCAGCAGCTGCGGGCCTGTTCGATCCAGATCGAACCGCCGCCGGACGAACGCCACGAGGCCCCCGACAGCTTCGGCAACACGGTCACCCATTTCGGCCTGCTGCGCGCACACCGTGTGCTGCGGGTGCGGATGTTGTGCGACGTGGACGTGGGCGCGCGGCCCGATCCCGCGCTGGCCGAACGTTTGTCGTGGGAGGCCGTGCGTGATGCGGTGGGGTTTCACCGGCCGCCGGCCGACCTGATGGCGTCGCGCATGTGCCAGCCCACGCGGCTGCTGCCGCTGTCGGAGGCGGCCCACCGGTACGCCCAGGCGTCGCTGAGTCCCGGGCGCGATTGGTTCGCGGGCCTGACGCACCTGACCGACCGCATCCACACCGATTTCGAGTTCGACCCCGATGCCACCACCGTGAGCACGTCGGTCGACGAGGTACTGGCCCAGCGCCGCGGCGTGTGCCAGGACTTCGCGCACCTGATGATCGCGTGCCTGCGTGCGCTGGGCCTGCCGGCCCGGTACGTGTCGGGCTACCTGCTGACCGATCCGCCGCCGGGGTCGCCACGCCTGATGGGCGTGGACGCCTCGCACGCGTGGGTGGCCGCATTCGCGCCCGGCTACGGCTGGGTCGAATTCGATCCCACCAACAACCAATTGGCCGACCCCCGCTACATCACGCTCGGCTGGGGGGCCGACTTCGCCGATGCCGGCCCGCTGCGGGGAGTGATCCTCGGCAGCGGCCAGCAGGAGATGAACGTGTCGGTCAGTGTCATTCCCGTGTGAGCGTGGCCTGAGGGAGCCTGCCATGAAGAACCTGCCCGCCCGGTTGATCGAGGATGCCGCGGACGCGAACCTGATCGCGTCGTACCGCGCCCACCTCGCGTGGCAGCAGCCGTGCGAGAGCGTGGAGGCGGGCGGGTTGCTGGCCGTGGCCGGTGGCAACCGGTTCCCGGGGCCCTACAAGAACGTGGCCGTGCGGATCGACGGCACGCTGGCGCCAAAGGCGTTCGTGGAGCGGGCGCAGGCCTTTTTCGGTCCGCGCGACCGCAAGTTTTCGGTGATCACCCGCGGCCGCTACGACGCCGACCTGGAATCCTGGTTGTTGTCGGCCGGATACGAGCGGAAGTCGGAATCGCCGTGCCTGCTGGTGGAGCAGCCGGTGGCGGTGCGTGCGGTGGACGACCACGTGCGAATCGAGCGGTTTGCCGACCTGGGCCACGTGCGCGACGCGGTGACCGTGAGTGCCGGTGCGTTCGAGACGCTGGGGTTGCCGGTCGAGGAAGCGCACACGATGCTCGCTCGCCACGACCGCCTGCTCGACCCGGACGTGGCCGGGTTCGTGGCGTACGTCGACGGGGTGCCCGCCGCCACGGCGCTGACCCTCTACAGCGACGGTGCGGCCGGGGTGTACTGGGTGGCCACGTTGCCCGCGTCGCGCGGGCGTGGCCTGGGCGAGGTGTGCACGGCGCTGGCCACGAACGCCGGGTTCGAGCGGGGGGCCGGTGTGGTCACGCTGCAGGCGAGCCCGATGGGGCTGCCCATCTACAGCCGCATGGGCTACCGCAGGTGCGACCAGTTGCGCCGTTACCGTCAACCGGGCTGACCTCTGGGAGCAGGGCGGTCAGGGCTGGGCGCGGTGGATGCGCCCCACGGCCTCGCCCAGTTCGATCACGGCCATCGCGTAGTAGCTGGACCAGTTGTAGCGCGTGACGGCGTAGAAGTTGGCCGTGCCGGCGATGTAGCTGGGTGCGGCGGCGCCGTTCTGCAGTTCCACCAGGGCCAGCAGGCCCTCATGACCCGTGGCCTTCTCGTCGAGCACGGCGCCGCGTTCGGCGAACTGCTGCACGGTGAACGACGGGAGGATGTCGGGGGCGAGGAGGGCTGCGCGATCGGCGGCGTCCACCGGCGGGTTCACCGCAAAGCGGGTGGGCTGGTCGCGTTGCCAGCCGGACTCGGCAAGGAAATGCGCCACGCTGCCGATCACGTCGGCGGGGCTGCGGTTCATGTCGATGTGGCCGTCGCCGTCGAAGTCCACCGCGAACTTGTTCCAGCTGCTCGGCATGAACTGGCCCATGCCCATGGCCCCGGCGTAGCTGCCCTTCGGCGCGAGCGGGCTCAGCCCCTCGCTGTGGGCCATCACGAAAAACTGCTCCAGCTCGTCGCGGAAGAACGCGCTGCGGTCCTTGCGGCCGGTGGGGAAGTCGAACGACAGCGTGGCGAGCGCGTCGATGACGCGGAAGTTGCCCATCTGCTGCCCGTAGATGCTTTCCACGCCGATCACGCCCACCACGATCTCGGCCGGCACGCCGTACATCGCCTGGGCGCGCACCAGCCACTTCTCGTGTTCGCGCCAGAACGCCACGCCGGCGCGGATGCGGATGGGCTCGACGAACCGCGAGCGGTACAGCGCCCAGTTCTTCGCGGTGCCGGCCGGCGGCGGCATGATGAACTTGGCCACGTTGGGGACGAACCGCGACTCGGCCAGGTGCTGCTGCACCCAGGCCGGGTCGAGCCCGCGGCGGGCGGCGAGTTCGGCGCCGAAGCGCATCACGTCGTCGCGCTGGCCGTAGGTCACCACGTCGGGCGCACTGTCGTCACGTGCGACCGCGGAGGCGCTGCGCGCCTTGGGCGGTTTGGCGCAGGCGGTCAGCGAGAGGGATGCGAGCAGCAACGCGCAGGTCAGTGCCTGGCAGGCGGTGCGGGAGCGGGTCAGGAAGGGCATCGGCGGATTATCGAGTCTCAGCGGCGAGTGTGCGAGCAGCGGAACGCAGGCGGCGTGTTTCGGTCCTCACGTCGGCGAACCACGCGGCGGACGGCCGCGGCCGCGCACCCCGCCCATAGCGCTCGCGTTCGAGCACCAGCAACAAGGCGGCGAGCGGGGCACCCGGCGTGCCGAAACGGTCGTGCACGGCAGCCGCCAGCTGGCGCGGGGGGGCGTGCCGGGGCGCGTCGAGCCCGAGCTTGGCGAGCTGCCGCGCGAGCGCGGCCGCCTGGCGTTGCCAGGGGTCCTGCCGTTGCCGGTTCCACCAGGCCCAGGCAGCCCCCAGCAGCGCCAGGGTGGCGAGTGTCAGCACGAGCAGCTTGGCCAGGTCTTGCCAGCTGGGGGATTCGAACCCGAGCTGCGACAGCAGGTCGAACTGCTGGCCGCGGGAGTAGTTGAGCACCCACTGGTTCCAGCGGTTGTCGAGGGTCTCCCACAGTGCCCGCAACTGCGTGACGAACCGAGGGCTCATGGTGTCGAGCGCGTTGTTCAGCAGGCCCGGGGCGGGCCGCAGGTTGCGGCTGTTGAAGATGCGTTCCGGGGCCACCGCGGCGGTGGGATCGGCCCGCACCCAGCCCCGTCCTTCCTGCCAGTACTCGGCCCACGCGTGGGCCTGGCTCTGGCGCACCACGTGGTAGCCGTCGACAAGCGCGGTGTCGGTGCCCTGGAAGCCCGTGACGATGCGCGCCGGGATGCCGAGTTCGCGGAAGATCAGGACGAACGTGGCGGCGAAGTGCTCGCAGAACCCCTCGCGGCGGTCGAGCCAGAACTCATCGAACGCGGCACGGCGGTCGGTTTCACCGTAGGCGCCCGGTGCCAGCGTGTAGGTGTAGCCAGCCGTGCGGATGTGGTTCATCACGGCCGTGGCGAGGGCGGCGGGATTGTTTCCGCCCACGCGCTCGCCGAGCGCGCGGGCCCACGCGCGGGTGCGGGGTGCCACGTCGGCCGGCAGGCGCAGCGACTCGGCCCGCACGCTGCTGGCCAGCTCCTCTGCGGCGAGGCGGTAGCCGGTGTGGGCGGTGGCGGTGAAACGCAGCCGCTCGCGCACCGGCCGGATGGTGGCCCAGGTCATGTCGTCGCGGCGGCGGGTCCACAGCCCCTCGACGGGCGGCAGCTGCGGCGTGGCTTCCAGCATCGCGAGCACCGGCAGCCGCAACGGCTCCACGGTGACCTCGTACCGCACCGCGCGGCCGCGCACCTCGAGGGTGTCCCGTGCCATCGGCAGCGGGAAGTCGGTGGTGATGGGGGTCCACTCGTTGCCGTCGAACCGGGTCAGCACCGGGCCGCGGAAGTACATCGACTCGGCCGGCGGTGGTGCGTCGAGGAAGCGGATGCGCATCGCGATGCGGTCGTCGACCGCGAGTTCGGCCACCGAGCCGAAGCTGAGCGAGTTGGACAGGCCGGTGGAGGCCAGGCCGTCCTGCGGCACCCCCCACAGCGGCCCGATGCGCGGGAACATCACGAACAGCAACACCATGATGGGCGCGCCGAGGGCGGCGGTGCGCAAGGCCAGCCCGCCGGCCTGGCGCAGGCTCGGCTGGCCCACCGGCATGTGCGCGAGCACCAGGGCGGTGAGCAGTCCCCACACCGAGCCGAGCATCGCGGCCGCGACGGCGATCGATTGCGAATAGAAGAAGTGCGTGAGCACCAGGAAAAAGCCCAGGAAAAACACCACGAACGCGTCGCGCCGGGCACGCAGTTCGAGGGTCTTGAGCGCCATCAGCACCACCAGCAGCGTCACGCCCGGCTCCTTGCCGAGCAGCGTGCGGAACGACACCAGCGTGAGGACGATGGCCACCGCGAGCACGGCGATGGGCAGCCAGCGGCCGGGGAGTGGCGCGTTGGTGAAGGCGAGGTGGGTGCGCCACAGCAGCACCATGCCCGTCAGCAGCGCACACCAGACGGGCAGGTGGCCGGCGTGGGGCAGCACGGTCCAGGCGATCACGCCCAGCAGGAACAGCGTGTCGCGCGCATCGCGCGGGAGGTGGCGCCAGCCGCGCCACGGGAGGATGGGGGTCAGTGCCACAGCGCGAGGGTCTCCAGGCAACGGCGCAGGTGCAGTTCGCCATGGTCGGGCGGGATGTCGATGCCCGGCAGGCGCAGGCCGTGCCGGGCGTGGGCGCGGTCGGCCACCTGCAACCAGGCGGTGAGGCGCGAGAGCCGGTCCTCGGGGGCCAGGCCCGCGCACTGCTGCCAATCGAGCCACAGCGATTGGGCCGTGGTGGCGCTGGTGTCGCGGATCACCAGGTCACCACCCGTCTCCAGGTTGCGGGCCGCCTTTTTCCAGACGACGAGTTTCAGCGGGTCGCCCCGGCGGTAGCCTCGGATGCCTTCCACCTCGCCGCTGTCCCGCGTGCGCCGCGTCGTGGCCGGCCCGGCCGGGGCCGCCTGAGCGGCCGGCAGCGGAGCGGCGGGTTGTTCTGGGCGTGGGTACACGAGCACCCGGGCCGCGGGACGCCAGATGGCCCAGGCACGGAACAGCCCGAGTGGGAACCGGGTCTCGGCGCGCACCGCAGGCATGTCGTGCCAGCCCCGCGTGGCGGGCACGAAGCTGACCTGGGCCTGGGCGTGGCCGCCGGCCTCCACGTCCGTCCAGGTTGGCACGGCGGCCGGGGTGTCGTCCGCGCGCAGCCCGATGCCGAACCGGGCCTTGCCGGAACTGCCGAGGGTGATGTCCAACAGCACCGGTGTGCCCGCATGGCCCGACTTCGGCGGTCGCAGCTGCAGCGTGAGGCCCCTCAGCGTGTTGTGGGTCAGGTGCATGGACACGACTCCGCTGCCTGCGAGCAGGAACGTCAGCACGTAGCCGAGGTTGAGCTGGTAGTTGATGGACGCGAGCAGCAGCACCGCCAGCGTGGCCCCGAACATCAACCCGGCTCGCGTGGGCACGATGTAGACGTTGCGCTGCGTGAGCAGCAGCGTGTCGGTGCGGGGCAACCGCTGGTGCCACCAGGCCCGCAGGCGTTGCCGCGCGGCGGTGATGGGGTGGATGAATGGCAGGAAACGGGCACGCGAGGCGACGGACAACATCCCCGCATACTAGAACATTGGCCCCCCAGTCGCTTCGCTCCTGCCCCCGAGGGGCGCCCGCGGTCGCCCGGGGGACCCGGGCTCGGCGGTAGCTTGATTTGGCGCTTTGCTTCGCTCGCTTGTTCCTGCCCTGTCAGGCTTTGGGCATGCGCTGCAGTTCGTTGGCGGACCAGCGCAGGCCGTTGAAGATGGACGTGGCGACCTGGTCGGGGAAGGCCTTGGGCAGCTTTCTGGCCACGTCGTCGATGGCGGCTGGCGTTCGCTGCAGCACGTCTTCGATCAGGTCTTCAGCGTCTGGCCGCTGGAAGCACCTGGCGGCGGTGCTGTTGAAGTGGCGGCGCTGGACGTCCTTGAAGAGGTAGTGCCGGTTCTTGCCGAGCAGGGCCATGGCGAGCTTGGCCTTGTGGCGCGAGAACTGGCTGGCGCCGTTGCCCTCCACGGGCCAGATAGACATCACGTCGTACAGAGGGGTCAGCGCGTAGCGGCCCTCGGGCAGCACGCGCAGGCTGAAGTTCTTGGCATGGCCGTCGGGGGCGGCCAGCATCCAGAAGAGGATCTGGGTCTTCAGGAGCGTGGCCAGGTCCTGCGGCGCATGCACGGCGCCGGCCAGCACACCCGCGAGGTCGGCGAGGCCGGGGCCGCCGTCGCTCTCGTACTTCAGGTGGGACGGCACGCCCTTGACCTGGCAGAAGTCTTCCTGCGGCAGGCGCATCCACCAGGTGCCGGACGAATGGCGCTGGCGGTCGAAACGCTCCACGCCCAGGGCCTTCTGGTCGCCGAACCGCAGCAGGGCGGTGTTTGCCACCGGCAGGCCATAGGCGGCCAGCAGGTTCATGCAGAGCCACTCGTTTTCCACCGACGTGCTGAAGTCGGCCCGGCGGTGGCCCACGAGGCCCAGCGGCAGCTTCAGGATGTGGGTGGTGGGCGTGGAGCCGTGGGGGCGCATCCAGCCGCCGTCGTGCCAGAGCAGGGCGGTCTTTTCCTGGGCACCGGCGAGCGAGATGCGCAGGTCGTCGTCTCCGTCGGCGTTCGCAAGCGGGCCGGCCTGGGTGGCCTGGCGCAACAGCCGTTCGACGTCGTCCTCGGACATCGGCGTGCCCGTGATGCGCGTCACGTCGGCCGGGACCTCGTCCACGCCCAGCAGCTGCACGGCACCCACGCAATCGCGGCCGATGGCCTGCAGCAGGTCGAACGTGCCGGTGGTATCGGTCTTGAAACGGGTGGCGATGCGCTTGCGGATGGGCTCGCTGTCGGGCAGCAGGTTGTCGAAGAAGTTGCCCACGCGGTCGCCCTGGAGGGGGCGGTCGCCGGTGTAGGGCAGTGAGAGTGACAGGGGGCGCCCGCCGGGCGAGGCCATCCATGCGGGGTCGTAGGTGAAGGCGGTGTCACCGCGGGCGGGCAGGGACCAGGTGCCCACGCGTTGGCCGTTGGTCCAGACGGACAGCGCGCGGGTGTGGGAGCGGCGGCCCATGGGTCACCACTCCGGGGCGCGGTGGTCCGCGGTGCGGGCCTTGGCCAGCACCTGCAGCTCGAGGTTCAGCGCACCACAGAGGGCCAGCAACTGAGCGAGGCTGATGGAGGCGGGGTTCAGCTCCATCGCGGACAGCCGGCTCTGGCTGATGCCCAGCCGCTCGGCCAACGCCGTCTGGGACAGGCCGGCCGACTTGCGGGCGGCCTGCAGCAGCGGGCCCACCTGGTCGGGGACGGAGAGGATCTGCTTCATGAGGGCCTCACGTGGCGTGGGTCAATCGGGCAGCGGAAGGCTACCCGTGGCACGCGTAGAAGGACTTTACCTCTTTGGGGCGTATTTCTCAAATACCCGTTTGGCGAGTATTCTGTCGTGCCCACGGTCATCCCGGCGAAGGCCCACTGCGAGTCATCCCTCTTTTGTCATCCCGGCGCAGGCCGGGATCTCCAGCGGTGGACGGGAACGCCGCTGTTCAGCGAGAGGGTGGAGATCCCGGCCTGCGCCCACTACTGTCCGGAATAAATTGGACCGAGGTCACGTAAGTTGTTGCGAGCACTCGCTGTTTGGGATAAATCCCAGAGCGCCAACTCAAAACAAC
>NZ_LMDI01000007.1 GCF_001425785.1 Rhizobacter sp. Root1221 | reverse complement strand
AGCCGGCGACCGCATAGGCCTCGCCACCGAACTTCAKCGTGGACACCCGGTTGCCGAAGGTGTCGTAGCGGTGCTCGGTGACCCGGCCTTCGGGGGAGATGACGAAGCGCAGCTGGTTGCGCCCGGCGCTGTCGTAGACGTAGCGGGTGGTGAGCGGGAGGCTGGGCTGTGCGGCACCGGCGCCATCGGTGTCGGCCACGACGTAGGCGGTCTCGGTGAGGAGCTGGTTGCGCGCGTCGTAGGTGCGGGTGACGGTGTTGCCGGCGGCGTCGCGCTGCAGCGTCTGGTTGCCGCGGGTGTCGTACRCCATGTCGACGGTGCGGCCGGCGGGGTCGGTGACCTGGGTGAKGTCGCCGTTGGTGTTGTAGGTGAAGGCCGTGACCTGGGAGGCGCCGCCCACGGGCGGGGCGGTCACGCGCACGAGYTGGCCGCTGGTGTCGTGGTCGTAGAGGGTGCGCAGGCCCAGYGGGTCGGTGACGGTGGTGCGGCGCGCGGCGGTGTCGTAGGCGAAGGTGGTGACCTGGCCGAGCGCGTCRCGCACGGTCTCGATGCGGTGCTCGCCGCCCACCTGGACGTAGGTGAAGGCGAGGCTCGTGCCGTCGCCCTGGGTGACGGAGGCCACGCGGGTGCTGGTGCCGTCGTAGGTGTAGGCGGTGACGTAGGTGCGGCCGTCGGCCACCGAGTTGTCCTCGGGGGAGAGGTCGACGATGACGGTGGACAGGCGGTTGCTGGTGTCGTAGACGTAGCGGGTGCGGGTGGTGGTCTGCGCGCCGGTGGGGGAGGCGGTGACGGTGCGGACCTGGGTGAGGTTGTTGCCGCTGTAGTCGAGGTAGGTGGTCTCGCCGCTGGCGCCGGTCATGCTGGCGAGCTTGCCGGCGGCGTCGTAGGTGTAGGTGAGGGTGTTGCCGCTGGTGTCGGTGAGGGWCAGCAGGCGGCCGGAGGTGGTGTCGTAGCGTTCCTGGGTGCCGGAGTCACCGTCGGTCCAGGCGTACTGGCCGGAGGCGGCGTCGAAGGCGATGCTGTCGTAGGCCCCGCTGCCGGCGGTGGAGACGTAGCGCSCGGAGGTGGTGTCGTAGGTGTAGGTGGCCTGGCTGCCGTCGCGGTCGGTGCGCACGAGGGTGCTGCCGGCGGTGTTGCGGGTGCCGGTCAGGCGCAACTGCTGCAGGAAGATGCCGTGCGACCAGTTGTCGGCGTTGTCGTCGGAGAGCTGGCCCTGGCTGTTGTAGGTGCGGATGGCACCCACGTCGGCGCCGCGGCTCACGAGGAGGTCGTCGCGGTCTTGCAGCACGAGGTTGCCGTTGGCGACGTTGACGTAGGCGAGTTCGCCGTTGCGCCCCTGGCCGGCGGAGCCGGAGATGCCGCGCTGGCCGAGGGTGGCCAGGGACGTGAGGTTCAGGCCGAGGGTGTTGCCGCTGACGATCGCTACCATGTTTCTCTCTCCCGGGCGGCCACGTCGAGCACAGGGACGGGCCGCAGTTGTTTGCTTGGGTCGCAGGGGGGAAGCCCCTGGATCTCAACAAGACATCCGGGAAAATCGGGAATCGTTTAGTTGGGGAGAGATAATCCGACTGAGTTACTCGGGCAATGGCTAAACGAACGGCGAAAAGTCGGGACATACAGGGTGAAGGGGYCACGCCGGCTTWSCAGTGMTTCAGTGGCGGCCCCCTTYGTCTTGTCCATTGGCCGTGCCGCGCTTCCTGCGCCGCGCGGCTTTGTTTTGCCCGGTCTTGCCCGATCCACGAGCGAGGCCGGGATCGACTCACTCCAGGTGATGAACCATGAACACTCCTCCGGCATTCGGCGAAAAATTGAAACAGGCCATGGCGGCCAGTGCCCAGGGCGACGGTGAGACGGCGGTGCGGCTGTTCCGTGAAGCGGTCGACGAACAGCCCGGTTTCGCGGTGCCGCCGTTCCTGCTGGGTGCCGAGTTCGCCCAGATGGGGCGCATCGAGGAGGCCATCCAGGCCTTCGCCGCGGCGTTGTTGCTGGCGCCCGAGATGCACGTGGCGCGCTATCAACTCGGGTTGTTGCAGTACACGTCAGGCCAYGCGGCCCTGGCCCTGGTGACGTGGCAGCCGCTCACGCAGTTGCCGCAAGCGCATCCGCTGCGCGAGTTCGTGTTCGGTTTCGCGGCGCTGGCGGAGGACCGATTCGCMGATGCGATCACCCGGTTCCGCGCCGGCCAGGCGCTCAACACCGACAACGCGCCGCTCAACGGCGACATCCAGATGGTGATCGACCGGATCGAGGCGCTCGTTCGCTCGAATGCCGAGCAGTCGGCCGCAGCCGTGCCGGNCGACAACGCGCCGCTCAACGGCGACATCCAGATGGTGATCGACCGGATCGAGGCGCTCGTTCGCTCGAATGCCGAGCAGTCGGCCGCAGCCGTGCCGGAAGAGGGCGCCGATGCCGACGCCTCCCACGTGCTGCTGTCGAACTACCGGAACGGATCGTTCCACTGAAGGCTCGTCCTGCATGACATCGATCAACGGGGCCGCCGATGTGGCGGCCTTCATTCGCATGCAACTGGAGACCATGCGGGCGGCGCCAACGGCCCGCACGCGGGCGGTCGTCCAAGGCGACCGGAGCGCGCCTGCACCTCAGGCCGGCGACCTGCCGTCATTGGTGTTTCGGCGCATCCGTTTCATCGACCCGGCCGACCCGGACCGCAAGCGCAAGGTGTTCGGTGTCTTCATCGAATCGGTGCTGCTGTTCGAACTGGGTGAAGCGTTGATCAACGATCCCAAGTTCTACGAACTGGTTGCCCACGTGCAGGCCCGCATGGCGGAGGACCCCGGGTTGGCCAAATCGATGGATGAGGCGGCCGAGAGGCTCGTGGCCATGTTGCCGGGCCGCTGATCCGCGGGGTAGGTGGCAGCGGCGCCCACCGTGACTTCCGCCGCGAGGCGGATCCGCCGGTGGTGTGAGCAGCGGCGTCAGTCTCTCAGGACAGCGCGCTGGCCTCGGTGAGCCCGGCGCGTTCGAGCAGCGCCTGGGGCTCGCCGTCCCCCGCCCCCGCCACGGTGACCGCGGCGTGAGGGAACGGGTCGCCATGCGCGGCGAACGCGCGCACGCGCAACTCCAGCGNCAGTTCACCGGTGCCACGGCGGGCAAGGGCGGGGCGGTCGCCGCGTTCGTGGCCGCACTCGGTGCACACCGTGACTTCCGCCGCGAGGTGGATCCGCCGGTGGTGTGAACCGAGTCAGGACAGCGCGCTGGCCTCGGTGAGCCCGGCGCGTTCGAGCAGCGCCTGGGGCTCGCCGTCCCCCGCCCCCGCCACGGTGACCGCGGCGTGAGGGAACGGGTCGCCATGCGCGGCGAACGCGCGCACGCGCAACTCCAGCCGGTCCGCCACGATCGCACTGGCCCGCCGCACGTCGGCCACGGTGGGGGCGACGATCAGTACCGCGAAACATCCGGTGTTCCGGGGGGCGGCCACGTCGCTGTCGCGCACCATCGTGGCCAGGGCATCCAGGCAGCCCGGTGGCGCGTTCACCGCCACCAGGGCGAGGCCGGACCCTTCGCGGCGGGCCTGTGCCAGCGCACAGCGCACGCGGTCGTCGAACGTGTCACGGTGCGGCGCAACGCCGCCGGACAGTGCGCGGGCACAAGGGTGGGCGTGTGCTGGTTGCGGGCCCATGTCACTTGGCCGTCAGCGGTTCGCCCGCGCGGGCGGGCAGGGCGGGCAAGCCTTCCTCGTCGATCGAATGCGGTTCCTTGCGGTTGCCGGCCACCTTCGCGCGTTCGGCAAGCCTCACGTACAGCGCGGCCACCTCGCGGAGGTCCTGCTCGTCGAGGTCTTCGATGCCGATCATCCGGTTGCTGGCGTTCTTGTTCGCCGCCAGCAGTTCGTTGAGCTTCAGGTGCAACGCCACGCTGTCCTTGTTCTGGCTCTGCTGGATCAGGAACACCATCAGGAACGTGACGATGGTGGTGCCGGTGTTGATGACGAGTTGCCACTTCTCCGAGAAGCCGAACAGCGGCCCCGTCACGCCCCAGGCCAGCACCGTGAGCAGAGCGGCGCAGAACGCCGTGGGAGAGCCCGCCCCGCGTGTGACGGCGGAGGCGAAGCGGTCGAATGCGGTGAGGGCGGCCGAACGGGCCGCGTACGAGGCGCTGGTGGTCGTGGGCATCGCACCGAGTGCCCCATCGGGCGGATCGGTTGCGGCTTCGTTGATCGGGGGGCTCTTGGCCGGCATGGCGGGAACTCGTGATTCCTGGAGTTCGCATCGTCGCGCATCCCGAGCGCCATGTGTGTAGGAATCCGCCCTATCCATTCGTGGGTGCTCGTGGTAGTTGGCACGCCAGGTGGACTTTGCGCACCACCTGTCCCGGGGGGGCCGGGGCTGGATCGTCCTCCATCAACGGGATGTGACGGTGTGGATGGATCCCTAGCATCGGCCGCCTACTTCAATCACCAGGGATTCACATGACGACGATCACCCAATGCGCTGCCACCGCTGTTCTTGCGGGCAGCGCGCTCATGGGGCTGCACGGCCCGGCCGCAGCGTCAGCCACCATCGAACAGGCCTCGATCTGCCAGCCCTATTTCAACGATCCGGTTGCCAACCTGCGCCGCACGGTCAACAGCATCAAGAACATCGCTGCGGAGCCGAAGGCTGTGATATGCCCCGTGGTGCGATCGCAGGATCCGACGGCTTTCGGCATGTGGACCTACGTCACCGGCAACCTCGCGAATAGCGGCAAGGTGACATGCACGGTGTGGAGTGCCACTGGAAAGGGCGTTCTCATCGGGGGGACGGCTTCCTCGTTCACCGGCACGGGGGACTTTGAGTTGGGCCTGCCGCTGCAGCAGGCGATGGTGCCGTCGTTGTCCGCGCAGAGTGTCGTGTGCACGCTACCGCCGGGCGGCAGCTTGTTCGGCATCACGCAGATTCTGTGAGATGCCTCGTGTGCGCGACTCGCTCGACAACAACACTGATCCGTCCGGATCACAAAGGATTCCGATGACAACCACACAACGAGCCGTCTCCACGGCTCTCGCCCTCGGCGCCCTCCTGGGGGTGCAAGGTTCGGCCTGCGCGGCGTCCACCACGGTGCATGCCTCGATCTGCGTGGCCGAGGACATCATTCCGGCGACGGACCTGGCGCGGGGGATCGATGGCCTGACCAACAAGTCGTCGGAGACGGCGTATATCGCCTGCCCGATCGTGCGCTCGAAAGATCCGTCGGCGGCCGGTATGCATGCCTTCGTCAGCGGCTTCGTCCCGAACGGTACGCTCTGGTGCACGCTGTGGAGTGCGAAGAAGTCCGGCGGGGCCATCGGGCAGGCGTTCAACTTCACCGGCCCTGGCACGTTCCAGCTGGGGAATTTCCTCTCGCAGGCCGAAATGCCCTGGCAATCGGTGCAGAGTGTCGAATGTTCTTTGCCCCCGAACGCGCAGCTGTTCAACATCACGGTGATCCTCTGAGGGGCGGCCATGTCAAACGAATGCCAAGGACCGTCCAGGTCTCGCATGCTTCATCAACTCGCGCACGCGACGGTCGCCGCGACGGCCGTCGCCTTGTCCGCGGGTTGCGGCGGCCTCACCGACGACCCACCGGCGCCACAGGTGCGGGCCGCCGCGCCCTCCGTGGCCGGTGGCCCGCGGGACACCGGAGTCGCCGTGCCGCAGCGCGCGCCAGACGACACCACGCTGGCCGATCAGGTGGCGCTGCTTCGCCGCGAGGTGGCCGACCTGCGCGTTCAGGTCGCGCACCTGCCCGGCGCAAGGCAGGCCGAGGCGGATGGGCCGCGCAGGCTCCCGAGCCCGGAAGCCAACGCCGAGGCGGAGCAGGCCGAGCGAATGCGCATGGCCTCGAGCGAATCGGCGTTCCGCAATGAGCCGGAGGACACCCGTTGGAGCCGGGGCGCGGTGGAAAGCGTGCGCGGTGTGTTCCTGCAAGGCGAGGCGGGGCAACGCGACGACCTGCGCAACGTCGAGTGCCGATCGCGCAGCTGCCGGGTCGAACTCGGCGCCGACCCCGCCCGCGGCGGTGCCGGTGACGTGTCCGGACGCATGCTGCAGCTGGCGCAGACCTTTCCCAACGTCTTGGTCGGCCAGGTTGACCAGGGCGATGGCCGCAAGGCCACCGTGCTGTACCTGTCGCGATAGGGGCGGGCGGCCTGGCGAGGCGATCTCACGCCAAGCCGAGCGACTTCCTCAGGCTCGCATCGACGGCGCCTGCAGGCATGAAGCGGCGCAGCTTGCTCACGAGGGATGCGTGCCCGGCCGGCGTGCGGCGCATGCGCCAGGGGCCAAGCGCCGCTTCGACGATCGTGTTCGCTACCGCGGCGGGTTCAGGTGCGCCGCTGACACTCGCGGCGACCGCCCGGGACGCCAGATCGCGTTCGCGGTCGTAGTCCGGGATCTTCGACGTCGCCAGAGGCGAGTTGGCGTCCAGGTGGGTCTTGGTGTATGACGGCTCGACGAGTGTCACGCGGATGCCGAACTGGCGCACCTCGTGGTCCAGGGTTTCGGACAGCCCCTCCACCGCATGCTTGGAGGCCGAGTAAAGGCCCATGTACGGCGCGGGCAGGAAGCCCAGCACCGAGCTGACGTTGACGATCCTGCCTTGGCCTTGCTTGCGCATGTGCGGGAGCGCCGCCTGCGTGGTGCGCAAGATGCTGAACACGTTGGTCTCGAAGAGCAAGGCGGCTTCGGGGACCGTTGTTTCCTCCACGGCGCCGATCATGTTCATGCCCGCGTTGTTGACCAGCACGTCAATGCGGCCAGCCTGTTCGATGGCCCGCTGGACACCCTGCTGGACGGACACGTCGTCACGGACGTCCATCTCCAGGAGCTCGACGCCGGGCAGCGGGACCGCCTTGCCGAGGCTGCGCACGGTGCCGAACACCCGGCAACCCCGCCTGGCGAAATGCTGTGCGGCGGCGCGTCCGATGCCCGATGACACGCCGGTGATGAGAACAACTTTTGATTTCGTCATGGTAGATTTTTTCTCAATGCAGATGAAGGTCGGGTTCAGCGGCGGCGCAAGCCGCGACGTTCATGCAGGCTCCTCGACCAACGATTCGGCGCCGGCGGGTTTGATCCGGAACCAGATGGCATACATGGCCGGCAGGAACACGAGCGTCAGGATCGTCCCGGCCAAGGTGCCGCCGATCAGCGTGTAGGCGAGCGTTCCCCAGAACACCGAATGGGTCAGCGGGATGAAGGCCAGGATGGCGGCCAAGGCCGTCAGGATCACCGGTCGGGCGCGCTGCACGGTGGCCTCGACCACCGCTTGAAACGGATCCAGGCCGTCCTGCTTGTTGTGGTGGATCTGCCCGATCAGGATCAACGTGTTGCGCATCAGGATGCCCGACAGCGCCACCAGGCCGACCAGCGCATTGATGCCGAACGGCTGCTGGAACAGGATCAAGGTGGGCACCACACCGATCAGGCCCAGCGGGCTGGTCAGGAAAACCATCACCATCGCGGAGATCGAGCGCACCTGGAGGATGAGGATGATCAGCGTGATTGCCAGCATGATGGGGAAGAGCGGCAACATCGCTTTCGTCGCCTTGCCTGACTCTTCGATGGAGCCGGCCTGCTCGATGCGGTAGCCACCCGGCAGCTTGTCCATGATGGGTTGCAGCTGCCGAACGATGGCGGCTGACACGTCCGGCGGCTGCAAGCCATCGGCGATGTCGCCCCGCACGGTGATCGTCGGCATGCGATCGCGGCGGCGCATGATCGGCTCTTCCATGCGCACCTCCACCGTGCCCAACTGCGACAGCGGGATGCGTTGCCCATTGGCACCCGCCAATGTGAAGTCGGCAATCCTGGCGGGGTCCAGCCGATTGCTGCCCGCCGAACGGGCCACGACCTGCACCGTGCGAATGTCCTCACGAACGGCGGTGACGGGCGCACCGCTCAGCAGGAACTGCAGTTGCTGGGCGACCGTGCTGGAGTTCAGCCCGACGGACTGCAAGCGGTCTTGCTGCAGGCTGAAGTGCAGCGCGGGTGTGCGCGTGCCCCAGTCCGAGTTGACCGTGCGCATCATGGGACTGGCATTCAAGACCTGCTGCACCTCGGCAGCGATGCTGCGCAGCTTGTCCGGGTCCGGACCCGTGACCCGGTAGGCCACCGGGAACGGCGAATAGGGCCCGAACACGAGCTGCGTGACCCGCACCCGCGCCTCGGGGACGAGGCCTCCGGCGACGGCCTGGCGCAGCCGCATTTTCAAGGCGTCGCGTTCGTCCTGGCTGTCGGTGCGCACCACGATCTTGGCAAACGAGGGATCGGGCAGTTCCGGTCCCATGGCCAGGTAGAAGCGAGGCGCGCCCTGGCCGATGTAGGCCGTGACGATCCTGGCTTCGTCCTGTTGGGTGAGCCAGGCCTCCACTTTGGCGGTGGCGGCGCTGGTTTGGGCGATCGACGTGCCATAAGGCATCTGCACCTCCACCAGCACCTCCGGACGGTCAGAGATCGGGAAGAACTGCTTCTTGACCACGGCCATGCCGAGCACGGACACCACGAACAGGCCGACGACCGAGCCAGCGACCAGCCACTTCCGCGAGATGACTTGCGCCAGCACCCGGCGGAAGCGGTTGTAGCGCGGCGTGTCGTAGAGCGCGCCGTGACCGCCTGCGGCCTTCTCGAAGTCGGGCAGCAGCTTGACGCCCAGGTAGGGCGTGAAAACCACCGCGACCACCCAGGATGCGATCAGCGCGATGCCGACGATCCAGAACATGTTGCTGGTGTATTCGCCCGCGGTGGATGCGGCAAAGCCATTGGGCATGAAGCCGACGGCCGTGACCAGCGTGCCGGACAACATGGGTGCGGCGGTGTGGCTCCACGCATAGGCGGACGCGGCGATGCGGCTGTAACCCTCCTCCATCTTCACGACCATCATCTCGATGGCGATGATGGCGTCGTCCACGAGCAGGCCCAGCGCCAGGATCAGGGACCCCAGCGTGATGCGGTCGAAGTTCTTGCCGGTGGCGGCCATCACCACGAAGACGGCCGCGAGTGTCAGTGGCACCGCCGCCGCCACCACGACCCCGACGCGCCATCCCATGCTGACGAAGCACACCAGCATGACCACCAGCAGCGCGGCGAAGAACTTGACCATGAACTCATCGACCGCGGAGCCGATGTTGACGGCCTGGTCGGTGACCTTGGACAAGCTCATGCCCAACGGCAGTTCAGCGTTGATGTTGCCCACCTCGCTGTCCAACGCCTTGCCGAGGTCGAGTCCGTTCCACCCGTCGCGCATCACCACGCCGAGCAGCAGCGCGGGTTCACCGCCGTTGCGGATCATGAACGTGGAGGGATCTTCGTACCCGCGCTCGACGGTGGCGATGTCCGCCAGCTTCAGCGTGCGCCCCTGCGCCACGACCGGGGTGTCGCGGATCTTCTGCAGTTCGTCGAACGCGCCGTCCAGGCGGACGAACACTTGCGGCCCCTTGGTTTCCACGGAGCCGGCCGGCGTCAGGGCATTCTGTTGATTGAGCGCGGCGAACACGTCCTGCGGGCTCAGGCCCAAGGTGGCCAGCCGCTCATGCGAGAACTCGACATAGATCCGCTCGGACTGCTCGCCGATGATGTTGACCTTCTTGACCCCCGCCACATGGAGCAGCCGCTGCCGCAAGGTTTCCGCGTCGCGTACCAGCAGGCGCTGCGGTTCGCCTTGGGCCTTGAGTGCAAACAGGGCAAAGGTGACGTCGGCGTATTCGTCGTTGACCATCGGGCCGATCACGCCGGCCGGGAGGTTGCCGGCCTCGTCTCCGACCTTCTTGCGGGCTTGGTAGAACTGCTCCGGCACCTGCGAAGGTGGCGTGCTGTCGAGCAGCGTCAATGTCGTGAAGGCCAGGCCGGGCCGAGTGTAGGTCTCGGCACGGTCGTACCAGCGCAGTTCCTGCATGCGCTTCTCGAGCTTCTCGGCGACTTGATCCTGCATTTCCTGCGCCGTGGCCCCAGGCCAGGCGGTGATGATCGTCATCACCTTGACCGTGAAGGCCGGGTCTTCGGCGCGGCCCAGCTGGAAGAACGAAACAAGTCCCGCCAGCGAGATCAGGCAGATCAGGAACAGGGAGACGGCGCGCTCGCGTACGGCGAGCGAAGACAGGTTGAAACGACCTTCGCTCACGGACGGCTTCCCTCGGTCGCGGTGTTGACCGCCTGGCCCGCCACCCGCACCAGGTCGCCTTCGCGCAGCAGGTGGGCCCCCAGCGCGACGATCCGCGCGCCTTGCTGCAGTTGGCCGGCGATGCGTGCGCCGTCGTCACTCAGGTGCTGGACCGCGACGGGACGCCAGCTCACTTTCGCGGGCTCGCCATCGACCACCCACACCCCGGGTCCTTTCCCAGCGTCGAACAACGCGCCGATCGGCACCTGCAAGCCGTTTGACGTGGCCGGCTGTCCATTGGGAATCTGGATCGTGACGGTGGTGCCCAGGGGCGCGTTGGCGAGTTCTCCCTCGAGCACATACCGCGCTTCGAACGTGCGGGTCAGTCGGTCCGCGGAGTCCGAGAGTTGCCGCAGCTTGACCGGAACGGCAACGGCCTCTCGGCCGAAGAGGGTGGCCTGTCCGGCGGAACCCAGCGCCGGGCGCAGGGTTTCCGGCAACTGGACCAGGGCTTCGCGGCGTCCGGCATGGGCCACCCGCACCACGACCTGCCCGGCGGCGACAACCTGGCCCGGTTCGGCAAGCGTTTCCAGGACGACCCCATCGGCATTGGCCACCAGCTCCGCGTAACCGTTTGCATTGAGGGCAACTTCGGCCTGGGCTTCGGCTGCGCTGAGTTGGGCCTTGGCGGTATCCGCGGCGGCCTTGACCTGGTCGTACGCGGAGGCCGAGATGGCCCCGGTTCCGCGCAGGTCGCGATAGCGGGCTTCCTCCTCCGCCGTTTGCCGGGCCCGCGCTCGCGCGCCAGCCACCGCTTCCCGCTGCGCATGGGCCGCGAGCTTCAGGTCGGCGGCATCGATGCGCATGAGCGGCTGGCCGCGCTTGACGGTCTGCCCGGTGTCGACGAGCCGTTTCAGCACCTTGCCCGGGACACGAAAGCCCAGGTCGCTTTGCACACGGGCCGCTACGGTTCCCGTGAAGGAGCGCGCCGCAGCACTGGCCCCCTGGACGATGGCGACACGCACCATCGGCAGTTCGGTGCGTGGATCAGCGTGCGGTTTTTCGCTGCATGCGGCCAGGGCGAACGGCAATGCACAGATGACGGTAGAGGCAAGAAGGCTGCGCCGGAGCATGAGAGTCCCATCGACGAATGATCAGGACGTCCATTCTGGGTCCAGTGACCAAATCAGTCAATAGTCACGCATGCACTTGGGCTTCACGGCGACAAACTGCGGAGCACCAGGCCGGACAATCGCGCCGGCGCCTCATCGGTGTAGTCGAGGCTGTGCTGCAAGAGCAGCGGATTGAGATACGGGCGCATCACCAGGTGGATTGCCATCGTGGTTTCATCCAGGGGCGTCTTGCGCTCGAAATCTCCGCTCTGCCGGCCCTCCTGCAGGATGTCCTCGAGCAACTTGCGGATGTGCTCCTCGTAGACGATCGTCGCTTGCCACCGCTCGCTTGCCGCCGAAATGGCAATCTCGTAGAGCTTGCGATCCCGGGAAAACAAGCGAAGGCTCGCCTCGACAACCGCCTTGAACATGCGCCGCAGCTTCTCGGGCGGACGCCCGGCTTCGCCAACGGCCGCCCTGACCTCGGTCTCGATCTCGCGCAGGCAGTTCGCGCAGATCATCTCGCCAATGGCTTGCTTGGATTCGAAGAACTTGTAGACGTAGGCCTTGGAAAAGCCGATGGCCTTGGCGAGGTCGGAGACGGTTGTCTTCTCATAGCCGTACCGGCTGAAGTGCTCCGTGGCCGCGGTGACGATCTGGCTCCGCACATCATGGTCGGCTGGACCGCGGGCCGGGATGGGGTGGGTGGTCGCTTGGTTCATCGGGTGAAGCTTACCTGCCACTTGGTGGCTGGACAATGAGTGACCGTATGGTACATTGGTCACTCGCATTCGACGTTGCCCCTCGTGCCGAAAGAAGTCCATGCTGCCCAAAAGCGCTCTTGCCACCCTCCTTGTTGCCAGCCTCTCGGCCGGCTGCGCCGTCGGTCCCGACTACATCAGAACCGATGTGCCGATGCCGCAGCGGTACCTCGGCCAGCCCGCGGTAGACCAGCGGCCTGCCACGGCCCATGCTGACCTCGACACCTGGTGGACGGGCTTCGAGGACCCGCAACTGACCCGGTTCGTGACCTTGGCCCTGGCGCAGAACCTCGACCTCGCCCAGGCGTCCGCCCGCGTCAGCCAGGCGCGCGCGGGGCTTGGCGCGGCAAATGCCGCGTTGATGCCTTCCGGGCAGCTCAGTGGGCAGGCTGCCCGGGCCTACCAATCCGTTGAAACGCCTCTCGGGCAGGTGCTGGCGTCGACGCCCGATTTCGACCGGTACGGCAGTGCCTACGAGGCCAACCTGGGGGCGAGTTGGGAGTTGGATGTCTTCGGAGGCCTGCGCCGCGGCAAGGAAGCGGCGCTTGCCGAGTACCAGGCGTCGGAGGCCGGCGCAGTCGCCACCCGACTGGCCGTGGCGGCGCAGACCGCCGACATCTACATCAGCATTCGTGGACTGCAGACACGCCTGGACGTGGCCCGCCAGCAGGTCCAGACGCAAGAGAAACTGCTGTCGACCGTCCACCTTCTTCATGACAGGGGGCTGGCCGCCGAACTTCAGGTGCGGCAGGTCGAAGGTGCGCTTTACCAGGTCCGTGCGACCGTGCCGGCACTCGAAGCGGGTCTGGACGCCGCCACGAACGCGCTGGACGTGATGCTGGGCTCGCCGCCCGGAACGCACCGAATGGAACTGGCCGGCACCGGCGTGGTCCCGGTAGCTCCGAAGATCACGGTGACCGGGTCGCCTGGGGAGTTGCTCAGGCGCCGGCCGGACCTGATCGTGGCCGAGCGCCGCCTGGCCGCTTCGAACGCACGCATTGGCATTGCAATGGCCGAGTACTACCCCAAGCTTTCCCTGAGCGGGCTGATCGGCAGTGCGACATCGGTATCGGCTGGCAATCTGTTCAGCACCGGCGCCAGCCAGGCCGCCGGCGTGTTGGGCATGCGCTGGCGCCTGTTTGATTTTGGCCGCATCAACGCGCAGATCAGCCAGGCCAAGGGCCAGGAGGCCGAGATGCTGGCCGCCTACCGGCTTGCCGTGCTGCGCGCCACCGAGGACGTGGAGAACGCCTTCTCGGCCCTGGTCAAGCATGAAGAGCAGGCCGCCGTACTCACCCAGGGCGTGGACTCGCTCGGCCGGGCGCGAGGCGCTTCGTTTGCGGCCTATCAAAAGGGGGTGCTCAGCCTGATCGAGGTGTTGCAGGCCGACGAAAACCTGCTCCGTGCCTCCAATGCGCGAGCGCAAGCCCAAACGGATTCAGCACGTGCAGCGGTCGCCTCTTTCAGGGCCCTCGGCGGCGGCTGGCAACCGCCCGAATCCGAGGTGGTGGCGATCAAGTAGCCACTGCATCCACCTTGGCGCCCGAGTCGTGCACCAAGGCGCGTTGCCTCACGACCCGCCGCAACAACGGCAGCCCCATCAGCAGCATCAGCCACACCTGCGGCTCCGGTACCGGCGCGGCGACCATGCTCAGGATGAAGGACCGTTGCCGCCCATCGAAGAGGCCGGAGCCAATGATCTGGCCGCGGTTGTTGATGTCGTCGACGCCTGTGATGACCCAGTGCTCGGCCAACGCCGGATCGATCAGGCTGTTGAGGTCCACCAGGCCGGACGTACCGTCGCTCACGAACGCTCGGAAGCGGCTTGCGCCGTCGGTGAATTCGCCGCCGATCAGGCCGTGGTCGTTGATGGCGGTGGCGTTGCTGAACGCCGGATGGCCCAGGCCGCGGGTGTCGAGGTCGACCATGCCGGAGGCATCGGTGTAGAGGAAGGCGTGGGAGAGGCCGTCGGCGGTGCGCGCGTTGCCCACGACATCGCCGGCGTTGTTGATGCCGTGGGCCCAGCTGTAGTCGCCGCCCAAGTCCCCGAGGGACTGCACGCTCTGGCCATCCGAGCGGACGGCCTGCATGGTGGACAAGTCCTCCGACAGTCCGGCGACCTGGCCACGGTCGTTCAGCAAGTCGGTGACGAGGACCGACACGGGCATGCGTTCGTAGCCGACGCCGGGGGTATGCCGGTAGAAGCCGGAGTCGTCCCCGGGCCGGTAGCCGACGTACTGCCCGGCGTTGTTCACGGTGTACGCGCTGTATCCCGCGGGGAGGTACTCGAGCGGCTGCCCGGGCCGGTAGATGAACGAGCGGTCGTCCTGGCCTGACCAGCCCACCACCTGGCCCAGGTTGTTGAGCCCGTACCCGGTGAAGGACGAGTCCGCCTGCCGCCCGGCCAGCACGGACACGTCCGCGAGCCCACTGCCCGGGGTGTACAGGAAGGTGCCGTACCCCCCGCCGTGTCCGAGAACCTGGCCGGCGTCGTTGATCCGGAGGGCGAAGGCGCCCTGGCCGGTGAGCGCGCCCAGGTCGAACAACTCGTACCGGGGAAGGGCCTGGCTGGGCGTGCACACCACGGCGAGCACGGTGGCCCATGCGCTGGCAACGAGACTGGGGCGGAGGGGCACGGCGTTCTTTCGGAGTTGGGGCCCGGAAACATAGTCTCCTCGTGCCTGGCTCGCCATCCCCAGTTTGACGAGGTGGTGGTGGGCGCGATGTCCCGGGTCGCGCTGAACGCGCGTCCGGGAATCTCGTGCGTGGAACCACGAATGCAAAAGCCTTCGGCACCGACCATAGTCGCTCGCTCGAAGGAGAAAGCATGTCCGGCTCCACACCCCTGTTCCGCCACCCCGTCGCCTTGGTCGTCGACGACGATCCTGCCAGCCGCCAGCTGACAGCCGAGGCGCTGCGGCTCTTCGGTGTGGTGTGCGACTCGGCGGCCAACGGCCTCGAGGCGCTGCAGCGCATCAACGAGCGTCGCTACGAGATCGTGTTCATGGACGGGTGGATGCCGCAGTTGGACGGTTGGCAGGCGACCCGCTGCATCCGCCTGGAGGAGGCCAGGCAGGGCGTGGTGCCCCGCATGCCGATCATTGCGGTGACCGCGGGCGCGTCGCGTGGCGAAGTGCAGGGATGCCTGGACGCCGGCATGGACGACGCGCTGGTCAAGCCGATCGATTTCAGGCTGCTGCGGCAAGTGCTGGACCGCTGGTTGGCGCGCAGCCCTCACACGTCGAACTTCACCCCTTGCGCCAGTGGCAGCGCCGTCGAGTAGTTGACGGTGTTGGTGGCGCGCCGCATGTACGCCCGCCACGCATCCGACCCCGACTCGCGCCCGCCGCCGGTGTCCTTTTCGCCGCCAAACGCGCCGCCGATCTCGGCGCCCGACGTGCCGATGTTGACGTTGGCGATGCCGCAGTCGGAGCCGGTGGCCGACAGGAAGGCTTCGGCCTCGCGCAGGTCGTTCGTGAAGATGGCGGACGACAGGCCCTGGGGCACGCCGTTGTGCAACACGAGGGCCTCGTCGAAGTCGCGGTAGCGCATCAGGTACAGGATGGGCGCGAAGGTTTCCTCGCGCACCACGGCGGTCTGTGCGGGCATGCGCACGAGCGCGGGTTCGGCGTACCAGGCGTCGGGGTGCTCGCGTGCCAGCATGCGGGCGCCACCGGTCACCGTGCCGCCTTCGTCGCGCGCCCGGGCCAAGGCCTCCTGCATGTGGTCGAACGCGGCGGCATCGATCAACGGGCCCACGAGGGTGCCGGGCTCGCGCGGGTCGCCGATGGGCAGCCGGGCGCGGGCGCGCTCCAGGCGGTCGGCGAGGTCATCGAACACGCTGTGGTGCACCAGCACGCGGCGGGTGGTGGTGCAGCGCTGGCCGGCGGTGCCGTAGGCGCCGAACAGGATGCCGCGCACGGCGAGGTCGAGGTCGGCCGATGCGGTCACGACGATGGCGTTGTTGCCACCCAGCTCCAGCAGGCAACGGCCGAAGCGCTCGGCCACACGCGGTGCCACGGCGCGGCCCATGCGTGTGCTGCCGGTGGCCGACAGGAGCGCCACGCGCGGGTCGTCGGCCAGCACTTCGCCGAGCGACGCACCGCCCACCAGCACCTGCGACAGGTGGGGCGGCGCGTCCGCGCCGAAACGGGCCACGGCCCGTTCGAACAGCGCCTGCACGGCCAGCGCCGTCAGCGGGGTCTTCTCGGACGGCTTCCACACCACCGGGTCGCCGCACACCAGGGCGAGTGCAGCGTTCCACGACCACACGGCCACGGGAAAGTTGAACGCGCTGATGACCCCGACGACGCCGAGCGGGTGCCACTGTTCCATCATGCGGTGGCCGGGACGCTCGGACGCGATGGTGAGCCCGTGCAGCTGGCGCGACAGGCCCACGGCGAAGTCGCAAATGTCGATCATCTCCTGCACCTCGCCGTCGCCTTCGCTCGCGATCTTGCCCACCTCCAGCGTGACGAGCCGGCCGAGGTCGGCCTTGTGGCGGCGCAACTCGTCACCCAGCAGCCGCACCAGTTCGCCGCGGCGGGGCGCGGGCACCTGCCGCCACGCGAGGAAGGCCGACGCGGCGCGCGCAATGGCGTGCTGCATGTCGCGTGCGGTGTGGCCGTGCAGGTCGGCGAGGCGCCGGCCGTCGATGGGGGATCGCACCGGCAGGTCGCCACCGGTGAGGGCCGCGGCGGGCACGCCGAGGCGGGTCAACAGGTCTTCGGTCATCTCGGGCCTCCCGGGTCAGGCAATGGATTCGACTTGGCGCGACTGCTGGTACGCCTGCCCGAAGCGGTTCGCCAGGAACGCCGGCAGTGCCACCTGCTCCTGCCGGATGAAACCGCGCTGCGGCAGCGCACCTTCGCGGAACAGGTCCAGCACCGCACACAGGCCGGCCGCGGTGGTGATCTGGATGGCCGACAGCGGCCGGGCGTCGATGCGGTCGGCAAAGACCTTGCGGGCGAACACCTCCTGCACGAGCGTGCCCTGGCGCAGGCCGCTGACGGTGACGAACACGAGCACCACGTCCTGCATGGTGCTCGGCACCGCCTTGCGCAGGATGCGCTTGAGTGTTTCCGGATCGTCTTTCAACTGCAGTTCCTCCAGCAGCATCTTCACGAGGTCGCGGTGGCCGGGGTAACGCACCGACTTGTAGTCGAGCGTTCGCACGCGGCCGGCGAGGGTGGCGCACAAGGTGCCCAGGCCCCCGGACGTATTGAACGCCTCGTACTCGACGCCGTCGAGCGAGAAATGCTCCAGCCCTTCGAGCGGCAGCATCTCGAGTGTCTCGCCGTCGCGGATGGCCTCGCACGGGTGGCAGTACTCGTTGATGAGCCCGTCCACGCTCCACGTCAGGTTGTACTTCAGTGCGTTGGTGGGGAAGGCGGGCAGGGCGCCCACGCGCATCTTCACGTCGTGCACCGTGTCGAACGACTGCGTGAGGTGGTGGGCCACGATGCCCACGAACCCCGGGGCAAGGCCGCACTGCGGCATGAACGCGGTGGCTGCGCCGTCGGCCAGGTGCTGGATGGCGCGGGTGGCGGCCACGTCCTCGGTCAGGTCGAAGTAGTGGCAGCCGGCTTCGCGCGCCTGCGTGGCAGCGAGCGTGGCCAGGTGGTATGGCAGCGCGTTCACGAGCGTGTCGTGGCCGCGCACCGCTGCCAGCAACGCGCGCGCGTCCGATGTGTCGGCCACCTGCGTGCGCACGCGCGCCCCGTCCAGCCGGGCCAGCGCGTGGGCGCTCTGGTCCACCACGGTGACCTCGTAGTCGCCGCTTTCGCTCAGCAGCCGGGCGATTGTCTGCCCGATGTGTCCCGCACCCAGTAGCGCCACCCGCATGTCGTTCTCCTGTTGGTTGTTCAGGAAAAGTCTAGGGAGGATGGCAGACGAAAGGTAGCGTGAGTTCGTCGTCCATGACTGGCTTTCTGACGAAATGACTGTACGAGGCGTACGATTCGTCGAAACACCGCCACTGGAACTGAAGGTTCACCATGCCCACGCCTTTGCCCGCCGTGAAAGACCAGCTCGACCGCGACCTGCTGGCCCTGCTGCAGGCCAACGCCCGCGAGAGCACGGCCAACCTGGCCCGCAAGCTCGGGGTGGCGCGCACCACGGTGCTCGCGCGCCTGACACGGCTCGAACGCGACGGTGTGATCGTGGGCTACACCGTGCGCCTCGGGCAGGACGTGACCGACCGCGGCGTCAGCGCGTACGTGGGCATCACCATCAGCCCCAAGGCCGCGCGCGACGTGACGCGCCGGCTGGCCCGTTTCCCCGAGCTGCGGCAGCTGTGTTCGGTCAGCGGCGAATTCGACTACCTGGCATTGCTGCGCGCCGAATCGACGGTGCGGCTCGATGCGCTGCTCGACGAGATCGGGGAGATCGACGGGGTGACCAAGACCACCACGTCGGTGGTGCTGGCGGTGAGGACGGACCGGACGGGGTGAGCGTCACCTCGGTGCCGGCTTGCCTCGCCAGAACGGCCGTGCCTTCGCTGCCTGTTTCAGCACCTGTTTCGCGGCAGGTACCGATGCGGCCTGTCGTGCCGTGAGCCAACCTACCGCGAACCAGGCGCGGGGCTCCGCCTGCGCGAGGTCGCGCAGCAACGCTAGCGCCGTGGCCTCGTCGTTCCGCGCCCCGAGGCAGTCCTGCGCGGGCTTGAGCGCGGCCAGGTACCGCTTCGCGCGCTTCGGCCGGAACAGGGGCGCTGCGAATTCGGCGAGGTAGCGAAAGCGCTTCAGGCGCTTGCGCATGCGGTGCTGCTGCGCGGTGGACATCGTGGCGAAACGTTTCGTGTCCTTGACCAGGCGCCGGTGCAACCGGTCGAGCCGGTCACGCAGGGCGGTGACGGGGGAACCGTCGAACGCCGGGGTGGGCGCCGGGTGGGTGGTGAACGCGATCAGCGCGAGCAGGGTGCGCTGGAACGCTTCCGAATGAACGAGTTCGCCCGGTGAGGGGCCGGCGGGCTGCCGCGGTGGCTGCGGCGTGAATGGCGACCCGGCCGCGGCCAGCGCCGCAGCGGTGGGCCCGGCCAGCACGTCACGGTCGCGTTGCGCGCCGAGTGCGCGGAACACGTCGGCGAGCGGTGCCTCCCATCCGGGGTCGAGGTCCGCGTTCAGTTCGACCATCTCCCGAAGCACCGTGCGCAGCCGCCGCAGGCCCACGCGCAGCTGGTGCACGTGTTCGGGGCCGGTGCTGCCGCGGGCCAGGTCAGCCGCGTTGGGGAGGATCTGCGCGAGGCACGCCGCCACCGCCGCCTGCACGAAGGTGCATGAGCCCGTGCGGGCCGAGAGGGCCGCAGGGGGTGTGCTCAGCGCGCTCGGTACCCGGTACGTGGCCATGGGGGGTCAACGGCGCTCGTCTGCCGCGTTGGTCGCCGCTTTGGCAGCGTTGTCTGCGTCGAGTTGGCGCAGCATTTCCCGCAACTTCTTCGATTCCCGCAACAGGCGGCCACCCAGGTCGCGCAGGCGGTCCACGGCGTCTTCGGGCAGGCTGAAGCTCGTGGGCAGGTTCATGAAGTAGTCGCGTTCGGCCTCGTCGGCGATGGCGTCGAAGCTGATGTCGATGGTGTCGAACGTGAGCCGGTGCACCGAGTCTTCCGCCGCCGCCTGGGACAACCCCGCCAGCCGGGCCTCGGCCACCAGCAGCTTGCGCCGGTTGGCCCAGCGTTCGGCGATGTCCTTCAGCAGCTCCACCGATTCGTACGAAAAGTGGTCGATCGGCACGCTCGACGATTGCAGCAGTTCGGCCACGAGGCCCGGCGGCGAGGGGCTGCGGTCCCAGTTGGTGCTGGGCGCGGACCGCGAGTTCACCGCGAGCACGATGATGTGCTGCAGCGACTGGATGTTCACGGACTCCTGGAACTTCGGGCTCGCCTCCAGTTCCTCGAACGCCTCCAGCATGCCGCGCAGGCCCAGGTTGTCGGAGACGCCGCCATCGACGACGTGGATGTACGGACGACGCTCGCTGTTCTCGAGCGCGAGGATGTCGCGGTAACGCAGGAGCGCGCGGCCGGCGGGGCGCTCGGGGTTGTCGGTGCGGGCCACGTCCTGCACCCACGCGGGGTACTGGGCGTTGCAGCGGCCGCCGTAGTTGCGGTAGGTCACGGGGGTCAGCACCACCGGCACCGCGGACGACGTGGCCGCGGCGCGGGCCAGCCGCACCTTGCCGAGGTCGGAGCACATCAGGTCGAAGTGGTCCTGCGTGAACTCGAAACGGGCGCCGGTGGACAGGTCGGTGCCGGTGACCACGGCGATGGGGGTGTCCTGGCGCATCAGGTCGTCGAAGGTGGCGCCCTGGAACAGGATCTCGTCGTAGTAGTCGGCCGCCAGTTCGGACCGGCCGTAGTCCGCGCTGGCCAGCTTGCCCCATGAGCGCGGGCTCAGCGCGCGGCGAAGCAGGTCGCCCTGCACATCGCGCTTGAGGAAACGCGGCTCGAACTCGGTGAACAGGCGGTCGCCGAGCAGCGCGTACGACAGGGCCGTGAAGCTGCCGCCCGACACCCCGGTGATCAGGTCCACCTCCTCGATGGCGGGGTGGGTGACGCCGTTCGTGGTGATCTGCATCCGCCGCAGTTCCTCCAGCACGCCGTACGACAGCGCCGCGGCCCGGGTGCCACCGCCCGAGAAGGCGAGCAGCACGAGGGTGTGCGGGTCGTTGCGGCGCTGGGTGACCGGTTTCAAGAGCCGCGTGGTGCGGTAGCCGGTGTCGGGGTCCGCGCGGTCGATGGGCGGGTTGACCGGGGCCATCCCGGTGCAGGCCGCCAGCAGCAGCGGGACGAGGGCGGTCAGCAGCCGGCGTGAGGCGGTCGGAATCGGGGTCATGGTGGGACTATGCCGCAAGTCCCGCGCCCGGAGCCGGCACGGCGGGGCGACCCGGCCGTCACATTTGAAATGTGGCCCGCGGGCACGCCGTCATCGTTGAAATCTCGTTGCGGGGACCCCGCCCTAGAGTGGCGCCGCCTCCAGGCCTGGCGCCCCGCCGGGCCGGCATTTCACAGCGACGGAGATGAGATGATGTCCAACAGCCCATTGCGGCTGGCCACCGCGGCCGCCACCCTGCTCGTGCCCCTCTGGGCGTTTGCCCAGCGCCAGACCCTGGAGTCGGGCGGCTACTTCCGGGCCGGCCCCGGTGCCACCAAGAAGGACGCCTCCCGCGCCTGCTACGGCCTCAGTGGGGCTGGCCTCAAGTACCGCCTCGGCAACGAGTGCGACTTCTACGGCGAGTTCCTGTTCTCGACGAAGATGAAGGCCGACACGGTCGACTACGCGATCAACGTGATGCCCAAGCTCTACAACGGCGGCACCGACTCGGGCAGCTCGAAGCTCGAGATGCAGCAGATGTTCGTCGAGGGCAAGGGGTTCGACGTGGCGCCCGACGTGAAGTTCTGGGCCGGCAAGCGGTTCTACCGCCGTGCCGACGTGCACATCGTGGACACCCACTACATCGACCTGAGCGGCGTGGGCGCGGGCGCGTCGGACATCCGGGTGGGCCCGGGCCACCTCGCGCTGGGCTGGTTCCGAAACGACGGCGGCGACCTGGCCAACCCCGTGCTGGTGGACGACGACAACGACCCGCTGACCCCGCCGGTGCGGCCCGGTACCCGCCACGGCACACGGTTCAACGTGGACTATGCCGACCTGCCGGTGAATCCGGGTGGCACCCTGCGGCTGCTGGGAACATTCGTGCGAAGCGACGGTGACGACGGTGCGGGTGGGCGCAACGGGCTCGGCTTTTCGGCCGTGCACGAGCAGGCCAGGCTGTTCGGCACCGACCTGACGAACCAGGTGTGGCTGCAGCACGCCCGCGGTTCCGCGGGGCTCAACGGGAACTTCGGCACGCCCACCGCCACGTCCGGCGTGCGCAGCACGCGCCTGATCGACAGCATCGTGTGGCAGCAGGGCGGGTTCGGTGGCCAGGCGCAGGTGATGTTCCAGACCGACCGGGACGAGGCTGGTGTGAAGGTGGACTCGGGGACGGTGGGTGGCCGCGTGTCGTATGCGCTGACACGCCACTTCAAGCTGGTGAGCGAGGCAGGGTACTCGCAGCGCAAGGCCGATGGCGGTGCCACGCAGAAGCTCGCGAAGTTCACGCTGGCGCCCACGCTGAGCACCGGTCCCGGCTTCTGGAACCGGCCCGAGTTGCGGCTGTATGTCACCACGGCCAAGTGGAACGACGCGGCCAACGCGGCCGCCGGCACCGGCGGCGTGACCGGCATCGGCGACAACGCGACGAAGGGCACGAGCTACGGTGCCCAGGTGGAGGTGTGGTGGTGAGCCCGGTGCGTCAAGGGTAAACACGAGGCCGGCGGTGGCGCGGCCGGGCCATCCGCCGCGCCTAAACTGGCACCGTTTCCAACCTTGTTGGCCTCCTTTCCCGACTCCCGCCATGGACCCCCTTCGGCAACACATCCTCGTCGTGGACGATGACCCGGACCAGCTCTCCACGATGTGCGAGCTGCTCCGCGGTGGCGGTTTCGACGCCGAGGGCGTGCCCAACGGGGCCCGCATGCGCGACGCGCTGGCCCGCGGGCCGTGCGACCTGGTGCTGCTCGACCTGCGCCTGCAGTCCGAGGATGGCATGTCCATCGCCCGGGAACTCCGGCGCACGTCGTCGTTGCCCATCGTGATGGTGAGCGGCGCCAGCGACGACCTCGACCGCATCCTGTTGCTCGAACTGGCGGCCGACGATTTCATCACCAAGCCGTTCATCCCGCGCGAGCTGCTGGCCCGCGTGCGGGCGGTGCTGCGGCGCACACGGGTGCTGGTGGAGTCGGCCGCGGCCGAGCCGTCCTCCCCGCCGCCTCCGCCACCACCCCCCGCGGCCGGCCCGGTGCTGCGTTTCGGCACGTGGGAGTTGCGGCTTGGCGCGCGTGAGCTGGTGGACCAACGGGGCATCCCGTGCGAGTTGACCCAGGGCGAGTTTCGCCTGCTCGAGGCGCTGATGAAACAACCTCATCGCGTGTGGACGCGCGACCAGCTGATCGAACAGACCCGCAGCCTCGAGGCCGAGGTGTTCGACCGCACGATCGACGTGCTGATCCTTCGTCTGCGCCGCAAGATCGAACCGAACCCGAAACACCCGCAGTACATCTGCACCGAGCGCGGGCTGGGTTACGTCTTCGCCGCCAAGGTCACGCCGGGCTGACATGACCGGCTTGTCCGCGCGGGCAATGCGGTGGCTCGTGCCCTGGTCGCCGCACCGCGTGCGCACGCGGCTGATCGCGGCGTTCCTGCTGCTGTTCCTCGCGGCGCTGTCGCTGAGCGTGGTGGGCTGGTACGGGATGCGCAGCACGCAGCGTGCGCTGGCCGGTGTCGAGGAAGACGTGCTGCCCGGCATCGCCCACGCGCTGGAACTGGCGGAGCGCACCGCGCAGCTCGCGGCCATCGCACCCCACCTGGCGGACGCCCGCACGCCCGAGACGCTGCGGCTGCGCACCGGCGTGGTCGACACGTTGCTGGGCGAGGTGCGGCGCCTGTCCTCGGGGCTTCGCCCGGCCGGCGACGTGCAGGCCGCCGTGGGCCGCCTTGTCGAAGGGGTGGGGCAGGAACTGCCGCTGCTCGTGGCGCTGACGCAGCAGCGGCAGGCGCTGCAGGCGGCGATGCAGCGGCGGGTGTCCGAGCTGGACCAGGTGGGGGCCCACCTGCGGGCCGCGTCCACCGGGGCGGTGGCCACGGACCCGGCCATCCTCGCGCTGTGGTCGAGCCTGGTGCTCGGCGCCACCACCACGTCGAACGCCCAGCTCGGTGAACTGGAGGCGGACGTGGAGGCCCTGCTGCTGGCCGCGCGCCGCCGCAATGCGGTGGGGCTGCCGGGGCCGGGCCTCGAAGAGGTCGCGACCGGGCCCGAGAGCCTGCTGACCCTGCGCCGACAGCTGACCGAACTCGACAACCGCACCGCGTACCTCATCGCGTCCACCCGCACGAACGCCGACCAGCTGAGCGAGGAGGTGGCCCGCCACGTGGCCACGCTGCGCGAGACGGCCGCGAACCGGGGCCAAAGCGTGCGCAGCGCGCTGCGGTTCGGTGAAACGGGCATGCTGCTGCTGGCCCTCGTGTCACTGGCCATCGCCGCTGGCGCGGCGCGATACGTGTGGCGGTTCGTGGGGCAGCTCGAGAAGGTCACCGGCACGATGTCGCGTCTCGCGCAGGGCGACACCACCCCGGCCACCCCGGCCGTGGCGCGGCGCGACGAACTGGGTGCACTGGCCCGCACGTTCGCGGTGTTCCGGGCCGCCTTGCTCGACCTGAAGGTGCAGCGCGAACGGCTCGATGCGGTGCACGGCAGCATGACCGATGCGCTGGCGGTGTTCGACGAACGCGGCCGCCTCACGCTGTGGAACCCGCAGCTGCCGGCGATGATCGGCGGGCCGGAGACCATCCATGCCGGCATGAGCCAGCAGGAGCTGCACGCGGGCTTCCCGGCGGGCACCACCTGGGTGGCACCCGGGCACACCGGCGTGCGTGGGCTGAACGGCCGCGCGGTCATCGACTTCTCGGTGTACGACCACGTGGAGCTGCAGGTGCCGGGCTCGCCGGTCTATGACCTGCGCAGCCGCGCGATGCCCGACGGCGGCCACGTGTACCTCATCACCGACGTCACCGCCCGCCGCGCCATCCAGACGCAGGCCCAGCACGCGCAACGCCTCGAACTGCTGGGGCAGCTGACGGGGGGTGTGGCCCACGACTTCAACAACCACCTCGGCACCATCCTCGGCACGCTGATGCTGATCGACGAGGGGGCCGGCCTGGTGGGCGAACACGACGTGCGCCTGCAGCGTGCGTTGCGTGCCACCGGCCGCGCGGCCGCACTCACCCGGCGGCTGCTCGCGTTCGCGAGCCGCCAGGTGCTGCAGGCCGAACGGGTGCCGGTGGACGAGATGCTGGAAGAGATGAGCGACCTCATCGAGTACAGCGCGGGGCCGCAGGTGTCCACCGCGTTCACGCTGGGCGGTGGCGCGACGCAGGTGCACGTGGACCGCGGCCAGCTCGAAAACGCCGTGCTGAACCTCGTCATCAACAGCGCCGCGGCCATGCCCCATGGCGGGCGCCTCACGGTCACCACGCACAGGGTGCCTGACGGGGTGGAGATCGAAGTCGGTGACTCGGGCAGCGGCATCCCGGCGCACCTGCTGCCGCGTGTGTTCGAGCCGTTTTTCAGCACCAAGACGCCGAAGGACGGGAGCGGGCTCGGGCTGTCCATCGTCTACGGTTTCGTGAAGCAGTCGGGCGGGCGCATCGCCATTGACAGCGAGGAGGGGGCGGGCACCCGGGTCACGCTCGGGTTTCCCGTGCTCGCGGATGCGGCCGAAGTGCGGCGGGCGCTGCCACTGGCTGCGCCCGCCGGCCGCGGCGAACCGGCGTTCCGTCCCAGCGTGCTGCTGGTGGATGACGACGAAGCCTTCCGCCACACCGTGGGCGAACTGCTCGGTGCTGCCGGCGCCGATGTGGTGATGGCCGAGTCGGCCGAAGCGGCGCTGGTGCGGCTCCAGTCGGGGCCGCTTCCCGACGCGGTGCTGTCGGACGTCCGGCTGGGGCCGGGGCTCGACGGCATTCGCTTCGGCCGGGCGGTGCAGGCCCGATGGCCGGGGCTGCACGTGACGCTGATGTCGGGCCTGACCGTCGAAATGCTGGACGAGGAAGGGGCCGAATGGCCCTGGCCCTTTCTCCAGAAGCCATTCGGGAAGAATGTGCTGCGGCCGTGGTTGGCCGAACGGTTTGCCGTCGGGGATTTCCCGAGGGCGTGAGCGCCGGGCGGACCATCATTTCATTTGTTTCATCCGCGGCGCGCGACCGGGCAATGCTTGAAATCGCCGGTTCACCGGCGTGGCGTCTGATGCGGATCCGGTGCTTGGCGAGGCGAAAAGCTTTCGCCGTCCGGCACGACGTTTGCCAATGAAGACATCTGCCAAAGGAGACCCCATGACACGCTTGAATTCGATCGGCCTCGCGGCCGCGCTGTTGTTCGCCGGCGCCGCGCAGGCGGCCACCCTGAAGGTCTCGTGCAGCGGCCTCGGCCAGGAGCTTGCGTTGTGCAAGTCCGCGGCGGAGGCCTGGGCTGGCAAGACCGGCAACCAGGTGGAGGTGGTCTCCACGCCCAACGATGGCAGCGAACGGCTCGCGCTGTACCAGCAGGTGCTCAGCGCCGGCTCGGACAAGATCGACGTGTTCCAGATCGACGTGGTTTGGCCCGGCCTGCTGGCGAACCACCTGGTGGACCTGACACCGTACGCGAAGGGCGCCGAGAAGAACCACTTCGAGAGCATGATCGCCAACAACACGGTGCGCGGCAAACTCGTGGCGATGCCTTGGTTCACGAACGCCGGCCTGCTGTTCTACCGCAAGGACCTGCTCGAGAAACATGGCCAGAAGGTGCCCGTCACGTGGGACGACCTCACCGCGTCGGCCACCAGGATCCAGGCGGCCGAGCGCCAGGCGGGCAACGACAAGATGTGGGGCTACGTGTGGCAGGGCCGCGCGTACGAAGGCCTCACCTGCGACGCGTTCGAGTGGGTCGCGAGCTTCGGTGGCGGCTCCATCGTCGACCCGTCCGGCAAGGTCACCATCAACAACCCGGCGGCCGTGAAGGCGCTGCAGACCGCTGCCGCCTGGGTGGGCACGATCTCGCCGAAGGCCGTGCTCAACTACGGCGAGGAAGAGGCCCGCGGGGTGTTCCAGGCCGGCAACGCCGTCTACATGCGCAACTGGCCCTACGCCTGGTCGCTGGGGCAGGGGGCCGACAGCCCCGTCAAGGGCAAGATCGGCGTGGCCGTGTTGCCCAAGGGCGGGCCCGATGGGCGCCACGCGGCCACCCTGGGCGGCGAACTGCTGGCGGTGTCGAAGTATTCCAGGAACGCAGCGCTTGCGGCCGACCTGGTGCTGTACATGACCAGCGCCGCCGTGCAGAAGGAGCGCGCGCTGAAGGCCTCGTACAACCCCACCATCGGCGCCCTGTACAAGGACCCCGACATCGTGGCCGCCAACCCGTTCATGGGTGAGCTGTACGGCACGTTCACCAGCGCGGTGGGCCGTCCGGCCACGGTGACGGCGTCGCGCTACAACCAGGTCAGCAACGAGTTCTGGAACGCCGCGCACGACGTGCTGTCGGGCCGGGCCAAGGCGCCTGACGCCCTCAAGCGCCTGGACACCACGCTCAACCGCCTGGGCCGGGGTGGCAAGTGGGAGTGATGTCCGCGGCCGAGACGGCCACGCCACCGCCGGCCACGTCGCGCGGGGGCACCGCGCCGCTGTCGCGCCAGCGTGTGCGCACGGCGTGGTGGCTGCTCGCGCCCATGCTCGTGGTGCTGGCCATGGTGGCCGGCTGGCCGCTCGGGCGCACCATCTGGTTCAGCTTCACCGACGCCAACCTGTCCGACCTGTCGGCCTGGCGGTTCATCGGCCTCGACAACTACGTGGGCGAGTACGGTGTGCTGATGGACCGCGAGTGGTGGAACGCGGTGGGCAACACGCTGCAGTTCGCGGTGCTGTCGGTGACGCTGGAGACGGCGCTCGGGCTCGGGGTGGCGCTGCTGCTGAACCATCCGTCGCGCCTGCGCACCCTGCTGCGCGCCACGCTGCTCGTGCCGTGGGCCATCCCCACGGTGGTATCGGCCCGCATGTGGAGCTGGATGTTGCATGACCAGTTCGGTGTGGTGAACCACTACCTCCTGGCGCTCGGGGCCCTCTCCGCACCGCTCGCGTTCACGGCCGACCCCGACTTGTCGCTGCTCACGGTGGTGATGGTGGATGTGTGGAAGACCACGCCATTCATGGCGCTGCTGATCCTGGCCGCATTGCAGCTGGTGCCGCCGGACTGCTACGAGGCCGCCAACGTGGACGGGGTGCCGGCCTGGCGGGTGTTTCGCAGCGTCACGCTGCCGCTGATCATGCCCGGCGTGGCCGTGGCGATGATCTTCCGCCTGCTCGACGCGCTGCGTGTGTTCGACCTGATCTACGTCATGACGTCCAACAGCCGCAGTTCCAAGAGCATGTCGCTCTACGTGCGCGAGCAGCTGATCGACTTCCAGCAGGTGGGCTACGGCTCGGCCGCGGCCACCCTGCTGTTCCTCGTGATCGCGATCACCACCGGGGTGTACCTCGCGGTGACCCGGTCCGGTGCCAACGGAGCCTCGTCATGAAACCATCCGCCGCGGTGCGGGTCACCCACGCCACGCTGTCGCTGGTGTTCATGGTGGTGTCGCTGTTCCCGTTCCTGTACGCCATCTCCACGTCGTTCAAGCAGGGCTCGGCGCTGTTCGTGCCCGATCTGTGGCCGAACGCGGCCACGCTCGACAACTACCGCGCGCTGTTCCGCGACCAGCCGTTCGGGCTCAACCTGATGAACTCGGCGGTGGTGGCGGCCGGCACCGTGGCGCTGTCGCTCGGGCTCAGCCTGCTCGCGGCCTGGTCGCTCGGGCGCGTGGCGTTTCGAGGCCGCGGGCTGCTGCTGATGACGATCCTCGCCGTGTCGATGTTCCCGCAGGTGGCGGTGCTGTCGGGCATGTACGAGCTGGTGCGTTTCCTCGGGCTGTACGACCACCTGGGCGCGCTGTGGATCTCGCACCTCGTCATCACGCTGCCGTTCACCGTGTGGGTGCTCGTCACGTTCATGAAGCAGCTGCCAAAGGAGCTGGAGGAGGCCGCGGCCATGGACGGGCTGGGCGTGTTCACGGTGATCTTCCGCATCTTCCTGCCACTGCTGTGGCCGGCGTTGGTGGCCACCGGGCTGCTGGCGTTCATCGCGTCGTGGAACGAGTTCCTGTTCGCGCTCACGTTCACGCTGTCCACCGGGCAACGCACCGTGCCCGTCGCCATCACGCTGATCTCGGGGGCCTCGGGCTTCGAACTGCCGTGGGGGTCGATCATGGCGGCGTCGGTCATCGTGACGCTGCCGCTCGTGGTCCTCGTTGTCTATTTCCAGCGCCGCATCGTGTCGGGGCTCACTGCCGGCGCCGTCAAGGGCTGAAGGAACAATTCCATGTCCAAGATCCAGTTGCGGGATGTCAACAAGCACTTTGGCACCACCCATGTCCTGAAGGACATCACCCTTACCGTCGAGCCGGGCGAGTTCTGCGTGTTCATCGGCCCGTCGGGCTGCGGCAAGTCCACGCTGCTGCGGCTGATCGCCGGGCTCGACGACGCGAGCAGCGGCGAGATCGAGATCGACGGGCGGCGGGTCGATGACCTGCCGCCCGCGAAACGCAACGTCGCGATGGTGTTCCAGAGCTACGCGCTGTACCCCCACATGACGGCGTTCGAGAACATGGCCTTCGGCCTGCGGCACCTGAAGCTGCCAGCGGGCGAGATCGACCGCCGGGTGGCCGAGGCCTCGCGCATCCTGCGCCTGGACGAGCTGCTGCAGCGCAAGCCGCGCGACATGTCGGGCGGGCAGCGGCAGCGGGTGGCCATCGGCCGCGCCATCGTGCGCCAGCCGAAGGTGTTCCTGTTCGACGAACCGCTGTCGAACCTCGATGCCTCGCTCAGGGTGAAGACCCGCGTGGAGATCGCGCGCCTGCACCGCGACCTGGGCTCGGCGAGCATGGTGTACGTCACCCACGACCAGGTCGAGGCGATGACCCTCGCGCACAAGATCGTGCTGCTGCGGCCCGACGCCGAACGGCAGGGCCTGCCCAGCATCGCCCAGGTGGGCCACCCGCTCGAGCTGTATCACCGGCCGGCGAACCGGTTCGTGGCCGGTTTCATCGGGTCACCGGCAATGAACTTCCTGCCGGGCACCATCACCCAGGTGACCGACCGCGGGTTGCAGGCGTTGGTGTTGGGTGCATCGGTGTCCGCGCGGGTGCAGGCCGCCGCGGTGCGGCAGGCCTTGCCGGTGGGCGGCGACGTGACCATCGGCATCCGCCCGGAACACGTGGTGCTGGGGCAGGGCGACCGCAACGCCGTGGTCACCCACCTGGAGCACCTGGGTGAACACAGCTACGCGTACCTGCACGCGGGCGACGGCACGGAGGCGTTCATGGCCAAGACACTCGATGCCTCGTTGCGCGTGGGCAGTGCCGTGCCGTTTTCGTTTCCGCCCGAACACGTGCACGTGTTCCTCCCCGACGGCCAGGCGGTGACCCGCCTCGACGGGCCCGCCTTGCGGGTGGCAGCATGAGACACGGTGCCCCCGAGACCCGCCCCGCGGTGGTGCTGTCGCTGGTCGAGAAGTACGGCCGGCTGTTCACGGACGTGCAGATGGAAGACGTGTTCGGCGACGGCAAGGTGTTCGTCGATGCGGTGGCGAGGCAGTCGCCCGCGGTGATCCGCGCGCTGTACGAGGCCGAGGGGCCGTTGACCGGCACCGCGCTGGCCGAGTTCGTGCGCCGGCACTTCGACCTGCCGTGGCAGGCCGGCTCGCACGACTCGGCCGTGCCGTACGACGACGCCATGCACCACGTGGCCACGCTGTGGCCGCAGCTCACGCGCCAGCCGGTGGCCGATGCCGTGTTGCGCGAGACCGACACGCTGCTGCCGCTGCCGCACCCGTACGTGGTGCCCGGCGGGCGGTTCAGCGAGGTGTACTACTGGGACTCGTATTTCACGATGCTGGGCCTCGTGGAGTCCGGCCACGCCGCGCTGGCCGAGGGCATGGTGCTCAACTTCGCCCACCTGATCGACCGCCACGGGCACGTGCCGAATGGCAACCGCACCTACTACCTCAGCCGCTCGCAACCGCCGTTTTTCTTCAAGATGATCGAGTGTGTCGCGGCCGGTGGGACGCCTGCGTACGCACGCTTCCTGCCGCAGCTGAAGGCCGAACACGGCTACTGGATGGCGGGGGAACACCTGCTGGACCCCGGCACCGCGGTGTCGCGTGTGGTGCGCCTGCCCGATGGCCACTTGCTGAACCGGTTCTGGGACGACCGCGACGAACCGCGCGACGAGTCGTACCGGGAAGACGTGCACACCGCGCGCGACAGCGACCGGCCGTACGGCGACGTGTACCGCGACCTGCGCGCCGCCGCCGAAAGCGGGTGGGACTTCAGCAGCCGCTGGTGTGCCGACCCGGACCGGCTGTCATCCATCGAGACCACGGCCATCCTGCCCGTCGACCTGAACAGCCTGCTGCTGGGCCTGGAGGAGGCCATCGCCACCGGTTGCGCGCAGGCGGGCGACACGGCGGGCGAGGCCCTCTACCGGGCGCGTGCCGATGCGCGCCGCGAGGCCCTGCGCACCTACCTGTGGGACAACACCCGCGGCCACCACGTCGACTACCACTGGTTGCGCGGGGTGCCGCGCACGCAGTTGTCGGCGGCCACCGTGGTGCCGCTGTTCCTGGGCCAGGCGTCGCACGACGAGGCGGCGCGGGTGGCCGACGCGGTGGCGTCGCAGCTGCTGATGCGCAACGGCATCGTCACCACCACCGTGTGCTCCGGCCAGCAGTGGGACGTGCCCAACGGCTGGGCCCCGCTGCAGTGGATGGCGGTGGACGGGCTGCGGCGGTACGGACACGACACGCTCGCGCGCGAGATCGGCACACGCTGGATCGGCTGCATCCAGCGCGTGCACCGCGACACCGGACGCCTGCTCGAGAAGTACGACGTGATGGACGACAAGCCGGGGGGCGGGGGCGAGTACCCCACGCAGTGCGGCTTCGGGTGGACCAACGCGGTGCTCGTGAAGCTGAAGAAGCTCTACCCCGATCCCTGAGGTCCTTCAGCCGTTCAGTACGAGGGACGCATCCGGATATTGCGCGCACATGAAGTCGACAAAGGCCCGAACCTTCGGCGCAGGAAGTCGTCGCGATGTATGCAAGACCCAGAGCGCGACCTCCACACCCGAAACCGTGCCCCACTGAACCAGCTCTCCGCGGGTCAGTTGGTTCCACGCGATGGACTGCGGTATCAGGGCAGCGCCGGCGCCGGCGACCGCAGCGTCGCGAATCATCAGGAATGAGGAGAGTCTCAGCCTCGGGATCGGCTCCAGGACCAGGCGCCCGTCGTCGAGCGTCCAGTTCGTGGGTTGGAAGGTTGTGGAAACGATGCCGGGAACGGGGCTGACCTTGCCTGGGGTTGGCACAGGCACGGAGGGTGCAGCCACGACCACGAGCCTGTCCTTGGCGAAGCACCGGCCCACGAGGCTGCTGTCCGGACCTGGATTGATACGGATCGCGGCGTCGAACTGCTCCTCCACGAGGTCGACCAGGCGATCCTCTGCCACCACCTCGCATGTGACGTCCGGGTAAGCCGCGCAGAACCCGGCGGAGATGCGACCCATCGCAAGCTGGGAGAACAGCACCGGAGAAGCGACACGCAAGCGTCCGCGCGGTGCCGACAAGCCCTCGCGAGCGGCGGTCATGGCTTCAATGACCTCGTGCATGGGCCCTTCGGTGCGCTCCATCAGCACCTGGCCGGCTTCCGTGAGCTTGAGCCCGCGGGCGCTGCGCTCGATGAGTCGCACGCCGAGTTGCTCTTCCAGGTCCGCGATGCGCCGGGACAGGGTCGCCTTCGATTTCCCGCTCGCACGGCTTGCCTTTCCCAGGCCGCCATTCGTTGCGACGAGCGCGAGGTCGGCCAATGCGTTCATGTCCATGGTGTTCCGAATTTGAAACAGTATGTCTTCATTTTGGCGTCTTCGTTTTGTCTTTGCAACGACCTATCTTCTCGTCATCGCTACTTCGATACGAGGAAACTGAAAATGAGCGCCACTCAACGCGCTGTCCTGATCCGCGCCTATGGCGGCGCTGCCGCCGCCGAGGTCGCCGATATCGCAAGGCCCGCAGCCGGACCGGGGCAGGTTCTCGTCCGCGTTCGCGCAGCCGGCGTGAACGGCATCGATTGGAAAGTTCGTGAAGGCTACGTCCGGGACGCCTTCCCGCTTCAGCTGCCCGCCGTGCTGGGTATTGAAATGGCGGGTGCCGTGGCGGCGGTCGGCCCCGGCGCCTCGCGCTTTCGCGCAGGCGATCGCGTCATGGGGCCGCTTGGCCGGCTGGGCGCCTATGCCGATTTCGTGACGGTTGACGAAACGAACCTGGTGCTCACGCCGCCAGGCTTGGACGACGTCCATGCGGCCGGCGTTCCCGTGGCGGCCGTAGCCGCCTGGCACAGCTTGCACCACGCGGGTCCGATCACCGCAGGGCAGCGAATCCTGATCCACGGTGCAGCAGGGGGGCTGGGCGGCTATGCCGTGCAGTACGCCAGGCGTGCAGGTGCCGAGGTCTTTGCAACGGCGGCCACCGCGCACCTCGAGTACGTGCGCAGCCTGGGCGCTGACCACGTCATCGACTACCGGACCCAACGCTTCGAGGAGATCGCGCGGGACATCGACCTGGTGGTCGACTACGTCGGCGGCGACGTGCTCGATCGCTCGTGGCAGGTGCTGACGAAGCACGGCGCGATCGTCGGCACGTCCTCGCCCGACATCCTTGCACGCACGCCCCCCGGCCGCCGCGGACTGTGGTTCACGAACAAACCGGACGCGGCCCTGCTGGAACGCCTGGCGGCGGAGATCGCCAAAGGCACGCTGATCTCGAAGCTCAGCGAAGTCGTGGGCTTCGACGGCATCCCCGCGGCCATCGAACGCAATCGCACCGGCCCTCGCATCGGCAAAGTCGTCGCAGACTTTTCGCGCTGATCCATCCCCACCACCACCCCTGGAGATTTCCATGAGCATTCTCGTCACAGGTGCCACCGGCACCATCGGTTCCCTTGTCGTCCAAGGCCTGGCAGGCGCCGGCGCCAAAGTCAGCGCGTTCGTTCGCACACCCGGAAAGCAACGCTTTCCGGCGGGCGCCAAAGAGGTCGTTGGCGACCTGACCGACGTGCCCTCATTGCGCGCGGCACTGTCGTCGGTGCGCACGCTGTTCCTGTTGAATGCCGTCACGCCCGACGAAGTGACGCAAGCCCTCGTCACGCTGAACCTGGCGCGCGAGGCTGGCATCGAGCGCGTCGTCTACCTGTCGGTCATGCACGCGGACAAGTTCACCAACGTGCCGCACTTCACCGGCAAGCACACGGTCGAGCGAATGATCGAGAGCCTCGACATGCCGGCGACCATTCTTCGGCCCGCCTACTTCATGCAGAACGAGCGCATGGTCCAGCAGGTGATCCAGGGCTACGGCGTTTACCCGATGCCGATCGGCTCGGCAGGCGTCGCGATGATCGATGCGCGGGACATCGCGGACGTCGCCGTCGCCGAACTGCTGCGCCGCGACCGCGCGCTCGCACCATCACCGCGCGTGACACTGGAGCTGGTCGGGCCCGAGCTGTTGACCGGGGAGTCGGCGGCCAGGACCTGGCATGCCGCGCTCGGCCGCGAAGTGACCTACGGCGGGAATGACGTGGTGGCCTTCGAACGGCAGATGGCCGGGTCGGCGCCGTCCTGGCTTGCCTACGACATGCGCCTGATGATGGCCGGGATCCAGAAGTTCGGCATGCACGGTGCGGACGGCGCAGCGGATCGCCTGCAGGCCATCCTCGGGCGTCCCCTGCGCAAGTACGCGGACTTCGTCAAGGAGGCCGTTGCCGCGTCGTAGGCGCCATTCGCCGGCTGGCGTCACGACGGAGTCCACCACGCCTTCCGCCGTGATCCGCTCGACAGGAAGAACCAGGGCGGTCAGCCGGCCGCCGCCGCGGCCAATCCGTCGCCATCCGGGCCAAGCGTGCCGAGTGCCGCCTCGGCCGCCTCCAGCAGCGGCAGCAGCTGGTCGCCGTGTTCCGGGAACCACGCGAGGCCCACGCGGACGTCGAGCGGGAGGATCGCCACGCCCACGTTGACCTTGGCCGACAACGCGTGCCGCACCTTGCCCGCCACCGCCATGGCTTCGTCGGCGTGGTTCAGGTCCACGAGCAGCGCGGCAAACTGGCCGCCTTCCAGCCGGACGGCGGTGTCGGTCCTGCGCAGTTCGAAGTGCAGGCGGCTGGCGGTGGCACGCAGCAGGTCGTCGCCGACGCTGCGGCCACGTTCCGCACACAAGGCGTCGAAGCCCACGAGCTCGACCAGCAGCAGCGCGAGCACGGTGCCTTGCCGCGTGGCCCGCTGCAGGGCCATCTCGGCCCGGTCGGCCAGCACCGCGCGGTTCGGCAGCCCGGTGAGGTTGTCGTGGTGGGCGAAGCGCAGCGGTGCGTCGTGGGGCGAGGCAGGTTCCACCGCAACGAACCCCACCACCTCATCGCGGTCGTTGCGCAACGCGCCCATCGCCAGGCGGGTGGGCTGCGGTGAACCGTCCTTGTGGCGCAGCATCCAGGCCGAGTCCTTCGGAGGCAGGCCGCGCAGGAGGCGCACGCCCAGCACCGCGGCGTTCGCGGGCACGGGTTCTCCGAGTTCTTCGAACAGTGCGGCCGCGTGCCGGTCGAGTTCGTCCTGGGTGAGCAGGGTGCCCGCCAGGTCCACGCCATCGAGCTCGCGGGCGGCATACCCGAGCCGGGCCTGGCCCGCCGCGTTGAGCCAGCGCAGCCGGCCATCCAGGTCGAGGCCCATGACAACACCGGCATGGGCGTCGAGCAGCAGGCGCTGCAGGTCGTCGAAGGCCAGCGACACATGAGGCAGCGGATCGAGGGGAGGGGTGTGGGGATCCATCGGCCGAGTGTCGCCCTGGGTAAACGGCATCGACGGCACGACCCTGCCGAGGTCAGGGGCGACTGTCGCTTAGTTGCTGGTCGCACCAGGCAAGCACGGCCTCGGCCACCCACGCCGGGTCGTCGAGGGGCAGGTCATGGCCGGACCACGGGTGGGTGCGCAGGGTGGCGTGCCACGCGCGGGCGATGGCGGCGGAACAGTTGGGGTTCACGAGGCGGTCGCCGGCGCCGCACAGCATCAGCATCGGCACCTCCGGCGCGTGGGCCGGCGCGCGGTACCGGGCGGCGGCCCACAACTGGCGCAGCCCGTTGATGGTGGCCACCGGCCGGTCCCGGTGGATGGCGGACCACGCCGCCACCGTGGCGTCCCGGTCCGCCTCGGGCCGACGGCTCGTCAGGTACCACACCGCCTGCTCACGTCGACGGGCATCGCGGCTCAGCGCCACCCGCAGGAGCCCGGGCCACGCCGCCGCCTGCAACCGGTGGTGGAATGGGGAATGGGGCCTCAGGCTCGTGTTGATCAGCACGGCGGCAGCCAACTCCCCCGGCGCGTCGTGGGCCCACTGGGCCGTGACCATGGCCCCGAGCGACATCGCCACCACACCGAACGGCGGTGCCAGGCCGAGCGCCCGCGCCCGGGCGCGGCAAGCGGCAGCCATCGTCGCCACGTCGGGCGGGCTGGGTTCGTTGTTCAGCGTGCCGTTGCCGGGCAGGTCGATTGCAACGATCGGCACGTGCGGGCAGCGCGCCGCCAGCACCTCGGGGAACGCCCCCCAATGCCGCGCCTCGCGGGTCAGGCCGCGCAGCAGGATCCACGCGTTCACCGGGCCCCCCGGTACCAGCGGTCGAGGGCCAACTCCCGGTGACTGGCACGCGCCGCGCCAGCCGGCAGCCACCGGTCGTGGCTCCAGGCGGCCCGGGCCATGAAGTCGAGGCCGCCCAGGTGGCGGCGCAGCACGCGCTCCTGCCGGTGCTGGATGAGCGGGTTGAAGAACCCGTGCCGCGACAGGAACTGGCGCGGGTTCTTGCGCACCCACAACCACGAGCCCATCTCGAGCGTGAGCGGCAGGAACACACCGTCGCCGCGCGTGCAGGCGAGCGCGTAGAGGTGGTCCCAGAGGTCGCCGTGGGCGAGGTACTGGTGGCTCTGCGGCTCGAACACGTAGCGGTGGTGCGGGTGCCCGCGGTCGAGCACCTGCGAGAAGGCATGCAGTTCCGCGAGATGGGTCACCGGCTGCGCCGTGTGGGCGTAGGGAAACCAGATGCGGTCGCGCACGCCGAAGCCGGAGTGGCAGTCGACGCTCAGGCTGAACACATGGGGCAGCAGCTCCGCCTCGACCACCCGGCACACGGCCAGGCTCTCGGCCTCCATCGAGGCGCCCAACACGCCGCGGTACCACGGCAGCCGCGCACTGATTCGCTGGCCGCCCAGCAACGCGGGTGGGGCATCGGCCGAGTCCACGGGGGCGTTGCGCATCAGGTCCACGCCGTGCGGGTTGGCCCGGGTGCCGAGCCACAGGCCCCCGGGGTTCACGATGGGCATGAACACCATCCGCATGCGCGCGAGCTGCATCGCGAGCAGGTTGTCCCAGGGCAGGCGGTTGAGGATGTTGCGCAGGTAACCGATCACCACGTCGGCACCGATGCGCTCGAGGCCGTGGACACCGCCGAAGAAGCCTACCGCGGGCACGTCCGGTGAACGGTTGCCGAGGGCGAGTGCATACACGGGGAACGTGCGCCCGGCCGCATCCACCTGGCACACCGTCGACACCTCCGCCTCGCGGGGCGCCCCGTCGAGGAGGTCCTGCAGTTCGGCCAGTTGGGGTGGCTGCTGTGAGGTCATGGGCGGCCGGACGCGGTGGGCGCTGCCATCGTTCTGTCACACGGTGGCACTAGCGTGGGGGCAGGTCCACTCGGGAAAACGCCATGGAGGCAGCACCACGTGCCGCGAATCCGCGATCGCCCAGCCCCCGCCGGTTGCGCGACTGGGTGTGGGGCGCGATCGAACTGGCCGCGCTGTGGCGCGCCCGCTGGCGGATGCGTGGCACACACGACAACGGGTAGGCAACGCGGCGCAGGCATCCTGCCGAGTCTCGCCGCCGTGTGTGACAGCCGCGTTGAAAATCGGCCAGCCGCACTTGTCGCCAATTGGTTTATATCGTATAAATCGTTTATACCAATTTGACGGAGTTTTCCCCGATGCCCGCAGCCACCTCCCGCACTGCCGCCGCAACTACCGCCGCAACTACCGCCGCAACCCCCGCTGCCGCCAAACGCAAGGCCGTACCGGCAGCGAAGCCGGCAGCCAAACCCGCGGCAGCCAAGTCCAACGGCAAGGCCGTGAAGGCCGACGTGCCGGTGGTGGTCGAGGCACCGGTGAAGGTGAAGCAGAAGCTGGTGCGCGACAGCTTCACGCTGCCCCAGGCCGACTTCGACCTGATCGGCCAGCTCAAGGCCCGTGCCATCGCCTTCGGCCGCCCGGCCAAGAAGAGCGAGCTGCTGCGCGCCGGCCTGCAGGCATTGAGCGCGTTGAACGATGCCCGGCTGCGCGCCGCACTGGAAACGCTGGTGCCGCTGAAGCCGGGCCGCCCGAAGAAGGGCAGCTGAACCACGCGGGGCGAAGGCCCCGTGCTTGTGGGCCTGCAGCCGCCGGGCTAGGATGATTCCTCCTTGTCCGCGGGCGCGTTCCCCATGGCCGTCAGTGTCTTCGACCTCTTCAAGATCGGCATCGGGCCATCCAGCTCGCACACGGTGGGCCCCATGCGCGCGGCGCGGATGTTCGCGCACGCGCTGTCGTCCCACCCGCGCCGTGCCCACGTGGCCCGCCTGCAGGTGGCGCTGTATGGTTCGCTGGGCGCCACCGGCAAGGGGCACGGCAGCGACAAGGCGGTGTTGCTCGGCCTGTCCGGGCACGATCCCGAGACGGTCGACGTCGAGGCCATCCCCGCATTGCTGGCGGTCATCCGGACGCAGGGCATGCTGCCCGTGGCGGGCGGTGCCCCGGTGCCGTTCGACGAACGGGCTCACCTGATCTTCCACCGCAAGGCGGTGCTGCCGTTCCACACCAACGGCATGACCTTCACCGCCTTCGACGCCGCGGATGCGGTGGTCGAGGCCCGCACCTACTACTCGGTGGGCGGCGGCTTCGTGGTCAGCGAAGAGGTGGCGATCGACGGCACGCGCCAGAAGGCCATCGCACCCGACACCACCGTGCTGCCCCTGCCGTTCCACAGCGGGGCCGACCTGCTGGCCCTGACCACGCAGCACCAGTGCAGCATCGCCCAGGTCATGCGGCGCAACGAGCGCCACTGGCGGTCCGACGAGGCCACCGAGGCGGGCCTGCTCAAGATCTGGGGGGTGATGCAGGCGTGTGTCGAGCGCGGGTGCCGCACCGAAGGCATCCTGCCGGGCGGGTTCAAGGTGCGGCGGCGTGCCGCCGGGCTCGCCGTGGCGTTGCGCACCGCACCGTCGCCGGCCGAAGATCCGCTGGTCGTGATGGACTGGGTGAACCTGTACGCGCTGGCCGTGAACGAGGAAAACGCGGCCGGGGGCAGGGTGGTCACGGCGCCCACCAATGGCGCGGCCGGCATCGTGCCGGCCGTGTTGCACTACTACGTGAACTTCGTCAAAGGCGCCACCGACGCCGGGGTGGTCGACTTCCTGCTCACCGCCGCGGCCATCGGCATCCTCTACAAGGAAAACGCGTCCATTTCCGGCGCCGAGGTGGGCTGCCAGGGCGAGGTGGGCGTGGCCTGCTCGATGGCGGCCGGCGCGCTGTGCGCGGTGATGGGCGGCTCGCCGGCCCAGGTCGAGAACGCCGCGGAGATCGGCATGGAACACCACCTGGGCCTCACCTGCGACCCCGTGGGTGGGCTGGTGCAGATCCCGTGCATCGAGCGCAACGCGGTGGCGTCGGTCAAGGCCATCAACGCCGCGCGCATGGCGCTGCACGGCGACGGCGTCCACCACGTGAGCCTCGACCAGGTCATCAAGACCATGCGCGAGACCGGCGCCGACATGATGACCAAGTACAAGGAAACGGCGCGGGGCGGCTTGGCGGTGAACATCATCGAGTGCTGAGCGCCTCCGTGCCAGCTGGGCGGCAGCCTGGCGGGTCTGGTGTCTCCCACCGGACACGCGGATTCTGTGGTGCGGAATCCGGGGTTTCCATATGTGTCAATTTCGGCCACGAGAGTAGCATCCGCGGCTGTTGGAAACGAACGTTCGTTCTTATTGAAATCTCGCCCCCGTCGCGGCGAAGACACTGGAGTTCTGCATGCATCAATGGAATCGCAAGGTCGGCGCGCTGGGCGCCATCGCACTGGCGGCGGCCCTCGTCACCGCCTGTGGCGGCGGCGGGAGCGACACGGAGACCCAGGTCGAGATCACGTCGGTCAAGGTCATGGGCGACAGCCTGGCCGACGTCGGCACCTTCGGCGGCGTGATCGCCACCGTGCAGGGCGGTGTCATGTACCCGCAGCGGGTGGCCGAGAGCTTTGGTGTCACGAAGCCCTGCAACTACTACGTGGCCACGGGCGCCACGACGTTCGTGCCGAACCCGGCCGCAGGCTGCACGAACTACGCGATCGGCGGCGGCCGCATCAACAACTTCAGCAACCCGGCCTCGCCGTTGTCGGTGATCCAGCAGCTGAAGGACGCGTCGGCCACCACCAACTTCGGTGCCCGTGAACTGGTGCTGATCGACGGCGGCGGCAACGACGCAGCCGACCTCGTGGGCGCCTACCTGAGGGCCGCCTCGGACAGCGGCGCCACCTACGGCGGGCTGCTCAAGACGGTGCTCGACGCCACGGTGGTCGACACCCAGATGGCCACCGGCGCGGCCGGCCTCGCCAACCTGGGCGGCCTCTACATGACCGCGCTGGCCAACCAGTTCTCGGACGCAATCGACGCGAACGTGGTGCAAAAGGGCGCCCAGTACGTGGCCGTGCTCAACATGCCGCCCATCACGCACACGCCGCGCTTCCAGACCGTGCTGAACGCCATCGCGGCCGCCAACGGCGCCAATGGTGTGGCGGCCCGGGCGCAGGCCGAAGCGTTGTTCAAGGGCTGGATCTCGGCCTACAACAGCCGCCTCGCCGCCCGCTTCGCCGGCAACAGCAAGGTGGCCGTGGTCGACTTCTACACCTCGTTCGAAGACAACATCGCCAACCCGTCGCAGTACAGCCTGACGAACGTGACGACCCCGGCCTGCCCGGCCACCGGCGTGGGCTCGGATGGCCTGCCGACCTACACGTTCGCCACCTGCACCGCCGCTGCACTGTCGGCCGCACCGCCCACCGGCGTGACCGACCCGAACTGGTGGCGCAGCTACGCGTTCTCGGATGGTTTCCACCCGACGCCGTACGCCCACCAACTGGTCTCCCAGCTGATCGCCCGGAGCCTGGCCTCCAAGGGCTGGCTGTAACTGACGCTTGAAAGAACAGAACACATGAACAACAACGTCAAGTGCCTCGCCGCCGCCGCTTGTGTGGCCGGCCTCCTTGCCTCCGGCGCGGCCAGCGCGCAGTCGGCCGGTTCGCTGCTGGTGCGCGGCGGTGTCGCGCGCATCACTCCCCAGGTCAAGAGCGGAGCCCTCAGCGCGCCGTCGTTCCCGAACACGAAGTCGGATGTCGAGGCCGACACGCAGGTGGGGGGTGGCATCACCTACATGTACTCCGACAACATCTCGATCGATGTTCCGCTGGCGCTGCCCTTCAAGCACGACATCGTTGGCGACGGCGCCATCGCCGGGGTGGGCAAGATCGCCGAAACGAAGGTGCTGCCCATGACCCTGTTGGCGCAGTACCGCTTCCTGGAGGCGCAGTCGCTGTTCCGCCCGTACGTCGGTGCCGGCCTTACCTACGCCAAGTTCTTCAAGGAAAAGGGCACTGCCTCGCTGACCGCGCTGAGCGGGGGCTCGCCCTCGAACCCCACCACGCTGAAGATCGATTCGAAGCTGGCGGCCACGATCCAGGTGGGTGCGTCCTACACGTTCAGCGAGCGCTGGTTCGTGGACGCCACGGTGCTCAAGACGTTCCTGAAGACCCGCGCCACGCTGTCGACGGGCCAGTCGAAGGACCTCACGCTGGACCCGCTCACCACGGCGCTGTTCGTGGGCTACCGCTTCTGAGCGTCTGACCACACGTTGCCTGTTGTCGAGGCCCCGCCGTCCATGACGGCGGGGCCTTTTTTCTGGGCCTCGTGCAGCAACGGCGGTGGTGGTGGTGCCGGGCATCCCCGGTCTGCGCACCGCCCGACCTGCCGAACGGGTGGTGTCCTACAGGCACGGGCCGCGGTGTTTGCGACGATCAGGCATTGCATCGCCGTCAGGAGAAGCCGCCATGCCGTTCGAAACGAAACGCGCTACGTTCCTCGACAAGACCCAGCAGTTGCGCCGTGCGCTCAGTGCTTCCGGGCATGATCCGCGGGATTTCGACATCGAGGCCGATCACACGTCGCCGCTCGCCAACCTGTTCAAGCTCGCCGGCGGCCTGCTGATCGTGCGCCGGCGCTCTACCGGCGAGGAGCGGGCGTATGCCACCGACACCGAATCGGCCTGGCTCGACTCCGTGATGGCCGACCTGTCGCACGGCCGCCTGGCCGATGCCCCCGAAACCGCACCCGCGGTGTTGTCGATGCTCCCGCACGAAGATTCCGTGCCGGCGGCGTTGCCACCGGTGGCGTGACACCAGGAGTTTTCCATGGCCCAAAGCAGCATTCTCGGAGGCCAGAAGGCCCCCACCCAGGCCCGAGGCCGCGACACCGACGCGCTCGGACCGAGCGACAGCTCGGACAGCGGCAGCGACGTGCAAGGTGAACGTGCCCACACCGCCAGCGACCCGGACGACGCGGGTGCGATGCCCGCTGAACTCGGCAGCGACACCGACGCCTCCGGCACCGGCGAACGGGGCGCCGCCTTCGGCGATGACATCGACGAAGGCGCGGACATCCGGCCCGACCGCATCGAAGAACTCAACGGTGCGGCCGGTGTCGACGAAGCGGGCCTGGCGGACATCGCCCTCGATGACGACGACGAGGACGGGGAAGCCGACGAGCCGGACGCGCGGTAGCGACCGTGGCCGCACGTTCCCCGGCCGGGCCGCTCGCACCCCGGCTGCGCCGCCTGCTGACCGGCACGTTCGGCCTGACGGCGCTGCGTGACGGCCAGAGAGCCGTGATCGAACGCGTGCTGGCCGGCGGCCACACGCTCGCGGTGATGCCCACGGGCGCCGGCAAGTCGCTCTGTTACCAGCTGCCTGCGCTGGCGATGGCGGGCCGGGCGGTGGTGGTCTCCCCACTCATCGCGTTGATGAAGGACCAGTGCGACAAGCTGCGTGAACTCGGCATCGCTGCCGTGCAGGTGCACAGCGCCGTGCCCGCCGACGAACTGACCGGCGCGTTGGCCCAGGTGGCCGATGGCCGGGCGTCGTTCGTGTTCGTGACCCCCGAGCGACTGGCCGACGCCGGGTTCCTGGCCTTGCTCAAGCAGCAGCCCACGCGGCTGCTGGTGGTCGACGAGGCCCATTGCATTGCCCAGTGGGGCCACGATTTCCGGCCGGCGTTCCTGGAGCTGGGCGCGGCGCGTGCCTCGCTCGGGCGGCCCACGGTGCTGGCCCTGACCGCCACCGCGTCGCCGTCCACGGTGGATGACGTCTGCAGGCTGCTGGGGATCCCGCGCGACGGGGTGCTGAGCACGGGCACGTGGCGCGAGAACCTGCACTACCGCGTCGATCACGTCGGGGATGAGGCCGGCAAGCTGGCGCGTCTCATCGCCCACGTCCAGGCGGCGCCGGGGTCGGGGCTCGTGTACACCGCGACCGTCAAGGCCGCCGAGGCCGTCAGCCACGCGCTCGCGGTGGCCGGTGAATCGGTCGGGTGCTACCACGGGCGCCTGCCGGCGGCGGAACGGCATGCGGTGCAGGAGGCCTTCATGGCGGGCGCCGTGCGGGTGGTCGTGGCGACCAACGCCTTCGGCCTCGGCATCGACAAGCCCGACACCCGCTTCGTGCTGCACTACCAGATGCCCGGCAGCCTCGATGCGTATTACCAGGAGTCCGGGCGTGCCGGGCGCGATGGGGGGCCTGCGGACTGCACCTTGCTGTTCCTGCGCGGCGACCAGGCGGTGCAGCAGTTTTTCCTGGCGGGCCGTTACCCGAGCGCGGCCGAGCTGGAGGCCATCTACCAGGCGCTGCACCATCTGCCCGCCGAGTCACCCGGCTGGACCGTGGAGACGCTGGCAGCCGCGTTGCAACGCCCGCGCCCGAAGGTGCGGGCGGTCGTGAGCCTGCTGAAAAACGGCAAGGCCCTCGCGGCCGACCGTGCGGGACACCTGCGCCTGCTGCGCCCGGGCCTTGTTGCCGACGAGCTGGTGCAGCTGCATGCGATGTACGTGCGCAAGCGGGAGCAAGGCCGTGACACGCTGGAGCGCATGGTGGCCTACGCGCTCACCGGCCAATGCCGCTGGCGCGCGTTGCTCGACCATTTCGGTGAACCGGCCCCGTTCGAGCGTTGCGGCACGTGCGACAACTGCCTGCGCATGGACGCGTATGCCGGTCCGGCGGCGGCCGACCCGCCGGCCGAGGCGGCATTGGCGCCCGCCGTGGTGTTCAAGCCGGGCACGCGGGTGCGGGTGCGGCGCTACGGCGAGGGCACGGTGGTGGCCGCGGACGCCGGCAGCGTGACGGTGGCCTTCGCCGAGGGCGAGGCACGCTCGTTCCTGCCGGACTTCGTGAAGGCAGCGCGGGCACGCCGCCCGGTCAAGGCCGTTCCGACAGCCGCTTGATGACCACCTGGCACCGGATGCCTTGCGGGTCGATCTCGCGCCATTCCACCTCGCCCCCCAACTGCTTGACCCGCTTTCTCACCCCGCCGAGGCCCAGTCCGTGGGCCCATGCCTGCGGGTTGCGGCCCTGGCCGTTGTCGGCGACCGTGAGGTCCAGCCGGTCGTCGGCGAGGTGGAAGTCGATGTCGACACGCGTGGCCTCGGCGTGTGCGATGGCGTTGCTGCACAGCTCGCGCATCACGCGCGTGAGGCCCGACCACTGCACCACCGTCAGCGAGATGTCGCGGTCGAACGTGAGGTGCCAGCCCAGGTGAACCTGGGCCGCGGTGAGGCGCTGCGTCAGGTCGGCCTTCCATTCGCCGGCGGCATGCGACAGCGGGTGGTTGGGCGCCGCGAGCCCGCGGGTGAGCGTCTTCAGGTCCTGCAGCGTGTGCCGGACGTAGTCTTCCATCTCGGGCGACTGGGCCTTGTACATCAGCGTGAGCAACCGCGCGCCGATGTCGTCGTGCAGGTCCTGCGCGATGCGCAGGCGCTCCTCGCTGCGGCCCTGTTCCACCGCGCGGTCGAACGCTACGGCGCGGCAGAGCTGCTCGACGATGCGGTCGGTGAGCCGGGCGTCGTCGGATGTGAAGAGCCTCTGGCCCCGGTTGGCGAAGCGCATCACGATGGAGGCGGGCGTGCTGACCTGCTTGTCGGTCAGTGCCGGTACCGGCAGCATCAGCGTGGACCCGTCGCTCACCACCCGCACCGTGAGGCTGCGTTTGTCGACGACCACGGCCTCGAGCGGCTCGAAGAGTTCCTGGAGCAGCTGCACCAGCAGCGACGGTGAGCGGTCCGGGTGGGCTTCCACTTCGCGGGCGATGCGGTAGAGCTTCTCGAACATGCGCTCGGTGGTGAGCATGTTGCGGCTGCGCACGCGGTTGAGCACCCATTCGCGCGCGCCGGCATACAGGCCCAGCGACAGGAACAGCGCCAGGGTCACGGAGGTGAACTGGCCGAACGAGAAGACCGCAACGAACAGCAGGTCGAGCGACGTGGCGACGGTGCTGATGGCCGCCAGCAGCGAAAACTCGCGCATCACCTGCTGCGACTTCGACAGGAACGGCATCAGCAACAGCAGCGACGACAGGAACACGTACCAGATCACCGGCCCCACTTCGGCCACCTGCTGCTGCACCGATGGCACGCGGTCGGCGGACGCGATGGCGACCGCCACCGTGAGCAGGATCCAGGTGGACACCGCCATCAGCCCGAAGCGGCGCATCACGATGGCAAACGGGTGGCGCAACAGGCGGTACGACCACACGAGCAGTGCCACGGTCAGCACGCCCGCGGCGGCAACCGCGCCCTGCGTCCACCACCACGCCTCGTGCAGCACGCCGGACGCGGCCGGCACGCCGATGGCGAACATCGACACCCACGCGGCCCATGCGATGGTGGTGCAGGCGGGCACCCGGCGCGGGTGCAACGCTGCAGCGTGCACCACCGCTGCACCGGTGATCAGGTCGAAGGCCACGCGGCACGGGAAGTCGAGCTGCGAGAGCGGGCCCGGGAGCCCGAGCACCAGCGTGGATTCGAGCGCGAGGAAGATCAGGTTGCCGGCCTGGCTGGCGCACATCGCCGTGTAGAGCAGTGTGCGCGTGGACGGGCTGGCGAGCACCACGATCATGCCCACCATGTACACGACCAGGCCCAGCCCGGTCAGCAGCCAGAACAGCGCGCCCAGGCTGGCGATGCCCCGCGGCACCGGTTCCACGTCCTCCGTGCTGCCATCGGTGAACGTGAGGTGCACCTGTGGCTGCGCGAGCAGCTCGTCGAGTTGCCGATGCATGACCTGCTGCCGCAGGCGGTCGGTGTTGTCGGTGATCCAGCGGGCGGACGGGGTAATGGCCAGCAGATCGGGCGACACCGTCCGCAGGCGCGGGCTGCTCACGCTGCCAAGCACCTTGCCGACGTGGGGCTTGAGGTTCGGGGCGGTGCTGCGCGCCAGTTGCAGCTGCCCGGTGGCGGTGGCCACCCATTCGGCGGGTACCTGCGGCGTGCCGGATGCCCACCGGGCCAGCAGCAACACGCCGATGCACCCGGCCAGCGCCGCGACCACCAGGAAGCGCAACCGCCAGCCCATCCACCGGGCGAGGTGTTCGACGCGGCCGAGCGTCTGTTCGATCAGGCGGGAGTCGAGCAGCGAATCGGGGGCAGCCGCCCTGCGCCGAAGCGACGGGGGCGCTTCCCGCAGGTCGGACGGCATGCCATGCTGCGAGGCGAAGCGGTCCATCGGGCCCGGTCTCAGCCTCTCAGACCAGGCCGTGCTTGCTGGCGAGCACGGCGGCTTCGGCGCGGCTCGACACGTTCAGCTTCTTGTAGATGGACTTGATGTGATCGTTCACGGTGAACCACTTGATGCCCATCAGGTTGGCGATCTCCTTGATCGTGAAGCCCTTGCTCAGGTAGGTGAGGACTTCGCTCTCACGGGGTGTCAGGCGTTCATGGTCAAGCGGGGCGCCGCGGCCGAGTGGCAGCGGCCGGCTGCTCTGGAAGCCGGAACCGTTCAGCAGCGCCGGTTCGCCAAGGCCTGCCAGTGCGCCCATGCCACCGGGCCCCTGGCGGAAGTGGCTCAGCAGGCGCCGGGCGATGGCAGGCGACAGCGGCGGCTGGCCGCGCACGATCTTCTGCAACTCCTCGACGAGCACCTCGAAGCGGTCCTCCTTCAGCAGGTACCCATCGGCACCGCATTGCAGCGCGGGGAACAGGTGGTCGTCGTCGGAGTACAGCGTGGTCACGATCTTCGTGGCTGGGTAGCGCACGAGTTCGGTCAGCAACTCCATGCCGTTGCCGTCGGGGAGTTCCAGGTCGACCAGGACCAGCTTGAACGTATCGGCCGTGGCCTCGTTGCCCTTGGGGTCGACCGGGCCGACCTGTCGGCGCGCCGATTCGAGGTCGCCTGCTTCTGTGATGACGATGGCATCGCTGAAACTCTCTCGCACCACACGGCACAGGAAACTGCGTGCGACGGGATTGTCTTCAACGATGAGAACCTTGATGGCCATGCCGTAATGCCGCTCCATAGGGAGCTTTGATCGTATCGCACTCGGACGACTGCGGGCTGTCTGGAAAGGGCCCCCCTGTCAATGTTGACAGGGGGTGCTTTCGGGGCGGCTTTTTCTGGTACGACGAAGTGTGTTCAGTCGTTGGTCAGCACGAGCTTTCCACGCACCTTGCGTGTGCTCATGCGGGCGAACGCTTCGGGCAGCGATTGCATGGGCAGCCGCTGGTCGATCACGGGCTTGATCTTGCCCTGCGCGTACCACGCGGCCAGCTCGGCCAGCCCGGCGGCGCTGTTGGCGGGTTCACGGCGCGCGAATTCGCCCCAGAACACCCCGACGATGGAGGCGCCCTTGAGCAGGGCGAGGTTCAGCGGCAGCGCGGGGATGCCGCCTTGCGCAAACCCGATCACGAGGTAGCGGCCACGCCAGCCGATGGAACGGAACACCGGCTCCGCGAGGTCGCCGCCCACCGGGTCGTAGACCACGTCGGGGCCCTTGCCACCGGTCAGCGCCTTGATCTCTTCGCGGAGGTTGCCGGTGCTGTAGTTGATGGTGGCGTCGGCGCCCAGGTCCTTGCACAGCGCGCACTTCTCGTCGGTGGACGCGGCCGCGATGACCTTCGCCCCGGCCGCCTTGGCGATCTGGATGGCCGCCGTGCCCACGCCGCCAGCGGCGCCCAGCACGAGCACGGTTTCACCGGCCTTGAGCTGCCCGCGGTCGATCAGGGCGTGGTGGGTGGTGCCGTAGGTGCACAGGAACGCGGCCGCGTCGTCGAACGCGAACCCCGCGGGCAGCGGCATCAGCTGCGCCGCCTTCGCGACCACGTGGGTGCCGAAGCCGCCGCCGCCGCCGAAGGTGGCAACCCGGTCGCCCACCTTGAACGCGGTGACACCTTCGCCCACGGCATCGACCACGCCGGAGTACTCGGAGCCCGGCACGAAGGGCAGGGGGGGCTTCATCTGGTATTTGTTCTGCACGATGAGCAGATCGGGGAAGTTCAGGCTCGCCGCCTTGATGGCCACCCGCACCTCGCCGGCCTTCGGCTCGGGCATGGGCAGGGTCGTCCAGACGAGGGCTTCGGGACCGATGGGGTTCTCGCACAACCAGACTTGCATGCTGTTCTCCGTGTGATATTCGAGGTGTCCACGATCATAAGCACGCTGTCCCGGCGGTGGCGTCCCGCAGGTGACGAGTCCTTACAATCCCCGGATGCGCATCCTGATTGCCAATGACGATGGTTACCTCGCCCCCGGGCTCGCGGCCCTGGTCCAGGCCTGTGAAGGGCTCGGTGAACTCGACGTGGTGGCGCCCGAACAGAACGCGAGCGGCACGTCGAACTCCCTCACGCTGAACCGCCCGCTGTCGGCGTTCACCGCTCCCAACGGCTTTCGCTACCTGAACGGCACGCCGTCCGATTGCGTGCACGTGGCCCTGACCGGCTGGTTGCCCGAGCGACCCGACCTGGTGGTCTCGGGCATCAACCAGGGCGCCAACATGGGTGACGACACCTTGTACTCCGGCACGGTGGCCGCCGCGATGGAAGGGTATCTCTTCGGCGTGCCGGCCATCGCCTTCTCCCAGGTGGAAAAAGGGTGGGCCCACCTCGATGCGGCGGCCCGCGTGGCGCGGTCCATCATCGAACAGGCACTCGCATCGCCGCCGTCGGCCGGCGCGTGGCTGCTGAACGTGAACATCCCGAACCGGGCCGATGCCCACACGCTGCCGCGCGAGGTCACGCGCCTCGGCCGCCGGCACGCAAGTGCGCCGGTGATCCGCCAGACGAACCCGCGTGGCGAGCCCATCTACTGGATCGGCCCACCGGGGGACGCGCGCGAGGGCGGGCAGGGCACCGATTTCCACGCCACGGCCCAGGGCCATGTCTCGATCACCCCGTTGCAGGTGGACCTCACCGACCACGCCGCGTTGCCCGCCTGGCAGCGCTGGTCCGACGGTGGGGCGCGCCCATGAGCCAGCCGCCGCCGCGCGCGAAGTTTCCGCTCCAGCTCGAGGGCCTGAACCGGCCCGCCAAGCGCCTGGCCGCTGCGCCGGGCGCGGGCTCCAAGGCAGCGGCCACCCCGGTGGCCAGCGCCATTCCGCGGGCCGAACCCCGGCCGGTGCTGCGGCCCCAGCAGCCGCTGCAGCAGGCCGCACTCGATTCCGCGCGCCGGGTGGCCCCGTCGGGCCTCGGGCTCGACTCCGCCGGCATCCGCCGCCGCATGGTCGACCGCCTGGTCCAGGCCGGGCTGCGCGACGAGCTGGTCAAGGGGGCGATGAGCGAGGTGCCGCGCCACCTGTTCGTCGACACCGCGCTCGTCAACCAGGCCTACGAGGACACCAGCCTGCCCATCGGGCACGGCCAGACCATCTCGAAACCCTCCGTGGTGGCCCGCATGATCGAACTGCTCATGGGCGGAGCCAATGCCCGCGCTCGCCGTTCGCTCGGGCACACGCTCGAGATCGGCACGGGGTGTGGCTACCAGGCGGCCGTGCTCGCCCGGCTGTCGCGGCAGGTGATGAGCATCGAGCGCTTGAGGCCGTTGCATGACAAGGCCCGCGAACATCTGGCGCCTCTGCGCCAGATGAACATCCGGCTGGTGTATGGTGACGGGATGCGGGGGCATCCTCCCAACGCCCCTTACGACAGCATCATCGCCGCCGCTGGCGGCGAGGCGCTCCCGGATGCGTGGCTCGAACAGCTCGCCGTGGGCGGCCGATTGGTGGCGCCGGTGCACGATGCATCGGGCTCGCGCCAGGTGCTCGTGGTGGTAGACAGAACAGCGGACGGATACACGCGCTCGGTCCACGAGGCGGTGCATTTCGTTCCCCTAAAATCAGGACTGGATTGATGGCTTTGGCACCGATGGGATCGACATTCGACAGGGCGTTCAACGCCCGGCACGGCAGGTTGGAACGCGCGGGCTCCGTGGCCCGCATCGCGGGGGCGCTGGCCCTCGTGGCGATGGTGGCGGCTTGCCAGACGGCCCGCGTGGGCCGCGCGCCCGTCGAGGAGCGCCAGGTGGGGCGCAACAGCGCGCCAGCCGCGCCGGCCTCCACTGCGCCCACGCCAGCCGAACCGGCCAAGGTGCTGCCGGGCGCCGAAAATGCCGGCAAACCCGGTTACTTCACCGTTCGTCCGGGCGACACGCTGATCCGCGTGGGCCTCGAGACCGGGCAGAACTGGAAAGACCTGGTCAAGTGGAACAACCTCGAGAACCCCAACATCCTCGAGGTGGGCCAGGTGCTGCGAGTCGTGCAGCCCGGTGCGGACCCCAACGCACTCACCACACGCCCGGTCACGACGGCCAAGGTGGAAGGACGCCCGCTCGACGCACCCAAGCCGGCTCCGGCCGCCAGTGCTGCGTCCGTGCCGGCCGTGGTGCCCGCACCTGCGCCTGCACCGGCACCAGCCCCCGCGGCATCCACCGGCGGTGACGACGATGTGAACTGGCTGTGGCCGGCCAACGGCGCGGTCGTGGCACGCTTCGACGAATCCCGCAGCAAGGGCCTCGGCATTGCCGGCAAGGCCGGCGACCCGGTGCTCGCCGCGGCCGACGGCAAGGTGGTCTACGCCGGATCGGGCCTGCGCGGTTACGGAAATCTTGTCATCCTCAAACACAACAACACCTACCTGACCGCATACGCGCACAATCAGGCTCTGCTCGTGAAGGAGGAGCAGACCGTCAAACGTGGCCAGAAGATCGCCGAAATGGGCGCCACCGATTCGGACCGCGTGAAACTGCATTTCGAGATCCGCAAACAAGGCAAGCCGGTCGACCCGGAGAAGTTGCTCCCGTCGCGCTGACGCGCACGTTCGTCGCGCTTCGCCTTGTTTCCTGTCACAGGCAACACCATGGCAAAAAAGCACGGCGAAGGTTTGAACGGATTCGCGGCCGCCCCTGCCGAGCGCCCGCCTGCGGTGGACGTGCTGTCCACCGGGGCGCCACTCCCTGACGGCGACGACGACGCGGCCGCGGTGCCGCTGGCCGCGGGGGTGGTGATCCCTGCCGGCGATGGCGAGGTGGGCAACACGCTGCAGACCTACCTGCGTGAGATCCGCCGCGCGCCGCTCTTCACACCGGAAGAGGAATACGACACCGCCGTGCGGGCCCGCGCGGGCGAATTCACCGCCCGCCAGGAAATGATCGAGCGCAACCTGCGCCTCGTGGTGAGCATCGCGAAGAACTACCTGGGCCGCGGCCTGCCCCTCACCGACCTGATCGAGGAGGGCAATCTCGGGCTGATGCACGCGATCGGCAAGTTCGAGCCTGAACGAGGGTTCCGCTTCTCCACCTACGCGTCGTGGTGGATCCGCCAGAGCGTGGAGCGGGCCATCATGCACCAGGCCCGCCTCGTGCGGCTGCCGGTCCACGTCGTGCGCGAACTGAACCACGTGCTGAAGGCCCGGCGGGCGCTCGAATCGGAGCACCCCGCCAACGGGTCGGAGGCCCATGTGCGGGTGGAAGACATTGCCGCGCGCATCGGCCGGCCGGTCGAGGAGGTGAGCGAGTTGCTGCGGTTCTCCGAGCAGCCCACGTCGCTCGATGCCCCGCTCGATCGCGAAAGCACCGACTCCATGCTCGACAGCGTGGCCGACGAGGCCGCGCTCGACCCCATGCACCACACGTTGAGCCACGAGGTCGACGCGTTGCTGCAGACGGGCCTCGAGGAACTGAACGATCGTGAACGCGAGGTGCTGTCCGGCCGCTACGGCCTGCGCGACCGGGAACCCGAGACCCTCGAGGTGCTGGCCGAACGGCTGGGCCTCACGCGCGAGCGCATCCGGCAGATCCAGCAGGAGGCCCTCGTCAAGCTGCGCCGGCGCATGGCGCGCAGTGGTGTGCACCGCGACTCGCTCTTCTGACCGGCCGCGCGCCAGCCCGGCCGCCAGCGGCGGGATAATCGGGGAATGACTCAAGCAATCGAATGGCTGAAGGTCGAGTCCCTCGACCTCGAAGGCCAGGGCGTGGCCCACAACGAAGAAGGCAAGGTGGTGTTCATCGACGGGGCGCTGCCCGGCGAAGAAGTGCAGGTCACCGTGAACCGCCGCAAGAACAACTGGGAGCAGGCCACGATGACGGCGCTGCGCCGCGAAAGCGCCCAGCGCGTGACCCCGCAGTGCCGTCATTTCGGCACCTGCGGTGGCTGCAAGCTCCAGCATTTCCACGTGGGTGCGCAGGTGGCCACGAAGCAGCGTGCGCTTGAAGACGCGCTGTGGCACCTCGGCAAGGTCAAGCCTGAGCGTCTGCTGCGGCCCATCGAGGGCCCGACCTGGGGCTACCGCTACCGCGCGCGCCTGTCGGTGCGCCATGTCGCGAAAAAGGGCAAGGTGCTCGTGGGGTTCCACGAGCGCAAGTCCACCTACGTGGCCGACATGAACAGCTGCGAGGTGCTGCCGCCGCATCTCAGCGCCATGCTCGCGCCGCTGAGCGAACTCGTGATGTCGATGGACGCGCGCGACCGCTTGCCGCAGATCGAGGTGGCCGTGGGGCAGGACACCACCGCGCTCGTGCTGCGCCACCTGGAGCCGCTCAGCACCGGGGATCTGGCCCGCCTGCGTGCTTTCGCCGCGTCCCGCGCGGTGCAGTGGTGGCTGCAGCCGAAAGGCCCGGACACCGTGCACCGCCTGGACGATGGCGGCGCCGCGCTCACCTACACGCTGCCCGAGTTCGGGTTGACGATGCCGTTCAAGCCCACCGACTTCACCCAGGTGAACCACCAGATCAACCGTGTGCTGGTGGGCCGTTCGCTGCGGCTGCTGGCCGCGCAGCCGCACGAGCGCGTGATCGACTGGTTCTGTGGCCTCGGCAACTTCACGTTGCCCATCGCCACCCAGGCGCGCGAGGTGCTGGGCATCGAGGGCAGCGAGACGCTGGTGGCCCGGTCACGCGAGAACGCCGCGGGCAATGGGCTCGCGCACAAGACGTCGTTCGAGGCGCGCAACCTCTTCGAGATGACCCCGGCCGACCTGGCGCACTACGGGCCGGCGGACAAGTGGCTGGTGGACCCGCCGCGCGAGGGGGCGTTTGCACTGGCGAAAGCCGTGGCCGACCTCCACCAGGACCCGTCCATCGCGCCCCGCTTCACGCTGCCGAAGCGCATCGTCTACGTGAGCTGCAACCCGGCCACGCTGGCGCGTGACGCCGGCCTGCTGGTGCACCAGGGGGGCTACCGGTGCACGGCGGGCGGAGCGGTGAACATGTTCCCGCACACGGCGCACGTGGAGAGCATCGCGGTGTTCGAGCGCGACTGATGGAAACGACTGACGGACACGCAAACGGGGCCCGAAGGCCCCGTTGTCGCTGGTGAACGGCCGGAAGGTTCAGTTGTCCGAGTCGCCGCCGAAGATGCCGAGCAGGCTCAGCAGGTTCACGAAGACGTTGTACACGTCGAGGTAGATGGCGAGCGTGGCGGTGACGTAGTTGGTTTCACCGCCGTCGATCACGCGCTTCAGGTCGTACAGCATCAGCGCCGAGAAGATCACGATGGCGAGCACCGACACCGTGAGCATCAGGGCCGGCAGCTGCAGCCAGATGTTGGCCACGCTGGCAACGATGAGGCCGATCACGCCCACCATCATCCACTTGCCCAGGCCCGAGACGTCGCGCTTGATGCTGGAGGCGAGGGTGGCCATGCCGAAGAACACGAGCCCCGTGCCCCCGAAGGCCATCATGATGAGCTGGCTGCCGTTGGTGTAGTTGCCCAGCACCGCGCCGATCAGGCGCGAGAGCATCAGCCCCATGAAAAAGGTGAATCCGAGCAGCAGCGCGACGCCGATGGACGAGTTCTTGTATTTGTCGATCGCGAAAAAGAAGCCGAACGCCACGCCCATGAACACCATGAACCCGATGAACGGGTTGGCGGCGAAGAAGCTGAAGCCCGTGGCGACGCCGAGCCAGGCGCCCAGCACGGTGGGCACCATCGACAGCGCGAGCAGCCAATAGGTGTTGCGCAACACGCGGTTGCGGTCGGCCACGGCCGAACCCGCGGTGCCATAGGCGCCGTAGGCAGGTTGCAGTTTTTCGTTCATGAGACCTCCTGTGGAGAGAGCCAACCGAAGGTCAGACTCAACAGGAGGTTACAGGTTCCCGTGTCAGCAGCGGCGCAAGGCCGGTGGCGGGGAAGGGGGATCAGGCAGCCAACTGGATGCGGATGGGCAGGTAGTGGGCGGGCGCGGTACCGTTGCGGGCGGAGTCGAACACGTCGCGGGCGCAATCGGTGCAGTTGCCGCAGCAGGTGGCTACGCCAGTGTCCATCTGCAGGTCGTCGAAGCTGGCGCAACCGCCACGGGCGTGGCGCTCGATGTCACGGTCGGAAACGCGGCGGCAGACACAAACAATCATCGTTGAACTCCGGGGCCTGTACACGGGCCACTGGATGCAATGATAAATAGGAATGATTCCCAGTTCAAGGCCCCGCAAAAAAAAGGACCGCCCAGAACGTGAATTCTGTGGCGGCCCGGGCGTCCGGGTGGAAGGCGCCGGTCAGTCGGCTTCGGCCAGCTGGGACTGCAGGTAGTTCTGCAGGCCCACCTTGTCGACCAGGTCGATCTGGGTCTCGAGGAAGTCGATGTGCTCTTCCGTGTCCTCGAGGATGCCCTGGAGCAGGTCGCGGGACACGTAATCGCGCACCGACTCGCAATAGGCAATGCCATCCTTGATGGTGGCCTGCGCGCCGCGCTCGGATGTCAGGTCGCAGTTCAGGATCTCGACCGTGTCCTCGCCGACCAGGAGCTTGCCCAGGTCCTGGAGGTTCGGCAGGCCGTCGAGCGTGAAGATGCGATTCATGAGGATGTCGGCGTGTTTCATCTCGCCGATGGATTCCTCGTATTCCTTCTTGGCCAGCTTGTCGAAGCCCCAGTGCTTGAGCATCCGGTAGTGCAGGAAGTACTGGTTGATGGCGGTCAGCTCGTTCTTCAGTTGCGCGTTCAGATGCTCGATGACTTTCGGGTCGCCCTTCATGGCTTTTCCTTATTGTGGGTGGGGGTCATTCGCCATTATGGGATCGGGTGTGCTTGCCTGTCCGGATGCCGCATCAGAGTCAGAGGGCTCTAGAAACGATAAGCGTTCTCCCCATCGATTGGAGAACGCGGCGCGTCAAAACGGGGCGCAGGTCGGGTACAATGCGAGGGTTTACCTGCAACCATCTCGCCCAGCGAAAACCTTCGCGGTTTTCCGCCTGAAAACTCCCCCAGTTTTCTCCACCGGTCTTGTGCTCCGCGCGCAGAGCTGGGCGCGCACAAATTCGGAGAATCGCGTGCCCGCGCCACTGCTGCCCATACAAGAACAGGCTCTTCTCGCTCTCGCGGACGGAACAGTCTTCCAAGGCATCTCGATCGGCGCGGCGGGGCACACGGTGGGCGAAGTCGTGTTCAACACGTCGCTCACCGGGTACCAGGAAATCCTCACCGACCCGAGCTACGCCCGCCAGATGGTCACGCTGACCTACCCGCACATCGGCAGCTACGGCGTGAACCCGGAAGACGTGGAAGCCCGCAAGGTGCACGCCGCCGGCCTGATCATCAAGGACCTGCCCGTCCGCGCGTCGAACTTCCGCGAAACGATGACCCTCCCGCAGTACCTGCAGCGTGAAGGCACGGTCGCCATCGCCAACATCGACACGCGTCAGCTCACCCGCCTGCTGCGCTCGAAGGGCGCGCAGAACGGCTGCATTCTCACGCTGTCGCTCGGTGAAACCGTCACCCAGGCCGACCGCGACCGCGCCATCGAACTGGCCCAGTCGGCCCCCAGCATGGCCGGCCTCGACCTGGCCCAGGTGGTCACCCAGGGCGGCACCACCGAGTGGACCGAGACCGAATGGATCCTCGGCACCGGCTTCGGCGAAGTGAAGAACCCGAAGTACCACGTGGTCGCATACGACTTCGGCGTGAAGCGCAACATCCTGCGCATGCTCGCCAGCCGCGGCTGCCGCGTCACCGTGGTGCCGGCCCGCACGCCTGCATCCGAGGTGCTCGCGATGAAACCCGATGGCGTGTTCCTGAGCAACGGCCCCGGCGACCCGGAACCCTGCGACTACGCCATCGAGGCCACCCGCCAGATCATCGAGACGGGCACGCCCACGTTCGGCATCTGCCTCGGCCACCAGATCATGGCGCTCGCCTCCGGTGCCCGCACGTTCAAGATGAAGTTCGGCCACCACGGCGGCAACCACCCCGTGAAGGACCTCGACACGCAGCGCGTCAGCATCACGAGCCAGAACCACGGCTTCGCGGTGGACGAGAAGACGCTGCCGGCCAACCTGCGTCCCACGCACGTGAGCCTGTTCGACGGCACGCTGCAGGGCCTCGCCCGCACCGACAAACCCGCTTTCTGTTTCCAGGGCCACCCCGAGGCCTCTCCCGGACCCCATGACATTGCGTACCTTTTCGACCGCTTCACCGCGCTGATGGAGAAGAAGAATGCCTAAGCGCGACGACCTCAAATCGATCCTCATCATCGGCGCCGGCCCGATCATCATCGGCCAGGCGTGCGAGTTCGACTACTCCGGTGCCCAGGCCTGCAAGGCGCTGCGCGAGGAAGGCTACAAGGTCATCCTGGTCAACAGCAACCCGGCGACCATCATGACCGACCCGGAGATGGCCGATGTCACGTACATCGAGCCCATCACGTGGCAGGTGGTCGAGAAGATCATCGCGAAGGAGCGCCCTGACGCGGTGCTGCCCACCATGGGCGGCCAGACCGCGCTGAACTGCGCGCTCGACCTGCACAAGCACGGCGTGCTGGCCAAGTACAACGTCGAGATGATCGGCGCGAACGAGAAGGCCATCGAGAAGGCGGAAGACCGCCTGAAGTTCAAGGACGCGATGACCGGCATCGGCCTCGGTTCGGCACGCTCGGGCATTGCCCACTCGATGGAAGAGGCGCTTGCGGTGCAGCGGCGCATCATGCTCGAGATCGGTGGCACGGGCTTCCCCATGGTGATCCGCCCGAGCTTCACGCTGGGTGGCACGGGCGGTGGCATTGCCTACAACCCGGAAGAGTTCGAAGAGATCTGCAAGCGCGGCCTCGACCTCTCGCCCACGAAGGAACTGCTGATCGAGGAAAGCCTCATCGGCTGGAAAGAGTACGAGATGGAGGTGGTCCGCGACAGCAAGGACAACTGCATCATCGTCTGCGCCATCGAGAACCTGGACCCCATGGGCATCCACACCGGTGACTCCATCACCGTGGCCCCGGCCCAGACCCTGACCGACCGCGAGTACCAGCTGCTGCGCAACGCCAGCATCGCGATCCTGCGCGAGATCGGCGTCGACACCGGCGGCTCGAACGTGCAGTTCTCGATCAACCCGGAGGACGGCCGCATGGTCGTCATCGAGATGAACCCGCGCGTGAGCCGTTCGTCGGCCCTCGCGTCGAAGGCCACGGGTTTCCCGATCGCGAAGGTCGCGGCCAAGCTGGCCGTGGGCTACACGCTCGACGAGCTGCGCAACGACATCACCGGCGGCGCCACGCCGGCGTCGTTCGAGCCCAGCATCGACTACGTCGTCACGAAGATCCCGCGTTTCGCGTTCGAGAAGTTCCCGGCCGCCGACTCGCACCTCACCACGCAGATGAAATCGGTGGGCGAGGTGATGGCCATGGGCCGCACCTTCCAGGAGAGTTTCCAGAAGGCCCTGCGCGGCCTGGAGACCGGCATCGACGGCCTGACTGAACGCAGCACCGACCGCGACGAGATCATCGAGGAAATCGGCGAAGCCGGCCCCGAGCGCATCCTGTACGTGGGCGACGCGTTCCGCATCGGTTTGACCCTCGAGGAAATCCACGAGGAAACCGCCATCGACCCGTGGTTCCTCGCCCAGATCGAACAGCTGATCCAGACCGAGCAGGCGCTGCAGGGCCGCGCGCTCGAAAGCCTGTCGGCCGCCGAGCTGCGTTACCTGAAGCAGAAGGGCTTCTCGGACCGCCGCCTCGCCAAGCTGCTGGGCACGCACCAGCACGCCGTGCGTGAAGCCCGCTGGGCCCAGAACGTGCGCCCCGTGTACAAGCGCGTGGACACCTGCGCGGCCGAGTTCGCCACGCAGACGGCCTACCTGTACTCGACGTACGACGCCGAGTGCGAAGCCGAGCCCACCAACAACAAGAAGATCGTGGTGCTGGGCGGTGGCCCGAACCGCATCGGCCAGGGCATCGAGTTCGACTACTGCTGCGTCCATGCCGCCCTCGCCCTGCGCGAAGACGGCTACGAGACCATCATGGTCAACTGCAACCCCGAAACCGTTTCCACCGACTACGACACGTCCGACCGCCTGTACTTCGAGCCGGTGACGCTCGAGGACGTGCTCGAGATCGTCGACAAGGAAAAGCCCGTCGGCGTGATCGTGCAGTATGGCGGCCAGACCCCGTTGAAGCTCGCGCTCGACCTCGAGCGCTGCGGCGTGCCCATCGTGGGCACCACGCCCGACAGCATCGACATCGCCGAAGACCGCGAGCGCTTCCAGGCCCTGCTGAACACGCTCGGCCTGAAGCAGCCGCCCAACCGGACGGCCCGCACCGAAGAGCAGGCCCTGCAACTGGCGGGCGAGATCGGTTACCCGCTCGTGGTGCGCCCGAGCTACGTGCTCGGCGGCCGCGCCATGGAAATCGTGCACGGCGACAAGGACCTCGAGCGCTACATGCGCGAAGCGGTCAAGGTGTCCGAGAAGTCCCCGGTGCTGCTCGACCGCTTCCTCGACGACGCCGTCGAGGTGGACGTCGACTGCATCAGCGACGGCGAGGATTGCATGATCGGCGGCATCATGGAACACGTGGAGCAGGCCGGCATCCACTCCGGTGACTCGGCGTGTTCGCTGCCCCCGTACTCGCTGCCCAAGCCGCTCCAGGATGAACTGCGCCGCCAGACGGTGCTGATGGCCAAGGCGCTCCACGTCAAGGGCCTGATGAACGTGCAGTTCGCCATCCAGGGCGAGGGTGCCGACGCCGTGGTCTACGTGCTCGAAGTGAACCCGCGCGCATCGCGCACGGTGCCATTCGTGTCCAAGGCCACCGGCCAGGCGCTCGCGAAGATCGCGGCGCGCTGCATGGTGGGCCAGAAGCTCTCCGAACAGCGTTCGAGCGACGGCAAGCCGCCGCGCGAGGTGATCCCGCCGTACTTCTCGGTCAAGGAAGCCGTGTTCCCGTTCAACAAGTTCCCTGGCGTGGACCCCATCCTCGGCCCGGAAATGCGTTCCACCGGCGAGGTGATGGGCGCCGGCCGCACGTTCGGCGAGGCGATGCTCAAGAGCCAGCTCGGCGCCGGCTCGCGCCTGCCCACGAAGGGCACGGTCTGCATCACCGTGAAGAACAACGACAAGGCCCGTGCCGTGGTGCTCGCCCGCGAGCTGCACGGCCTCGGCTTCCAGGTCGTGGCCACCAAGGGCACGGCTGCGGCCATCGCCGAGGGCGGTGTGCCGGTGCGGGTGGTCAACAAGGTGAAGGACGGCCGTCCGCACATCGTCGACATGCTCAAGGCCGGTGAGATCCAGCTCGTGTTCACCACGGTGGACGAGACGCGCACGGCCATCGCCGACTCGCGTCACATCCGCCAGGCGGCGCTCGCGAACCGCATCACCTACTACACGAGCATGGCGGGCTGCGAAGCCGCGGTCGAGGGCATGAAACACCAGGACGACCTGGTGGTGTTGTCCCTGCAGGAACTGCACGCCGAACTGCACTAAACTCATCCGGAACACATCTTCGATTCCGTCGGCCGCCGCCGGCCTTCCGCAAGGGAGACCGCGGCGGTTTGTTTTCAGCTTCACATCTTTGCGATTCAAGGTTGGACCATGGCCACGATCCCCCTCACCACGCGCGGTGCCGAAAAACTCAAGGAAGAGCTGCACCGCCTGAAAACCGTCGAACGCCACGCCGTCGTTCAAGCCATCGCCGAAGCGCGCGCGCAGGGTGACCTCTCCGAAAACGCCGAATACGAAGCGGCGAAGGACAAGCAGGGCTTCATCGAAGGCCGCATCCTGGAGATCGACAGCAAGCTCGCCGCCGCGCAGATCATCGACCCGGCGGCCCTGAACGCCGAAGGCCGCGTCGTGTTCGGCGCCACCGTCGACCTCGAAGACGAGGACTCGGGCAAGCCGGTCACGTACCAGATCGTCGGCGAGGACGAAGCCGACCTGAAGGAAGGCCGCATCTCGATCAACTCGCCCATCGCACGTGCGCTGATCGGCAAGGAAGCCGGTGCCGTGGCCGAGGTCAACGCCCCGGGCGGCCTCAAGAGCTACGAGATCATCGACGTCCGCTACATCTGACCGTGGTGCGCTTCGATACCCAACGTGCCGGTGCCGTGCTGGCGAGCGTCTGGGCCGGGGTGGTGCTGGCGGTGGCTTTCATCGGCACGCCGGCGGGCTTTGCGCTGGCCCCCCGCGAGGTGGCCGGCCAACTGGCCGGCTTCATGCTGTCGCGCGAGGCGGTGCTCAGCATCGCGATGAGCGCGGTGCTGTTCGTGATCGTGCGCCGCCAGGCGCGCGACGCGGCGCGGGCACGCCAGGGGTCGGTGCTGAGCGCCAACGTGCTGCTGGTGCTCGGCGCGCTGTTCTGCACGGTGCTCGGCCACTACGGGCTGCGTTCGGCGATGGATGCGGCGCGGGTGGGGCAGGGCGCGCTGTCGTTCGGCGCACTGCACGGGCTCTCGGTGGCCTTCTTCGGATTGAAGGGCCTGCTGGTGCTGGCCCTGGCATGGCGCCTCACGGCGCCACGCTGAGCATCCGGTTCAGCTGGTCTGGGTTTTCTTGACGCTGGTCACGCGCTTGTGGGCGCGCTTGACCTGGCCTCCGGCGGCGATGCGCTCGTTGCCCAGCACCTTGATCTTCTTGACCTGGGGGCGGTGGTTGCCGCTCTTCGAGAATTTCAGGATCTTGACCACACGCGGGCCCCGCATGCGGTCGTCGCGTTCGGCCTTTTCCTTGGCGACCGGCGGGCGCCACAGCAGCAGCAACTTGCCGATGTGCTGGATGGGGGCGGCGTTCAGGTCGTGGCTGAGCTTGGCAAGCATGCCTTCCCGGGCCGCACGGTCGTCGGAGAACACGCGCACCTTGATGAGCCCGTGGACATTCAGGGCGAGGTCGATTTCCTTGACGACGGCGGGAGTGAGCCCGTCTCCACCGATCATGACGACCGGGTGGAGGTGGTGGGCGGCCGAGCGCTGTTCTTTGCGCTGGGCGGGGGTGAGTTCAATGGCAGGCATGCCGCTATTATCGTTGCGGCACGGGAATCTCGATGAAGACACAGACAAAAAGCAAGAAGGTCAACAAGGCGTGGTTGCATGACCACGTCAACGACACGTACGTCAAGCTGGCCCATAAAGAGGGCTACCGGGCGCGTGCGGCCTACAAGCTGAAGGAAATCGACGAGCAACTGGGCCTGATCAAGCCGGGCCAGCTCGTGGTGGACCTGGGGGCCACGCCGGGCGCCTGGAGCCAGTACCTGCGGCGCCGGTTCGCCCCGAAGGAGGCCGGCTCGGGCGGTGCGGCCGCCGGCCAGCTCAACGGCACCATCATCGCGCTCGACCTGCTGCCCATGGACCCCATCGAAGGGGTGGTTTTCCTGCAGGGTGATTTCCGCGAGGAGGCCGTGGCGGCCCAGCTGAACGACGCGGTGGGCGGCCGGGCGGTCGACGTGGTGGTGTCCGACATGGCCCCGAACCTCTCCGGGATCGGCAGCGCCGACGCCGCCCGCATCGAGCTGCTGGTGGAGCTGGCGGTCGAATTCGCCCAGGTTCACCTGGTGCCCAACGGGGCACTGGTGGCCAAGGTATTCCACGGCGGCAGTTACAACCCGCTCGTGGACCTGTTCAAGAAGACCTTCCGGGTGGTGAAAGCCATCAAGCCGAAGTCCTCCCGGGACAAATCTGCTGAAACCTTTTTGGTGGGGATCGGTCTCAAAACGGGCGGGAAAGTGGTGTCCAAGGCGGGATGAAACTCCCAATAGCCGTGCTCGAAGGTGACACATGCGAACGAGGCATGGCACTTGACTGGACTAGAATCAACCCCATCTGCCGTGGATGCGTGGCACATCGTGTGCCGGCGACGAAGATTTCAGATTGCAAGAAGGAGCCGCGGTGAACAATCAATGGTTCTCTAAGGTCGCTGTTTGGCTGGTGATTGCACTCGTGCTTTTCACCGTGTTCAAACAGTTCGACAAAGGTGGATCGCAGGGCCAGCCGATCGCTTACTCGGAATTCCTCGAGGAAGTGGCCGCCAAGCGCATCAAGTCCGTCACCCTTCCCGAAGGGCCCGTGGGCGGCGACATCATCGCCATCACCACTGACGACAAGCGCTTGCGCAGCACCGTCACGTACCTCGACCGCGGCCTCGTGGGCGACCTGGTCAAGTACGGCGTCAAGTTCGACGTGAAGCCCCGCGAGGAGCCTTCCGTCCTGATGAGCATCCTGCTGAACTGGGGTCCCATGATGCTGCTCATCGGCGTCTGGATCTACTTCATGCGCCAGATGCAGGGCGGTGGCAAGGGCGGTGCGTTCAGCTTTGGCAAGTCCAAGGCGCGCATGCTCGACGAAGCCAACAACACCACCACCTTCGCTGACGTCGCCGGTTGCGACGAGGCGAAGGAGGAAGTGCGCGAGCTGGTCGACTTCCTGAAGGATCCGCAGCGCTTCCAGAAGCTCGGCGGCCGCATCCCCCGTGGTGTGTTGCTCGTGGGCCCTCCGGGCACCGGCAAGACCCTGCTGGCCAAGGCCATCGCCGGCGAAGCCAAGGTGCCGTTCTTCAGCATCTCCGGCTCCGACTTCGTTGAAATGTTCGTCGGCGTGGGCGCGGCCCGCGTGCGCGACATGTTCGAGCAGGCGAAAAAGAGCGCGCCGTGCATCATCTTCGTCGACGAAATCGACGCGGTGGGCCGTCACCGTGGCGCCGGCCTGGGCGGCGGCAACGACGAGCGCGAACAGACGCTGAACCAGATGCTCGTCGAGATGGACGGCTTCGAGACCAGCCTCGGTGTCATCGTGATGGCGGCCACCAACCGGCCCGACATCCTCGACCCCGCGCTGCTGCGCCCTGGCCGTTTCGACCGCCAGGTGTACGTGACCCTGCCCGACGTGCGTGGCCGCGAGCAGATCCTCACCGTGCACATGCGCAAGGTGCCCATCGGCGCCGACGTCAGTGCGAACATCCTGGCCCGTGGCACCCCGGGCATGTCCGGCGCCGACCTGGCCAACCTGGTCAACGAAGCGGCACTGATGGCCGCGCGCCGCAACGCGCGCACCGTCGAGATGCGCGACTTCGAAACCGCGAAGGACAAGATCTTCATGGGACCGGAACGCCGTTCGGCGGTGATGGACCCCGAGGAACTGAAGAACACCGCCTACCACGAGGCCGGCCACGCACTGATCGGCCGCCTGCTGCCGAAGTCCGATCCGCTGCACAAGGTCACCATCGTGCCGCGCGGCCGTGCGCTGGGTGTCACGTTCACGTTGCCCGAAAAAGACCGCTACGGCTACGACAAGACCTGGGCACTGAGCCGCATCTCCATGCTGTTCGGTGGCCGCATCGCTGAAGAAGTTTTCATGAACCAGCGCACCACCGGTGCGTCCGACGACTTCAACAAGGCCACGCAACTGGCCCGCGACATGGTCATGCGGTTCGGCATGTCCGATGCCATGGGCCCCATGGTCTACACCGAGAACGAGGGTGAAGTCTTCCTGGGCCGTTCGGTCACGCGCACCACGAACATCAGCGAGGAGACGATGCGCAAGGTCGACCTCGAGGTGCGCCGCATCCTCGACGAGCAGTACGACATCGCCCGCAAGCTGATCGAGGACAACAAGGACAAGATGCACGCCATGGCCAAGGCCCTGCTCGAATGGGAAACCATCGATGCGGAACAGGTCGAGGACATCATGGGCGGCCGTCCGCCGCGTCCGCCGAAGGACTGGGGTGGTGGCACCGGCGCCAACAAGCCGAGCGGCCCCACGCCGCCGGTCAAGCCCGACAGCGCGCCGGCTGCGGCCTGACGCTGCCGGTTCGGCCGGGTTCGACCTTCCAACGGGGCTTCGGCCCCGTTTTCCGTTGGCTCTTCATCTTTTTCCGACGAGGCCCGCGCCGATGTTCTGGCAAACCTCCCGCTTCCGGATCGACCTCCGCACCCCCCGCGTGATGGGCATCGTGAACATCACTCCGGACTCGTTCTCCGACGGCGGCCAGCACGCCACCACCGCCGCGGCGCTGCGCCACTGCGAGCAGTTGATCGAGGAGGGGGTCGACATCCTCGACATCGGCGGCGAGTCGAGCCGGCCCGGATCGGACCCGGTGTCCCTCGAGGATGAACTGGCGCGCGTGGTACCGGTGTTGAAGGCCGCGGCCACACTGGGCGTGCCGCTGTCCGTCGACACCTGCAAGCCTGCGGTGATGCGCGCGGCGCTCGACCTGGGCGTGGACATCGTCAACGACATCGCGGCGCTGGGGCAGCCGGGCGCACTCGAGGCGGTGGCGGCGCACCCGCAGTGTGGCGTGTGCCTGATGCACATGCGCGGTGAACCGAAAACCATGCAGGCCGGTGAACCGGTCTACGGCGACGTGGTGGGTGAGGTGGCGGCGTTCCTGCAACAGCGGGCCGACGTGGTTCGCCGGGCCGGGGTGGCGGCCGAACGCATCACGCTGGATCCGGGCATCGGCTTCGGCAAGACGACCGCCCACAACCTGGCCCTGCTGACCCGCCAGCGCGAGCTGCTGGCCCTCGGGTATCCGCTGCTGGTGGGATGGTCGCGCAAGCGTACCCTCGGGGACGTGACCGGCCGCCCGGTGGGCGACCGGGTGGTGGCCAGCGTGGCGGCGGCCCTTGCGGCGGCCACGCACGGGGCCCGTGTGTTGCGGGTGCACGACGTTGCGGCCACGGTTGACGCCCTCAAGGTGTGGGGGATCGCCGGTTTGGGGGATGTTGGCAACATCTTGCTACAGCACAATCCACGCCCACAGCTTTCAGCGGGAAACAACGAATGAGCAGAACCTATTTCGGCACCGACGGCATCCGTGGCACGGTTGGACAAGCCCCCATCACGCCGGACTTCATGCTCCGCCTGGGCAATGCCGTGGGCCGGGTGTTGAAGGCCGCCGACAGCCGACCCACGGTGCTGATCGGCAAGGACACCCGCATCTCCGGGTACATGATCGAATCGGCACTCGAAGCCGGGTTTGCCTCGGCCGGGGTGGATGTGTTGCTGACCGGCCCGCTGCCCACGCCCGGTGTCGCCTACCTCACCCGCGCGCTGCGGCTCGACCTGGGGGTGGTCATCAGCGCCTCGCACAACGCGTACGCCGACAACGGCATCAAGTTTTTCTCGGCCAGCGGCGAAAAGCTCCCCGACGAGTGGGAAATGCAGGTCGAAGCAGCACTGCTGAAGGAGCCTGAATGGGTGTCGTCCGCCCAACTCGGGAAGGCCCGCCGCCTGGAGGCCGCCCGCGGCCGGTACGTCGAGTTCTGCAAGAGCACGTTCGGCAACGACCTGTCCCTGAAGGGCCTCAAGATCGTGGTCGATGCCGCCAACGGTGCGGCCTACCAGACGGCCCCCGAGGTGTTCCATGAACTGGGCGCCGAAGTGGTGTGCATCGCCTGCAGCCCGGACGGCGTGAACATCAATGCCAACTGCGGCGCCACCTCGCCCGCGGCACTCGTGCAGGCCGTGAAGGACCACAACGCCCACTACGGCGTGGCGCTCGATGGCGACGCCGATCGCCTCCAGCTCGTGGACGCGGCCGGCCGCCTCTACAACGGCGACGAGTTGCTGTACGTGATGGTGGCCGACCGTTTGAGCCAGGGCCAGCGTGTGCCGGGTGCCGTGGGCACGTTGATGACCAACATGGCCGTGGAAGTGGCGCTGAAGGGCCGTGACGTGGAATTCGTGCGCGCCAAGGTGGGCGACCGCTACGTGCTCGAGGAGCTGGCCAGCCGCGGCTGGCTGCTGGGCGGGGAGGGCTCGGGCCACCTGCTGGCGCTCGACAAGCACACCACCGGCGACGGCATCGTCAGCGCGTTGCAGATCCTGCAGGCCATCGCACGCAGTGGCAAGTCGCTCGCCCAGCTGCTGGACGGCGTGACGCTGTTCCCGCAGACCCTCGTGAACGTGCGCTTGAAACCGGGCCAGGACTGGAAGGGCACGCCCCGGCTGGCCGAGGAACAGGCCGCCGTGGAGCGTGAACTGGGCCAGGACGGCCGCCTGCTGATCCGCCCGTCAGGCACCGAACCCCTGGTGCGGGTGATGGTGGAAGCGCGCGACGCCAAGGTGGCCCAGGCCTGCGCGGAGCGCCTGGCCAAGCTGCTGCGGGGATGAGACGCCTGGCCGGCGGCGCCCGGGAGGGCGCGGCCGGCCGGCATGTCACTTCGCCGCGGGCGGGGTGAGCACACGGTCCACGAGGTGGACCACGCCGTTGCCGGCCTTCAGGTCCGGCGTGGTCACCACGGCATCTTCGACCGTCACGAACGTGCCCGACCTGGACAGCGCCACGGTGGCGCCGTTCAGCGTGGGGGCTGTGCCGTTGCGCACGATGTCCGAGGTCATCGTGCCCGGTACCACGTGGAACTTCAGCAGGGCGGCGACGCGCTCCTTGTCCTTCGACAGGGATTCCCAGGTGCGGGCCGGCACGGCCTTGAAAGCGTCATCGGTGGGTGCGAACACGGTGAACGGGCCGGCGCTGTTCAGCGTGGCGGCCAGGTCATTGTCATTGATCAGCTTGTTCAGCGTGGTGAGTTGCGGGTTGGCCGCAATGGCTTCCGCCACGGTTTTCGGGGCGGCAGGCGTGGAAGCGCAGCCGGCGAGGAAAAAGGCGGTGGCGGCGGTGCCGGCGATGAGCCAGGCGCGTTTGTTCATCATGTGCGGGAACTCCTCGGTGGTGACGTGTTGCCCGGCCGGTGTCGGAGCCCGACGCCCGGCCTGCGGGACCGACCGCGAGCTTATGGAGCCCATGTGACAACCCCGTGAAAGTGGCGTGACTACCCGAATGTGGCTATCTCTATCTTGCTTTGTGACAACTGCCCGGGCGAATTGTCATGTGTCTGTCACATGCGACTTTTACAGTTCGCAGCATCCCCTCAGCCAGTATGCGAGAAAGGTAAGCCAATGAACTTCCCCCTGATTCGAACCACCGCCGTCCTGGCCCTCACCGTCGGCACGGGCGTGGCCATGGCGCAGGACGTCACCGGCGCCGGTGCCAGCTTCCCGGCGCCGCTGTATGCCAAGTGGGCCGATTCGTACAACAAGGCCACCGGCGCCCGCATCAACTACCAATCGGTGGGTTCCGGCGCCGGCATCAAGCAGATCCGTGGCAAGACGGTCGACTTCGGCGCGTCCGACGCCCCGCTGAAGGACGAAGAGCTGGCCAAGGACGGCCTCGTTCAGTTCCCGATGGTGATCGGCGGGGTGATCCCGGTCGTCAACATCAAGGGCATCGCCGCCGGCCAGGTCAAGCTGACCGGCCAGGTGCTCGGCGACATCTACCTCGGCAAGATCACCAAGTGGAACGACCCGGCGCTGACCGCCCTGAACCCGGGTGTGCCGCTGCCGGACGCCGCCATCTCGGTGGTTCGCCGCGCCGACGGCTCGGGCACCAGCTTCATCTTCACGAACTACCTGTCGAAGGTGAACGCCGAGTGGAAAACGAAGGTGGGTGAAGGCACGGCCGTCAACTGGCCCACCGGCGCGGGTGGCAAGGGCAACGAAGGGGTGTCCGCCTTCGTGCAGCGCCTGCCGAACTCGATTGGCTACGTCGAGTACGCCTACGTGAAGCAGAACAAGATGACCTACACGCTGCTGAAGAACAAGGATGGCACCTTTGCCGCCCCGGACGACACCGCGTTCAAGGCCGCCGCCGCTGGCGCCGACTGGGCCAAGTCGTTCTACCAGGTGCTGACCGAGCAGCCGGGCAAGGATTCGTGGCCCATCACCGGTGCCACGTTCATCATGATGCACAAGGCGCAGGACAAGCCCGCATCGGCTGGCGCCTCGCTGAAGTTCTTCGAGTGGGCGTACGCCAACGGCGACAAGGCCGCGGCCGACCTCGAGTACGTCGCATTGCCGGACGCCGTGAAGAACCTCGTGCGCAAGCAATGGGGTGACATCAAGGGCGCCGACGGCAAGGCCATCGCGTTCAAGTGATCGTCCCGGGCGCCGGATGTCCGGCGCCCCGACAACTGCATTTTCGGAGGGGCCGTGGCCGCTACACTTCCCGCATCGCATTACGACAACGACAAGATGTCCCGTTCCGAACCGTCGGGGCGGCCCCCCGAGACCCGTCGAACATCGCCCTGGGCTGACACGGTCTTCTCGGTGTTGACCCATGGCGCCGCCGTGCTCACGCTGCTGATGCTGGCGGGGATCATCGTGTCGCTGCTGATCGGCGCCGCCCCGTCGATCAAGGAATACGGCCTCAGCTTCCTCTGGACGAGCGAATGGGATCCCGTCCAGAACAAGTTCGGTGGCCTGGTGATGATCTACGGCACGCTGATGACGTCGTTCATCGCGCTGCTGATCGCCGTGCCGGTGAGCTTCGGCATCGCACTGTTCCTGACCGAACTGTCCCCCAACTGGCTGCGCCGCCCGCTCGGCATCGCCGTCGAGCTGCTGGCGGCCGTGCCGTCCATCGTGTACGGCATGTGGGGCCTGCTGGTGTTCAGCCCGGTGCTCGCCACCTACGTGCAGCAGCCGCTGCAGTCGCTCTTTGCCGGCGTGCCGGTGCTGTCGGGCCTTGTGTCCGGTGCCCCGGTGGGCATCGGCATCCTGTCGGCCGGCATCATCCTCGCCATCATGATCATCCCGTTCATCGCCTCGGTCATGCGCGACGTGTTCGCGGTCACCCCGCCGATGCTCAAGGAATCGTCGTACGCGCTCGGTTCCACCACCTGGGAAGTGGTGTTCAAGGTGGTACTGCCGTACACCAAGACCGGTGTCATCGGCGGCATCATGCTCGGCCTCGGCCGCGCCCTGGGTGAAACGATGGCCGTCACGTTCGTGATCGGCAACTTCAACCAGCTCGACAGCCTGTCGCTGTTCCAGGCCGCCAACAGCATCTCGTCTGCCCTGGCCAACGAATTCGCCGAAGCCGGCGAGGGGCTCCACCAGGCCTCGCTGATCTACCTCGGCCTCGTGCTGTTTTTCATCACGTTCGTCGTGTTGTCCCTGTCGCGGCTGCTGCTGGCCCGCCTGAAGAAGAACGAAGGAAGCCGCACATGAGCACCGTGCCGTTCACCAACCTCGACGCAGCCCGCCTGGCCAAGCACCGCCGCCGCAAGGTGGTCAACGGGGTCGCGCTGACCCTGTCGATGGCCGCCATGGCCTTCGGGTTGTTCTGGTTGTTCTGGATCCTGTACGAGACCATCGGCCTCGGCATCGGCGGCCTCACCGTCGCCACCTTCACCGAGATGACCCCTCCGCCCATGGCCGACACCGGCGGCCTGGCCAACGCCATCTTCGGTTCGCTCGTGATGGTGGGCCTGGCCACTTGCGTGGGCACGCCCATCGGTGTGCTCGCCGGCATCTACCTCGGCGAGTACGGCCAGAAGACCTGGCTCGGCAACACGGTGCGTTTCATCAACGACATCCTGCTGTCCGCGCCCAGCATCGTCATCGGCCTCTTCATCTACTCGGTGGTGGTCTCGCAGTTCAAGAAGTTCTCCGCCATCGCCGGCATCCTGGCGCTCGCGCTGATCGTCATCCCGGTGGTCATTCGTACCACCGAGAACATGCTGACCCTGGTGCCCAACGCGCTCCGTGAAGCGGCCTACGCGCTCGGCACCCCGAAGTGGCGCGTCATCTTGACGATCACGCTCAAGTCGGCCCGTGCGGGGGTCATCACCGGTGTGCTGCTGGCCCTGGCCCGCATCGCCGGTGAAACCGCTCCGCTGCTGTTCACCGCGCTGTCCAACCAGTTCTGGACCTCCAGCCTGACCGAACCGATGGCCAGCCTGCCGGTCACGATCTTCAAGTTCGCCATGAGCCCGTACGAGAACTGGCAAAAGCTCGCCTGGGCCGGTGTCTTCATCATCACGGTCGGTGTGCTGGCGCTCAACATCGTGGCGCGCGTGCTGTTCCGCCATAAAAACTGATTCTTCGAGGGAAACCGTTCCATGGACACCAAAGTCGAATTCCCCGTGAGCGACCGCTCGAAACTGTCGGTCCGCGATCTCAACTTCTACTACGGCGCCTTCCACGCGCTCAAGCACATCAACCTCGACATCCCCGAGAAGAAGGTCACCGCCTTCATCGGTCCGTCGGGCTGCGGCAAGTCCACGCTGCTGCGCACGTTCAACCGCATGTTCGAGCTGTACCCCGAGCAGCGCGCCGAAGGCTCGATCACGATCGACGGTGAGAACATCCTGAAGTCCCGCCAGGACGTGTCGCTGATTCGCGCCAAGATCGGCATGGTCTTTCAGAAGCCCACGCCGTTCCCGATGTCGATCTACGACAACATTGCCTTCGGGGTGCGGCTGTTCGAAACGCTGCCGCGTGTGGAGATGGACGAACGTGTCGAATGGGCGCTGAAGAAGGCCGCGTTGTGGAACGAGGTCAAGGACAAGCTCAACCAGAGCGGCTCCGGCCTCTCCGGCGGCCAGCAGCAGCGCCTGTGCATCGCCCGCGGCATCGCCATCAAGCCCGAAGTGCTGCTGCTCGACGAACCCTGTTCGGCCCTGGACCCCATCTCCACCGGCAAGATCGAGGAGCTGATCCACGAGCTGAAGGACGACTACACCGTGGTCATCGTCACGCACAACATGCAGCAGGCCGCCCGCTGCTCCGACTACACCGCCTACATGTACCTCGGCGATCTGATCGAGTTCGGTCCCACCGCGGAGCTGTTCATGAAGCCGAAGAAGAAGGACACCGAGGACTACATCACCGGTCGCTTCGGCTGAACCGGCCCCATTGATTCAGGGAACTGACATGACCGACAAACACCTCTCCACGCAGTTCGACAGCGAACTCAGCGGCATCTCCACCCGTGTGCTCGAAATGGGTGGCCTGGTCGAATCCCAGGTGGCCCAGGCGGTCTACGCGCTGACGAACTTCAGCGCCGACATCGCGAGCGACGTTCTGCGCAATGAAGAGCGCGTCAACACGATGGAAATCGAGATCGACCGCGATCTCTCCACCATCATCGCCCGCCGCCAGCCCACCGCCCGCGACCTGCGCCTGCTGATCGCCATCTCGAAGACCATCGCGAACCTCGAACGCGTGGGCGACGAGGCTGCACGCATCGCCCGCACGGTGCAGCGCCTGATCAACACCGGCGTGTCGAGCCGCCTGCGCCTGCCGGTGAACGACCTCGCTTACGAATCCGAACTGGCGATCGCCCAGCTGCGCAAGGCGCTGGACGCCTTCGCCCGGCTGGACACCCAGAAGGCCGTGGAAGTGCTCAAGCAGGACGACCAGATCGACCAGGAGTTCGACGGCCTGCTGCGCAAGCTGATCACCTACATGATGGAAGATCCGCGCACCATCTCGTCGAGCATCGACCTCGTGTTCGTGGCCAAGGCCATCGAACGGGTGGGGGACCACGCGAAGAACCTGGCCGAGGTCATCATCTACATCGTCAAGGGCACCGACGTTCGCCACAACACCGTGGCCGCCGTCGAGTCGATGGTGAAATGAACCGGACCAACAGGAGAACCCGATGAGTCAAGTCCTGGTGGTCGAGGACGAGTCGGCAATTGCCGAACTGATGTCCATCAACCTGCGCCACGCCGGCTATGAGGTGGTGATTGCCAGCACGGCCGATGAGGCCCTGCTGCAGGTGGATCGGGTGTTGCCCGACCTGATCGTGCTCGACTGGATGTTGCCCGGCCAATCCGGCCTGGCGCTCGCCAAGCGCTGGCGTTCGCAGGCCCGCACCCGCGAGCTGCCGATCATCATGCTCACCGCCCGCGCGGAGGAGTCCGACAAGATCTCCGGCCTCGACGCCGGCGCGGACGACTACCTGACGAAGCCGTTTTCCACGCACGAACTGATGGCCCGCATCCGCGCGGTGCTGCGCCGCAAGGCGCCCGAAGCGCTCGACTCGGCCGTGGAAGTGGGGATGCTGCGCCTCGATCCGGCCACGCGGCGTGTCTCGCGCGAGACGCAGGAAGTGCGCCTCGGCCCCACCGAGTTCCGCCTGCTGCACTTCTTCATGACACACCCGGAGCGCGTGCACAGCCGCTCGCAGCTGCTTGACCGCGTGTGGGGCGACCACGTGTTCATCGAGGAACGCACGGTCGACGTGCACGTGAAGCGGCTGCGCGAGGCGCTGTCGCCGGTCAACTGCGCGAACATGATCGAAACCGTCCGGGGCGCGGGCTACCGCCTCACGCAGCAGCTGCAATCGCTTTCGGCGTGACCGGATGCGTTCACCATTGAGCGGGGCGCGATGACCTGGTTGTTTCCCCGTTTCCTGGCCGGCGCGCTGGCCATGGCCGCTGGTGCGTTGCTCGGGTACTGGTCGGGTGGTCCGATCCATGCCCCGTTGATCGGGGCGCTGCTGGGCGGCGCCGTGGGTGTGGGTGTGATCTCGCTGATCGACACCGTGCGCGGCTACCGGCTGATCCACTGGCTCTCGGGCTCGCAGGAAGAGGCCGCGCCGCGTGACACCGGCTTCTGGGGCGAGATCGGCTACCGCGTGGAGCGGTCCATCCGGAACCGCGAGCGTGGCACCGCGCAGGAACGGCTGCGGTTGGAGCAGTTCCTCTCCGCGATGGAGGCATCGCCCAACGGCATCCTGCTGCTCGACACGAACGACCAGATCACCTGGTGCAACTCCGTGGCCGCCGACCATTTCGGCCTCGACCCCGAGCGCGACCGCATGCAGCCGGTGACGAACCTGGTGCGCGCGCCGGGCTTCGTGGCAGCGCTCCAGTTGCCAAGCACCACCGAACCGTTGCTGGTGCCCGACCTGCGCGGGCGGGGCACCTTGTCCATCGTGATCCGCACGTACGGAGAAGGCCTGCGGCTCGTGCTGTCGCAGGACGTCACGCAGCGCGAACGTGCCGACGCCATGCGCCGTGATTTCGTGGCCAACGTGTCGCACGAGATCCGGTCCCCGCTGACGGTGGTGTCCGGTTTCATCGAGACCATGGACAGCCTGCCGCTCACCGAGGTGGAGCGCAAACGGGTGCTGATGCTGATGGGGCAGCAGACCCAGCGCATGCAGACCCTCGTGGCCGACCTGCTGACATTGGCCCAGCTGGAGGGCAGCCCCCGGCCCGCGAGCGACCGCTGGGTGCCTCTGGCCAAGTTGTTCGGGCAGTCGGAGGCGGACGCTGCGGCGTTGTCGTCCGGGCGGCACACGCTGCGGTTTCCCGGCGATTGCCCGGCGCAACTGGCTGGCAACGAACCCGAACTGCTCAGCGCGCTCACCAACCTCGTCAACAACGCGGTTCGGTACACGCCGGAAGGCGGCCGCGTCACGGTGACGTGGCGTCTGCGTGACGACGGTTCGGGCGAGGTGGCGGTCAGTGATACCGGCATCGGGGTGGACCGCGAGCACATCCCGCGTCTTACCGAGCGGTTCTACCGCGTGGACGGGAGCCGCTCGCGTGACACCGGCGGCACGGGCCTCGGCCTGTCGATCGTCAAGCATGTGGTGCAGCGCCACGGTGGCGAGCTGGAAGTGCAGAGCGAGGTGGGCAAGGGCTCCCGGTTCAGCCTGATCCTGCCCGCGGCCCGCGTGCGGGCCAGCACGCCGCGGGTGACCACCCCCGGCGAACAGCGCTCGGCGGCCTGAGAGGCTGAGAGTCTTTCGATCATGCCCGCTCATCACGCCAAAAGACGGCCGCTCGTCGTTGCGAATGCTCGCCATAGCCCGAGCTATGGCTGCGCTTCGCGCCTAGATCGGCCGCCTTTTGGCGTGCTGCTCGGGCACGCTCGAAAAACTCTCAGCCTCTGATCCGATCAGCGATCGGCCAGGCGCGTGCGCTTGTAGATCGCCACGATCGTGTCGTTGTCGGTGGGGCGCACCTCGCGTGCCACCAGCGTCCAGCCCACGCTGACCGCCGGGCGATCCACCCGGTTCTCGGTGACCACCAGCACGGGGCAGTCCGAACTCTGTTCGTCGCTGACCGCGTCCACCGCGTAGCCGCCGAAATACTCGAACGCGACGATCAGGCCGCGGTTCATGCCGGGTGCAGCCACGCAGGCGCCGGGCGGCACGTGCGGGCTGGCGCGGGCCACGAGGGCCCGGTAGCTCAGGCCGTAGTCGAGCACCGGCAGCCACAGCGTCATCGCGAGGAGCCAGCACAGCGCCACGCCGCTGGCGGGCAGCACGAGGCTCTTCCACAGCGGATGCCGGTTGCGGCCCGTGCGCCACTGGACGAGCCACAGCCAGGCCGCCGACCCCAGCAATGCCAGCACCAGGGCGATCCACGAGAACGTGGGCGTGAACCCGATGGCCAGCTTGGCCACGTTGGCCGCCGGCTTGGCAGGCCAACCCGTCTGCATGGCCACGTACATCACCCAGATGAACAGCGCGCCGATGGTGAAGAAGAACACCGAGAACCAGTCGAGCGCGGCAGCCGTGCTGCGCTGCAGCGTGGGCAGGATGAACGCGGCCAGCACGGCCAGCGAGGGCAGGGCGAGCATCAGGGCCCGGTCGGATCGGCCCATGGCCAGAAAGGCGGCCAGCGCGATCAGCACCCCGGCCAGTGGCACCGAGATGTGCCGGTGCAGCAGGTGCTTGCGCCAGCGCCAGAGGGTCCACAAGGCCAGTGGCCAGGCGGGCCACAGGAACCACAGCAACTGGCGCAGCAGGGCCACGAGCGACCCGATCCGGTCGTAGCGCAGGCGCCAGCCCCAGGCGCCGAACACGGTGGCGGCCATCACGGCCAGCACCATGGCGCCGATCACCCACACCACCTGCTTGCGCACCGCCTCGTAGCTGGACTGGGTGCAGAGGATGATGCCGGCCACCCCGAGCGCCATGGCGATGCTGGGTGCGCCGCTGGCGGCCATCACCGGCAACGACGCCAGCACGGCGGCGCGGGACTGCTTCACCCGGAACGGGCTCGCAGCGAGGGCATAGAGAAACAGCGCCGCCCCGGCCAACTGGCCGAGTTCGGGGGTGGTTTCATGTCCGAGCTGCAGCAGGCCGAGCGTGGCGATCAGCGCGAGCAGCGCGCCATCGGCCACCGCACGGGCGTAGTCGATGGGTTTGGCCTCCCCGCCGAAGGCAAAGGCGAGCGGTTGAGCGGCCTCGGTGCGCGCCAGGTGGAAGGTGCTGTACCAGGTCAGCATCATCACCAGGCCCAGCAGCAGCGCGAACGGGATGCGGGCCGCCAGCGGCGCCCCCAGCCACGGCCCCAGCAGTTCGATGAACCCGGCTCCCAGCCAGTACGGCAGCAGCGCGCCGTCGCCCGGCAAGCCCCCCACGGTGGGCATGAGCCAGGACCCGTGGCCCTTGGCGAGGCTCACCATGTAGCCGAACGCCGTGATGTCGGCGCTCTTCCAGGGGTCACGGCCGAACAGGCCCGGCAGCAGGTAGGCCGCGCACAGCAACAGCAGGGCGACCCGCGGCAGGCGCGTGGCCGCGCGTTCGGTGACAAGGGCGGGATTCGGCGAGTTCAAGGGGTCAGCGTGTCACAAAGGTCGAGATGATGCCGCAAGCGCGGCCGCACCGTGATGCTGCAATGAAAACCAAGGCAACAAAATAGGGGGCCGAGGGTGCCTTCTCCCGGGGGCCTGGTTTCCGGGCACCGAAAACCAGGCAACAAAAAAGGCAGCCGAAGCTGCCTTTTCCGTGGGTGGCACCTTCCTGCGAAGGTGCCGCACAAGCTGCGTGCGCAGCCTGAAGATCACTTCTTCAGGTGGGCGAACTTGTTGCGGAACTTCTCGACACGGCCGCCCAGCGAGTCCACGCTCTTCTGCGTGCCGGTGTAGAAGGGGTGCGATTCGCTCGTGGTTTCGAGCTTGAACAGCGGCACTTCACGGCCGTCGTCGAGCTTGGTCATTTCCTTCGTTTGCGCGCACGAACGCACCACGAACTTGAAACCGTTCGACAAGTCCACGAAGCAGATGTCGCGGTAGTTGGGGTGAATGCCTTCTTTCATCGGAATGCCTTTTGTCGCTGGTGAACCCGGAAGCCACGCCGAACCGTTCGGAGCACTTTCCAGAATGCGGGAAACCGCAGATTATAACGTCAGAGAACGGCCATGCGCCACATTTTCGTGCGCACGGCCTGGGGGGCGGGGCCCCCGGGGATGCGTCGGGGCGTCAGCCGCCGCGGCGCATCATGTCGAAGAAGTCCAGGTTGGTCTTCGTCGACTTCATCTTGTCGAGGATGAATTCCATCGCCTCGATTTCGTCCATCGAGTACAGCAGCTTGCGCAGGATCCAGGTCTTCTGGAGGATTTCCGGCTTCAGCAGCAGCTCTTCGCGGCGGGTGCCCGACTTGTTCAGCAGGATCGACGGGTACACCCGTTTCTCGGCCATGCGGCGATCCAGGTGGATTTCGCAGTTGCCGGTGCCCTTGAACTCTTCGTAGATCACTTCGTCCATGCGGCTGCCGGTGTCGACCAGCGCGGTGCCGATGATGGTGAGCGAGCCACCTTCCTCGATGTTGCGCGCGGCGCCGAAGAAGCGCTTCGGGCGCTGCAGGGCGTTGGAGTCGACACCGCCGGTGAGCACCTTGCCGGACGACGGCAGCACGTTGTTGTAGGCGCGGGCGAGGCGGGTGATCGAGTCGAGGAGGATGATCACGTCCTTCTTCATCTCGACCAGGCGCTTGGCGCGCTCGATGACCATCTCGGCCACCTGCACGTGGCGTGCCGCGGGTTCGTCGAAGGTGGAGCTGATGACTTCGCCGCGCACCGTGCGCTGCATTTCGGTCACTTCCTCGGGGCGCTCGTCGACGAGCAGCACGATGAGGTAGACGTCGGGGTAGTTCGTGGTGAGTGCGTGCGCGAGGTTCTGCATCATCACCGTCTTGCCGCTCTTGGGCGCGGAGACGAGCAGCGCGCGCTGGCCTTTGCCGAGCGGGGCGATCAGGTCGATGATGCGGCCGGTGATGTTTTCCTCGGCCTTGATGTCGCGTTCGAGCTTGAACTGTTCCTTCGGGAACAGCGGGGTCAAGTTCTCGAACATGATCTTGTGCTTGCTTTCCTCCGGGGTCACGCCGTTGACACGGTCGACCTTGACGAGGGCGAAGTAGCGCTCGCCGTCCTTCGGCACCCGCACTTCGCCTTCGACCGCGTCGCCGGTGTGGAGGTTGAAGCGGCGGATCTGGCTCGGCGACAGGTAGATGTCGTCGGTGGACGCCATGTAGCTTGCATCGGGCGCGCGCAGGAAGCCGAAGCCGTCGGGCAGCACTTCGAGCACGCCGTCACCGAAGACCTGCTCGCCCCCCTTGGCGCGCTTTTTCATGATCGCGAACATCAGCTCCTGCTTGCGCATGCGCGTGACGTTGTCGATTTCCAGTTCCTCGCCCATCTTGATGAGCTCGGAGACGTGGAGGGCTTTCAGTTCTGACAGGTGCATGGGTGGGGACCCTGGGATGAAACCAGCTGGGCTGGCGCTGGGCTGGCAGTGTGCCGCGCGTGTCACTGCAATGGCACCCACGTCAAGCCGATGGACTGGCCGGTGGAGGCCCGCGGGAAACTCGCGGAAAAACCGGATGGCCCGATCAGGACCGGGCATACCGAACCGGGCTTTGCCCGGACATACAGACCGGGCAAAGCCCGGGTACAACCAAAAAGCAGGGGAGGGGGGCCGAACCCGGACGCCGCCAGAACGAGGCCTGGCAGGCCGGGTGGCAAATCTCAGGCGGTGAAGTCGGGGCGGCTGGGTTCAGCGAACGCCGGCTTCATCGCACGTTGAGCAGATTATAGATGACCGTCGAGGAACGCCGTCAACTGGGCTTTCGACAATGCACCCACTTTCGTGGCGGCAAGCTGGCCGTCCTTGAACAGCATCAGCGTGGGAATGCCACGGATGCCGAACTTGGCGGGCACGTCGCGGTTTTCGTCGACGTTCATCTTGGCGATCTTCAGGCGGCCGTCGTAGTCTTTCGATACTTCGTCGAGGATCGGGGCGATCATCTTGCAAGGGCCACACCACTCGGCCCAATAGTCCACCAGCACTGGCTGGCCGGCTTGAAGCACGTCGCTGTCGAAAGATGCGTCCGTGGTGTGTTTGATCAGTTCGCTGCTCATGGTCGGGTCCTAAAGCATGGGCCACTCGTGCGGAAGGCCAAGTGGAAAGGTGGGGCAATTTTGACACAAAGGTTCGCACACTGCCTTCGAGGGCGCCGACACCCCTGCTATGGCCCCGATAGCGAGGTCGTGCGAGCGAGGGGTTCATCAGTCGCAGGAACCGGGATTAGGCCCGCTTTCGGGCACTTGATCAGCGCATCGCCGACAGGTTGCCGAGTTCCAATACGGTAGAACTGCCATCCCCCCGAATTCGCCGATCCGACGCCGATGTCCGCCACCGATACCCCTGCTGCCAAGCCGCCGCCCACACGGGCGTTCGGCCGCTTCGAACTGCGCCGGCTGCTGGGCAAGAGCGTGCGGAGCATGGCGTGGCTCGCGTTCGATCCGCGGTCCTCGCAGGAGGTCATGCTGACGATGCCCCGCGTGCAGCCGGCCGACGAGGCCGCACTGCATGCGTGGAAGAGCGAGGCCGAGCGGGCCGCGCGCCTGAACCACCCGAACCTTGCCCACGTGGTCGAGATCGGTGTGCACGAACACTGGCCCTACGTGGCCGTCGACCGCGAGCTGGGCCAGACGCTGGGCGAACGCCTCGAGGCACAGCGGTCCATGGCCGCGGCCGATGCGGTCGAATGGACCATCCAGCTGCTCGAGGGCCTCGCGTTTGCCCATGAGGCCGGCGTGGCCCACGGTGACCTGCAACCCCATCAGGTGCTCGTGAGCGAGCAGGGAGTGGTGCGCATCATGGCCCTGGCCGCCTGTGGCGTGGCCCATTCGGCCGATGCCGGTGGCCGCACGGCCCCGGTGGACGTCAACGGCCTGCAGGCCGGCCGCGCGGCGGCCCGCCGCGACGTGCTGACCGCTGGCGTGCTGCTGCACCTGCTGTTGTGCGGCCAGCCGGCGCTCGAAGAGCCCGACACGGCCAAGGTCGTCGACCGCCTCCCGCCCACGGGACGCGACATCATCCGGCTGCCCTGGACCACGCCCCAGCCGGTGGCCGAGGGCCTGCGCGCCATCGCCAACCGCGCCACCGACCGCCAGGAGCGCCAGCGGTACCACAACGCCCGCACGCTGCTCACGGCGCTGAACGGCTGGCGTGAAGCCGCCGCGGCCGATTCAGGGGGGCCACTGGCCCTGCTGCTCGACCGCCTGCACACCGTGGGCCACCTGCCGGCCACGCCGGGCGTGGGTGCCCGCGTGGCCCGGCTCGCGTTGGCCGAAGGCCAGCGCACCGATGAAATGGCCGAGCAGGTGCTGCAGGACATGGCGCTGAGCTTCGAGCTGCTGCGCCACGTGAATTCCGCCCAGGTCCAAGGCACCCAGGCGTCGGGGAGTGCACCCGTGCTGACCCTGCGGCGGGCCATCGCGCTGGTGGGCCTCAAGGGCTTGCGCCAGGCCGCCTCGGCGCTGCGCGCCTGGCCCGGCCCGCTGTCCGAGCCCCAGGCCGAATCGCTCGAAAAGCTCATGGACCGCGTGCGGCTGGCCGGCCACACCGCCCAGATCCTGCGGCCGGCGGGGTACGACCCCGAGGTCGTCTACCTCGTCACGGTGCTCCAGAACCTGGGGCGCCTTCTGGTCCAGTACCACTTCCCCGAGGAAGCCGGGCAGATCCGCGACCTGATGAAGACCTTGCCGCCGGCCGCTGCCGGTGAACCCGAGGAACCCGGCATGACCGAGGCTGCGGCGTCGTTTGCCGTGCTCGGGGTCGACAGCGAAAGCCTCGGCGCCGCCGTGGCGCGGCACTGGGGTCTCAATGACGAGGTGCTGCACATGGTGCGCCGTCTCCCGGTGGAACGGCCCGTGCGCGCAGCGGACAGCGACGGCGACATGCTTCGCATCGCCGCCAGCATCGCCAACGAGGTGGTGGATGTGATCACCGAGGTGCCGCCCACGAAGGTGGGCGCGGCGTTGGCGGCGGTGGCGCAGCGCTACGGCCGCGTGCTCGAGGTCACGTCCCGCGAGATCGGTGAGGCCCTGCAGGGCGCGCGCGCCGCGCTCAAGACCGGCACATCGGTGGCGACACCGCGCGGGTCGGCGCCGGCACCGTCGTCCGAGGCGCCCGCGCCGGCTGCGCCATCGGCGTTCGCCCGCTCGATCGCGTCGCGCAACGCCCACTGACCTGCCTCGCGCAACGCCCTCCATGACTTTCCTCGCTCCCGCCGCGGCGACCCTTGGCCGATTCGAGCTGCGCCGCCAGCTTGGCCGTGGTGCGCAAGCCACCGTGTGGCTCGCGTTCGACCCGCGCCTGGAGCGCGAGGTGGCGGTCAAGCTGATGCACGTGGGCGCCACGGTCAACGCCGTGAATCCGTGGCTGCAGGAGGCGCGCAGCGTCAGCCGCCTGAACCACCCGCACATCGTGCCGCTCTTCGAGGCGGACATGCACGAGCACCAGGCCTACCTGGTGTTCGAGTACGTGGCCGGCGGCACGCTGGCCGAACGGCTGAAGGCCAAGGGGCCCATGCCCGTCCGCGAGGCGGTGCAGTTGATCGTGCATGTGCTCGATGCGCTGCAGGTGGCGCATGCCGCTGGCGTGGTGCACCGCGACCTGAAACCCTCGAACATCCTGCTCGACGACCAGGCCCGCCCGCGGGTGATGGACTTCGGCATCGCGGCCCGGGTCACCGATGCCGCGAAGCAGCAGGTGGTGGGCACGCCGGGCTACCTGTCGCCCGAGGCCACGCAAGGGGTCAAGCCCGCGCCGGCCATGGACGTGTTTTCCGCGGCCCTGGTGCTGGCCGAGTTGCTGGCCGGCCGCCCGGTGATCGCCGAGCGCGACCCCTACCGGGCCATGTACCGCGTAACCCACGAAGACTTGGCCTTGCCCGATGGCATTCCGCCGGAGGCCGACGACACGCTGCGGGCCATCGTGCTGCGTGGCATGGCACGCGACCCGCTGAAACGGCACGCCAGCGCGGCCGAACTGCGCGATGCGCTGCTGCAGTGGCTCAATCCGCCGGGCAGCACGGATGCGGCCGCCGGTGGCAGCGGCACGCTCGATTTCCTGCTGCGCCGCATGCGTCACAAAACCGATTTTCCGGCGCTGTCCGATTCGGTGGGACGCATCCAGCGCGTGGCCAACTCCGAAAACGAGAGCCTGTCGAGCCTCTCGGGCGAGATCCTGAAGGACGTGGCGCTCACGAACAAGCTGCTGCGCATGGTCAACACCGCGCACTTCAGCCAGGCGGGCGGGGGCAGCATCAGCACCGTCTCGCGGGCGGTGGCGCTCATCGGGTTCGCCGGCATCCGCAACATGGCGCTCAGCCTCGTGCTGCTGGAGCACATGCACGACAAGGCGCATGCCAACCAGCTCAAGGAGGAGTTCCTTCGCTCGCTGATGGCCGGTTCGCTCGCCAGCGAACTGGGCGCTGCCGCACGTGACGGCGAGGAAGCGTTCATCGGTGCCATGTTCCAGAACCTGGGGCGCCTCCTCACCGAGTTCTACTTCCCGGAAGAGGCGCGCCAGGTGCGCAGCCTGCGCACCGCACCGGTCTCACCCGGCACCCCGGTGCCCAGCGAGGACGCGGTGTCGTTCAAGGTGCTGGGCCTGAGCTTCGAGGAACTCGGCGTGGGCGTGGCCAAGGCGTGGGGGCTGCCGGAAGGGCTCCAGCGCTGCATGCGCAAGCCCACGGGCGACGTGCCTCCACGCCCGTCAGACAAGCCGGGCGAGCGCCAGCGCTGGATGGCATTCGTGGCCAACGAGGTGACTGACGTGCTGCTGCAGGCCGAACCGGGGCAGTCCAGCGCGGCCATCGCCCGCGTCGCCGAGAAGTACACGCGCGTGCTGGGTGTCAGCGCCCGCGAGATGCAGGCCGCTGCCGTGCTGGCCCAGCAGCGGGTGGCCGAGCTCGCCCGCGCGATGGGGCTGCAGGTGCAGCCGGGTTCGCCCATGCGCAAGCTGCTGGTGTCCCGGGGCAACGGCACGGGCTCGACCGAACCGCCCGACAGCCTCACGGAACACGCACTGCATGCCACGCTGCCGACGGGTGCCGACATCGATGCCCGGGCCGGCCACCCGTCGTCGCCCGACGACGGGCAGCGCGCAGCCGCCATGCTGGCCGCCGGCATCCAGGACATCACGAACACGATGGTCGAGGATTTCAAGCTGAACGAGGTGTTGCGCATGATCCTCGAGACCATGCTGCGCGCCCTCGGTTTCCAGCGCATCGTCTTCTGCCTGCGCGACCCGAAGACCGAGACGCTCACCGGCCGTTTCGGGCTGGGGCAGGGTGTCGAGGTGGTGTCACAGAACTTCAAGGTGGCCCTCAAGCCGGCCGCCGGCACGCCGCCCGACCTCTTCACCGCGGTGTGCCTGAAGGGCGCCGACACGCTCATCACCGACACCACCGTCGGCAACATCGCCGCGCGGCTGCCCGCGTGGTACCGCAAGTCGGTGAACGCGCCCGCGTTCCTGCTGCTGCCGCTGCTCATGAAGGGGGCGCCGTTCGCCCTCATCTATGCGGACAAGGCCGAACCGGGCGGCATCAACCTCGGAGAGAAGGAACTCTCGCTGCTTCGCACCTTGCGCAACCAGGCCGTGATGGCCTTCAAGCAGTCGAACTGAACGCCCGTTCGGCGGACGCCCTTGCAGGGCGTGATGCCGGTCACGTTTCTCGGCATCGCCCCTCCCGATGCGCGGGTTTCCCCCTTGTTGAACGGGTGTGCAGTATTGCAAGAATCCACGTCGACTACCCGCTCGTCGAGATCACGATCGTGGGCCCCGGCGGCAAGTACATGCGTTGAATTGTGGAGGAGAGGGCAGGAGGAGGCCCGAAGGAGAGAGAGCGAGGAAGAGAGGAAGGCGCCCGGCCAGGTGCGGCCGGGCGCCTTTTATTTCGTGCTGCGGGAGAGGGGTCTCGTGAATCCGGCGTCGTCCTACACGGGGTTGAGTGTGCCGCCCTGGGCCTGCTGCACGTGGCCGCCTATCGTTGGCCCAGCGCCGGGCCGCATGCCGTGCCGGCGCGCAACACGGAGCCCCGCCATGGCCGCTGACAAGCCCCAACCCCACACCCGTCCGGTGCAGACCGGCCCCGGCAAGACCGGCGTGCCCGAGTCGGTGCCACGCCTGCCGCACGAACGCGACGAGTCGGCCGACAGCCAGCGCAGCGAGCCGCGTCCGAAGATGCGCCAGGCGCACGACGACGTGGCGGCCGGCCGTGTGGACACCGATCGCGGTCCCCCGTCGAACGAGGCCTACCAGAAGCAGAAGTCGCCGGGCAAGCCGCGCGTGTGACGGGCTTGCGCGAACTGTCGGCGCGAGCTGTCGGCGCGAACTGTCGGCGCGAACTGTCGGCGCGAACTGTCGGCGTTTTCTCACAGCGTGATCAGCCGGCCGCCGCTGTCGGAATTCACCCCCGATCCGTAGCATGACATTCAACACGAAACGAAGAATCTCGAGGCATCCGATGGACCTCTCCCATCGCGCGAAGTACATGATTCTCTTCGGCCCGGCCGACGCGCCCCGGGCCCTCCTGTTCAACGGCGACCACCGCTTCCTGGCGGAGGTCTTCGACGAAGACGGCATGGTCCTGCAGCAGTTGATGAAATCGGGTGCCGCGTGTCCGCCACCGCGCAACCTGGTGTTCGACGGCGTGGCACCTCCGCCGCCCCCGAGCTCCGCGAGCGCGATGCGCTGCTACGCGCTGGGCTGACCGCGGGCCATGACGCCAACGAGGGCAGCGTCGAAACAAGGAAACAAGAAATGGGGGAGGGGCGAGCGACGCGCAGCGAGCAATGCCCCGAACCGCGAACGCCAGGCAGGCGAGCAAAGCGAAGCCGCAGATCAAGCTACCGCCGAGCCCGGGTCTCCCGGGCGACCGCGGGCTCCCCCTCGGGGGGACCGGCGCGAAGCGCCGTAGGGGGCACCATCAAGGGTGACGAGCCTGACCCCGGCACTGGTCACAACGGTTGGGGCTGCTTCGTTCCCGACCTGACCCGGTTGGCCGCGCTTCCATGCGGGGAGGCCCGTCGCCGACGATTGTAACGGCAGACGGCGGGGTCACCCCAAAAAAGGTCAACGAAGTTGCAAGGCGTCGTCACCGAACTCGATGTTCAGCGGTTCGATCACGAGTTTCTTCGGGCCCGCCTCGACCTGGCCGGCCACGATGGCATCGATGCCCTGGGCCTTGGCGACCGCCACGGTGCGCTCGGCGTCTGCTGCCTTCACGAACAGTGCAAACCCCGCGCCCATGTTGAGCGTGCCGTAGGCCTCGAAGTCGTCCTGCTTGGCGTGTTGCTGGATGAACTTGAGCACCGGCGTGACCGCGGGCACGGTGTGGATTCGGTACGTGTGCGTGGCGGGGTGGCGCAGCAGCTTGCGCCAGCCGTGGCCGGTGATGTTGGCGCAGTAGTTCGGCACGATGCCGGCCTTGTAGAGGGCTTCCGTCACGGGCGAGTACAGCACGGTGGGCGCGAGCAGCGCTTCGCCGTACGTGAGGCCCGGTTCCACCTCGGTGAGGTAACCCTGGGGCAGGCGCTCGACCAGCTTGCGCGCGAGGCTCAGGCCGTTGGCGTGGATGCCGCTGGAGGCCAGCAGCACGATGGCGTCTCCGGGGGCGAGCTTGTCGCCCACCGACAGGCGTTCCTTCGGGTTGATGAGGCCGGTGCAGCTGGCGGCGAGGTCGATGCGGCCATCGGCCACGATGCCGGCGAGCGCGGGGGTCTCGCCACCGCCCCAGGCCACGCTGCATACGTCGCAGGCGCGTTTCCAGCCCGCCACGAGGGCTTGTGCACGCTGTGCATCGCCGAACCAGTCGGACCCGCCGGCCGCCCAGTAGGCCTGCACGACGAGCGGCGTGGCGCCCACGGTGATCAAGTCGTTGATGGCCATCGCGATGGTGTCCTGCGCGATGCCGTCGTAGTAGCTTTTCCCGGTGAGGGCCTTCATCTCGTCGGCCACCAGGGCCTTGGAGCCCAGGCACTCGACGATGGACGCGATGTAGAACGGGCCCACGTCCACGACGTAGGCGGATTCGCCGCGCGACGCTTCCACCTCGCTGAACCCGTGGGCCAGCAGGTGCGAACCGGTGGCCTTGGCTGCGCGCTGGGCGGCCACTTTCAGCGGGTCGATCAGGTCGTAGTTGACGCCGGCCTGCTCGTAGCTGAGGGTGTCGTTGGCGGAAGGCGAGGTGGGCTTGGAATTCATGAGCGGGTTTCGACGTCGGCGCCAGCGGACTGGCCAAACCCGGATTATCGGGCAGGACCGCCGATCCGCCTCCTCGCGACCGTAGAATCGCCGGATGTCCTACCTTGTTCTGGCTCGCAAATACCGCTCCCGCGATTTCGAATCGCTGGTGGGCCAGGAGCATGTCGTCCAGGCGCTGAGCAATGCGCTGACACAGCAGCGCCTGCACCACGCCTACCTGTTCACCGGCACGCGGGGGGTGGGCAAGACGTCCGTGTCGCGCATCCTCGCGAAGGCGCTCAACTGCACCGGTGCCGACGGGCAGGGGGGCATCACCGCCCACCCGTGTGGCGTGTGCGATGCGTGCCGCGACATCGATGCAGGCCGGTTTGTCGACTACGTCGAACTCGACGCGGCGTCCAACCGCGGTGTCGACGAAATCTCGCAATTGCTCGACCAGTCCGTCTACAAGCCGGTCATGGGGCGCTTCAAGGTCTACATGATCGACGAAGTGCACATGCTGTCCACCACCGCGTTCAACGCGATGCTGAAGACGCTCGAGGAACCACCCGAGTACCTCAAGTTCGTGCTGGCCACCACCGACCCGCAGAAGGTGCCGCCCACCGTGCTGTCGCGTTGCCTGCAGTTCAACCTGCGGCCCATGGCGCCGCAGACGGTGCTCGAACACCTCGGCACGGTGCTCGGGGCCGAACAGATCACGGCCGAGCCTGGTGCGCTGCGGCTGCTGGCCCGTGCCGCGCGCGGGTCCATGCGCGATGCGTTGTCGCTCACCGACCAGGCCATCGCCTTTGGCGCCGGCGCGCTCACCGAAGCCGGCGTGCGCCAGATGCTCGGTGCGGTGGACCGCACGCACGCCGTGCGCCTCATCAACGCGCTGGCCCAGGGGCAGGGCGCCGAGGTGGTGGCCGCCGTGAACGACCTGCGTGGCCTGGGCCTGTCGGCCACCGGCACGCTCGAGGAAATGGCCGTGCTGCTGCAGCAGATGGCCGTGGTGCAGGCCGTGCCCGACGCGCTCGATGCCAACGACCCCGATTCCGCCGCCGCCGTGCGCCTGTCGGGCCGCCTGCCGGCCGATGACACGCAGTTGCTCTACAGCATCGTGCTGCACGGCCGCGCCGAACTGGCGCTCGCGCCCGACGAATACAGCGGCCTCGTGATGGTGTTGCTTCGCATGCTGGCATTCCGGCCATCGGGGGCGGCCGCCCCCGCGCCGTCGCGTCCGGCCGAGGCGCCGCCGGCGCCTGTGGCCGCGCCGGCAGCTGCGATGGCATCGGCCCCGGCACCGGTCCCCGCGCCTGCACCCGTGGCGGCCGCTGCACCGCCGGTCCCGCGGGAATCCGTGCGGCCTGCCGCCGTGGCCCCCGCGCCTTCGACGCGGGTGGCGCCCCGGTCGTCCGAGCCGCCCGCGTGGCTCGATGAACAACCCTTCGACGGCGAAGGCGCCGGCGGGTCGGCCATCAGCCTCGAGGACGCCGAAGCGGCTGCCGAGGCCTCGGTCGTGGCGCCGGTGGCGCGCCGCCCGTTGCCGGCCGACAAACCGGCGCCGGTGCACGTACCCACCGATCTCGGCACACGCTGGAACGACGTCGTGATGCAGCTGTGTGCCGCGGGTGCCATCTCGGCGCTCGCCCGCGAGATGGCCATGCAGGCGCAGTGCCTGGCCATCGAGACGCAGGACGGCGTGCCGGTGTGGCGCCTGCGGGTCGAACGCGAGATGCTGCGATCGCCCGCGCTGCGCGACAAGGTGCAGGCCGCGCTCGCCGAACTCCTGAAGCAGCCCGTGCGGCTCGAGGTGGAGGGGGGCGGCACCGCCACCGATACCCCGGCCCAGCGTGCCGCCGCCGAACGCCTGCGCCGCCAGGCCGAGGCCGAACAGATCATCCACAACGACCCGCTGGTGCAAACCTTGATGCAGCAGTTCAAGACGGCGCGCATCGTGCCCGGCTCGGTCAAATTCCACTGAACCCGTAGAGGATCACACCATGATGAAGAACCAGATCGCCGGCTTGATGAAGCAGGCCCAGGCGATGCAGGAAAACCTGAAGAAGGCCCAGGAGGAACTGGGCACCATCGAGGTCGAGGGCCAGTCCGGCGCCGGCCTCGTGAAGGTCACCATGACCTGCAAGCACGACGTCAAGCGGGTCGTGATCGACCCGAGCCTGCTGGCCGACGACAAGGACATGCTCGAAGACCTGGTGGCTGCCGCTTTCAACGACGGCCTGCGCCGGGCGGAAGAAGTGTCCCAGGAAAAAATGGGCAAGCTCACTGCCGGCATGCCGCTGCCCGGCGGCATGAAGTTCCCGTTCTGAGGTCTGCCCACCTGTGGCCGAATCCGCCCTCGACCTGTTGATCGACGCCCTGCGGCTGTTGCCGGGGGTGGGGCAGAAGTCGGCGCAGCGCATGGCCTTTCACCTGCTGCAGCACGACCGCGTGGGCGCCCAGCGCCTCGCGGCCGCGCTCGACACCGCCTTGCACGACGTGCGCCATTGCGAGCGGTGCCACACGTTCACCGAGGCCGCGGTATGCAGCACCTGCCTCGACCCGGCGCGCGACCCGAAGCTTTTGTGTGTGGTCGAAACGCCGGCTGACCAGGCGGCGATGGAACGCACCGGCAGCTACAAGGGCCTGTACTTCGTGCTGATGGGCCGCCTGAGCCCGCTCGACGGGGTGGGTGTGCCCGACATCGGCATGCAGGCCCTGATGGACCGCACGGCCGACGGCGAGGTGCAGGAGGTCATCGTGGCCACCAACTTCACCGCCGAAGGGGAGGCCACGTCGTACGTGATCTCCGAGGCGTTGAAGTCACGCGGGGTGCGTGTCACACGCCTGGCGCGTGGGGTGCCCATCGGCAGCGAACTCGAGTACGTGGACCTCGGCACCATCGCGCATGCGTTGGTGGATCGGCGCTGACGGCTCGAGGCCCGGTCACGGCGCCACGGCCCGTCATCCCGGTTTTTACCGGGTGACGGCGGGCCGCTCAGCGCTTCTTCTTGACCACCGGCTTGGCCGGCGCCGCCTTCTTCTTCGCCGACGATTTTTTCGCGGCCGAACCCTTGGTGGCGTGAACGGCCTTGGTGCTTCGCACCGAGGTGTGGCCGCGGGCGGCCTTCTGGGCCACGAACACGACGATGGTCTCGCCCGGGTGGAACTTCGCCGAGGCGCTGGTCTTGTTCCACTGGGCCACCTGGTGAGGGGTCACGCGGTAGCGCTTGGCCACCGTGGCCACGGTGTCGCGTTTGCCGGCGCGCAGCGCCACGCGGCGCAGTGGGGGTGCGTCGGGTGTCAGCGACAGCGCGGCGTTGTCGGCGAGCTCGGGTGACACGTCGCGGGTGAGTGACTGGGCTCGGGGAACGAGCAGCGTGGAACCGGCCTTCACGAGCATCGACGGCGGGATCTTGTTGACCTCGCGCAACTCGGCCTCATGCATGCCGACCCGCTTGGCCGCTTCGGCCGGATGCAGCGTGCTCGGGGCCACCCACGCGGTCCAGGTGGCCAGCGGCCCCTGGTGCACGCCGATGTTGCGGATGAACTGGCTCGCGTTGTCGTATGGCAGCAGCACCTGCGGGGTGCCGGCGGCCAGGATCACGGGCTTGTTCATCTGCGGGTTCAGCGTGTGGAACTCGTCGCGCGAGACACCGGCCAATGCGATGGCGAGCGACACGTCGATGTCGCGTTCGATGGGCACGCTCAGGAAGTACGGATGGTTCTCGAGCGCCGGCAGCGCGATGCCGTAGTCGGCCGGCCGCGCGATGATGTTCTTCACCGCCTGCAGCTTTGGCACGTAGTACTGCGTTTCGTCGGGCATGCGCAGGCTCTGGTAGTCGGTGGGCAAGCCCATGCGCTGGTTGCGCTTGATGGCCCGCTGCACGCTGCCTTCACCCCAGTTGTAGGCCGCCAGCGCGAGCTGCCAGTCGCCGAACATGCCGTAGAGCTTGCCCAGGTAGTCGAGGGCCGCGCGTGTGGACGCGAGCACGTCGCGGCGGTCGTCGCGGAACACGTTCTGGCGCAGCTCGAAGTATTTGCCGGTGGCTGGCATGAACTGCCACATGCCGGAGGCCTTCGCGGACGACACGGCCTGCGGGTTGAAGGCGCTTTCGATGAAGGGCAGCAACGCGAGTTCGGTGGGCATGCCGCGGCGCTCCACTTCTTCGACGATGTGGAACAGGTAGCGGCTGCCGCGGGTGGTCATGCGTTGCACGTAGTCGGGCCGCGACGCGTACCACTGCTCGCCTTTCTGGACGAGCGGGGTGTTCATGTCGGGGATGGCGAAGCCCCGGCGCAGGCGGGTCCACAGGTCGGCGTTGGCCGCCGCGGCGTTGAGGTCCACCTTTTCATCGGGCCGCAATGGGTCGATGGGGGCGGCAACGGCCGGGCCGGTGTCGCTCGTGGCGGCCGATGCGGGGGCGGAAGCCGCCGCCGCGGAAGCCGCGGATTCCGCGGCGTGCACGATGTCGGAGACGTCGTCGGCCGGGCCCGTGGGCGGCGGATCGAACGAGGCGCATCCGAACAGGCCCAGCGACAGCAGGAGGGTGGCACAGGTGGCGGGGCGCCGCAGGGCGGAGAAAAGAGTCATTGGAATACGTTCTTCCATTGGCGGAGGGTGGCCAGCACTTCGACCGCGTCGCCGCTCGCCGCACCGTGGCGGCGGGCAGCCTCCACGACGGCCGGCTGGCCGCAGCGGAGGAACGGGTTGATGCGTTGTTCCTGGCCGATGGAACCGGGCAAGGTGGGCAAGCCCCGGCTGCGCAGATTTTCGCAGCGGGACGTGTAGTCGAGCAGGTCGGTGTTGTGAGGTTCGACCGCTCGGGCGAATTTAAGGTTGGACAAGGTGTATTCGTGGGCGCAGCAGACCCGGGTGTCGGCGGGCAGTTGCGCCAGTTGCGTGAGCGACTGGTGCATCTGGGCCGGCGTGCCTTCGAACAGGCGGCCGCAGCCGCCCGAAAAAAGCGTGTCGCCGCAAAAGAGGATCGGGGCGCCGTGTGCGGGCCGGTGCACGTAGGCGATGTGGCCCGCGGTGTGGCCGGGCACGTCGATGACCTCGAACGCGCAGCCGAGCGCCTGGACGGTGTCACCCCCCGTCACGGGCACGGTGGGCTGCGGAATGGTTTCACGCGCAGGGGCGAACACGGGGCCCTGCAGGCGTTCTCGAAGCCCGGCGAGGCCGCCGACGTGATCGTTGTGGTGGTGAGTCACTAGAATTGCCGCGAGGGCCAACCCGTGCACATCCAACGCCTGGTGCACCGGGGCGGCGTCGCCCGGATCGACGACGAGCGCCTGCCGGCCATCGTGGAGCATCCAGATGTAGTTGTCGGCAAAGGCAGGCAGTGCAAGCAGGTTCATGACAGAACTCGTCATTATAAGTTTGGCGGAATGGCTCGAAACACCGCCCGGGCGCTACCTGCTGGCCTGGGAGCAGGCGCAGCTCGATCGCAGTGTGGCCGACATCTTCGGATTTCACGCGTTGCAGCTCGGGCTTCCTGAACTGGATGCCCTGCGGGACAACCGCATGCCCCACCGGTGGCTCGCCGCTGGCGCCCCGGAGGCCCCGATGGAGCCGCCGCGAGGTGCCGAAGTTCCCTCTCCGGCGAGCCGCCAAGGTTACCCCAGGGCGCAGGTGGTGCTCCAATGCGATTTCGACGCGCTGCCGTTCGACAGCCAGAGCCTCGACCTGGTGGTGCTGCCCCATGCGCTGGAACTCGCCCGGGACCCGCATCTCGCCCTGCGCGAGGTGGAGCGGGTCCTGATGCCGGAGGGCAAGGCGGTGATCCTCGGCTTCAACCCTCGCAGCCTCTGGGGCATTCGCCAGCGGCTCGGGCGCCTGTGGCGGCAGATGGGGTTTCGCCCGCGCGAGGCCCTGTTCCTGCCCAGCGAAGGCGAGTTCCTCGGGTACCGGCGCATGCGCGACTGGCTGCGCCTGCTGAGCTTCGAGGTGGAGTCCGGGCGGTTCGGGTGTTACGCGCCGCCGCTGCGGTCCGAGCGCTGGCTTGCCCGGTTCGACTGGGCCGAGCGCGTGGGCGAGCGCTGGTGGCCGGTGTTCGGCGCGGTCTATTGCGTGGTGGCCGTCAAGCGGGTGCGTGGCATGCGGCTCGTGGGCCTGGCGCGGCAGCACCGCATGGCGGTCAAGGCGGCGCAGGCGGTGGTGAGCCACCATCGCACGAAGGACTGACAGCATCATCGGCGACACTCCGCTTCCTCTTTGAACACACGGGATACACGACACGATGAAATGGGTCGCTTACACAGACGGGGCCTGCGCGCCCTCCAACCCGGGCCCGGCAGGGTGGGGTGCCGTGCTGATCGCCCCCGATGGCCGCACCGAAACCGACCATTACGGTTTCATCGGGCCCGGCACCAACCAGATCGCCGAACTGACGGCGGCACTCGAGGGTCTCACGCGGGTGCCCGCGGGTGATGCGGTCGAGCTGGTGTCGGACAGCCAGTACGTGCTGAAGGGCCTGACCGAATGGCGCGCCGGCTGGGAACGCAAGGGGTACCGCAACTCGAAGGGCGAGCAGGTGGCCAACCTCGCGCTGTGGAAGCAGCTGTTTGCGGCCGCGGATGCCAGGAAAGTCACGACACGGTGGGTGCGCGGGCACAACGGCGACGTGTACAACGAACGGGCCGATGCGCTGGCGAACAAGGCCCTGGCCACCAAGTCACGCAGCGAAGGCTGAGGATCGCCCTCATGCGCAGGGGAAGGCGTTCCTCTAGAGTGAACGCCGGAGCATTTTTTCAATGACGATCAAGAAGTTTCACGCCCTCGTGGCAGTGGTGGGGCTCGTGGGCATCAGCGCCGCGGCGTGGGTGTACCAGCGCCAGGACGGCAGCGGGCAGCGCGCGGCGTCCAGCGCCGCGCCGGGCCGCGCAGGGCCGGAAGGCCCTGCTGCGGTCGAGGTGGCGCGTGCCAGTTCGATGCGCCTGCTGGACGAAACCCTGGCGGTGGGGTCGTTGCGGTCGCGCCAAGGGGTGGTGCTCCGGCCCGAAACCAGCGGGCGTGTGTCGCGGCTCGGGTTCGCCGACGGCGCCCGCGTGCGCCGCGGCCAGCTGCTCGTGCAGCTGGACGACACCCTGCAGCGCGCCCAGCTGGCGCAGGCCAAGGCCCAGTCCAGCATCGCGCGCACCAACCTCCAGCGCAACCGCGACCTCGCCTCGCAGAATTTCGTGAGCCAGAGCGCGGTCGACCAGAGCGCCGCGGCGCTCGAGGTGGCCGAGGCCCAGGTGGCACTGGCCCAGGCGCAACTGGTGCGCATGCGCATGCTGGCCCCGTTCGATGGCGTGGCGGGCATCCGCCTCGTCAACGTCGGCGACTACGTCAAGGACGGGGCCGACCTCGTCAACCTCGACGACGTGGCGGCCATGTACGTGGACTTCCGGCTGCCCGAGGGGGTGCTGTCGCGCCTGAAGGCCGGCCAGTCCGTGGACGTGACCCTCGACGGCCTGCCGGGCCGCTCGTTCAAGGGGCGGGTCGAGGCGTTCGACTCCCAGCTGGACGCCAACGGCCGCTCGCTGCTCGTGCGCGCCAGCATCGCCAACGACGAAGGGGTGCTGCGCCCCGGCATGTTCGCCCGGGCGCGGCTCGTGTTCTCGACCCGCGAGGAGGCCGTCGTGGTGCCCGAGGAGGCGCTGGTGCCGCAGGGCGGACGCCAGTTCCTCGTCAAGGTCACCGACGGCCCGGCCGGCCCCACCAGCCAGCGCCTGGAGGCCAAACTGGGCCTTCGGGTGCCTGGCAAGGTGGAAATCCTGCAGGGCCTGCAGGCCGGCGACCTGGTGGTGACGGCGGGCCAGGCGCGCCTGATGCGCGGCGACGGCCTGCCGGTGAAGGTGGTGCAGGTGGGCGAGGCCGCGGCGTCCGTGCCGGCGTCGGCGCCTCGCGTGGCGGCCGCCGGCAGCGCCGCGGCACAACGCTGACCGGCCATGAAGATCTCCGAAACCTCGATCCGGCGCCCGGTGTTCGCCACCGTGATGTCGTTGCTCATCATCCTGGTGGGGGCGGTCTCTTTCATGCGGCTGCAGGTGCGCGAGTACCCGCGCATCGACGAACCGGTGGTCAACGTCACCACGCGGCTCACCGGTGCCTCGTCCGAGGTGATCGAATCGCAGGTCACGAAGGTGCTCGAGGACTCCATCGCGGGCATCGAGGGCGTGGACATCATCACGTCGGTGTCCCGGGCCGAACAGAGTCAGATCACCGCACGGTTCAAGCTCACCAAGAGCCCGGAGGACGCCGCCGCCGACGTGCGCGACCGCGTCTCCCGCGTGCGGGCCAAGCTGCCCGATGCCATCGACGAGCCCGTCATCGCGAAGGTGGAGGCCGACGCCACGCCCACCATCTGGCTCGCGTTCAGCAGCGACACACTGTCGCCGCTGGTCATCACCGACCTGATCAACCGCATCGTCAAGCCGCGGCTGCAGACCGTGCCCGGCGTGGCCGACGTGCAGATCAACGGCGACCGCAAGTTCTCGATGCGCATCTGGGTGGACCCCGACAAGCTGGCGTCGTACCGGCTCACGGTGCAGGACGTGGAAGACGCGTTGCGCCGCCAGAACCTCGAGGTGCCCGCGGGCCGCATCGAGAGCCAGCAGCGTGAGTTCAGCGTCACCGCGCAGACCGACCTCGCCACGCCGGTGCAGTTCGGCGACGTGGCGCTCAAGACCGTCAACGGCTATTCGGTGCGCCTGCGGGACGTGGCGCGCATCGAGGAGGCGGCGGCCAGCGAACGCTCGAGCGTGCGCCTCAACGGGCGGCCGGCGGTGTCGATGGGCGTGATCCGCCAGGCCACGGCCAACCCGCTCGAGGTGTCGGCCGGCGTGTACGAGGTGCTGCCGAAGATCCAGCAGGACCTGCCCGACAGCGTGCGGGTGCAGCAGGCCAATGACAACTCGGTCTTCATCGACCGGTCGGTGAAGTCCGTGTACCACACCATCTTCGAGGCGGTGGTGCTGGTGGCGCTGGTGGTGTTCGTGTTCCTGCGCACGTTGCGGGCGTCGATCATCCCGCTCGTGACCATCCCCGTGAGCCTGATCGGCGTGTTCGGCATGATGGCGCTGGCCGGTTTCACCATCAACACGCTGACGCTGCTCGCGCTCGTGCTGGCGATCGGCCTCGTGGTGGACGACGCCATCGTGATGCTCGAGAACATCTTCCGGCACATCGAGGAGGGGCTCTCGCCGTTCCAGGCGTCACTGAAGGGGTCGAAGGAAGTGGCGTTTGCCGTGCTCGCGATGACGATGACGCTCGCCGCGGTGTTCGCGCCGCTTGCATTCACGCCGGGCCGCACCGGCCGGCTGTTCGTCGAGTTCGCGCTGACGCTGGCGGGGGCGGTGATCGTGTCCGGCTTCACGGCGCTGACGCTCACGCCCATGATGTGCAGCAAGCTGCTGCGCCACAACCCGAACCCGAACCGTTTCGACCGCCTGATGGAGTCGTGGCTCGTGGCGCTGACGGGCCGCTACGAATTGGCGCTGCGCTGGGTGCTGGGGCGCCGCTGGCTCGTGCTGCTCGTGATGGCCGGGTCGGCAGTGGCGAGTGTGTGGCTGTTCCGGACCACCAAGAGCGAACTGGCACCGCTGGAAGACCGCGGTGTGATCCTGGCCACCGTCAACGCACCCGACGGGGCCACGATGGCCTACACCGAGCGCTACATGCGCGAGATCGAGAAGGTGGGGATGCAGTACCCCGAGTTCGACCGGGTGTTCGTGGTCACGGGCAACCCCACGGTGTCGCAGGGGGTGGCGTTCATGCGCACCACCGACTGGACGCAGCGCACGCGCACCACCCAATGGCTCGCGCGCGACATGCTGCCGAAGTTCGCGAACCTGCCGGGTGTCAACGCGTTCCCGGTGACCCCGCCGTCGCTCGGCCAGGGGTTCCGCGAGCGGGCCATCAACTTCGTGATCGTCACGTCCGATTCGTACCAGAACCTGTCGCGGGTGTCGCAGCAGGTGCTGGCCGAGATGAACAAGAACCCGGGCCTCGTGCAGCCCGACACCGACCTGCGCCTGAACAAGCCCGAGATCTTCATCCAGGTGGACCGCAACCGCGCGGCCGATGCCGGCGTGGCGGTGGACCAGGTGGCCCGTGCCATCGAGACCATGCTGGGCGGGCGCAATGTCACGCGCTACAAGCGCGAGGCCGAGCAGTACGACGTGATCGTGCAGACCGAAGGGCGCGGGCGCACCACGCCGGAAGACATCGACCGCATCTTCGTGCGCGGCCGTGGTGACGCGATGATCCCGCTGTCGTCGCTGGTCACCGTGAAGGAATCGGTGAGCCCGCGCGAGCTGAACCACTTCAACCAGCGGCGGTCGGTGGCGTTGACGGCCAACCTGGCACCGGGCTATTCGCTGGGCGAGGCGCTCGAGTTCATGGATGCCACCGCGGCCCAGTTGCTCAAGCCGGGTTACTCCACCGAATTGAACGGGGTGTCGCGTGAGTACCGGTCTTCGAGTGGTGCGCTGGGCCTGGTGTTCGTGCTCGCGCTCGTGTTCATCTTCCTCGTGCTCTCCGCGCAGTTCGAGAGTTTCGTGGACCCGTTCGTGATCATGCTGAGCGTGCCGCTGTCGATGCTCGGGGCGCTCGGTGCGTTGCAGTGGTCCGGTGGCACGCTGAACGTGTACTCGCAGATCGGGCTCATCACGCTCGTGGGCCTCATCACGAAACACGGCATCCTCATCGTGGAGTTCTCGAACCAGCTGCGCCAACAGGGGCTCGACACGCTGGAGGCGGTGGTGCAGGGCGCGTCGCTGCGCCTGCGGCCCATCCTGATGACCACCGGCGCCATGGTGCTGGGGGCGCTGCCGCTGGCACTGGCGTCGGGCGCCGGTGCCGAGAGCCGCCAGCAGATCGGCTGGGTGATCGTGGGGGGCATGACGGTGGGCACGCTGCTCACCATCTTCGTGGTGCCCACGATGTACATGCTGCTGGCGCGCCGGGAGGTGCCGGGCGAGATCGCCGAGGTGGCACTCGAGGCGCCTGGCGGGGCGCACTGATCAGCGCAGGCGCTGCAGATCGTCGAGGGTGTTGGCGTTGGCAAACGCCGTGGTGTCGTCGAACGGCACCAGCACCACACCTTCGTGGCTAGCCCAGGCCCACGGGCTGGCGCCACCGCCGGCCACGAATGCGGCCAGGCTCGGTGCCAGCGAACGCCGCAGCAGACAGAACACCGGCTGGTGCTGCAGGGTGCCGTCCTCGTTGCGGGTGGCGGCCATCGCGAGGCCGGCCGGTTCCGCGGCCGCGGCCAGGCGTTCGGCCAGGTCGGCAGGAAACCGCGGGGAATCGCAGGGCACCGACAGCAGCCAGCCGGTGGTGCAGCGCTGCAGGCCGGCGAGCAGGCCGGCGAGCGGGCCGGGATGGCCAGGCAGTGAATCGGCCAGCACCGGCACGCCGAAGGTTTCGTACGTGGCCAGGTGGCGGTTGGCCGAGACCAGTCGGGGGCCCACCTGGGGCGCGAGGCGGTCGAGTGCGATGCGGGCGAGGGGTTGGCCGTGCAGCAGCTGCAAGCCCTTGTCGGCGCCCCCCATCCGGCGGCCCATGCCGCCGGCGAGCACCAGGCCGGTGATCTGCTCGCGCGGGATCATCCGCCGATGTAGTGCATCTCGACCCGGCGCGCGCCATCGGCCGGCGCTGGCGGCAGCGCCGCGCGCAGTTCCGAATAGCGGTCACCGCGGCCGCGCCAGATGGCCGCGATGGCGTGCGCCACCTGCGGGTCGGTGCGGTCGCCGCGCAGCAATGCCCGCAGGTCGTGGCCCTGCGTGCCGAACAGGCACAGGAACAGCCGGCCTTCGGTGGTCAGGCGCGCACGGTTGCAATCGCGGCAGAAGGCCTGCGTGACGCTGGAGATCACGCCCACCTCGCCCTGGCCGTCGCGGTAGCGCCAGCGCGCCGCCGTTTCACCCGATTGCGACGCGGCCATGGCTTCGAGCGGGAATTCGGCGTTCAGGCGTGCGATGACGTCGGCCGACGGCAGCACCTCGTCCATGCGCCAGCCGTTGGTGGCGCCTACGTCCATGTACTCGATGAACCGCAGCACCACCGGCGTGCCGCGGAAGTGCCGTGCCATGGGCAGGATCTCGTGGTCGTTGGTGCCACGCTTGACGACCATGTTCACCTTGACGGGGCCGAGGCCCACGCGGTGGGCAGCCTCGATGCCGCCGAGCACGTCGGCGACGGGGAAGTCGGCGTCGTTCATGCGGCGGAACGTGGTGTCGTCGAGGGCGTCGAGGCTCACCGTGATGCGCTGCAGGCCGGCATCCTTCAGGGCCTGCGCCTTGCGGGCGAGCAGCGAGGCGTTGGTGGTGAGCGTGAGGTCGAGCGGGCGGCCGTCCGGCGTGGGCAGGTTGGCGAGCATCTCGACGAGGCGCTCGAGGTTCTTGCGCAGCAGCGGCTCCCCGCCGGTCAGGCGGATCTTGCGCACGCCCAGGTCCACGAACACCCGTGCGGTGCGGGCGATCTCCTCGAAGCTCAGCAGCGCGTCGTGGGGCAGGAACCGGTAGTTCTTGTCGAAGATCTCCTTCGGCATGCAGTAGCTGCAGCGGAAGTTGCAGCGGTCGGTGACCGAGATGCGGAGGTCGTGCAGGGGGCGGCCGAGCGTGTCGAGGAGCGGGCCGCTGAACGGCGTGTCATCGGCAGGGAGGAGGGGGGCGCTCGCCAGCAGGCGGTGGTCGGCGAGCGGAATCACTTTGGCGGCCATGGCGCCTATTGTGCCTGCCGCGGGGCGGCGGCGCTGGCGCGGGTCAGTTGTAGGCTGGCTCGGTGCCGACGGCCTGGCGGGCGGGGGCTGCTGGCGCCGCCGCGGCGGGTGCAGGAGCTGGCGCCGCGGGGGCGGCCAGCGCGTTCTGCCGCGACTCGGGGGCTTCGGCGCCAGGCGCACGGCGTGCGCCGGTGAAGCGCTTGGCCCAGTAGGAGATCTTCATGTTCTCGACGCGCACGTTGCCGCCGGCGCGCGGGGCATGGATGAATTTGTCTTCACCGACGTAGATGCCCACGTGCGAGAACGTGCGGCGCAGCGTGTTGAAGAACACGAGGTCGCCGGGCTGGAGTTCGTTGCGCTTGACCTTCACGAGGCCGGGGTCGGCGGCTTGTTCGTCGGCCCGGCGGGGCAGGATGAGGCCGAGGCTGTTCTCGAAGATGTAGCGGGTGAAGCCGCTGCAGTCGAAACCTTCTTCGGCGTTGTTGCCGCCTCGGACGTAGCGCACGCCGAGGAAGTTCATGGCCGAGACCGCCATGCCCGAAGCGGAGTCGCGGACCTTCTCGACGAAGCTCGGGGCATGCGGGGTGGCTTGTGGCGTGGCCGGCAGCGGTGCGGGCGTGATGCCCCGCTCCTGCAACAACGACGCGACCGGGTCGGCCGACGCTTGCGGTGACGCGTGGACGGCGGCACACAGCAAGGCACCCGCGAGCGCGAGGCCCAGGGAGCGGCGGATGGAACGGTCTGGCAACAGCATGGCGGCGAGCATAGGGGAAGGCCGTGCGGGGCGTCAACCCGGAAATCCTTTGTGGAACGGGCACTTAGCGCGTCTTTTTGATGCTTTGGAATTGATCGGATCGGCTGGGGTTTCGCGTTTTCCCGGGGGGCACGCGTCAGTGACGAGTCAGTCGCCAGGACTGCAATGCGTCGGCGCGCTGTGTCTTCCCGACACAAATGGACGCAATTTCGGCGCCGTGCGCCGTGTTTCAGGAGTGAGCCCATGACCCGGTATGCCGACTTCCACCGGCGCTCGATCACCGACCGCGAGGCCTTCTGGGCCGAGCAGGCCGCGCTGGTCGACTGGCACCGCCCGTTCGACCAGGTCTGCGACTACAGCCGGCCGCCCATGGCGCGGTGGTTCGCCGGGGGGCGGCTCAACCTGTGCCACAACGCGGTCGACCGGCACCTGGCCGCGCGGGCCGACCAGAACGCGTTGATCTGGGTCTCCACCGAGACCGGCCAGGAGCGCGTCTACAGCTTCCGCGAACTCCACGCCGAGGTGCAGCGCATGGCGGCGATCCTGCTGGGCCTGGGGGTGCGCCAGGGCGACCGGGTGCTGATCTACATGCCCATGATTCCGGAGGCCGCGTTTGCGATGCTGGCGTGCGCGCGGCTCGGGGCCATCCATTCGGTGGTGTTCGGCGGGTTCGCGAGTGGCAGCCTGGCCAACCGCATCGACGATGCCGCCCCCCGGGTGATCGTCAGCGCCGACGCGGGCAGCCGCGGCGGCAAGGTGATCCCGTACAAGCCCCTGCTCGACGAGGCCATCCGCCTGGCGACCCACAAGCCGTCGCGGGTGCTGATGGTGGATCGCGGCCTGGCCCCGGCGCCGGCGGTGGCCGGGCGGGACGAGGACTACGCGACGCAACGCGCAGCCCACCTCGACGAGGCGGTGCCCTGTGTGTGGGTGGAGGCCACCCACCCGAGCTACACGCTCTACACGAGTGGCACGACGGGCAAGCCGAAGGGCGTGCAGCGCGACACCGGCGGCTATGCGGTGGCGCTCGCCGCGAGCATGAAACACATCTACCAGGGCAACGCGGGGGAGACCTACTTCTCGACCAGCGACATCGGCTGGGTCGTGGGGCACAGCTACATCGTCTACGGTCCGCTGATCGCCGGCATGGCCACGCTGATGTACGAAGGCCTGCCGGTGCGGCCGGACCCCGGCATCTGGTGGCAGCTGGTGGAGAAGTACAAGGTCACCGTCATGTTCACCGCACCCACCGCGGTGCGGGTGCTGAAGAAGCACGACGCGTCGTACCTGCATGCGCACGACCTGTCGTCGTTGCGTGCGCTGTTCCTGGCGGGCGAACCGCTCGACGAACCCACCGCGCAGTGGATCGCCGGCGCCATCGGCAAACCCGTCATCGACAACTACTGGCAGACAGAGACGGGCTGGCCCATCCTGTCGATCGCCAACGGCGTGGAGGCTGCCCCCAGCAAGTTCGGCAGCCCCGGCATGGCCATGTACGGGTACGACGTGAAGCTGCTCGACGAAAACACCGGCGCCGAGTTGACCGGTGCCAACCAGAAGGGCGTGATCGCGATCGAAGGGCCGCTGCCGCCCGGGTGCATGCAGACCGTGTGGCGCGACGACGCGCGTTTCGTCAACACGTACTGGAAGACGGTGCCGGGGCGCCTCATCTACAGCACGTTCGACTGGGGCGTGCGCGACGAGGACGGCTACTACTACATCCTCGGCCGCACCGACGACGTGATCAACGTCGCGGGCCACCGCCTCGGCACGCGCGAGATCGAGGAGGCCATCGCCCGGCACGACGCCGTTGCCGAGGCTGCGGTGGTGGGCGTGGCCGATGCGGTGAAGGGGCAGGTGGCGGTGGCGTTCGTGGTGTTGAAGGACCCGAAGCACGTGGGCGCGGCCAGCGCGGCCGAACTCGAAGCCGACATCATGAAGACGGTGGACCAGCACCTCGGCAGCCTCGCACGGCCTGCGCGCGTGCGGTTCGTGACGGCGCTGCCGAAGACCCGCTCGGGCAAGCTGCTGCGCCGCGCGATCCAGGCCGTGTGCGAGCGGCGGGATCCGGGCGACCTCACCACGATGGAGGACCCGGCGGCGCTGCAGCAGATCAGGGACCACCTCTCCGACGCATGAGGCGGCGGCCCGCGAGGGCCCCGTGTACCGGCGCTTTGTCGGTTTGGACGGTGCGCCGCGCCCGCCCGATTCACCCCAAAAAACAGCCGGCCAAGGCCGTACAATTCCCTTTAATTATTTTGTGGCAGCTTGCTTTATCAGCTGAATGACGATGTATTTGAGCGTGCAAAAATTAATAGCGGTAATGCTGCTGTGTGCTGCAAGTCCTGTATGCGCTTTGGAGCTTCAGCACCAACGGTTCAGCGATGATGAAATTCTCTCGGCTGTTGTCGGCAAGTTCAAAAAGTCGCTTCTGCATCGGTTCAACGCTGCTGACAAGGGGGAGCGGAAGCCGTTGCTGGTGCTGGGTCCAGCACTGAAATTCAGCGCAAAAGTCCAATCCCGATCATTTGTCCACCTGACGCAGCAAGAGCTGGTTTCGCAACAACAGGCTGTTTTTATATTGATAACCCGCATGTACCCGGATGCTGAGCGGAACGCGCTGTATGTCGTTTACGACATTCCGAGCAATGCGTCTTATGGTATGTTGAGGGTTTATCCTGAAAACGGCGTGCTGGTGGTTGAAGAGAAGGACAGCTTTCGATCATCCTCGGGTGCCAGGGCCACCTATGGCAAGTTGTACGAAGGTGTGGCTTGTCGGGACAACACAGAAATGGCATACCGTTGGAACTACTACGAAGACAGTGGTTCAAGTGGGCGTTGCCCTGGGGCTACGTTCACTGAATTTGCAGACGGGCTCTAGTCCTCGATGGACCCGGCATCCGTAGATGCTGGTCCACCCGAGTTCAACGAGCTGGTCGGAATGCAAACCTGGGCCCGGCCGGCCGGTGCGGGCCTCAAGAGGTGCGCGCTACCTCGCGCAGCATCTCGACCACATGTGCCACCTTCGGCAGTTCGGGCGTGCGGTACACCAGTCGCGCCCGGCGATCGAACAGATAGACCTGGGTGCTGTGGCGGTCGGGCCCCGGGGCACGGCCATTGAGCAGGTCGAACAAGCGGTCGACGTCGGCGAGGCGTGGCGCCGCGGCCTGCCAGGCGGGTGCGGCGCCGAAGCGTGCGAGCCACGCGGCAAGGGCCCGTGGGTCGTCGTTCAGCGGGTCGATGCTCAGCGAGAGCAGGCGCGCGTCGCCGCCCTGGAGTTGAGCCGCGACGGCAGCAAAGAGCGCCCCCTGGATCGGGCAGACGGCGCTGCACGTCGTGAACATCAGCTGGACCGCGGTGGTGTGCCCCCGCAGCCGTTCGCCGAAGTCGCGAAGCGAGCCGTCGGCACATCGCAGTGGCAGCCGCGGCGCGGGCTTCGGCGGGTCGACACGGCCGAAGGGATCATGCCCGCGTGCCGCGAACGGCGCGGACGCGAGCGCAGCCAGCAGGTGCCGGCGCTTCATGACGAACCGCCGAGGTAGACCCAGAGCGCCGCGCACTGTGCGTCGGTCGCCGTGTAGCGAGGCATGCGCTCGTCAATGAGCACGAAGGCCGGGTCGATGCCGGTGCGCAGCAGCCGGCAGAACGAGGCGTTGTCATAGTTCGATGCCGGGCCGCCGCGCCGCGGCTGGCGTTTGCGCAGGGACGCGGCCGTCAGCGGCGGGCCGAAGCTGGGCGCGGCCGGTGCCGCGGTCGCGGGGCCGTCGCGGCGATGGCAGTTCGCGCAACGGCTCGCGGTGACTGGCAGCGCCAGGCCCCGCCCGGTGAGTTGTGCGGGCAGGGCCGCGCGGCCGTCGAACAGCTGCGCACCGAGGGCGCCATCACCCTGCGCCCAGGCACCCTGCAACATGGCGCTGAACAGGGCCAGCGCGGCAAGGCCCGTGGTCGTGCGCGAGGTCATTGGCGCCAGCACGCCTTGGCCGATCCGAACAGCGGGTCGCCGAAGATCGCGTTGCTGCACGCGATGTCCCCCTGGACCCCGGTGCGCTGGTAGTACGAACCGTTCGTGCCGTACAGGATGCTGGCGCTGCTGCCCGCGGGCACCGTGCAGTTGCCACCTTCGTCCGAGCACTTCACCGCCGGCACGTAGTAGCAGGCCTTGGTGGTGCCGTACAGCGGGTCGCTGAAGGTGGCGTTGCTGCACGCGACCGCACCACGCATCGCCGAGCGGCTGAACCACTGGTCCTTGGCGCCGTAGTACACCGTGGCCGGTGTGCCCGCGGGAAGCGTGCAGGTGCCACGCTCCGCTGCGCAGTGCACCGCGTCCTGGGGCAGGCCGACCGGCGCAGCGGCTTCCTCGCTGCCGATCTGATCGAGGTAGGCGACCAGGTTGGACAAGTCCTCGCTGCCCAGCGCGACGCCACGGTGCGCGAGCACCGCCGCGCCGAGCGTGGCAGCCGAGCCGTCGTGCAGATACGGTGCGGTGCCGTGCACGTCGCGCAGCGTCGGCACGTCGATCCCGGGGAGGGCAGCACCCAGGCGCTTGCCGCTGCCCGGCTTGATCGTGCCGATGTCCACCAGCAGCATGCCGCTGTTCGCGAACGTGGTGCCTCCGTGGCAACTGCCACACTGCTGCGCGATGAACACGCCTCGGCCCGCGCTGGCGGCGGCGGTCAGCGCACCCGCGCCCGTGCGATCCACGCTTGCGGCCGTCGCGTTCAGCGAGGCCACGTAGGCCGCCAGCGCGTCGAGGTCATTGCCCTGGCCCTTCTTGGCCGTGCCCAACGGCTGACTGCGCGTGCCGGTGTTGAAGAGCGCGTCGCTCAACAGGCCCGTGCCGCCAGCCAGGCTGCGGATCTGCCCCTCGAAGTCCTGCACTTCGTCGAAGTTGCCGCTCCAGTGCAGCCGGCCGTGGCCCATGCCTGCACGCCCGCGCAGGTTGATCGTGTTGCGCAGGCCTTCGCCCAGGCCGGTGATGTCCCAGACGCGGCCGTCATGGCCGCCGCCGTCGTGGCAGCTGGCGCAGCTCATGTACCCATCGCGGGCGAGACGTGGGTCTCGCGCATCGTAGAAGAGCTGCTTGCCGATCAGTACCTGTGCGCCGAGCCGCTCGATCGCCTGCGCCGGCAGCGTGGCCAGCGTCGCGAAGTGCCATTCGCCGTAGCCCACCAGGCGCGAGAGGTCGATCGCCTGAAGCGTGCGGTCCATGAAATTCGAGACGAACAGGCGCATGCCGTCGTTCGAGACCAGCAGCGCGTCGGGTGCGCGGCCCACCTCGATGCGCGCCACCTCCAGCTGCTTGAACGGATCGACGATCGCCACCTGCCGGCTCGTCGGCAGCGCGACGAACAGGTAGGCGCCGGTCGGGTGGTACGCCGCCGCGCTGGCCAGCCCCGCGTTGTCGTGGTCGATGCGTGACGCGTGGTCCTCCGCGAGGCTCGCCAGGTCGATGCGTGAACTGATCGCCCGCACGGTGTTCTGGAAGTCCAGGTTCTGTCCGTCGCGAAGCGTGCCGCGCTGGATGTTGTCTTGCTTGGACGGCACCCAGGCGCTCGCACCATCCGGCGAGATGACCGGTGCGCCGAGGTAGTTCGGCACGCCGCGGCCCTGCGTCGTGCTGTCGGCCTTGGCGCTGTGCTGCAGTACCACCGTGCGTTCGATCGCGAACGATGCGGCCGCGACGACCAGGACTTCGCCGCCCACGCTGGCGCCGTCGCGCTGCGTTGCGACGCGGGCGGTTCCCTCGCCGGGCTGTGGCGGTGTGATGAACCGCGACACCAGGATGCGGGCGCTGTCGGGCGTCACGGCCAAGTGCCGCGGGTGGGGGCCGACGGCCAGCGTTGCCAGCGTCGTGCCGGTGGAGGCGTCGAGCTTCAGCAGTTGGCCGCTGGCTTCGAGTGCGACGTAGGCCGCACTGCCATTCGGCGCGAAGGCGATGCCATGCGGCTGGCTCGCGCGCGGCAGGGGAATTGTCCGCGCGACCGTGAGCGTCCTGGTGTCGATGAGGCTGAGGCTGGCACCCTCTTGATTGACCACCCACAGCCGGCCGTCCGGTGCGAGCGCCGCGCTGCGAGGCGCCGTGCCCACCGCCACTTCGCCGAGCTTGGTGAGCGAGACGGCATCGAAGACGCTGACCGTGTCGCCGTCGGCGTTGACCACCCACACGCGTGGGTTGCCGCTGGCCGGGGTCTCCCACGCGACCTTGCCCGACTGCGTCGCACGCAGGGTGTTCGATGGCGCGCCGTACACGGCCTGGGTGAACTGGCGCACCGTCCGGGCGCCGCTGGCGTCGGTGACCGCCACGGTGACGGTGTACAGGCCGGACGTGGTGTAGGTGTGGGTGGCGGTGGCGTGGCTCGAGGTGTCGATCGCGGTGCCGTCACCGAAGTCCCAGGCCCAGGTTGCGCCCAGGCCGCCATTCGCGCTCGCGCTGTAAGTCACGGTCTTGCCAGCGCCCGACGGTGCAGCGGCGACCGGGTCGATGGTGACGCTGCGTTTGAGCACCGTCCAGGTGAGCGGTGCCGTGGCCGTGCCGCCGCGTCCGTCGCTGGCGAGCACGGTCGAGGAAAAGACGCCGGTGGCTGTGGGCGTGCCGCTGACCAGGCCGGTGACGGCGTTGACCGTCAGCCCTGGCGGCAAGTTGGACACTGCATGGCTCAGCGTGTCGCCGTCGGCATCGCTCGCGGCGAGCGGCAGCGTCACCGCGTCGCCCACGGTGACGGTCGGGTTCGCGGGCGCCTGCAATTCGGGCCAGGCGTTCGCAGCGCCGGTGTCGATCGGGTAGACGGTTGTGTCGGCGGCGTCTTTCAGGAAGGTGCCCGAGGCCACCGCGCGCCAGTTCACGCCGTCGCTGCTGACGTGCAGCCGCCACTTGGCGATGTGCCCGAGGTCGGAGCGCTGCCGCGCGAGGTAGCGCAAACCGCCGATCGGCCGGGCGACGCCGAGGTCGATCACCAGCGTGTGTGGCGGCGCCGGGTTCCCGTTCTGCCACTGGGTGTGCCAATAGGTGGCGGTGTTGCCGTCGATCGCGTTGCCCGCCGGCGCGTACTCGCCTCGCGTTTCCTGGCTGTCGGCGCTGATCTTCCAGCCGTCGCGCGGGATGATGGCGCCGCCCGGGTCGAGCAGGTTGAACTCGGCCACCGACGTCCACCGGCGACCCTGCATTTCTGACAGCGCCTCGAACTTGACGTAGCGTGTGGCGACCGTGCCGGAGGGCTGCACCGTCCAGACCAGGTTGGTGCTGACGGCGCCATTCGCATTGACAGCCGTCAGCTTGACGGGGTGGCTGCCGGGCGTTGTCGGGGTGCCGGCGATGATGCCGCTGGCACTGTCGAGCGTCAGGCCGTCGGGCAGGCCCATGGCACCATAGGCGATCGTTCCGGCACCGGAGGCGATGAGCTGCAGCGATGTGTTGTTGCCCGCCACCGAGGTCTGGTCGCCGGGGGCGGTCAGCAGCGGCGTTTTCTCGCCGGCGATGCGCAGTGTCCTGGCCACCGAAGGGACACCGGCGGCATCGAGCGCGAACAGCATGTACATGCCGGGCAGCGCGATGCCGGGGTTGCTCGGGATGGCGAGCGCGTAGCGGTTGTCGCCGAGCGGGGTGGACGTGAGCGCGATGCGGCGCTGGTCGTTGTTGACGGTGTGCGTCGTCGACGACAGGCGCACGAGTGCGAACGCGTTGACGGCCGAGTCCGTGGCCACCGTCATGTGCGTGCCGTAGCCCGCTTCGGCCGCGGCCTCGGTGATGACGGGCCGCACGGCCGGCTGGCCCTGGGCGTCAAGCAAGTAGGGCGGCGTGAAGATCTGCAGATTGGCGTGGTTGCCGGAACAGCCGTTGCCGCACAGGCCGCCGCCGATCGAGGCTACCCGCCCATCGGGCAGCAGCAACGCGGTGCTGTGGTAGTTGCGCGGCACGCTCATCGCCGGCAGCGGCGTGAAGGTCTCGGTGACGGGGTCCCACAGTTCGGGCACGAGCACCGAGCGGCTGTCGGAGAAGGGCACCGGGTAGCTCATGCCGCCGACGATCATCACTTGTCCGTTGGGCAGCACGACGCTGTTGTGGTAGGCGCGCGCATAGGCCATCGGCGCGAGCCGGCGCACGCTGGCACTGCCCCCGGTGGTGTCGATCAGGTAGGTCGTGGCGGTGGCGTCGGCGTTTTCGTAAGCCGCCGCGCCACCCGTCTTCAGGATCTTGCCGGCGTCGTACATCACGGTCGAGCCGTTGATCGCGTAGGTGTCGTCGCCGCGCGTTCCTGCCGGCGTGATGGCGCCGTTGCCTCGGGTGTCGATCCAGTGCATGTCGCTGCTCGGGCCGGCATGCAGGACGCGGCCGTTGCCGGTCGGGATCAGCCACATGTGGTTGTCGCCGCGGTAGACGCCGGCCGGGTCGGGGCCGACCATCGGGTCCACGGGCACGCCGGTCAGGCGCCGCCAGCCGCCGGCAGCGGTCCACACTTCGGCGTGCTTGTTGCCCTGCCCACCGTTCCACGAGCCGCCGAGTGCGAACACCGAGCCGTCGGCCAGTGGCACGCTGGCATGGTAGGCGCGCCCGATGTTCATCGCCGAGGCGCTGGTCCAGGTGCCCAGCACCGGGTCGTAGATGCTGGTGGCCCCGCTGCTGGAGCCGCCGCTGACGAGCAGGCGGCCGTCCGGGAGGTTCGCCGTGCCCGGGCAGAACATGTTGTGGTTGTTCTCGGTGGCCAGCCGTTCGACGCTTTCGCCCGTGGCCGGATCGAACACCGCGGTATAGGTGCTGCCCGGCGCCGTCTTGAAACTGAAACGCGCCTGTGCCGACCACAAGAGCAGCTTGCCGTCGGGCAGGTTGGCGGCGGCGGCCGGCACCAGCGACAGCGGGATCGGCTCGGACCATTGGGCCTGCATCGGAGCCGCCATGCTGAGCACCGTCTTTCGGCTGGATGTCATCGGGGCCGGTTCGCCCGTGTCGTCTCCTCCCCCGCAGCTGGCCAGCAGGCCGAGCGTCATCATTGCCGCACCGCAGCGCAGCAGTCGTACTTGCATGGAATACCTTCCGAGAACCTGTTTGCCCCCCGCTTGCGGTGCGCGGGGGCCCTGTCGGCATTCAGTGTCGAGGCTGCGCGCTGCTACTCATGATCGCCCGATGACCAATCGATGACGAAAAATGGATTAGTTTGATCAATCTCGCACAAGCGTGAAGTTCTCACGCGCAGGCCGTGTGGCGCGACCGCGCAGGCGGCAAAAAAACGCCCGGCCAGGCCGGGCGTTTTTCGGGCGCATGACGAATCAGAGCACTTCGGAAGCGAAGTCCGCCAACCGGGAGCGTTCGCCGCGGGCCAGGGTGACGTGGCCGCTGTGCGGCCAACCCTTGAACCGGTCCACTGCGTAGGTGAGGCCGGAGCTGCCTTCGGTGAGGTACGGGGTGTCGATCTGCGCGAGGTTGCCAAGGCACACGATCTTCGTGCCGGGGCCGGCGCGCGTGATCAGCGTCTTCATCTGCTTGGGTGTCAGGTTCTGGGCTTCGTCGATGATGACGAACTTGTTCAGGAACGTGCGCCCGCGCATGAAGTTCAGGCTCTTGATCTTGATCTTGCTGCGCACCAGGTCGTTGGTGGCCGCGCGGCCCCATTCACCCGCGGCGCCGTCGGTCTTCGACAGCACTTCCAGGTTGTCGTCGAGGGCGCCCATCCACGGCGACATCTTCTCTTCCTCGGTGCCTGGCAGGAAGCCGATGTCCTCGCCCACCGGCACGGTCACGCGGGTGACGATGATCTCGGTGTAGCGGCGGTCGTCCATCACCTGCGACAGCGCGGCGGCGAGGGTCATCAGCGTCTTGCCGGTGCCGGCGGTGCCGGTCAGCGTGATGAAGTCGCAGTCGGGGTCCATCAGGAGGTTGAGGCCGAAGTTCTGCTCGCGGTTGCGTGCCGTGACGCCCCACACGGCGTTCTTCTGGTGGGTGTACTCGCGCAGCGTGCGCAGCACGGCCGTCTTGCCGGTGATCTCGGTGACCTTGGCGTACAGCGGCGTGGCGCCCGGGGCTTCAAGGAATACGAACTGGTTGATCAGCAGCGACGGCACGAGCGGGCCGCTGATGCGGTAGTACGTGAGGCCGCCCTGGTTCCAGCTTTCCATGGTCTTGCCGTGCAAGTCCCAGAAGTCGGACGGGAGCGACTGCACGCCGGTGTAGAGCAGGTCGCCGTCGTCGAGGGTCTTGTCGTTGAAGTAGTCTTCCGCGGCCAGGCCCAGGGCGCGGGCCTTGATGCGCATGTTGATGTCCTTCGACACCAGCACCACCTCGCGGCCGGTGTGCTGGTCGCGCAGGGCCTTCACGACACCGAGGATCTGGTTGTCGGCCTTGCCTTGCGGCAGCCCGCGGGGCAGGTCGACGTCGAGCAACGTGGTCTGGAAGAACAGCTTGCCGCCGGCTTCGCGGTGGCCGGTGTGGGCGATCGGCAGGCCGTCGGCCATGTCGGCGCCGGGGTTGTCGGTGAGGCTGGCGGCCAGCGCGTCGAGGTCGCGGCTCACCTGGCGGGCATTGCGCGCCACTTCGGACATGCCCTTCTTGTGATCGTCGAGTTCCTCGAGCGTGATCATGGGCAGGTAGACGTCGTGTTCCTCGAAGCGGAACACGCACATCGGGTCGTGCATCAGCACGTTGGTGTCGAGCACGAAGAGCTTGGCCGGGCCGGCGGTGCGCGGCTTGCGCGCCTTGGGCTGGGCGGCCGGGCGTTGCGCCACCGGGGCAGGGCGCGCAAGCACCGGGGCGATCACCGGGGCGGCTTCCCGAGGCGGCTCATAGAGATCGAGCGCGGCGGAGGCGGGCTCGGCGGCGGGGTGTTTCTGGGTGGTCCGTTTGCCCGGTTTGGGCGCGGCCTGCGAGTCGAAATCGGCGGGGGTCAGGAGACTGGCACGTTTGGCAGGCGGCTTGGGCAGTGGCATGGGCGTTCAGGTGGGCTGGGAAACAAAAAAGCCGCACAGTCGCCCGTGCGGCTTCGGAGGGGGTTGCGGGGTATCACGGCTCACAAACATGAATTGATTATGCACAAGTTGGATTGCTGCTCAAGCAGCGCCACCGGCGGCATGGAAATGAAAAAAGCCGGCAATGCCGGCTTTTTGCTGGAAGCGGTCCCGAGGCGGGAAAAATCAAGCGGTTTTTTTCAACGCCTTGACTTCCTTGAGCACCTCGTCGACGTGCCCGGCCACCTTCAGGCCGCGCCATTCCGCCCGGAGCACACCGGCGCCGTCGATCAGGAACGTGCTGCGCTCGATGCCCTTGACCTTCTTGCCGTACATGATCTTGTTCTTGACCACGCCGAACATGTGGCAGAGCTTTTCCTCGGTATCGGCAATCAGCTCGAACGGCAATTCAAGGTTTTGCTTGAATTTGTCGTGCGAACTCATGTTGTCGCGCGAGACGCCGAACACGATGGCGCCGGCTTTCACGAAATCCTTGTGGCGATCACGGAATTGCATGGCTTCCGTGGTGCATCCGGGAGTATTGTCTTTCGGGTAGAAGTACAAAACGACGGTTTGCCCGGCGAAAGCCTGCGGCGTGAACTTCACGCCACCGGTTGCGAGCGCTTCAAATTCCGGGAGGGGTTTGTTGAGGGCTGGCGTCATGAAGAATTTCGGGGAAGTTGCGCCCTTGGTGCAGAGGCGTAGCCCGAGATTATAAGCCCTGCGCCGTTATCGATCCCCGTGCAACCCGGTCATCACTTAGGGGGATAGCGCGAGCTCACGCGGCGGGCGTCAGCACGGCGGCCAGCACCACCGGGCGTCCCTCGCCCGCCAGCACGTTGTACGTGCGGCACGCGGCCCCCGTGTCCATGGTCTCCACGCCGATGCCACGCTCGATCAGCGGCCGCAGCAGGGCCGCCGCGGGGAAGCGGATGCGGGCACCACTGCCGAAGATCACGAGTTCGGGCTTCAGGTCGGCCACCTGCTGGAAATGGGCCGCGGTGAGCGATTCGAACGCGGCCACGTCCCACGGCAGGATGGCACCTTGCCACGGCACGATCACACTGTGACGGAACACCGTGTTGTTGATGGAGATCTCGCCCGGGCCGTGCCCGAACACGGCGTTGACGCCTTCGAGGCGGTCGGCATGCAGTTTCATATGGTTAAATTGTAGGTTTTCCGCAGGTGCGCGCCAGATCTCGTGCACCATAGACCCCTCCGGGAGACCCGTGTTGAAGCCCATCCTCAAGTCCGGCAAGCTGGCCAACGTCGCCTACGACATCCGCGGGCCTGTGCTCGACAAGGCCCGCCTGATGGAGGAAGAGGGCCACAAGATCATCAAGCTGAACATCGGCAACGTCGCCGCGTTCGGCCTCGAGCCGCCCGACGAGATCGTGCAGGACATGATCCGCAACCTGCCGTCGCCGGTGGCCGCCGGCTACACCGACAGCAAGGGCCTGTTCGCCCCGCGCAAGGCGGTGGTGCACTATACGCAGCAGAAGAACGTGGCGGGCGTTTCGGTCGACGACGTGTACCTGGGCAACGGGGCGTCCGAGCTCATCGCGATGAGCATGAATGCACTGCTCAACGACGGCGACGAGGTGCTGATCCCGTCCCCCGACTACCCGCTGCACACCGCCGTGGTAGGGCTGTCCGGCGGCACGCCGGTGCACTACATCTGCGACGAACAGTCCGACTGGATGCCCGACATCGCCGACATCCGCGCGAAGGTCACGCCCCGCACGAAGGGCATCGTCGTCATCAACCCGAACAACCCCACCGGCGCGCTGTACCCCGACAGCCTGCTGCTCGAGATCGTCCAGATCGCCCGCGAGCACCAGCTGATCGTGTTCGCCGACGAAATCTACGACAAGACGCTGTACGACGGCCACCAGCACACCAGCATCGCCTCGCTCGCCGACGACGTGCTGTTCGTCACCTTCAACGGCCTGTCGAAGAACTACCGTGCCTGTGGCTACCGCGCGGGCTGGATGGTGGTGTCCGGCGACAAGCGCCACGCGCAGGACTACATCGAGGGCCTGAACATGCTGGCCTCGCTGCGCCTGTGTGCCAACACCCCCGGGCAGCTGGCCATCCAGACGGCCCTGGGCGGCTACCAGAGCATCAACGACCTGGTGGCTCCGGGCGGCCGGCTGCGCCGCCAGCGCGACCTGGCGCACCAGCTGCTCACCGACATCCCCGGGGTGACGTGCGTGAAGCCGAAGGGGGCGCTGTACATGTTCCCGAGGCTCGACCCGAAGGTCTACCCCATCACCGACGACCAGCAGTTCGCCTACGACCTGCTCGCCGAGGAAAAGGTGCTGATCGTGCAGGGCACGGGCTTCAACTGGATCCACCCCGACCACTTCCGCCTGGTGTTCCTGCCCAACTCCGACGACCTGACCGAAGCCATCGGCCGCATCGCCCGGTTCCTGCACGGCTACCGCAAACGCCTGGCACTCTGATTTCCCGCTCCGCTTCGAGCTTTTTACTGCGGCCCACGAGGCCGGTCTGACCATGAAACCCATCCAAGTCGGCCTGTTGGGCATCGGCACCGTCGGCAGCGGCACGTACAACGTGCTCCTTCGCAACGAGGAAGAGATCCGCCGCCGCGCGGGCCGCAGCATCCGCATCGCGATGGTGGCCGACCTCGACACCGCCCGGGCCCGCGCCGTCGTCGGCACCGACGTCGAAGTGGTGTCGGATGCCCGCCAGGTCATCGCCAACCCCGAGATCGACATCGTCGTCGAGCTGATCGGCGGCTACGGCATCGCCAAGGCGCTCGTGATGGAAGCCATCGCGGCCGGCAAGCACGTGGTCACCGCCAACAAGGCGCTGCTCGCGGTGCACGGCACCGAGATCTTCGCCGCGGCGCAGGCCAAGGGCGTGATGGTGGCGTTCGAAGCGGCCGTGGCCGGCGGCATCCCCATCATCAAGGCGCTGCGTGAAGGCCTCACGGCCAACCGCATCCAGTGGCTCGCCGGCATCATCAACGGCACCACCAACTTCATCCTGTCGGAGATGCGCGACAAGGGCCTCGACTTCGACGTCGTGCTCAAGGAAGCGCAACGCCTCGGCTACGCCGAAGCCGACCCCACGTTCGACATCGAAGGCATCGACGCGGCCCACAAGGTCACGCTGATGAGCGCCATCGCGTTCGGCATCCCGGTGCAGTTCGATCGTGCCTACGTCGAAGGCATCACGAAGCTGGCCGCCGCCGACATCACCTACGCCGAACAGCTGGGCTACCGCATCAAGCTGCTGGGCATCACGAAGCGCCGCGACACGGGCTTCGAGCTGCGCGTGCACCCCACGCTCGTGCCGGCCAAGCGCCTCATCGCCAACGTCGAAGGGGCCATGAACGCGGTGGTGGTGCACGGCGACGCCGTGGGCACCACGCTGTACTACGGCAAGGGCGCCGGCAGCGAACCCACGGCATCCGCCGTGGTGGCCGACCTGGTGGACATCACCCGCCTGCACACCGCCGACCCGGACCACCGCGTGCCGCACCTGGCCTTCCAGCCGGACGAGCTGGCCAACACGCCCATCCTGCCCATGGAAGACGTGGTCACGGCGTTCTACCTGCGCCTGCAGGTGGCCGACCAGGCCGGCGTGCTGGCCCGCATCACCGGCATCCTCGGCGAGCGCAACATCTCGATCGACGCGCTGCTGCAGCGCGAGTCGGCCGAAGGTGAGTCCAAGACCGACGTCATCATCCTCACGCACGACACCCGCGAGGGCGACATGAACCAGGCCATCGCCGCGATGCAGGCGCTGCCCACGGTGCTCGCCCCGATCGTGCGCATCCGCAAGGAAGAGCTGAGCTGACCTGGCGGCCTTGACATGAAATACATCAGTACCCGCAGCCCCGCGGCCGAACAGACCCCGCGCGGGTTCTCCGACATCCTGCTCGAGGGCCTGGCGCCCGACGGCGGGCTGTACCTGCCCACGCACTATCCTGTCATCGGCAAGGCCACGCTCGCGCAGTGGCGCAACCTGCCGTACGCCGACCTCGCCTTCGAGATCCTGTCGCTGTTCATCGACGACATCCCCGCGGACGACCTGCGTGCCATCGCCAGGAAGACTTACACGCGCGAGGTGTTCGGCACCGACGCCATCGTGCCGCTGAAGACGCTGCAGCCGGGCCTGCACCTGGAGGCGCTGTCGAACGGTCCCACGCTCGCCTTCAAGGACATGGCGATGCAGTTGCTCGGCAACCTGTTCGAGTACGAACTGGGCCGCCGCGGCGAAACGCTGAACATCCTGGGCGCCACGTCGGGCGACACCGGCAGCGCGGCCGAGTACGCCATGCGGGGCAAGAAGAGCGTCAACGTCTTCATGCTGTCGCCACTCGGGCGCATGAGCCCGTTCCAGCAGGCGCAGATGTTCAGCCTGCAGGACGCCAACATCCACAACCTCGCCGTCGAGGGGGTGTTCGACGACTGCCAGGACATCGTCAAGGCCGTCTCGAACGACCTGGCGTTCAAGCGCCAGCACAAGATCGGCACGGTCAACTCCATCAACTGGGCCCGCCTGCTGGCCCAGGTGGTGTACTACTTCGCCGGTTACTTCCAGGCCACGAAGGGCGAGGGCGAGCGCGTCACGTTCGCAGTGCCTTCTGGCAACTTCGGCAACATCTGCGCCGGCCACGTGGCCCGCATGATGGGCCTGCCCATCAAGCACCTGGTGCTGGCCACCAACGAGAACCGCGTGCTCGACGAGTTCTTCCGCACCGGCACCTACCGCCCGCGCGCCAGCGCCGAGACGTACGAAACCTCGAGCCCGTCGATGGACATCTCGAAGGCCTCGAACTTCGAGCGTTTCGTGTTCGACCTGCTGGGGCGCGACGGTGCGGTCACCCGCGACCTCTTCAAGACCCAGCTGGAGCAGCACGGCCACTTCACGCTGGCGCCCGAGCAGTTCGAGCGCATCGCGGCGTACGGCTTCCAGTCGGGCCACAGCACCCACGCCGACCGCCTGGCCACCATCCGCGACACCTTCGCGCGTTTCGGCACCATGATCGACACCCACACGGCCGATGGCCTGAAGGTGGCGCACGATTTCGCCGAGGCGGACGTGCCCATGATCGTGCTCGAGACGGCGCTCCCGGTGAAGTTCGCCGACACGATCGTCGAGGCCCTGGGGCGCGAGCCCGACCGCCCCGCCGCGCTCGTGGGCATCGAACAACTGCCCAAGCGGTTCGAGGCCATGCCGGCCGACGCCGAACGCATCAAGCGGTTCATCGCTGAACACGCGTGAAGGTCATCGGTTTCTGTGGCCGGTCGGGTTCCGGAAAAACCACGCTGATCGAGCAGCTGATCCCGGCCCTGCGGGCCGCGGGCCAGCGTGTCTCGGTGCTCAAGCACGCCCACCACGACTTCGACATCGACCACCCCGGCAAGGACTCCTACCGCCACCGCAAGGCCGGTGCGTTCGAGACCGTGGTGGCATCCAGCCGGCGCCTGGCCATCGTGCGCGAGTACGAGGTCGAGGTGGACACCGGCGTGCACCAGATGCTCGCCGAGCTGTCGGTGTGCGATTGGGCGCTGGTCGAAGGTTTCAAGCACGCCGACCTTCCGAAAATCGAGGTCTGGCGAGCGGAAACCGGGCATCCGGTGCAATATCCGGTTGATCCCTACATCGTGGCCATTGCCACCGACGACCCCGCCCGGTTGCCCGAGCGCACGGGCCTGCCGCTGCTGGACCTGGGCGACGCGCCCGCGGTGGCGGCCTTCCTGCTTTCCGACCCCGACCGCTATGAGTACACCTTCCCCGACTTCCCGCCCGGCGCTGCTGCCGCTGGATGACGCGCTGGCGCGGCTGCGCGACGCCGTGTCGCCGCTGCCGGCCACCGAGGTGCAGACGGTTTCCACCTTCGACGGCCTGGGCCGAGTGCTCGCCCGCGATGTAGTGGCGCTCGTGGATGTGCCCCCCGCCGACAACAGCGCGATGGACGGCTATGCGATGCGCCGCGCCGACGTGCCGGCCGCCGGCACCGTGCTGCCCGTCAGCCAGCGCGTGGCAGCGGGTCACGTGGGCGCCGCGCTGCAGCCCGGCACCGCGGCGCGCATCTTCACCGGCGCCCCGGTGCCCCACGGTGCCGACGCGGTGGTGATGCAAGAGCAGTGCGAGGCGCTCGATGGCGCCGTGCGGGTGGGCATCGTGCCCGATGCGGGGCTCGCCATCCGCCGCCGTGGCGAGGACGTGCGCCGCGACAGCGTGGTGCTGCCGGCCGGCACGCGGCTCACGCCGCAGGCGCTGGGGCTGGCGGCGTCTGTCGGTGCAGCGTCGCTGGACGTGGTGCGCCGCCCGCGTGTGGCGCTCTTTTCCACGGGCGATGAGCTGGCGATGCCAGGCGAGGCGCTGAAACCCGGCGCCATCTACAACTCCAACCGGTTCACGCTGCGCGCGCTGATCCAGGCCATGGGCGCCGAGTGCACCGACCTTGGCATCGTGCCCGACCGCCTGGACGCCACCCGCGACGCGCTGCGCCGCGCAGCCGTCGGGCACGACCTGATCGTCACGAGCGGCGGGGTGTCGGTGGGCGAGGAAGACCACCTGCGCCCGGCCGTGCTGGCCGAAGGGGCGCTCGACCTCTGGCAACTCGCCGTCAAACCCGGCAAGCCGCTGGCGTTTGGCAGCGTGCGCCGCGCAGGCGGCGGCAACGCCTGGTTCATCGGGCTTCCCGGCAACCCGGTGTCGAGCTTCGTCACGTTCCTGCTGGCTGCACGGCCGGTGTTGCGCCGCCTGCAGGGGGCCAGCGCCGACCTGCCGGCCCCGCTGATGCTGCCCGCCCACTTCGACTGGCCGGCCGACCGCCGCCGCGAGTTCCTGCGGGTGCGCCGCAACGCCGAGGGCGGGCTCGACCTGTTCACGAACCAGGGCTCGGGCGTGCTGACCTCGGCCGTGTGGGGCGACGGGCTGGTCGACAACCCGGCGCAGACCGCCATCCGCCAGGGTGACACTGTGCGCTACGTGCCGTTTTCGGAGTGGTTCGCATGAAGGTGACGCTGAAATTCTTTGCCTCGCTGCGCGAGGCCCTGGGGGCCGGCGGTCTGCTCGAAGTGCCCGACGGCGCCACGGTGGCCGACGTGCGGCGCTTGCTGCAGGCACGAGACGACGTCCATGCGCAGGCCCTTGCCAGCGGGCGGGCGCTGCGTTGTGCGCTCAACCAGACGCTGTGCCCCGAGTCGACGGCGGTCACCGACGGCGCCGAACTGGCGTTTTTCCCGCCGGTCACCGGAGGCTGATCCATGGCCCGTGTGACTGTCCAGGCCGCCGACTTCGACCTCTCCACCGAGGTGGCCGCGCTGCGCCGGGGTGACGGCGGGGTGGGCGCGGTGGTGAGCTTCGTCGGCACCGTGCGCGATGTGAGCGCGGGGCAGGGCGTGTTGCGCATGGAACTCGAGCACTACCCCGGCATGACCGAGGCGTCCATCGAGGCCATGATCGGCGCGGCCGAGGCCCGGTTCGACCTGCGCGCCGTGCGCATCATCCACCGCGTGGGCGCGCTCGAGGCTGGCGACCAGATCGTGCTGGTGGCCGTGTCGTCCGCCCACCGCGGCCAGGCCTTCCAGGCCTGCGAATTCCTCATGGACTACCTCAAGACCCAGGCCCCGTTCTGGAAAAAGGAACACACGCCCGAGGGCGCCCACTGGGTGGATGCCCGCACCACCGACGACGAGGCGCTGCGGCGCTGGGGCCTCGACAGCGGGAACGCCGGCCCATGACCGGTGCTTTCCCGTGGTGGCAGATGGTGGCGGTGGCCGTGGGCGCCGCCGTGGGGGCCGTGCTCCGTTGGCTGGCCGGCGTGTGGTTCAACACCCCCGGCGCGGCGCTGCCGCTCGGTACCTTGCTGGTCAACTGCGTGGGCGGGCTGCTGATCGGCATCGCGCTGGTGTCGTTCGCGCGGGTGCCGAACGAGATGCTGCGGCTGCTGCTGGTCACCGGTTTCCTGGGCGGGCTGACCACGTTCTCGGCGTTTTCCGGCGAATCGCTGGCGTTGCTGCAACGCGGCGCCTTCGGCTGGGCCCTGGCCCACACGCTGGCCCACGTGCTGGGGGCGTTGGGTTTCGCGGCGTTGGGGGCGGCGATGGCCCGGGGGTGGTTCGGTTCCGCTTGAATTCCGGGCGTGTCTCCTCACATGATGGGCAATCGGAGGATTGTTCCCATGCGACTCGACAAACTCACCACCCAGTTCCAGACCGCGTTGTCCGAGGCCCAGAGCCTCGCGCTGGCGCGAGACAACCCCTACATCGAACCCGTCCACGTGCTGTCGGCCATGCTGGCCGAGGCCGATGGGCCCAAGGCCCTGCTGCAGCGCGCCGGTGTCAACACCACAGCCTTGCAGGCCGGGCTCGATGCCGAGATCAAGAAGCTGCCGCAGGTGCAGGGGGGTGAACCCGTGCAGGCCAGCCGCGACACCGGCGCGTTGCTGCAGGCCGCCGAGAAGGAGGCCAACAAGCGCGGGGACCAGTTCATTGCGAGCGAGATGTTCCTGCTGGCCGGCACCGACAGCAAGAATGCCTTCGGGCCGTTCCTGAAGGAACATGGCCTCACCCGCAAGTCGCTCGAAGCCGCCATCGACGCGGTGCGGGGCGGCCAGAAGGTCGACAGCCCCGACGCCGAAGGCCAGCGCGAAGCGCTGAAGAAGTACACGCTCGACCTGACCGACCGCGCCCGCCGGGGCAAGCTCGACCCGGTGATCGGCCGCGACGACGAGATCCGCCGAACCATCCAGGTGCTGCAGCGCCGCTCGAAAAACAACCCGGTGCTGATCGGCGAACCCGGCGTGGGCAAGACCGCCATCGTCGAGGGGCTGGCCCAGCGGATCGTGGCCGGCGAGGTGCCCGATTCGCTGAAGAACAAGCGTGTGCTGGTGCTCGACATGGCCTTGCTGCTCGCCGGGGCCAAGTACCGCGGTGACTTCGAGGAACGCCTGAAGTCGGTGCTGAAGGAAGTGGCCCAGGACGAAGGCCGCACCATCGTGTTCATCGACGAGATCCACACGATGGTGGGCGCCGGCAAGACCGAAGGTTCCATCGACGCGGGCAACATGCTCAAGCCCGCCCTGGCGCGCGGCGAGCTGCACTGCATTGGCGCCACCACGCTCGACGAGTACCGCAAGTACGTCGAGAAGGATGCCGCGCTCGAACGCCGCTTCCAGAAGGTGCTGGTGGGTGAACCCACCGTGGAGGCCACCATCGCCATCCTGCGCGGGTTGCAGGAGAAGTACGAGGTGCACCATGGTGTCGAGATCACCGACCCGGCCATCGTGGCCGCGGCCGAGCTGAGCCACCGCTACATCACCGACCGTTTCCTGCCCGACAAGGCCATCGACCTGATCGACGAGGCGGCGGCCAAGATCAAGATCGAGATCGACTCGAAACCCGAGCTGATGGACCGCCTCGACCGCCGGCTGATCCAGCTGCAGATCGAGCGCGAGGCCGTGCGCCGCGAGAAGGACGAGTCATCGCAGAAGCGCTTCTCGCTGCTCGAGGACGAGATCGCGAAGCTGCAGCGCGAGGCCGCCGACCTGGACGAGATCTGGAAGGCCGAGAAGGCCGCGGCGCAGGGTTCGGCCCACGTCAAGGAAGAGATCGACCGCATCCGTACGCAGATCGAGGACCTCAAGCGCAAGGGCGACTTCAACAAGGTGGCCGAGCTGCAGTACGGCCGGCTGCCGGAACTCGAGCGCACGCTGAAGGACGCGCAGGCGAAGGAGCTGAAGAAGGGCGCCTCGCCCGAAGGCCGTCCGCAGCTGCTGCGCACGATGGTGGGTGCCGAGGAGATCGCCGAGGTGGTGGCCCGCGCTACCGGCATCCCGGTGGCCAAGCTGATGCAGGGTGAACGCGAGAAGCTGCTGCAGATGGAGGTGAAGCTGCACGACCGCGTGATCGGCCAGGACGAGGCCATCACCGCGGTCTCGAACGCGATCCGCCGGTCGCGCTCGGGCCTGTCCGACCCGAACCGGCCCACCGGCTCGTTCCTGTTCCTCGGCCCCACGGGTGTGGGCAAGACCGAGCTGTGCAAGGCGCTCGCCGGTTTCCTGTTCGACAGCGAGGACCACCTGATCCGCATCGACATGAGCGAGTTCATGGAAAAGCACTCGGTGAGCCGCCTCGTGGGCGCGCCCCCGGGGTACGTGGGCTACGACGAAGGGGGCCAGCTGACCGAGGCGGTGCGGCGCAAGCCCTACAGCGTGTTGCTGCTCGACGAGGTGGAGAAGGCCCACCCGGACGTGTTCAACGTGCTGCTGCAGGTGCTCGACGACGGCCGCCTCACCGACGGCCAGGGCCGCACCGTGGACTTCAAGAACACCGTGATCGTGATGACGTCGAACCTCGGTTCGCACCACATCATGCAGATGGCCGGCCAGTCGAGCGAGTTGATCCGCGAGGCGGTGTGGGTCGAACTGAAGCAGCACTTCCGCCCCGAGTTCCTGAATCGCATCGACGAAACCGTGGTGTTCCACGCGCTCGACCGGGCCAACATCGAGTCCATCGCGAAGATCCAGCTGAAAACACTGGAGTTGCGCCTGGAGAAGATGGACATGAAGCTCGACGTGTCGCCGAGCGCGCTGGTCGAGCTGGCCAAGGCCGGCTTCGACCCGGTGTTCGGCGCGCGGCCGCTCAAGCGCGCCATCCAGCAGCACATCGAGAACCCGGTGGCCAAGCTGATCCTGGAAGGGCGCTTCGGGCCGAAGGACGTGATCCCCGTGGACGTGGAGGAAGGGGAGTTCCGGTTCAGCCGGGTGGTGCACTGACGGCGTGTCGCCCCACCGCGGTCATCCCGGCGCAGGCCGGGATCTCCACCGATGACCGCCAGTCAGCGACCGCCTTCGCCAGACACCTCCACCGACGGTGCACTGGACAACGCTGGAGACCCCGGCCTTCGCCGCGGTGCCTTCTCGGTCAGCCAGATGTTGCTCGACACCCCACGCGGGTAGTACTTCGCGGTGTGGGCGATGCCGTTGTCCACCTGCTCCGTCCAGCACCCGGCGCTGTGCTCCGGGTGCAGTTGCCACGCCATGTGGGCGGCGTCCGCCCGGTCGCCCACGGCGCCCAGCGGTGAACGCAGGATCTCCCTGGCGACGAACTGGCACACGTACACCTTCGCCGGGAACGTGTTGCTGTTGCTCGACGTGATGCGCCAGCCGCCGTCGGGGTACAGGCACGTGTCCTCGCGCAACACGTGCTCCTCGAGGTGGCGCTTCAAGGTGCGCAGGTACGGGCCGTATTCGCCGTCGAGGTCCAGCGCGTCGCGGCAGCCGGCGAACCAGGGGTACGCGAGGCCCTCGATCACCGGCAGGATGACCGCGTCGCCACCGCCGTCGAGCAGCGCCGGGATGCGGCCGTCGGATCGCGCGCTTGCCCGCACGGTGGCCGCGGCCCGCCGTGCCTGCAGGTGCGCACGCCGGGCGGGGCCGGGCAGGCCGATGCGCTCGAACACATGGCGCAGGATCACGCCGGCCGCCCACGCCTTGCCGGCGATGTAGGTGTTGCCCGACGCCTGGCCCAGCGACGGGTCGAGGCAGTCGTAGGTGGTGATCTCGCGGCCGCCTTCGCAGCGGCTGCTGTCGGCACGGGGCACGCCGATGCGCTGGGTGTCGTCGGGGTGGTCGCGCTGTTCGAGGCTCTGCAGGCACTGCTCCAGCAGCGTGGCGTACGACGTGGCCCATGCCAGGTCATTGGCGTGTTGCACGTACAGGCCCGCGCACAGGATCCAGTTCAGCAGCTCCTCGGTGGCCATGTACGAGAAGCAGCCGGTCAGGCCCGCCATTTCGTACGCCGACCGGCCGGGCAGGGCGAAGTGGCCGTTGATGCCCATGTCGTGCGGGAAGGTCACGCCGCCGTCGCACACGAGGCCCGTGGCGGCGAAGTGCAGGCGGTCCACGTAGGCGAACCGCTCGGCGTATTGCTCCAGCACGTTGCGCACCGTCCACGGGTGGTGCTGCACCTCGTATAGCGCATGGTCGGCGGCGAGGTCGAGCGTGTTCATCATGTTGAACTCGCCCTCGTTGACCACCCACAGCGCGCGGCCGTCGTGCGCCAGCATCTGCGTGGAGTACAGGTACGAGCGGGTGGTATGGGCCACGGTGAAGTGCTGTTCCGGGCTCAGGCCCCGGGCATCCAGCGCGGCATCGGCGGCGCGGCAGGCGTCCACGGCCTCGTCGAACTCCGAGAGTGCGAAGGCGGCCACCGATTCCACCGAGTCGAACCAGCGCGTGTAGAAGTAGCGCGCCGCCAGGCCCGACGTGACCACGCCGGGACGATGGAAGCAGTAGGCCACGCGGAACGTGCGCAGCGCACCCGCCGGCACCTCGAACACGAGCGACCCCCAGTTGCCGAGCATCGCGTGCCGGTTCGACGGGTGCGGGTCGTTCAGCACCGACAGCGGATCGAACCCGATGCACGACCAGGCGCCCTCGGCGTCGGTGAACAGCCCCAGGTCGAGCCCGTCACCGATGCCCACGAGGCCGTCCTGCCGCACGTGGCGCAGGCCGCGCACCGGGTCGATGCGGGACAGGCCCACCACCACGCGCCGCGTGAACTCGCCGCGCCGGTTGTCGACGGTGATCTCACCGCGCACCGCGGGCACCAGCGCCCGCCGCGCGTCGGCGTCGCGGGTGGGCAGGTCGCGGTCCAGGTCGGGCAGGTCGCGCACCGGGGTGTACAGCGTGTAGCGCAGGTCGCCGGCGCGCCAGGTGTCGGTGGTGAGGTGGAAGTCGCGCGACACCGCGGCGCGGTCGAACGGGCGGGTTTCGCCCACGTGGGTCATCAGCTCCTCGTTGACGAACTTGCGGCGCTCGGCTGGGTCGGGGAGATCCGAGAACGGCAGCGCCTCGAACAGGTTCGGCTGGGTGCGCGATTCCACTGCCACGAGCACCGACTGATTCGGCGCGCGGCACAGTTCGAGGTCCATCCCGCCGCGGGCGCCGGGGAAGCCGAGCGTCAGGCTGGCGTGGGCGCCGATGGGCGCGTGCTGGGTGTTGAAGAAGATGTTCGACATGGGGGCTCCGTGGACGACCCGCCCATTTTTCGTGGCCGCGCACCGCAGCACGATCCCCAAAGGGCGGGCCCAGTTGCCCAAACCCACGATTTTCGGGCATGCTCGGCGGAGATGTCCGCACACCGCCCCCTGGAGCCCACCCTCTACCCGCAACCCGAACTGCGCGCCGCGCTGATGCTGACGGGCGCCCACACGGCCCACGTGCCGGCGGGTTGGCAGTACGGGCGGCACGACCACCCGCATTTCGAGCTGGGCCTGCTGCTGCACGGCGAACAGCACACCCGGCTCACCGGGCGCACGCTGGTGCAGCGGCCGGGCGACCTGATCTTCCTGACGCCGTTCGAGGCGCACGGCGCCATGGCGCCGGCCGATTCGGCCTTCTACTGCCTGCACTTCGACGTGGACGACATCGAGCTGCGCCGCGTGCTGTGCCTGATGGGGTCCAGGGTGTTCAGCGCGGGCGACGAGGTGCTGCGCCACGTGACCCCGGTGCTCGAGCGCATGGGGCGTGCCAATCCTGCGGCCGTCCCGGCGCTCGCGTGGCGCCTCGAGGTGTGCGCGTCGCTGTACGCGCTGTTTGCCGCGCTGGCGCAGGGCCCGGCCCGCGCGCCCGCCTTGCCGCAGGCGGCGTTGCAGACCGCCGAGCGGCTGGCCACGCTGATCGAACGCGAGGTGGAGCAGGGGGCCGAGACCCCCATCGAAGCGGCCATCCGCCGGCTCGGGTACACGCCGGGGCACGGCAACACGCTGTTCCGCCAGGTCTACGGGCTCTCGGCACAACAGTACCGGTCGATGCTGAAACTGCGCCGCGCGAAACTGCTGCTGCTCGACGCCGCACTGAGCGTGGGGCAGGTCAGCGAGCGCCTGGGTTACTCCAGCGTGGCCCACTTCAGCCGGCAGTTCCGGCGGTGGGCGGGGGTGTCTCCGGCAGGATTCCGCCAGGCGGCGCCGGGCTGACGTTGGGGTCAGCTCGTGGGTTCGTCGAACAGGGTGTCCATGCGCCCGATCTGCAGGCGTGTCAGCGTCAGGTTTGCGTGGGTCTTGTCGAGCACGGCGTGCAACGCAACGCCGGGATGCTTGGGCACCCCGCGCAGCAGCAGGTGGTGCGAGCCCAGCGTGATGGCGGCCTCCGGCAACGCGTGACCCAGGCCGAGGGCCCGGCTCGCGTTGCCCAGCGCGGCCAGCATCGTGCTGCCATGGGTGGCCAGTTCCTCGGGGCCCGGGCGTGCGCCGGCGTGCACCAGCGGGCGGCCGTTCGACACGTCGAACACGCAGCAGCTCACCATGCCCGGCAGGTCGGCCAGCAGGCGCACATACCGGCCGAGCGTGGATTCCACCGGGGGCACCACCATGGCATGCCGTGGCACCGGCATCGGGGTCATCGGCCGAGGGGCCACGGGCGGCGGTGGCGGGGGAGGCTGGACTGGTGCGGGCGCGGGTGCGGCGGCCGCGGCTGCGGGCGGGGTGGCCGGCTTCCACTGTTCGCGCAGCTTGTTCCACGTGCCGCTGACAAACGACCACGCGTCTGCCGGCCGGGTGACCTGCGGCGTGGTGCGCACCTGCACACCGGTGCCGCGCCCGAGCGACAGGCCCTCATGCGCGAGCGTGGCGGATGACGCGAGGGGCAGCAGCAACAGGTTGCGGTTGAACCAGGGCCCCACCACCATCGCTTCGTGCAGGGACTCCAGCGACGACTTCAGCAAGTGCGGAGGCAGGTCGCCCACCATCAGCACACCCAGGCGGCTGTAGGCCAGCAGCACCTTGGCGATGCCCTGGCGGGTGTGGCTGTCGGCGTCGCATTCGGTGGTGTACAGGCGCAACGCGGTGCCGTCGCCGGTGGGCAGGTCGAGGAACTCGAGCGTGGCGAGCGGTGTGCCGTAGCCCTGGCGGCGGATCACGAGCTTCTGCATCGACCGTTGCGTGGCCGCGGCCACCCCGGTGAGCAGCTTGTGCGAGGACGTGGTGCCCAGGTCGTGCAGCGCGATGTAGTCGGGCCGCAGGTGGTCAAGTTGCTGCTGCATGGCCTCGGCGGCGTCGCACGAGACGAACAACTCGTGCTGGTCCCCGCCAACGTGCCGGCCGATGTTGCCCGCGTCGGACTTGGCGGCCAGGTAGTCGTTTTCGTCGCCCAGGAACTGGGTGGCGATGTTGGTCTGCGTCCGCGTCGCCTGCCACGCCTCCGGCCCGGCGGCGGTCGGTGTGCCGGCTTGGCCGGTCATTGTCACTGCCATGGATCCTTCCCCCTTCTTGTTGTGTCCGGTGCGGTGCAGGTGGCCTGTTGCATTTCCCGCGCCACAGACCCACCGCCTCCGCACACAGGCCTTGTGGGCAGTATCGCTGATTGTTTCAGGATGTGACTGCCGGGCTGGATCGTTTCATGCGGCGCCCGACACGAAAATCCCGCGGACACGGGGCGGCTGTCACAAAACGCCTACGTCGATAGAATCAGCGATTCACTGAACTCCGAAGCGGCTTTCCGGGCGGCTTCCCTGCCATGTCCTCGAACGAAGCCGACCTGTCCGCCCTGCCCGTGGTGATCGTGGGGGCCGGGCTGGCGGGCCTGACGGTGGCGCTCCACCTGGCCGAACACCGGCCGGTCGTGGTGTTGGCGAAGCGCGGCCTGAACGAGGCGGCCACGGCGTGGGCCCAAGGCGGCATCGTGGGTGTGCTGGGCACCGACGACAGCATCGAATCCCACGTGCGAGACACCCAGGAGGCCGGCGCCGGCCTGGTGGACGAACACACCGCCCGCTTCATCGCGCAGCACAGCGCCGAGGTCATCGAGTGGCTGGTGGCGCGCGGGGTGCCGTTTTCCCCCGATCCCGAGGGCCCGCTCGGCCTGCACCTCACGCGCGAAGGCGGCCACGCGGTGCGCCGCATCGCCCACGCGGCCGATGCCACCGGCAAGGCCATCCACGACGTGCTGCTCGCCGAGGTGGGCCGCCACCCGAACATCCGCCTGCTGGAGCGCTGGATGGCCCTCGACGTCATCACGTCGCGCCACCTCAAGCGCGAGGAGCCGGCGCGGTGCTACGGCATCTACGCCCTCGACATCGAAACGCAGCGGGTCGAGACCCTGGCCGCGTCCGCCGTGGTGATGGCCACCGGTGGCGCCGGCAAGGTGTACCGCTACACCACGAACCCGGAGACCTCCACCGGCGACGGCATCGCGATGGCCTGGCGCGCGGGCTGCCGGGTGGGCAACATGGAGTTCATCCAGTTCCACCCCACGTGCCTGTACCACCCGCAGGAGCGCAGCTTCCTCATCACCGAGGCGCTGCGCGGCGAGGGCGGCCGGCTGCTGCTGCCCGATGGCACGCGGTTCATGCCCGCGCACGACGAACGGGGTGAGCTGGCCCCGCGCGACATCGTGGCGCGTGCCATCGACTTCGAGATGAAGAAGCACGGGGTCGACTACGTGCTGCTCGACGCCACCCACCTGGGTGAAGCTTTCCTGAAGGAACACTTCCCCACCATCCACGCGCGGTGCCTGCAGCTGGGCATCGACATCGCCCGCCAGCCCATCCCCGTGGTGCCGGCGGCGCACTACACCTGCGGCGGTGTCGTCACCGACCTGCTGGGCCGCACCGACCTGCCGGGGCTCTACGCGGTGGGCGAGGCCACGTACACCGGGCTGCACGGCGCGAACCGGCTGGCCAGCAACTCGCTGCTCGAATGTGTGGTGTTCGGCCGCACCTGCGCGGGCGACATCCTGTCGCGCCGCACCGGCCCGCACCCGGCGTTGCCGGCGTGGGACGAAAGCAAGGTGGAGAACGCCGACGAGCAGGTGGTCATCGCCCACAACTGGGACGAGCTGCGGCTGCTGATGTGGAACTACGTGGGCATCGTGCGCACCACCAAACGCCTGGAGCGGGCGTTGCACCGCATCCTGCTGCTGCGCAGCGAGATCCAGGACTACTACGCCAACTTCCGCGTCAGCCGCGACCTGCTCGAGTTGCGCAACCTCGTCGACTGCGCCGAGCTGATCGTTCGTTCAGCACTGATGCGCCACGAGAGCCGCGGTCTGCACTACAGCCGCGACTTCCCGCTCACCCTGCCGGTGAGTTTCCCCACGGTGCTCGTGCGGCCCGCCGCCAGCGGCGCACACCTGTCCACGTCGGGGAAACGCCCCGACGGGTTGCTGTCGGGTTGGGGGAACTGAACCCCGTGCCCACCCGGCCTTGCCGAATGGCTCGGCGTGCACCGCCGTGCAACCGAACGTAAGGTCAAGGATCCATCATGCCCTTGGCTCGCAAGGTCAAGAATCCATCATGACCGCGGGGGCACTGCTGGTTGAAGATTCGCTCACCTCCAATCACCCTGATGAGCGACTCAACATGAAGCACTCTTTCGACCGTCCCCTCCCGGCACAGCGCGACCCATGGTTCGGACCCGCCGTGGTGGCGCGACTCGCTGCCGTGGGCTTGAGCTCGATCCTGGCAGCCTGCGGTGGCTCTGGGGATGCGGGGGAGGAGCCGACGGCAGGGGTGCAGGCCGAGGCCCAGTCGGAAGCCAGCGCCGAACCCGGGGTCGAGATGGCCGCGGTGGTCGCTGTCTCCAGCAAGCCGGTGGGCTTCGGGGCCGGGGTGACGGGCGGCGCGGGCGGCAAGACGGTGCGCGTGAAGAACGCGGACGACCTGAAGAATGCGCTTTGCAACGATCGGAGAGGCACGGACGGCAACCTTTGCCTGGACAAGGAGCCGCGCATCATCGAGATCGAGGGCATCATCGACCTCACCGGCTCGGAAGGTTCGCCGTCCGTCGACGGTTGCTATGCCACGGCTTGCGCCGATCCGAAAGCCCGGAACGAGGTCACGCTGTTGATCTCCGAGAGCGAACGGTACCGCTGCACCAACAAGCCCGGCTTTGCGAAGTACACGTATTCGAAGGCCGGCCTGCAGGGCATGACCGTGGGCGCGAACAAGACGGTGGTGGGCATCGGCGCGAACTCGGGGGTCAAGGGCAAGGGCTTCCGCCTCTGGACCGGCGCCAACAACGTCATCATCCGCAACCTGAAGATCACGGACATCAACGCCGGCAAGGTCTTCGGTGGGGACGCGATCACGCTCGGCGAAGTCAGCCGCGTGTGGATCGATCACAACTACTTTTCGCGCATCGCCCGCCAGATGATCGTCAGCGGCAGCGGTTCGGCGAAGGAAACCGTCGACGACGTGACGATCTCGAACAACGAGTTCGACGGGCGCACCGATTTCGGTTGTGACGGCCGGCACTACTGGAACGTGTTGCTGGCCGGCAATGGCCAGATGACGCTCGCCGGCAACTGGTTCCATCACACCACCGGGCGTGCACCGAAGTTGAATTCGGGCGGCAGTGGCCTGCAGGTCCACCTCGTCAACAACTTCTTCGAGGATGGCGGCACGTCCGGGCACGCGCTTGAAACCGGCGAAGGCGTCAAGGTCCTGGTCGAGGGGAACTACTTCAAGAACATGCCCTATCCGATCGAACAGCCTCATGGCCAGGTCTACGGCATCTACCAGCAGACGGCGGCTTCCCAGTCGAGCTGCACGGCCGCGTTGGGCCGCATCTGCACCGGCAACGCCGTGACCCCGGCGCCGGCGCAGAACTACCTCAAGCAGGACTCATCCGTGCTGAACGCGATGAAGCCGTACAAGGCCTCGATCGTCAAGGCTTACTCGGCGTCCAACGTGCCGGACACAGTCAAGGCCAACGCAGGGGTGGGCAAACTGGGGCAGCAGAGCCGCTGACGCACCGCAAGCGCGCGCAGGGGCGCCGCTTTCGCGTCAGGACCGCGCGCGCATCGCCGCGCGCGCCTGCACGAACTGGAACGCGTACGACACCGACTCCCGGATCGCCACGTCCATCTCGTGGCGTTCCTTCTCGCTCAGGTAGAACGAGAAGTCCACGCTGTGGCGGATGTACCGTGGCGGCAGGCGGTTCAACGCCACGCAGGCGATGTCGGCGAGCAGCTCGCTGCCTTGCAGGTGCGGGTAGTCGGGCAGGGCCGCGACCACCGCGTCCAGCACCGCGCGCTCGTGGAAGTTGTGGATGGATTCGAAGTCGGACGAACTCATGGCAGGCACCTCGCGCCCTGGACGGGCTGGTGCCTTCCACTGTAGGCCTGCCGGCCGGCGCGAGGGGGCGCAAAAGCGTGACGGCTGCCACGCCGGCGCCGGGCTCAGCGTCTCAGAGGCGTTCGAGCACCCGCATCGAGTAATCGGTGGCCCGCACGTCTTTCGTGAGGCGGCCGATCGAGATGCGGTCCACGCCGGTGGCGGCGATGGCCGCCATCTGGTCGATCTTGACGTTGCCCGACACCTCGAGCAGCGCCCGCCCGGCGGTGACGGCCACGGCCTCCACCATCATGGGCGGCGTGAAGTTGTCGAGCAGCACGCTGCGCGCCCCGGCGCCCAGCGCCTCGCGCAGCTGGTCGATGGATTCCACCTCCACCTGGATGTCCACGCCCGAATCGAGCGCCTGCGCGTTGCGCAGCGCCGCGGCTACGCCACCGGCCGCCGCGATGTGGTTTTCCTTGATCAGGATGCCGTGCCACAGCGCCAGCCGCTGGTTCTGGCCGCCGCCGGTGCGCACCGCGTACTTCTGGGCCTGGCGCAGGCCGGGCAGGGTCTTGCGGGTGTCGAGCACGGCGCAGCCGTTCGGGTTGGTGGACGCGTTGCCCATCGCCTCGACGTGCTGGCGCGTGATGGAGGCGGTGCCCGACAGCAGTTGCAGGAAGTTCAGCGCGGGCCGCTCCGCAGTGAGCAACGCGCGCGCGTCGGCCTCGATGTGGCACACGAGTGTGTCGGCGGCCATGCGGGCACCTTCGGCCACGTGCCAGTCGATGCGGGCGGCCGGGTCGATGGCGGCAAAACAGCCGTCGAACCAGTCGCGGCCGCACAGCACGGCGTCCTCGCGCACCAGCACCCGGGCGCGCACGCGCTGGCCGGCGGGCACCAGCCGGGCGGTCCAGTCCTGGCGGCCGATGTCTTCCATCAGCGCATCGCGGATGTTGCGCGCACGCGCCTGCTCGAGGGTTTCGTTGTAGTCGAACATGGGGGTGGGGCGGCCGTTCAGGCGGCGCCGATGTTTTTGACGAAGCCGGGCTTCTGCACGCTGGCCGGGTTGTTCTTGACGAAGTCGAGCATGCGGTCGATGCAGCCGAGCGCTTGCGAGCGGATGGGTTCGTCCACGAAGATCTCGCCGGTGCCCTGTTCCAGGCAGTCGACCACGCCCTGCAGCGCGTTCATGGCCATCCACGGGCAATGCGCGCAGCTCTTGCAGGTGGCGCTGTTGCCGGAGGTGGGCGCCTCGATCAGGGTCTTGGTGGGCGCCAGCTGGCGCATGCGGTGCAGGATGCCGTTGTCGGTGGCCACGATGAAGGTCTGCGCGTCCATCTGCACCACGGCGTTCAGCATCTGCGACGTGGAGCCCACCACGTCGGCCTGCTCCACCACGCTTTTCGGTGACTCGGGGTGCACGAGCACCTTCGCGTCGGGGTACTGCGCCTTGAGCAGGTCGAGTTCGAGGCCGCGGAACTCGTCGTGCACGATGCACGCACCGTTCCACATCAGCATGTCGGCGCCGGTCTGCTCCTGGATGTAGCGGCCCAGGTGGCGGTCGGGTGCCCACAGCACCTTCTTGCCCTGGTCCTTCAGGCTCTGCACGATGGCCAGTGCGCACGAGCTGGTCACCATCCAGTCGGCACGGGCCTTCACGGCGGCGCTGGTGTTGGCATACACCACCACCTCGCGGTCGGGGTGGGCGTCGCAGAACTGCGCGAACTCGTCGGCCGGACAGCCCAGGTCGAGCGAGCAGGTGGCGTCGAGGTCGGGCATCAGCACCCGCTTCTCGGGGCTCAGGATCTTGGCCGATTCACCCATGAACCGCACGCCGGCGACCACCAGCGTGGTGCTGGCGTGGTCGCGGCCGAAGCGGGCCATCTCGAGGGAGTCGGCCACACAGCCGCCGGTCTCGAGCGCGAGGTCCTGCAGGTCGCCATCGACGTAGTAGTGCGCCACGAGCACCGCGTTGCGCTCCTTCAGCAGCGCCTTGGCGCGGGCCTTCAGCGCCTCACGCCGGTCTGGCGTCAGCGGCTCGGGCACCTTGGCCCACGCGTGGGCGGTGCAGCTTTCCCCGCTCGAATCCTGCTTGGTGTAATCGAAAAGAACTTGGCTCATGGCTCGGCAACCGACAGGCGGGCACGGTGTCCGCCACGGGTCGATGTTAGCCGAGCGCGGGAATCGCCGCGCGGCAGGGTATCTGGCGTTTCCTGTTTCGGAATTCCGGACACTGCTTCGTTTTGTCACCGGTCTGCCGAGGATCTTTCTGTAAGGTGCGCCGTGCAGCAGAAGCCCGCTGCCATCTTCAAGGAGGATCCAAAATGAAAATCAAACTCAAGCATCTCTTGCCCTGCGCCGCTTTGGCTTTCGGAACGGCCAGCCATGCCAGCCCGCCACTGAACGACCTGGCCTCCATCCAGCGCTCGCTCGATGCCGGACATCGTGTCTCCGCGGTGATCGACCTCAGCCGTTGCACGCCGGAGGGCACCGGCCAGCCTTCGCAGACCAAGGGCGGCCTGACGATCGGCTCCTACCGCGTCCTGGCGGACTCGACGCTGGCGTTCTCGGACAGCGTCGTGGCCGTTTCCGCCGACAACAAACCGCTCCAGCAGGTGTTGCGGTACCGGGTCAAGCCCGATGGCTCCATCGCCTTCACGTCCACGACCTTGAGCCTGCCCGACTACGCCCAGGTCAACCAGGTCTCGTTCCGTTGCGCCATCGGCAATGGCGTGAACTTCATCGGATCGCCGTGGTGAGTTGAAGCGCAGGCGCAGTCCTCGGGCTGATCCTGCGTTCGATGGACCCAACCCGGGGCGTGTCCGAGCGGACCGTCCCGGGTTCTGCCGCTTTTCCCGGCAATTTTCCCCGGCACTCGACAGAACACCATGACCCTGCGTGAACTCCGCTATCTGGTCGCGATCGCCGAACATCGCCATTTCGGGCGTGCGGCAGAGGCCTGCAACGTCACACAGCCGACGCTGAGCGCCCAGGTACGCAAACTCGAAGCCTATCTCGGCATGACCTTGATCGACCGCAGCGGCAAGCAGCCGGTGCCCACGCCGCTCGGGGAGCAGATCGTGGAGCGGGCCAGCCGGCTGCTTGCCGAGGCCGACGACATCCTGCGGCTCACGCGGCTGCGCCGCGGACCGCTGCAGGGCGCGCTCAACATCGGGGTGATCCCGACGTTGGCGCCGTACTTCCTTCCGTGGCTGCTGCCTGAGCTGCGGTCACGCTACCCGCGGCTCCATCTCGTGATCCATGAAGACACGACGCGGCGCCTCGAGGAAAAGCTGGACGACCACCTCATCGACGCGGCCTTCGTTGCGCTGCCCGCATCGAACCCGGGCAAGCTCGTGGAGCAGCCCTTGTTCGATGAACCCTTTTTCGTGGCATGTCCGCCCGATCACCCGATCGCGCCGGCGTCGGTCGTCGGCACCGATGTGCTGAGTGGACTGCGCCTGATGTTGCTGACCGACGTGCATTGCCTGCGCGGGCAGGCGCTCGCCGCCTGCGGGCAGCTGGAGTCGGCCCAGGACGATTCCGCCGATTGCCGTGCCACCAGCCTCGAAACGCTGCGCCACCTGGTGGCCGCGGGTCTCGGCTGCACGCTCCTGCCCGCGCTCGCGGTCGGCTACCTCGGCGGTGCCGGTCTCGTGATCCGGCCGCTGGCGTCGGGCGAGTGCCGTCGCATCGGCATGGTGTGGCCCACCGGGCACGCCATGACGGATGAACTGCGGCAGCTTTGCGCGAGCCTGCGGGAGGCGCCTCCTCAGGGCGTGCGGCTGGCGGCATGAACCCCAGGGCTGGCAGGCGCCCGGGACGCCGCCCACCCCGTCTGCAGCCGCTGCACCACGCCGCCTTGGTTCCAGGCATCCCAACCCTCGACGATGCGCCCGTCGGAGAAGCGCAACCACGTCATGCCCCAGAACTCGACGGGTTGGCCGGTTGCGGCGATGCCCAATCCGTCGCCGTCGTGTGTTCCGCAGACACGCCACCGCACGGCGACGTCATCGCCGCTGCTGATCACGTCCTCCACCTCGATCCGCAGGTTCGGGAAGGCGTTCAACAGAGCGCTCCGGTACGCCCGGAACCCGGGCACGTCGCGGATGTCGACGTTGCCTTCGGCGTGTCCGATGACGTTCGGTGCGAGCATGTCGCCGATGGTCGGCTCCAGTCGCTGGTTCCAGACCTCGTCCATCCATCGCCGAGCCAGTTCACGATTGTCTTGTGACATGGACACCTCCCTGCATACCGGGAATTTGATCCGCTCCCGGTGCTGCGTCAACCGGGGTTTGCGCACGCCACTCGCTCGGCGACATCCCGTAGGCGGCGCGGAAGGCCTTGCTGAAGTGGCTGAGGTCGGTGAAGCCCCAGTGATGGGCGATCTCGGAGACATGCCGGGCTCTCAGCGAGCAGCTGATCAGGTCTCGCCGGCACATGGCGAGGCGCCGGTCGCGGATGTGGGCGGATACCGTGGTGCCGGTGCCTGCGAACAGCTTGTGGATGTTGCGTTCGGACATGCGAAAGTGGCCCGCCAGTGAGGCGATGCCCAGTGCGGGGTCCGCGAGGTGTTTCTCGATGTGGCTCTGCACCTGTTGGTGCATGAGTTGCCGCAGCCGGGGCGGTGGCAACTCGGGTTGCCCGCCGAGGCACACGCCGAGCAGGTCGAGCGTGGCATGCAGTGCCGGCTCGCGGCTGGCTGCCGGTAACTCGTCGAAGCGCCGTATCAGCGAACGGAAGTGATCCATGAACAGGCCGCCGGCCCCGTGCAGGCCGCCCATCGGGCGGCCGACGAGGTCGCGCACCCGCGGCATGCGGCGCAGCAACTCGGCCTCGGGGATCAGCAGCGACATCTGACGCAGGTGTTCACCGGTTGCGAAGGCCATCGGGCGAGTGCTGTCCCACAGCATGAACATGCCTTCGGTGAGATGCACCTCGTGGTCGCCGAGCCCCAAGGTTTCGCTGCCTTCGGCGATCATCACGACGGTGAGATAAGCCTCATCGTCGCGCGCGATCTGCGCTCGGCCGCGCATGCCGGTCACACGTGTGGGCGCCGTGCAGTCCGTCAGCCGCAGTCCGCCGAGGCGGTGCTGGCGCATGGAGGCCGGGAAGCTCTCGCAGTCGATCTTCGGAATGTCCCAGCTCAGGTGCGCATCGACGATCACCTCGCGCCAAGCCTCGAACTGGCGATCGGGCCGCAAGGCGGTAGTGGTCCAGACTTCCTGCGTTCTTTCGTCGGGAGGGAGGGTGTTCATGGTTTGATGGCGGGGAGGGCTTGGGCATGCCTTGGCGACGACAGCAGGATAAGAGATCGGTAGCCAAAAATCACCAGGAAGCGATCACGGCTCGATGGCGGGCGGGTGCCAGAACCGTCGGCAACGTGCCTTCACTGGGCCTTGTGTGTGCTGCGCAACACGGCTGGTGCAGGGGCGAACGTTCACAGGTGCGTCAGCGAACGGAGGCCTTTGGGGCAGCGTACCGGCCGCGAAGGCCGTCTACTCTGCGGCTCGGACCCGAATGGTCTCGCCCGCCAACCTGGGCGCCGAACGCCTCGTGCCGCGGTAGCTGCGCGCGGTCGTGATTTTCCCCAACACTGTACGTGCCTGATCCCATGAAGTTCCCCCGGACCAAGACCCTCCTGCTCACCACGGCCGTGTGCGCCGCCCTGGCCGCTTGCGGCGGCGGCGATGACGACGGCGAAAGCAGCCCCACGGCGCCTGCCGCGCCCACGCTGGCCAGCTGCCTCGGCATCACCGCCGGTGTGGCATACACCATGACCGATCCCGAGGGGGGCCCCTCCGACGGCGTCCGGATGCTTGAGGAACCCTTCGAGGGCGCGACGCGCGGCGCCATGGTGGACCTGGAAGACGCGACCAACCTCCGCACCACGGCGACGTACTGGTCGCAGCAATCCAGCGGCATCCGCTTCTGGGGTTTCATCCGCTATGACCAGGCCGGTGTGGCCGAGACGAAGGTCGTGCACTCAGACGGCTTCCTGCTGCCGCTGGACCTGCAGGCCGGGCAGGCCGCCACGATGAGTTATGTCGACACGGTGTCCGAGCTGAGTGGCAGCAATGCGGGCCAGACCCAGACGATCGCACGGCAGGAAACCTGGACGTTAGAGGGCTTCGAGGCGCAGACCCTGGGGGGCCACACATTCGCGAATACCTGCAAGATCCGGGTGGTCGAGGCCGGCAACACCACAGATGGGCCGTCGACGCTCTGGTTCGCCAAGGGCTTCGGCGTCATTCGCTTCCGGCACACGGACAGTGCCGGCCAGGTCGTTGCGGAGTCGGCCCTGGACGCCATCACGACGGCACCGCTCGAGTGGTGATGCGTGGCAAGGCCTTTCGGCCTTGCTCTGCCGTTTCGCCGGTTGGGGGCTGGTAACGCGATGGGGTCTTGTCGTGTTTTGAATTGGAGCCGGCCAAGCGGGTGTTTGAACGCTCGCCGGTCATCGGCATTCTCAATGGGTTGAATTGAAGTTATCGACTTCCGGCCCCAAGCCGCTCCCCCTACGCTCCACCGAATCAACAACCTCGGTGGAGCGTGGCCTCATGAAGAATTCCCTCAAACTGGCATCGTCGGCGGTGTGCGCCGCTGTGTGCGTCTCGGTCTCGGTGCCCGTGTGGGCCCAGCAGGGGCTCACGCGTGACAACGGCGCGCCGGTGGGCGACAACCAGAACTCGCAGACCGCCGGCCCCGGCGGGCCGGTGCTGCTGCAAGACGTGCAGTTGATCCAGAAGCTGCAACGCTTCGACCGCGAACGCATCCCCGAACGCGTGGTGCACGCACGAGGTACCGGCGCGCATGGCCAGTTCATCGCCACCGCTGACATCTCGGCCTTCACGCGTGCGAAGGTCTTCGTGCCGGGCACCACGACCCCGGTGTTCGTGCGCTTCTCCACGGTCATCCACGGCAACCATTCGCCCGAGACGCTGCGCGATCCGCGCGGGTTCGCCACCAAGTTCTACACCTCGGAGGGCAACTGGGACCTGGTGGGGAACAACCTGCCGATCTTCTTCATCCGCGACGCGATCAAGTTCCCCGACATGGTCCACAGCCTGAAGCCCGGCCCCGACACCAACGTGCAGGACCCGAACCGCGTCTTCGACTTTTTCTCGCACGTGCCGGAAGCCACGCACATGCTGACGCGCGTGTACTCCGACTTCGGCATCCCGGCCAGCTATCGCACGATGGACGGCAACGGCGTGCATGCCTACAAGTTCGTCGACGCACGCGGCGCGACCACCTACGTCAAGTTCCACTGGAAGAGCCTGCAAGGCCAGAAGAACCTGACCGGCGCGCAAGCGTCCACCGTGCAAGGCCAGACGTTCAACCACGCGTCCGAGGACCTGATCGAAGCCATCTCGAAAGGCGATTTCCCGAAGTGGGACCTGTACGTGCAGACGCTCCGCCCCGACCAGCTCGACGGCTTCGACTTCAACCCGCTGGATGCCACGAAGGTCTGGAACGGCGTGCCTGAAACCAAGGTCGGCACGATGACGCTCAATCGCAACCCGGCCAACGTGTTCCAGGAGACCGAGCAGGCCGCCTTCGCGCCAGGCAACCTGGTTCCGGGGATCGAACCGTCGGAAGACCGGCTGCTCCAGGGGCGCGTGTTCAGCTACAACGACACGCAGCTCTACCGGGTCGGCACGAACGTGTTCCAGCTGCCGATCAACGCGCCCAAGGGCACGTCGAACAACAACAACCAGGACGGGGAATCGAACTCCGCGGCCCGCAACGGCACGGTGAACTACGAGCCGTCCCGCATCGCGCCGAAGCCGCAGGATGCCGCCGTGCGCTACAGCAGCTCGGCACTCGCGGGCAGCACGCAGCAGGCGCGCATCGCCAAGACGCTGAACTTCCGCCAAGCCGGTGAGTTCTACCGTTCGCTGTCCAAGCAAGACCAGGCCAACCTCGTTGCCAACCTCGCCGGAGACCTTGGCAAGGTGAAGGACGACACCACCAAGTACACGATGCTGTCGCACTTCTACAAGGCCGACAGCCAATACGGTGCGGCCGTGGCGCAGGCGGTGAAGGCGGATGCGGGCCGCGTGCAGCGGCTTGCTGCCGCCCTGAGCGAGTAAGCGCGATGCTCCGGAGCGCAGCCATGGGCCACTACCGTTTCTCGAAGACCGTCGCGGCGGTGTTGTCGGTCACGCTGTGGGCCGGCGGCGCGCTCGCGGAGCCCATGGCATCCCCGGCCGAGGCACCTGCTGCCTCGGCCGGGGGCTACCGCAGCGAGGTGGTACCGGCCCCGGCCGGCGCCACCTCCCTCGATGCCGACGCCGTGTCACGAAAGCTGCATGCCTACCTGTTCGACGCCGCACGCAGTGGCAACGAAGCCATCCTGAAGGAGTTCGTCGCTGCGCGCTACGACCTCGACACGCGTGACGAGAAGGGCTACACCGCGCTCATCCTCTCGGCCTACCACGGTCATGAGAACGCGGTGCGGTTGCTCATCGCTGCGGGTGCGAACCCGTGCGCCGAGGATCTCCGCGGCAACACGGCGCTGATGGGCGCCATCTTCAAGGCCGAGATCGGGGTGGCGCGACTCCTGATGAAAGCCGGATGCGATCCCGACCACCGGAATGCTTCCGGCCAGACCCCCGCCATGTACGCGGCCCTCTTCGGCCGCCTGGAAGTGTTGAACACGCTGAAGTCGCAAGGTGCCGATCCGCAGGCCACGGACGCTGCGGGCAACACCGTCGACGGCCTGGCGCAAGGCATCGTCAAGTCGACGGGCCGCTGATGCCCCCACCCGGGGGCCGGTTGGGCGACCCTCAGAGGGCCTGCTCCGCCTCCATCAGCTTGTAGCGGGCCAAGGCCAGGTTCGCCCGCTTCTTGTCGAGCAGCGCGAACAGGAACAACCCCTTGTGCCGCGACACGGTGCGAAGCACATGGTGGCGGCCGCCGGCGCTGGTCATGATTTCCTCGATGTCGTGGTCGAGGCCCATGCTGGTGGACGCCTGCTGGTGGGCGCGCAGCACCTGGGCGCTGCCGGCGGCAGCGAGTTCGAGGTGCACCGGTTCGCCTTCACGGCTCTGGCGGGCGAGGGTGAAGCCGGTGGCGGCGTCGACCACCGCGCAGCCGAGCAGCCCTTCGATGCCGAGCATGGCGGCCACCGCGCGGTCGGCAGCTTCGACGGCCAGCGGCACGCGGCCGATGTGGCCTTCCACCAGCACGGCGGGGGGCGAGTCAGGGCGGTCGAGGTCGGCGACCTTGATGGGGTAACCCTCGATGCCGTGTTCGTTGGGCGCCTGGGGCGGCTGCCACGGGGGCACCGCCTTGACGCGGTTCCAGATGCCGAGCAGCGAGTTCCACACGGCCGATGCACTGGTCAGGGCCTCGTTCAGCACCTGCACCTTCAGTGCCGCCGGCCAGTCGTACATGGCGATCTTGTTGGCGATCCAGACGGCGTTGGGCGGCAGCATGAACAGCAGCGTGGGGCAGCGCCAGTTGGGTTCCTGGACCGCTTCCTGCAGGTTCACGAGCAGGTCGTCGATGTCGTGGGGCGACATGGCGCCCACGATCACGGCCGTCATGTGGCTGCGTTCCATCAGGGCCGTGGGGATGGCGGCGTTGGCGGAGCCCGGGGCCCGCACCGCGGCGTGGTAGATGCGCAGCGTGTTTTCGTTGCGCCGGTCGACCGTGGTGCGTTCGATGACGGCCAGCGTGCGCAAGGTGCCTTGCTCGCGCAAGTGCAGGCGTTCGACCGCGCGCCCGGTGGCGTCGGACAGCGCCTTGATGACCGACGGGGCCCACACCCCGGTGGGGTCCACCAGCGTGATCTGGCGGTTGGCGGTGTCGAGGTCGGCGCGGGTGGTGGCGAAGTGGTCGCGGATGGCCTGGGCCGGCGAGCCCACGACCACCAGGTCGCGCTGCTGGTTGTCGATCATCTGGCCCTGGTCGTTGACCTCGGTGGCCGTGCTTTCCATCAGCGTGGTGGCCGCAAAGCCGTGTTCCTCGCCATCGGCGCCGCCGGTGCGGTGACCCCGGTTGGCACGCAGGTCGCCGAAGAGGGATGAGAGCATGGTGTGTCCTTTGCACAGGGCTGGCTTCCGAGCAATATGTCACACCGGCCGAGGGCTGGGTACCCCCCATCTGCAATCAAAGGTAGGGGGCGGGTTTCCAGGAATTGGCGGACGGCCCCGTGTCGTGGAATCCGAGGAACATGTCGACGCAGTCGTCGAGCACGCGGGTCTGTTCGGCGGCGGACAGCGGTGGCTGGCCCAGGGTCAGCTGCGGCCAGAAGGCAAAGGCCTTCACCATCCCCTGCAGCTGCTGGGCGGCGTACGCGGGATCGACGGCGCGCAGCCGCCCGTCGGCCTGGGCCGCTCGCAGCCAGGTGACGAGCGCTTCCTCCTTCTCGGCCATGCGGCCCACGATGGCCAGCGCCCGTTCGGGGGCGTGCATCACCTCGGCAATGCCCACGCGCGCCAGGCTGATGAACGTGGCGTCGTTCAGCAAGGCCATCTTCTGGGCCATCAGCTCTCGCAACTGATCGCGCAACGGGCGGGTGTGGCTGTAGGCCACGCCGGTCACCGCCTGGCTGTGCTCGAACAGCTGGTGGAGGATCTCGGCGAAGAGCTCGTCCTTGCTCGGGAAGTGGTTGTAGACCGTGCGCTTGGAGACCCCGGCAACGGCGGCGAGCCGGTCCATGCTGGTGCCAGCGAACCCGTGCTGCCGGAACTCGTCGATCGCGGCCTGCACGATGGCCTCGCGCTTGCGGTCGGTGAGGCGGGCGGGGGCAGGGCTCGAGGGGGACTCAGAAGACATGCCAAAAATTCTACACGGGTGAGTTTACTTTCTTCGCGAGTAAACTACACTGTGCAGTGTAATTAATGGATTGCCCCGTGCCGAATCTCCGTCAAACCCGGGTCCTCGTGCCCAGCCTGCTGATCACCACGCTCATGGCCCTCTCCATCGCCTGCTGCCGCCCGTCGCTTGCTGCCGACGGCCCTGCCGCGTCCGATCACTTCGGTGACGGCCGGTTCCACAACCTCGCGCCCACCACCCAGCCCGGGTTCGGCGGCACGCTGAAGATCGTGTGGCGCCTGATGACGGACAAACCCGCCGATGCCGCCCCGGCCCGTCCCATCCAGGTGTTGCCACTGACCCAGGCCGATCTGCTGGCGGCGCCCGGTGCCAGCCTGTGGCGCCTCGGCCATTCGACGATGCTGCTCAAGCTGGACGGCAAGTTCTGGTTGACCGACCCGGTGTTCTCGGAGCGGGCGTCCCCGGTCGGGTTCGCCGGGCCGAAGCGGTTCCACGCGCCGCCCATCGCGCTGGAGAACCTGCCCGACATCGAGGCGGTGATCCTGTCGCACGACCACTACGACCACCTCGACCACGACGCCGTGCTGGCGCTGGCGCCCAAGGTGCGCCGCTTCCTCGCGCCCCTGGGCGTGGGTGACCGGCTCGTCGAGTGGGGCGTGCCGGCGGCGAAGGTGGAGCAGTTCGACTGGTGGCAGGGCGTCACGATCGGGAACGTGCAGCTGGTGGCCACCCCGGCGCAGCACTTCTCCGGCCGAGGGCTGACCGACCGCGACCGCACGCTCTGGGCGTCGTGGACCGTGATCGCCCCGGAGGCCCGCGTCTTCTTCAGCGGCGACGGCGGCTACTTCGACGGGTTCAAGGCCATCGGCGACCGCTTCGGCCCGTTCGACCTCGCGATGGTGGAGACCGGCGCGTACGACAAGGCCTGGCCCGACGTGCACATGCAGCCGGAACAGAGCCTGCAGGCCCACCTCGACCTGCGCGGGCGCCAGATGATGCCCATCCACAACGGCACCTTCGACCTGGCACTGCACCCGTGGACGGAACCGTTCGAGCGCATCCTCGCGCTGGCGGCGGAGAAGGGGGTGTCCGTCAGCACACCGCGCATGGGCGAGCGCCTGGACCTGCTTGCGCCCGCCGCGGGCCAGGCGTGGTGGCGCTGATCAGCTGAAGAATCGGCTGGGTGGCGCGCCCACGGAGCGGCGCACCATCGCCGTGAACGCGCTGGGGCTCGCGTAGCCCAGTTCGGCGGAGATCACCGCCATGGGCAGCTTGCGCGCGGCCATCGCGAGGGCCTTCGACAGCAGCACCTGCTGGCGCCACTGCAGGAAGGTGGAGCCCAGCTCGCTGCGGAAGAGCCGCGCCACCGTGCGCGGGCTGGCGCCGATGCTGCGCGCCCATTCGTCGAGCGTGCTCCAGCGCGACGGGTCGTCGATGACGGCCTCGCACAACGCCAGCAGGCGCTTGTCGTGCGGCAGATCCACGCCGAGGGGCACCGGCTGCGCGCGGCGCAGTTCGTCGAGCACGAGCATGCTCAGGTGGAATTCGCGGTCGGTGGGTGCCCGTTCGCCGGGTTCCACGGTGAGCTGCATCACCAGCTCGCGCATCAGGCTCGACACCTCCAGCACCCGGCATTCGCGCCATGGTGAGTCGGGTGCCGCGGGGCCGTCGGGGCCGCAGTGGTGCTCGTCCTGGAACAGGTAGATGGTGCGCAGCTCGGCGTCTTCCAGCACGCTCACCACGTGTTCCACGCCCGGGGGAATCCACACCGCCCGGGACGGCGGCACGATGTACGAGCCCCGGCCGGCCGTCAGGCGGATCACGCCCGTCATCGAAAACGCCACCTGGGCCCACGGGTGCTGGTGCGGGTCGATCCGGGTGTCGGCCTGCAGCTTGCGGCTCTTCGCGCGCACCGGGTGCTCCCGCGTGGGGGTGAACTGGTTCGGGTCCACCGGTGGCACGCTGGCGCGGTGGCGGTCGGCTGGGGCAGGGCGGGCCATTGGCAGGATCTCGATAGAACTTGACGAGTTATCGTAACCCGGACGTGCCGCTGGCGCCTAGAGTCCAGCAATCCCCTTGATTGGTTCGACCATTCGCATGTCCTCTTCCGCTACCGCTGCCCCCTTGCGACAGGATGCCCGCACCATCGGCCTCATCGGCCTGGCGCACGGGTCCTCGCACTTCTTCCACCTGATGCTGCCGCCGCTGTTCCCGCTGTTCATCCGGGACTTCGGGCTGAACTACGCCCAACTGGGCCTGCTGGTCTCCACCTTCTTCGTGATCTCCGGCGTGGGCCAGGCGCTGTCGGGTTTCCTCGTGGACCGCGTGGGGGCGCGGCCCATCCTGTTCGCTGCACTGAGCTGCTTCGTGCTCGGGGCCATCGCCACGGCCACGGCGAATGGCTACCCGGGGCTGTTCCTGGGCGCGGCCCTGGCCGGGCTCGGCAACGCGTCTTTCCATCCGGTCGACTTCACGATCCTGAACAAGCGGGTCTCGCAGCCCCGGCTCGGCCACGCGTTTTCGGTGCACGGCATCAGCGGCAACCTCGGGTGGGCGGCCGCGCCGGTGTTCCTGGCGGGCCTGACAGCGGCCACCGGTTCGTGGCGCATCGCGTCGGCCAGCATGGCCGGCTGGGCGGTGTTCGTGATGGCCGTCCTGTGGTGGAACCGCGATGCCATCGACGACAGGGCAGGGGCCTGGGCCCACGAGGGTGGGGCGAAGGCCGGTGCCGCCGCGCGCACCGAACACCCGCTCGCGTTCCTGCAACTGCCGTCGGTGTGGTTGTGCTTCTCGTTCTTCTTTTTCTCCACCTGCGCCCTGAGCGCGATCCAGAGCTTTGCGAGCCCGGCGCTCAAGAGCATGTATGGCCTGCCGTTCGAGGCCACCGCGTTCGTGGTGACCGGCTACATGCTGTTCGGTGCGGCCGGCATGGTGGTGGGCGGGTTCCTGGCCGCCGGGGCGGACCGCCTGGAGAAGATCATCGGTTCGTGCCTGCTGGCGTCGGCCGTGCTGCTGTGCCTCGTGGCCACCGGCGTGTTGCCCGGCATGGTGGCAGCCGGCGTGGCCGCGGTGGCCGGGTTCGGCACCGGCCTCGCGGGCCCGTCGCGCGACATGCTGATCAAGCAGGCCTCGCCCCCGGGGGCCACCGGCCGTGTGTACGGCACGGTCTACTCCGGCCTCGACCTCGGATTCGCGCTGGCCGCGCCCATCTTCGGCTCGCTGCTGGACCATGGGGCGGCGAGCGGTGTGTTCTACGGCTCGGCGCTGACGCTGGCGCTCGGGGTGTTGTCGGCCTCGTTGGTGGGGGCGGGGGTGGCGCGCCGCCGCGGGGGGCTTAAAGTGGCCGCATGACACACGCCACCCCGCTGAACCGACCGGCCGGCCACCTCCTGGTGGAGGCCTTGATCGCCCAGGGCATCGACACCGTCTTCGGTGTGCCGGGCGAGAGTTTCCTCGCCGTCCTCGACGGTTTCCATGAACACCGCGACCGCATCCGTTTCGTGGCGTGCCGCCAGGAGGGTGGGGCGGCGTTCATGGCCGAGGCCCAGGGCAAGCTGACCGGCCGTCCGGGGATCTGCTTCGTCACCCGCGGGCCGGGGGCCACCAACGCCAGCATCGGCCTGCACACCGCGTTCCAGGACAGCACGCCGATGGTGCTGTTCATCGGCCAGGTGGCCAGTGACCAGCGCGACCGCGAGGCCTTCCAGGAACTCGACTACCGCCAGGTGTTCGGCCCCGGCACGCTCGGGTTTGCGAAGTGGGTGGGGGAGGTGCACGACGCCGGCCGCCTGCCCGAGTACGTGGCGCGTGCCTTCCACACCGCGATGCAGGGGCGGCCCGGCCCGGTGGTGCTGGTGTTGCCGGAAGACATGCTGACCCACCTCACCACCGCGCCAGTGCTGCCGCGCGCCGAACCGGCCACCGCGTGGCCCGCCCCGGGTGCGCTGCGCGACGTGCGCCGCCTGCTGCTGGCATCCCAGCGTCCGTTCGTGATCGCCGGCGGCAGCGGCTGGGACGGTCCCGCCTGCCAGGCCCTGGAACGTTTCGCGGAAAACTGGCAGTTGCCCGTGGGCTGTGCCTTCCGCTTCCAGGACGTGTTCGACAACCGGCACCCGAACTACGCGGGTGACGTGGGCATCGGCATCAACCCGCGGCTGGCCGAACGGGTGCGTGCGGCCGACCTGATCCTCGCGGTGGGGCCGCGGCTCGGCGAGATGACCACCGGCGGCTACACGCTGCTGAAGGCACCGCGCCCCGACCAGCAGCTGATCCACGTGCACGCCGGCCCCGAGGAACTGGGCCGGGTGTACGCCGCCGACCTGATGCTGCAGGCGTCGATGCAGAACGCCGCGAAGGCGCTGGAGACCCTGGCGGCGCCGGTGACGCTGCCGTGGGCCGACTGGACGGCCGCCGCCCATGCCGACTACGAAACCAACCACGCCACCCATGCCGTCGAACCGCTCGACATGGCGGTGGTGATGAAAACCGTGCAGCGCCTGGCCCCGGCCGACACCGTGTACACCAACGGCGCCGGCAACTACTCGGGCTGGCTGCACCGATTCGTGCGGTACCACGGGCTGCAGCACCACGGCCGCACGCAACTCGCCCCCACGGCTGGCGCCATGGGCTACGGGGTGCCGGCGGCGGTGGCCGCGGCGCTGCTGTACCCGGAGCGCACCGTGGTCAACATCGCAGGCGACGGCGACTTCCTCATGACCGGCCAGGAACTGGCCACGGCCACTGGCTACGGCGCACGGCGGCTGGTGTGCATCGTGGTGGACAACGGCACGTACGGCACGATCCGCATGCACCAGGAGCGCGAGTACCCCGGCCGCGTGAGTGGCAGCGACCTGTTCAACCCCGACTTCGCGGCGCTCGCCCGGGCATTCGGCTGGCGGGCCGACACCTTGGACACCACTGCGGCGTTCGAACCGGCCTTCGCCGCCGCCTTGTCCAGCGGGCAGCCCACGCTGCTGCACCTGCGGCTCGACGCCGACGTCAGCACCAGCCGCACCACGCTCACCGCCATTTGCCAGGCCGCGCAGGCCCGCCGGGTGGGGTGAGGCCCGATGCCTACAATGCCACCGACGTCTCCGAACGATCCTCAGGAAGGCTCCATCGCATGACCACGAACTTCGCGACCTGCGACTTCTGCGACACCCACAAGGCCACCTCGGACGACACCTTCCGCGTGCTGCCCCCCGTGTTCCACGACTACGGGCAGCGCCGCAAGTTCTCGGGGCAGGTGACCACGGTGAAGTGTTTCGAGGACAACTCGCTCGTGAAGGCCGCACTCGAGTCCCCGGGTGACGGCCGTGTGCTGGTGGTGGACGGTGGCGCCTCGCTGCGCCGTGCGCTGATTGGCGGCAACATCGGCGCGGCCGCGGCCAGGAACGGGTGGGCGGGCGTGGTGGTGGACGGCTGCGTGCGTGACACCGCCGAACTCGCGGTGTGCGACGTGGGCATCCGCGCGCTGGCGCTGATCCCGCTGCCCACCGAGCGCCGCAACGAAGGCCAGCGCGACGTGGCCGTGAAGGTGCAGGGCGTGTGGGTGCGCCCGGGCGACTGGCTCTACGCCGACGAAGACGGCATCGTGGTGTCGGCCTGTGTGTTGACCTGAACGTGGTGACCTGTGCATTGAACGTTCAGACCCTGCCTTGGTCGAACGCGGCCAATCTGTCGATGCGCCGTCAGATGTCCGCCATGAACGGCAACGTAGCAGGGTTTGGTCCCAGTGTGCGCTTGTAATAGAGTGGGTCGATCACTTCAGGGACTCCTTGAAATCGAAGTGCGTGGTCAAACGGTGCAATGAACTCCTGGACATCCGTGTCGGGCAGGTTCGCGAGATAGTGCATGGTGCGATCGATGTACTCGAGTCGCTTCTTCTCGATTGACGTACTCACGGGGGACGTTTTGGACTGGACTCCGCGAACCATGCGCTGCCGTCCCTGTGTCGTGACCGGATCCTCATGGCGAATGGTCCTGTGATCGGCATATCGCACGGCCAATGTCTGCCCCTTCTTGTTGACGGCATGGGCAGCTGCCGACGGATTCTTTTCACGCCAGTGGTTGAGGGTGGTCTCGGACTGCGAGTGCTTGACGAAGCCAAAGGGCAGAACGTCCTTGCCCTCGATGATCTTGATGCCGCCCCGTTCGGCCAGCACTTGTGCAGTTCCCCCGTTGGCCGCCTTCATTCGGCCCTTGATGTTCTGCGCGTGCAGGGCCTCGAAATACTTGGGTTGATCAGCCATCTTTGATGCGGCAGACAATCCGAAGATGCGACAGTCGTTGTCGGACTTCATCGTGTCGAGCGCCAGCACCGTCACGGAAATCTTCTTTCCCAAGGGGCTGTTCTGCACGGCCTTCAATATTGTCGGCAGCGCCACGTCACGCATCGCTATCTGCGCGTTCTCCTTGAAACCGAGCGGCTCCACCACCAGCACGGAAACGTTTCCCTTGCTGTCTTGCATTACATCGGCCACGACCTTGTGGGCGGAAAATCCCGGCATGGTGAACATCACCCGCTCGTTGTAGGGCTTCGCCTTTTCGTACCATTTGGGCTCCGGCTGCGGCTTGTTTTCAAGCCATTGCACGAGTCCCGTTCCGGTGGGCAACACGGTCAGCTTCAAATTCGGCGTGCGCTTGTTCTCCGCTGCGACCATGATGGGCAACATCGCGTGGTCAAAGTCATCGTCCATGGGCCCGGGCGACCAGTTCCCGGCAAGCAGCGTGGTGAAGTGCTGCCGAATGGTCTGGAGTTTGCTGAGCAACTCCTGCTTGCCCTCCGTGACCATGCTGGAGCGCGGCCGCGAGGTAGAGGGCAGGGCGCTGGGAACGTCCACGCTGGTCGACGGCCGTGACCCGCTCGCCCGAGCGGTCGGCGGGATGCCGAGGTTTTCGGCGCGGGTTTTGTCGTTCCTTCGGATTACGGGACTTCTCGTCAGCGTCCGGGGTTTCAGCCCCGCGAGTTCACCCTCATGGTGTCCGCCGGAACTCGAGGAAGGCGCCTTGGAGGTTTGCGCATCCACTTGTTCTTGCCGCGGTTCCTTGAACGTGGACTTGCCGAGGCCGATGGGGTTCAACATGCTTCTTCGGTTGGGGTAGTGGAGGCAGCAGAGCGATTGGTACACGACGGCGTGGGTCGCGTTTCATCCTGCGCGAAGCCGCGGCACGCGGAACGAACTCCGCGAAACACTGGGGGTGAAGGTGCCGGCGGAATGCACGCGCGCCGCACGCGTGCGTTTGGCGGCCGCGCGCTGGTGTTTCACGCCGTCCCCACGCCGACCAGCATCTCGCACGGACCCACGAAGCCGTCCTTCGTCTCGAACTGGGTCAATGCCGCCTCGATGTCCAGCCAGACCTGCGCACGTTGATGCTCATCGAGCCCGGACATCATCTGGTGCAGCGCACCGAAGGACTCACGCTCGAACCGCACGCACTCGGCTGCACTCGGCAGCTTCACCGGCGAGGGGACGCGCTGGACCGCGATGTCCTTGAATCCCGCTTTCGCGAACGCGGCCTCGAGCACGCCCGCGCCGCCCAGGGAGAACGGCCCGGGCTGGCCCGGAAGGGGCGCCGGCAACTGGGCGCGCTCGCGGATGATCTTCACGGGGATCGAGAAGAAGGCATTGCAGTCGGGCGTCGAGTAGACAATCGCCGCGACGCGTCCGCCGGGCTTCAGCGCGTGCTTCATGCCGGCGAGTGCGCGTTGTTGGTCGGGAAAGTAGATGAGTCCCACGCGGCTGATGGCCGCGTCGAATGATGCCGCCGGCAAGCCCGTGAGCGCCTCGCCATCGATTTCCTGCGTGGCGACGATGCCGCCGAGGCCGGCAGCTTGCGCGTCGCGCTCGGCATACGCCAGCAGCGCCGGTGCGATGTCGGTGGCGAGCACGTGGCCGCCAGCGCCCACGCGGCGCGCCGCAGCGAGCGACTGCTCGCCGGCCCCCGCGGCCACATCGAGCACGCGGCATCCGGGGCCCACACGCGCCACCTCGAACATCACCTCGGTGGCATCGGCCAGCCAGCTGCCGATGAACGGGCCCCACCGGTGCCACGCCTCGGCGGCGTTTTGCCACTGCGCGCGGGTCGTGGTCTTGAATTTCTCTGCGTCGAACGCGGCCGGCGCGGAGGGTTGCAGTACGGTGCTCATTTGGATGTCTCCTGTTGTCGAAGCCCGCCGGGTATCGGCGGATGGAGAAACTTTGGTTCCAGACGGACGGTCGCGCCAGTCCAGAAATTGCACCTGGCGCACTACGCACCCGCTCTCGACGGCCAGTCCAGAATCTGGACTGGCGCACCCGCCTTGCGTCCTGTAGTCTTGGGTCATGATCGACTACGGCCAGTTCTGCACGGTCGCCCGCGGCGCGGAGGTGTTCGGTGAACGTTGGACGCCGTTGGTCGTGCGCGAGCTGCTCTGTGGCAGCACGCGCTTCAACGACATTCGCCGCGGCCTGCCGCGCATGTCGGCATCGCTGCTGACGCAGCGGCTGCGCAGCCTCGAGGAGACCGGTGTCGTCAAGCGAGTCGCCGGTGCGGCCGGCGGGCCTGCCGAATACCATCTGACCGGCGCCGGCGAGGAGCTGCGCCCGCTGGTCATGGCGCTGGGCGAGTGGGGCGCGCGCTGGATCGGCAGCCGCCTCAAGCGCGGTCAACTCGACGCGGGCTTCCTGATGTGGGACATCCGCCGCTTCGTGCATCTCGACGAGTTCCCGCGCGACCGTTCGGTGCACATCCAGTTCCGCTTCACCGACGCGCACGCCGGCGAGCGCCGCTGGTGGCTCGTCGTCGAGGGCGGGAGCGCCGACCTGTGCCGCGACGACCCGGGGCCTGAACCCACCCTGGTGGTGGAGTCCACGGTACTGGCGCTCACCGAGATCTGGACCGGCGACCGCGATGCCCTCGACGCCGTGGAAAGCCGTGCGGTGCGCGTGCGTGGTGCCGCGCGTGACGCACGCGATTTGTGGCGCTGGCTCGGGCGCAGTGCGTTCGCCAATACGCGGGAAGCGTCCCGCGCGGAGAGGTGACGACTCAATCGTCCAGTGCGTCCTCGACCAACGGTTCCAGCGCGGCTCGCGCGTCGGCGGGGAGTTGCGCGGTGAGCGTGTTCACCGCATCGATCACCTCGTCGCGTTCCAACGTGTCGAGGAATCTGTTCTTGCGGTTCAGCCCGGCGATCACCTCGAGGAAGTCAGAGATCGCGCGGGTGACCACATCGGCGTAGGCGGCGTCGTCCACACGGACGGCTTCAGCCTCGCGCACCTGTCGCAGCGCAGCCACGTAGGCCGTGTGCGTCTTCTTGACCGCAGCGGCCGGAATGCCTTCGCGGCCATCCCAGTGACGCAGCGGGTTGTCGAGGTTCTCCGCGAGCCATTCGGGCTTGCGCGGCTTGCTCACCGACAGATCCACGCGCGGCACCTTCTTGTAAGCCTTGCGTACGGCGGCCGCGACTTCCGCCGGCACGCTGTCCAGGCTCAGGCTCGTCAGGGTCGCAAGCGTGTCGGGTGCGGGGAACTCGTGGGCGGCGTAGCCGAACAGGTCACACAGCCACAGCGATTCCAGCTTCGGCAGTTTGGACAATGACGCCAGTCCGGTCAGTGTGCCGGGGGAGCCGAACAGATGCAGATACTCGATGTTCGGGAAGGTGTGGGCCACGTCGTCGAGGTCAAGCGTGTTCACCTTGTCCATGCGCAGCCCTCGCGCCTGGTCGAGCCCGTGCAACGGCGGCACGGCACCGGTGGCCCGCACCGAGATCCAGCGCCCGTTCTGTTCGGCCACGACCTGCAGGGGCAGGGGGGCATCGGTGGCGCCGACGGTGTTGACCGCGCCTTTGCCGTGCACCACCAGCGTGGCCATGCTCTTCGGCAGCACCAGCCGCTCGAGCCCGTCGATGTCGATGACGAGCCGATCGAGGTGTGTGCCCGAGAGGTCGATCTCGCGCTGGCCATGTTCGAGCAGCGACAGCTCCGAGACCAGCGGCGCGGATCGCAGGAAGGGCACCAGGTCTTCGCGCCATGCGTGCAGGAAGACCTGGTACAGCGCCGGCCAGGCCCGCAGTGACGCCATGCGGAAGTCGCTGGCAATGCGGTAGGCCGCGTCGTCACCGAAGCGCTCGGTGCGAATGCGCGTCTGCATGGGCTCGCCGCTTTGCTCGTTCACGAGCCCCGGGATGGACACGGTCTCGTCGCTGTCGAGGCTGGCCTTGAACGCCGCCGTGAGCTCGGTGGGCAGCGTATTCCACCACCGCTGGCGGGCGACGTCATTGTCGAAGTCCCAGCCACCATAGCTGCGCGATTCAGTGGTGCCACGCACAGGCAGCTTGCCAATCGCGCGGAATCGTGAGGGTGCGGGCAGCTGCACGTTCTTGACCATCTCCTGCGCTTTCCAGAACATGAAGTTCTTCTCCAGGCGCGGCGCTTCGGTCACGTCGCCCAGGGTCGGCATCTGCTCGCCGGTCCAGTCCAGCAGCGCCACCGTGACCTTCTGGTTCTCGACGTCGGCGGCCACGACCTGGCACGCCCCGAACCGGCCGATTCGTTCGATCGGAAATCCCAGCACGTCGCCAGGCGACGGCATCTGTTCTGACATGGATGTGGTCCTCGGTGGAAGGCGGCGCGCTCCGCGCCGGAGCCGGTGAGTCTATAGGGCCGGGCGTCCGTCGCGCCCCGGCGTGGCGGCGCGAAGTGCGGTGATGTTCTATCCTGTGCCAGATGGAACGCGACCACGTGTCACCCTCCGAGCCTCGCGGCCGCCCTGTGTCCATCGTGGACGCCTGGCGGCGCTACGACCACGACGAGCAGCGCCTGTCGGCGCACGTCAGCGAGCGCATGCTCGACCTTGCGGGCCTGCGGCCCGGGGCCCGGGTGCTGGACATCGCCACAGGGCGTGGCGAGCCGGCGCTGCGTGCCGCGGCCCGGGTGGCCCCGGACGGTTTTGTCGTGGGGACGGATGTGTCGGACGACATGCTGGATTTCGCCAGGGCACGGGTGGCCGCCGAGGCCGTGACGAACCTGGCCATCGTGGTGACTGGCGGCGAGGCCCTGGCCGGCGTTCCGGAGCAGGCGTTCGACGCCGAGTTGTGCCGCTGGGGTTTCATGTTTTTCGAGCACCCTGGCGAGGCGCTGGCCTCGGCACGACGTCGCCTGAAGCCAGGTGGCACCCTGGTCGCGGCGTTGTGGGCGTCGCCCGAGCATGTGCCTTGGTGGTCCATGCCCCGGGAAGTCCTCGCAAGGCACGTCGGCCTGCCGCCGGTCAATGGCACGGCGCCGGGTCCCTTCCGCTACGCCAAGTCAGAGGCTTTTCGCATTGACCTGGCCGGCGCGGGCTTCTCGTTCGACCGAGAGGAAGAACTGGACACACCGCTCATGGAAGCCGCAACGCCCGGCGGTTTGGTCGAATGGTGCCTTGCCTTCGGGCTCCCCCGTGAACTCGCCGAGCAGCCGGAGTCGGTGCGCAAGGCGTGGCAGAGGGACATGCTGGCCGAGGCAGGGCGGCATCGCGGCGCGGATGGCCTGTATCGCCTGGGGGGTGTCACGCGCCTGGTGGTTGCGCGGGTGGCGTGATGGGCGGTGCTTTCGCATAGGGCGCCAAGAATCAGTCAGCGTCCGGGCACGTCCTTTGCCCGACAGGGCACTGCGCAGAGTGATGCGAACGGGAGATGCCATGGCGGAAGAAAACGCTGCGTCAGCCATCCGGCAACGACTTTCCCTGTCCATGGGAACCGAGTTGTCGTTCTTCACTGCAGGCGAAGCATCCAGGCCCGCCGTGCTGCTGCTGCACGGTACACCGAACTCCGCGTCGATGTTCCGGCAGGTTGCCGCAGCGCTGGCACAGGCCGCTTATGTCATCGCTCCCGATCTACCTGGTCACGGCGGGTCCGATGCGCTGCCGGGGGTCTCGTTCGCCGCCATCGGTCAGGCGATCTCCGAACTGTTGGACCGGCTGGCGATCGGGCGGCGATTCATCTACCTGCATGACTGGGGAGCGCCGGTTGGCTTGCAGATCGCCATGCAGGCCCCCGAGCAGGTCCTTGGCCTCATCGTCCAGAACGCCAACGCGCATCGAACGGGGTGGGGATCCGGGTGGGCCGCGACGCGGGCCTACTGGTCGGACCCGAACGCGGAGAACGAAGCGCTGGCCACGGCGCACCTGACCTTGGAGGGTACGCGCGATACGTACATCTCCGGCGTCCCTCCGGAGGTGGCCGAGCGGATCCCTTCCGAACATTGGCAAGAGGATTGGCGGGTGATGAACCTCCCGGGTCACATGGAAACGCAGCGAGCGCTGATCAGGGACTACGGGAACTACGCCGCCCGCTTCGCCGACATCGCCAAGTACCTCGAGCGCTGGCAACCCCCAGCCTTGATGGTCTGGGGACGGCACGATATCTATTTCGATCTCGCCGAGGTGATGTCATGGATGCGCGCGCTCCCGAGGATGGAAGCCCATGTCCTTGACGCCGGCCACCTGCTACTCGAGACGCATGCGGCCGCCGCCGCGTCGCTGATGCTCGACTTCATCAGCCGCACTCGACAGTGATGGCTTTTCAGGGCGTGAGCGTGCCGAAGGCCCAGCCGAGGGACAGCGAAGCGACCGGGGTGCCGCGTCCGCCGTCGCCCAGCGCCTGCATGCGCCCGATGCCGGCCTTCACCCGCAGGCGGTCCTTGGGCACGAGCCCCTCCCATTGCGCCCAGACCTCGCCGCTGGCGATCGCGCCGCCGCGCACGTCCACGCCGCCGCCGCCAGCGGCGCCCGCCAGGCCTTCGATGCCCAGGCGCATGCCGTTCATCCGCCGGGTCTTCGCCCCGACACCGACGAGGCCATACGAGAAGGCCCCGGCCTTGCCCCAGGCAGCGCTTCCCGCCTGCGCGGTGCCGTACCAGGTGCGGTCGAAGTCGCGGTTGAAGGACAGGCCCAGTCCGGTCACGCTGTCCTCGCTGCCGTCCTTGAGGTGGAGCTTGTGGAAGTGCGGCGTGGTGAGGTACCAGGCCGTCTCGCGCACGGTGCCGGTGAGGACCGAATACGGGGCGCGCGCGCGCGCCATGTCTTCCAGCGGCAGCGACAGCGACAGGCGCAACTGTTCCGATCGGTAGTGGCCGTCCGGTGCCGTCAGGTACGACGCGTCGGCGCGCAGCGTGGGCCCCCAGGGGGTGATCCAGCGCAGCGTCGGTCCGGCGCGCAGCAACCAGCCGCTGCCCGTGTCGACGTTGCCGCCGCCGCCCAGGCCTGCCGAGAGCTGGGCGCCAACGCGCAGGCGTTCGCCGAAGAGTCCCCAGTCGGCACCGGCATTGCCGAGGATCTCCATGTAGCCGTCCACGCCGCCCCCGGCCGCGCCGGAGGCCTCGAGACCCCACCAGCGGCCCGGCGCCGTGTAGCGGCGCAGGTCGGCGCCCGCCTTGTCGAGGCGGCCGGTCAGTGGCACGCCATTGCGCCTGCGGCTGCCGTGGCGGAAGTTCTCGGCGCCCGCGCTCAGCGCGAACTCGTCGAACTTGAGGCCGCTGCGGTCGTCGGCCCGGCCCGGCAGGCCGGCGTCCGTGGGCAGGAAGCTGAGGAAGCTGTGGGACCGCCCGACGACGACGGTCCACTGGGTGTCGCGGATGTTGCCGCTCGGGAAGGTCACGTGGGCCACGCCCAGGCCGGCGTACATCGGGCCGAAGGCGCGGCGCAACGACAGTTCGGGGCGCAGCATGAGCCCGCCCCCGGTGTTCGCGTTTTTCGAACCGACACCCCCGCCTGCTCCGGCGTAGAGGCCTGCCGCGAGATGCCACTGCGACGAGAGGAGCCGCCAGCGCCGTTGCGCCGTGACACCGACGGTGAACAGGCCGCCGTAGTCGCCCTGGGCCGCGGCATACACCGACGGGCCGAAGCCCCAGTCGGGGTTGACCGCGACCATGTAGGTGCCGCCCAGCAGCGCCGTGCGGTCGCCGTTGGGCATCCCGAGCGGTGTCCAGTTGAATTCGAGCGCGGCTTCACGGCGTTCCGGGAAGACGTGGCCCTGGGGCGCCGGGTCTGCCGGGGCGCCCATCGCCGCGCACGCGGCGAGGCTCAGGAGGGACGGGACGAGGACGTGGGGAAGGGATCGGCGGGGAATGTGCATCAGGACGGGGGCGGCAACGACGCGGTGGTTCTTCTTCTGGTTCGCCCATGGCCGGCTGCTGCAGGCAGCGTCGCGGGAGGCGACACGATGCGGCGGCTGCGGCTTCCACCCTGCAAGAAGGGCATCGCTTGAATGCCAGTGGCGCGAACGACCCAAGGTTGTAGCACGCCGGCTTTCGGGGCCGAACCCGAGGCGGGCGAAGGTGTCGGGTTTGACGCGAAAATCCAGCCGCTAGCTGTGAAGAGTCAAGAGGTTCTTTCGTGAAGTCGAGAGACGGCTCATTGGCGACTTGAGATTGATGCCGTGGTGCTGGCGGTGCCAGTTGTAGAAGTGG
>NZ_LMDI01000006.1:150000-166107 GCF_001425785.1 Rhizobacter sp. Root1221 | reverse complement strand
CAACTTCAAAGTCCGGATGTACGGGTGCAACTCTCTTCCTGCCAGCCAGACCATGCCAACAAAGTGCTTGCGAAACAGGGGCGTCCATGTACGGGATGACGTGGAGGGGGCGCCGGGATGACGTGAAGGGGGCGCCGGGATGACGGGGAGGGGGGCACCGATGTGACAAGGGCCGGGCAGCCTCACCCCGTGTTGCGCAACCCCGCGGCCACCCCGTTGATCGAGATGTGAATCCCGCGCTGCACCCGCTCGTTCTGCGGATCCCCCTCGACACGCTGGCGGTGCCGGCGCATCAGTTCGACCTGCAGGTGGTTCAGCGGATCGAGGTACGGGAAGCGGTGCTCGATGGACCGTGCGAGCGACGGGTTCGACGCCAGGCGGCGCGCTTCACCGGTGATCAGCGTCAAGGCCTCGTTCGTGCGCTGCCACTCGGCCTCGATGGCCGTGAAGATGCGCTTGCCGAGCTTCTTGTCTTCCACCAGCTCGGCATAACGCGCCGCGATGGCCAGGTCGCTCTTGGCGATCACCATGTCGAGGTTCGACATCAGCGTGCGGAAGAACGGCCATTGCTTGTGCATCTTGCGCAGCACGGTGAGGCGTTCCTTGCGTTCGGCTTCGTCCTTGCCCAGGAAGGCCTGCACGGCCGAACCGAAGCCGCACCAGCCCGGCAGCGCCACGCGGCACTGGCCCCAGCTGAAGCCCCAGGGAATGGCCCTCAGGTCTTCGATGGCGCGGGTGGCCTTGCGCGACGCCGGGCGCGAGCCGATGTTCAGCTCGGCGATCTCGCGGATGGGCGTGGCCGAGAAGAAGTAGTCGGTGAAGCCCGGGGTTTCGTAGACGAGCTTGCGGTACGCCGACATGCTGGCGTCGCTGAGCTGGCCGGCCACTTCGAGGAAGCGCTTCGGCGCGTTCTGCGTGGGGTGCAGCAGCGTGGCCTCCAGCGTGGCGGCCACCAGCGTCTCGAGGTTGCGGCGCCCGATCTCGGGGTTCGCGTACTTCGAGTTGATCACCTCACCCTGCTCGGTCAGGCGGATCTGGCCGTTCACGGTGCCCGGAGGTTGCGCCAGGATGGCCTGGTAGCTGGGGCCGCCGCCACGGCCCACCGTGCCGCCGCGGCCGTGGAAGAGGCGCAGCGTGATACCGTGGTCGGCGCGCAGCGTGGCGAACAGGTCCACCAGCGCGATCTCGGCGCGGTAGAGCTCCCAGTTGCTGGTGAAGAAACCACCGTCCTTGTTGCTGTCGCTGTAGCCCAGCATGATGTCCTGCTCCTTGCCGGAGCGCTTGATCATGGCGGCGATGCCCGGCAGCGCGTAGTACGCCTGCATGATGGGCGCGGCGTTGCGCAGGTCGCCGATGGTCTCGAACAGCGGGGAGACGATCAGGTCGGCCACGGCGCTGTCGTCGAGCGTGCCGCGCAGCAGGCCCACTTCCTTCTGCAGCAACAGCACTTCCAGCAGGTCGCTCACGTCCTCGGTGTGCGAGATGATGTAGTGGCGCAGCGATTCGCGTCCGTAGCGCTGCAGCATTTCCTTCGCGGCCTCGAAGATCGCCAGTTCGTCCTTCGTGTGCTCGCTGTAGTCGGCCGCATGCACGCGCAGCGGGCGCGTGTCGTGCAGCAGCGCGATGAGCAGGTTGCGGCGGGCGGTCTCATCGAGGGCGCTGTAGTCGGCCTCGAGCTTGGCCACCTTCAGCAGCTCGGCCACGACGGCCTCGTGCTTGTCGGAGCTCTGGCGCAGGTCCACCGTGGCGAGGTGGAAGCCGAACACCTGGGCGGCACGGATCAGCGGGTGCAGGCGCGGGCCGACCAGCGCGTGGCCATGGTGGCCCATCAGCGAGGTCTTGACCGCCTGCAGGTCGGCCACGAACTCACCGCTGTCGCGGTACGGGTCCTGCGGGGCCACGGCGTGGCGCAGCGCCTCGGTGCCCGTCAGCTCGTGCAAGGTGGCGGCCAGGCGGGCGTACACACCGATCAGTGCGCGGCGGTACGGTTCGTCCTGGCGGTGGTCGTTGTGGTCGGGCGAACGTTCGGCCAGCGCCTGCAGCTCGGCGCTCACCGGGTTCAGCATCAGCGACAGCGACAGTTCGGCGCCCAGCTCGTGCACCTCGGTCAGGTAGAAGCGCAGCGCGGTTTCGGCCTGGCGGCGCAGCGCCATGCGCAGCGTGGCGGCGCTGACGTTGGGGTTGCCGTCGCGGTCGCCACCGATCCAGTTGCCCATGCGGAAGAACGTGCCGAGGTCCTGGCCGGGCAGGAAGTCCTCGATCTCTTCGTAGAGCTTCGGGATCTGCCGCAGGAACGTGGACTGGTAGTAGCTCAGCGCGTTTTCGATCTCGTCGGCCACCGTCAGCTTCGTGTAGCGCAGCATGCGGGTCTGCCACAGCTGGGTCACGCGGGCGCGCAGCAGGCGTTCGTTCGCGGTGAGGTCGCGTTCGGTGGTGATCGTGTCGCGGGCCTGCAGCAGTTCGGCGATGGCGCGTTCGGCGTCGAGGATGCTCTTGCGCTGCACTTCGGTGGGGTGCGCGGTCAGCACCGGCGAGATGAACGCCTGGCGCAGCACCTTGGCCACGTCGTTCGCGCGCACGTCGGCCTGGCCCAGCCGCTCGAACGTCATTGCGATGGAGCCTTCCTGCAGGTGGCCCTGGCGCTCGTGGTGGTCGCGGCGGCGCACGTGGTGGCGGTCTTCCGCGATGTTGGCCAGGTGCGAGAAGTAGCTGAACGCCCGGATCACGCTCACGGTCTGGTCGCTGCTGAGGTTCTTCAGCAGGCGGTCGAGGGCGCGGCCGGCCTGCACGTCGCTCTTGAGGCGGTAGGCCACGGACAGTTGCCGCACACGTTCGACCAGCTCGAAGGCCGTCTTGCCTTCCTGCTCCCGGATCACTTCGCCGAGGATGCGGCCCAGGAGACGGATGTCCTCGATCAGAGGACCGTTTTTGTCAGGGGTATCGACTTTCGAGCGGGATGCCATGGCTTTCCTTGTGAGAGAGAGCGCGATTTTAGGTGGCCGCAACGCGAAAAAAGGCGCTCGGGCGCGCGCCTGCTACGATTTCATGATGTCCGTCCCCGCCTCCTCCCTCCTGATCGCCACCCGTGAGAGCCGCCTGGCCCTGTGGCAGGCCGAACACGTGCGCGACCTGCTGCAGCAGCGGCTCGGCCACTCGGTGGGCCTGCTCGGCATGACCACCCGCGGCGACCAGATCCTCGACCGCACCCTGTCCAAGGTGGGCGGCAAGGGCCTGTTCGTGAAGGAACTGGAGACGGCGCTCGAGGAAGGCCGGGCCCACCTGGCGGTGCATTCGCTGAAGGATGTGCCCATGGACCTCCCCGACGGCTTCGACCTCGCCTGCGTGCTCGAACGTGAAGACCCGCGTGATGCGCTGGTGGCCAACCGGTTCGCCACGCTGGCCGAACTGCCCCAGGGCGCGCGCGTGGGCACGTCGAGCCTGCGCCGCGTGGTGCAGCTGCGGGCGTTGCGGCCCGACCTGGTGATCGAACCGCTGCGCGGCAACCTCGACACCCGCCTGCGCAAGCTCGACGAAGGGCAGCACGATGCCATCGTGCTGGCCGCGGCCGGGCTGATCCGCCTCGGCCTGGCCAGCCGCATCCGCGCGGTGTTCGAAACCCACGAGATGATCCCCTGCGCGGGGCAGGGCGCGCTCGGCATCGAGGTGCGCTCCGACGCCACCGACCTGCGCGCCCAGCTCGCCACGCTCACGCACCGCCCCACGTGGCTCGCGGTGCACGCCGAGCGGGCCGTCTCCCGCGCGCTCGGGGGCAGCTGCAGCATGCCGCTGGCCGCGCATGCGGTGTGGGCCGGTGACACGCTCCACGTGACCGTGGCCCTCGGCGACCCCGAAGCCGTCGACCGCCCGCTGCTGCGGGCCACCACCCACGGCCCGGCCATGGACGAACGTGCCGCCACCGCGCTGGGCGAACACGCCGCGGCGCTGTTGCGCGACCAGGGGGCCGCCGGTTACCTGCCGGCTGCCTGACCGCCTCATGCGTGTGCTTGTCACCCGGCCCGCCGGGCAGGCCGGGGAATGGGTCGACGGGCTGCGGGCCGCCGGACTGGACGCCATCGCGCTGCCCTTGATCGGCATCGAGGGCCCGGCCCACCCCGCCGCGGTGCAGGCGGCCTGGGCGGGACTGGCCGGGTACACGATGGTGATGTTCGTGAGCCCGAATGCCGCCGCACACTTCTTCGCGTTGCGCCCCGACGGGCTGGCCTGGCCCGAACGGGTGCTGGCCGCATCGCCCGGTCCCGGCACCACCACCGCGCTGCAGCGCCTGGGGGTGCCGGCCGGCCTGATCGTGCAGCCGGCCCCGGACGCCCCCCAGTTCGACTCCGAAGCCCTCTGGCAGGCCATTGCCCACCGGCCCTGGGACGGCGCCCGGGTGCTGATCGTGCGGGGCACCAGCGGGCGGGACTGGTTCGCGGCCCGGCTGGCGGAGCAGGGCGCGTCCGTCGAGCTGCTGGCCGCTTACCGGCGCTGCGCTCCCCGGCTCGACGCCCCGGCGGCCTCGGTGTTGGCCGCCGCGCTGGCCGATCCCGGGCAGCACCTGTGGTTTTTCAGCAGTTCCGAGGCCGTCGGCCACCTCGCCGCGCTGGCGCCCGACACCCCCTGGGCCCGGGCCAGCGCCCTGGCCACCCATCCCCGCATCGCCGACCGGGCCCGGCAGCAGGGTTTCGGCCGGGTGGTGGAAGCCCGGCCCTCATTGGCGGCGGTGGCCGCATGCATACAATCCTTCGCGTGAACGAAACACCCCCCAAGCCCGACCCCTCCTCGGCCGAACCCGTGCTGCCATTGCCCGTGCTGCCTCCGAAGCAGCGGCGAAACCTGTGGCTCATGCTGGTGCTGGCCGTGTTCGCATTGGCGCTGTTGGCCAGCCTCGGCATCGCCGTGTCCTCGCAGAAGCGCGTGCGCACCATCGAGCAGGAACTGGCGCGCCGCCAGCAAGACACCCAGGGCCAGGCCACCGAGGCCCGCATGCTGGCCAAGCAGGCCCAGGACACCGCCCGCGAAAGCGCGGCGAAGGTGGCGCTGCTGGAGGCCCGCCTGGCCGAAGTGGCGTTGCAGCGCACCCAGCTCGAAGACCTGATCCAGTCGCTGTCCCGCTCGCGCGATGAAAACCTCGTCGTCGACATCGAGGCCGGCCTGCGCGTGGCCCAGCAGCAGTCGTCCATCACCGGCAGTGCCGAGCCGCTCGTGGCCGCGTTGAAACAGGCCGACGAACGCCTCACCCGATACAGCCAGCCGCGCCTCGACGGCGTGCGCCGTGCCGTGGCCCGCGACCTGGACCGTGTGAAGGCCGTGGGGGTGGCCGACATCTCCACGCTCACCATCCGCCTCGACGAAGCGGTGCGCCTCGTCGACGACCTGCCCATGCTCGCGCAAGCCACGCCCAGGAAGGAACCCCTCCGGCCCGAGCCCAAGGCGGCCGCATCGGCGCCGCCCACAAGCGGTCCCGCGTCGTGGTGGGCCTCCGTCACCGGTGGCTGGGACCACGCCGTCGACGTCGCCTGGAACGAGGTGCGTTCGCTCGTGCGGGTCACCACCATCCCGCACCCGGAGGCCGCGCTGCTGTCACCCGAGCAGGCGTTCTTCCTGCGCGAGAACCTGAAGCTGCGGTTGCTCAATGCACGCCTCGCGCTGCTGAGCCGCCAGTTCGACACCACGCAGACCGACCTGCAGGCCGCGCAGGCCATGCTCGACCGCTACTTCGACCGGTCGTCGCGCCGCACCACGGTGGCGGCCGACCTCGTGAAGCAGGTGCTCGCGAGCGCCCGCCAGGTGGCGCTGCCGCGCCCCGACGAAACGCTTGCCGCGCTGGCTGCCGCCGCGGCCGGCCGCTGAGCGGGACTCCCACCGATGCGTGCCGTCATCTGGTTCATCCTGCTCTTCATCGTGGCCGTGGTGGCCGCCTCCACCCTGGGCGCGAACGACGGGCTGGTGTCGTTCTACTGGGGCCATCAACGCACCGACGTCTCGCTGAACCTCTTCCTGCTGGCCCTCATCGGCACGTGTTTCGTGCTGGTCAGCGCCATCCAGGCCATCAATGCCCTCGTGGGCCTGCCACAGCGTGCGCACGAGTGGCGTGTGGCCCGCCGCGACCGCACCGCGCAGGCCGCGCTGCGCGAGGCCCTGGCCCAGTACTTCGGCGGCCGCTACAGCCGCGCGCACAAGGCCGCGCAACGGGCGCTCGTGATCCAGGCCGAAACGCCCGACCTCGTGCAGGACAACGAGTTCACCGTGCTGGGCCACCTGCTCGCCGCCGGCAGCCTGCACAAGCTGCAAGACCGGGTGCGCCGCGACGACGCGCTGAACCAGGCCCTCGAACTGTCGAGCCGCAGCAGCCTTGCACGGCCGGCCGAGGAGGGCGCGCGGCTGCTCGCCGCCGAATGGGCCCTCGACGACCGCGACGCAGGCCGGGCGCTCGAGCTGCTCGCCGAACTGCCACCCGGCGTGTCGCGCCGCACGCACGCGTTGCGCCTGAAGCTGCAGGCCACGCGCCTTGCGCACCAGCCCCACGAAGCGCTGAAGACCGCGCGGCTGCTGGCCAAGCACCAGGGGTTCTCGAAGGCCGCGGCCCTCGGCCTGTTGCGCGCGCTGGCGTTCGAATCCCTCGACGGTGCCCGCGACGCCGACCAGGTGCGCCGCGTGTGGTTTGCACTCGAAGCGGTCGACCGCCGCGACCCGCTCGTGGCGGCACGTGCCGCGAGCCGCCTGGCCTCGTATGCCCAGCACACCGAAGCCCGCAGCTGGTTGCGCCCGTTCTGGGAGCGCCTGCCCGAGCTGGCCGGTGACGAACGTGCGGCCGTGGCCGAAGCCCTGGTGCAGTCCCTCGACGGCATCGGCCCCGACTGGCTGCCGCGCTTCGAGGTGGCCGTGAAGGCCTTGCCACGTGACGCCACCGTGGCGTTCGCAGTGGGCTGCGCGTGGGCCGAACGCGAGCTGTGGGGCAAGGCGCGTGTGCTGCTCGAGCAGGCCACGGCATCGAACGAACTCGCTGCCTCGTCGCGCCGCCACGCGTGGCGCCTGTTGGCACGCCTGGCCGAGGAGCAGTCCGACATGGACCGTGCAGCAGATTGCTATAAATCCGCCGCAGCACTTGCGTGATCCACAAAAAGGTGTGTATACTTCAAGGCTTCGCGGCTGTAGCTCAGCTGGATAGAGTACTTGGCTACGAACCAAGGGGTCGTGGGTTCGATTCCTGCCAGCCGCACCAGAACTTACTGTTCTAGAGAAACGGGTCAGTCCGAAAGGACTGACCCTTTTTTCTTTGTGCGAAGGGATTCTGAAGGGGCTCGTTTGCCCGAGGCGGTCCAGTTTGGCCAAGGACGGGGTCAGCGAGACCCCACCCCGTGATCAAGCCGGGCAAGTCGCCGTCATGCCGGCAGGCGTCGACTGTTCCCCGTCTGCTCCCATCGGAAGCGGGGCGAATGAACGCGTTGCAGGTTGGCGTGCGCCCTTGTGGTCGTCGAACACGTCCTGGATGGACCGTCGGGAGGCGTTGGTCCAGTCCTTCGGAAACGTTCCGAGGAGGGTGTCGAACGCGCCGGAAGCGATCACCCTGGTTGGCCGGATGAAGGAAACAACCCCCATGTCGCCATCGAAGGTCGCAACGCCCGCGTCGACCAGTGCCTGCACCTTCTCGATGATCTCGGGAAGCTTGTTCACACCCAGGCGGCTGTCCTGGTAGATCTCTATCGTCTTCACGGCTGCGGGCACGACCCGCGCCTTGGCCCTGTCCAGCTTGCCGAACTTCGGGCCGCGGGACAGCGTGAACAATCCCTCGCGATTGAACTGGAACACATCGATGCCGGCGAACTCCAGCACGGTTCTGATCGGTGCGAGGTAGGCCCGCACGAGGCCGTCCGGGTCCGCGGATGGGAGGTCCTCTGGCACCGTGCGATTGGCTACTTCATAGCGGCCGGCGTCTCGTGCCCAATCGATGAAGATCGACTCGACGGTCCGGGCTTGGCCCGTGGTCATCCAGTTGCCCGCTGACGTGAACACCAGGGCAACAGACCAGAAGGCTCTTTCCTTGTCTTGCGAATCAACGGGTTGGGGCGTGGCACTGATGTGGCCCACGCTGAGGAACCGCTGGTTGGCCGTTGTCCTCGAGAAATCGTCGGCGAACAGGATGTAGACGCAAGCCTTGCCCAGCTTTTCCGCCCCCGCCTTGCGCCATTTGAGGAAGGCGTCCCGGCTCATTCGCAGAACCTGCCCATCCCATCCCGCGGCCGAAATCTCTCTTGCACCTTCGAGGCCGGTTGCCTCGACTCGGATGAATCGTGTCATCGACGAATTATCGCTTTGGGGGCCTGCGCGCTGCGACGCAGCTGTTCGCCCCTCTGCTGCAAAACGGGAGCAGCAGGTGGCTTGCGCACCTCCACTGAATCTCTTATAGTCCTTTAGAGGACTGGAGGTTTTCCAATGGACAAGGTTGTCACTCGCAAACCCGTCGAGCCTGATCCAGGGCAGAGTCGATACGCCGCGGTAGCGGAAGCATTGCGGCAACGCATCGTCAACGGTGAGTGGCCTCCAGGCACTGGCATGCCGTCGGAGACGAGCCTCGCATCGGACCATGGCGTTGCGTTGGGGACGTTGCGGCAAGCGCTGACGCTCCTGTCAAAACAAGGGCTCATCGAGCGGCGCCACGGCAAGGGGACCTTTGTGCGCAGCGGCCTTGCCGGAGCGCCAATGCTTCGGTTCTTTCGTTTCGGCGCGGGCGACGGCGAGGTGCCGGAGTCAAGGATATTGACCCGCAAAGCCGCGGTCGCTTCTCCGGATGTTGCGCGAAGACTGGGTGTGGCGCGCGGTGAACCGGTGCTGCGGCTCCAGCGGCTCCGCTCCTTGGCGGGCCAACCGCGCCTCCTGGAGGACATCTGGCTGCCGTTGCCTGTGTTCGACGCCCTGGTCGATGTCCCGCTGGCTGACATCGGAAATCTTCTCTATCCCTTCTTTGAAGCCACGTGTGGTGTGGCGGTTGCCCGGGCAACAGATGAGATCGGGTTCGCCATGCTCTCTGCAGCCCAGGCGAAGGCCCTGGATCTCCAGGCGGGTCACCCGTGTGCCGTTGTCACTCGCCAAGCCTATGACCTGGCCGGGCGGTGTGTCGAACTGCGCATCACGCACGGCGACGCGTTTGCCTTCCACTACAGCGTCACGATCACCTGAGGAGAAATCCGATGCACATTCGTCACATCAATCGTCGAGCGTTCCTGGCCGCATCGGCCGCTTCATTCGCCGGTCCTGCCTTCTCCGCTGGCGACCTCGCTGGCGGAAAGACGGTATCGCTGGTTGTCTCGTACCCTGCGGGTGGCGGGGCTGACGCCATGGCCAGGTTGATCGCGCCCAAACTGTCCGACGCGCTGGGCCAGCCTGTGATCGTCGAGAACAAGCCCGGTGGGAGCGGCACCATCGCCGCCGGCCAGGTCGCCAGGGCGGTGCCGGACGGCGCGACGTTGCTGCTCGACGCCTCGTCGTTCGCGGTCAATCCGGCGCTTTTCCAGAAGCTGCCCTATGACAGCGACAAATCGTTCACGGCGATAGCGGTGCTTGCACAGTTCCCGAACGTTCTGGTTTGCACACCCAGCTTCGAGGCAAAGAGCGTTGCGGATGTCCTGAAGCTGGCGCGAGCCAAGCCTGGGGCCATCGCCTACGCATCCTCAGGCAACGGATCGGCCCAGCACCTGGCAGGCGCGCTCTTCGAGCAGATCGCCAAGGTCCAGTTGACCCACGTCCCGTACCGCGGCGGTGGGCCCGCGCTGAACGATGTGATGGGCGGCCAGGTCCCCCTGTTCTTCGCGAATGTCGCGTCCAGCCTCGGGATGATTCAAGCCGGCCGCCTGCGGCCACTGGCTGTGACGGCAAAAACTCGCTGTCGTGCATTGCCTGGCGTGCCCACCATGGCGGAGGCCGGCGTGTCTGGTCACGAGGTGCTGGAGTGGAATCCCATTCTGGCTCCCGCGGGCGTTACCCCCGCCGTTCGCGACAAGCTGGCAACGGCATTTGCCAAGGTGATGAGCGACCCGGAGGTGCTTGGCCGCGTTCGTGCGCTTGGTGGTGAAGTGTTCAGCGGCAATCCTGCGCAGTTCCTGAAGTCCGAGCGGACGCTATGGGCAGGTGTCATCAAGGAGCGGGGAATCACGCGTGACTGAGGCGCTTGCTGGAGGCTGGGATTGCCATGTGCACGTGTTCGAGGCGTCGGCACCCTCGCGCATGGGTCACTACGCACCGGTGGATCGCCCGCTCACGGAAGTCGAGGCCGTCGCGCGCCAGCATGGCGTGAATCACCTGGTGCTGGTGCAGCCAAGCGTCTACGGCACGGACAATTCATTGCTGCTGCGCGCCCTCGCTGTCGAGCCTGGCCGGCACCGGGGTGTGGTTGTGCTGGATGGTGATGTGAGCGAGGACGACCTCCGTGCAATGCACGTGCGCGGCGTGCGCGGCGCACGGCTCAACCTTGTGTCACCGGTGGGTGAGAGCGCGAATCCTGCGCAGCGATTCGCCAGCCTGGCTCCCCACTTGCGCAGGCAAGGCTGGCACATGCAGTGGTATGCCCGTGCAGAGGATCTGGCGACCGTTGCTGCGTGCCACCGACACAGCGACGTGACTTGCGTGCTGGACCATCTTGCCGGGTTCGATTCGGGCATTGGCGCCGACCACTCGGCGTGGAAGATCATTTCGGAACTCGCGCGACACGGGGCTTGGCTCAAGCTCTCGGGTTGGTATCGCCTCAACGCAGAATGCCCGTACACGAAGCTCGTGCCACAGATCCGCCGCCTCGCTGACTTGTTTGGCGACCGCATGGTGTGGGGATCCGACTGGCCCCATACCATGTTCGCCCCTGATGCAACGCCGAGCTACGGCTCGACCTGGCAACCGGTCGTCGAGGCGCTGGGCGAGAGCAAGGCGAGTGCCCTGCGGCAGCGCGTGCCGAACATCTACGCCTGAAACGCCAGCCGATACGGACACGACGAGGTGGGCCGTGCTTTGGCGATGCCAGGCCGCCCGCTCTCCTCAGGCGATCACCCGGGCAATGTCCGTGGCCGACCAGGGAACTGGCTTCCTTGCTGGCGCCGAGCCGGCAATGTTGCTCACGGTGTCGAGGCGGCCAAGTTGTTCGGTGGAGAGTTCGAGCGAAAGAGCGCCGACGTAACCGGAATTCTCAGGCCGGTCTTTCCAAACGCGGTGTATTTCATTGGAGTTGGTTCTCGCAGTTCGTCAGAGCAGCTCGAGCGCGAGTGCGATGCCTTGGCCACCGCCAATGCACAGTGTCACGATGCCCCTCTTGAGGCCGTCTCGCCGCATCGAGTGCAGCAAGCGCGTAGTCAGCACGGCGCCCGTTGCGCCGATGGCGTGGCCATGGGCAATCGAGCCGCCTTCGACGTTGACGATGTCTTCCGGCAGGTCGAGCTCCCGCAGGCAGGCCAGGGTGATCGCGGCGAATGCCTCGTTGATCTCGATGCGCTCGATGTCCGTGTGCTTCCAGCCGGCGCGTTGGAGGGCCAATTTGACCGCTGGCACCGGCCCGATGCCGAACATGCCCGGATCGACCGCCGCGACACCGTGCGAAACCAGGCGCGCCCATGGTTTCAATCCCTTCTTCTCCGCAATCGTGCGTTCCGCCACGATCACCGCCGCTGCGCCGCTGTTGAGCCCGGGCGCGTTGCCGGCGGTGATCGTGCCGTCCTTGCGGAACGCCGGCTTGAGCTTGGCAAGTGACTCGATGGTCGTGTCGGGCCGATTGGCTTCATCCTGGGAGAAGATCACCGGCCCCTTGCGGCCGGAGAGTTCAATGGGCACGATCTCCTCAGCGAACTTTCCTGCCGCCTGAGCGCTGCTGAATCGCTGTTGCGAGCGCGTGGCCCAGCGATCCTGGTCCTCGCGGGCAATGGCGTAGCGGCTGACGAGATCCTCGGTATGCCAGCCCGAGTGTTGACCGCTGAAGGCGTCGTGCAGGCCGTCTCGCAACATGCTGTCGAGCAGCTGGGCGTCGCCCATGCGGTGTCCCCAACGCGCGCCGGGCACCAGATAGGGCGCCTGGTCCATGTTCTCCATGCCGCCGGCAATCGCAATCTCGGCATACCCTGCCGCGATCTCGAGCGCTGCGGTAGCGATCGCCTGGGCGCCCGAGCCGCAGACCCTGTTGACCGTCAGGGCCGGCACATCGACCGGCAGGCCGCCGTCGATGGCCGCCTGTCGCGCTGGATTCATTCGCGTGCCAGCTTGGATCACGTGCCCCATGACAATGGTACTGACGGCGTTCGCGGCCAGTCCCGAGCGGTGCAGGGTCTCGCGGATCACCGCCGCGCCCAGCGCGGGCGCCGGCGTTTCCTTCAGCGCACCGCCGTAAGTGCCGATCGGGGTTCGAACCGGTGTGCAAAGAACGATTTCAGGCTTGGACATGGGCGCTCCCAGAAGTTGTTGCGGGGTGGTCAAAGAGCAGGCACGTCACCGTCGCGTAAGCATCCAGTCCCAGCCTCTCTCATCAACATATTGCATATGCAACAGTTGCAGCTACAGTACATCACGTGAAAAGTCCGATCAAGCCGCGGGGATTCACCAAGCTGAAACTTCCCTCAAGTCCCAGGCATGTTGAGCGGGTCGGCTGGACGGCTTTGACTGCGCGTTCATCGGCTCGCCGAAGTCAGCGCGGCGTGCCCACGCCTGGTCGCAACTCAGGGGCGCAGGCCGCGCAAGAGCATCAGCAGGCCCTCTTCGAGATCGCGCTGGAAGTCGTAGCGCAATGCCGCCAGATCGGGCCTTTCGATCACCCGTGCCGAAATGTCGGCCGGGTGGCTGAGCGGCCAGAGCCCGATGAGAAGCGGCAGCGCCTGATGGATGAACTTCTCGAAGCCCGAGGCCGGGATCGAAGGCACGCAGCGATGGAAGTCGTTCGCCGTCTGCTGCCGCACGGCCAGCAAGGCCTGCTTGAGTTCGACCATGCGCTCCTCCGTGATGTTGTGCTCGAGGATGGAGGGCAGGATGCTGGTGAGTCGGCACAGCAGAGGCCGTGCAACCGCGGCCGCGGCGAAGGTCTTCGCAATGTGCTCGATCGTCCCGCCGTGCTTCACGTCCTGGCCTCGGGCCAGGCCTGTTTGCAGTTCGGCAATCCAGAGGCCGTACTCCTCGACCAGCACGTCCAGCAAGACCGCTTCGCCGCTCTCGAAGTAGCGGTAGACGTTGGACTTCGTCATCTGCGCCTGGCGGGCGAGTTCGTTGATGCCCAGGGCATGCACGTCGGGCATCTCGAGGAGCAATGCCTTCGCGGTGTCGAGCAGGTGCCGCCGGCGCTCCTCCTTCTGCTCAGGTGAGCGTGCGCGCAGGAAGGGTGATGGATTGCTCATGGGGCCGTTCGCGAAAGAGTTTCCACAAGAGACCGGTGGTCTGCTACATTGGAGACCAACAGTCTCCTGTTGAATGAAGCATATCAAGGAACAGCCATGAACCAGCCTCTGATGGTCCGCCCCGCACTGCTTGCCCTTGACCTGAGCGACAAGATCTATGTCGTCACAGGTGCCAACTCCGGCCTGGGGTTGGCGACCACCCGTCAGCTCGCGAAACAAGGGGCGAGGGTGATCATGGGCTGTCGCCGGCTGCCCGAGGGCAACCGGGTTGCGGACGCCCTCAGGGCCGAACTGCCGAAAGCCAAGCTGGAGGTTCTCCAACTCGACCTTGGCGAGCTCGATTCCGTGCGGAGATTCGCGCAGGAGGTCCGGCAACGCCATGACGCGTTGCACGGCCTGGTGAACAACGCGGGCGTCATGAACACGCCTGCAGGGCACACCAAGGACGGCTTCGAGACGCAGTTCGGCACCAACCACCTTGGCCACTTCCTTCTGACGGAGCTGCTCCTCGATGTCTTGATGGCTGGCAGCCCGTCACGCGTGATCATCCTCTCCAGCTTTTTCCATGAAGACTCTCTGGGGCGCAAGGGCGCGATCCACTTCGACGATCCGAACTACCACCAGCGTCGATACGACGGCTGGGAGGCCTATGCACAGTCCAAGCTGGCCAACTTGCTGCACGCCCGGGAGCTGGCACGGCGCCTGCGCGGCACACGCGTTACCGTTGCCAGTGTGAACCCCGGCTGGGTCCGCACGAACCTCGTGAAGCTTCCGATCCCGAAGTGGGTGGAGAACTACATCGCCATTCCGCTGCTTCGCATGGCCGGGATGATCGAACCCTGGGAAGGTGTGCAGACCACCTTGCACGCGTTGCTGGCGCCCGAGGTTGCGGAGCAGTCGGGTGAGTACTTCAGCCAGAAGGCTCGCTACAAGGACAAGCAGTCGCGCGCCGGTGGGTGGCCGCTCCGTTCGCCCAATCCGCTGGCCCACGACGACGTGACGGCCGAGCGGCTCTGGCAGCTCAGCGCTGAGCTGGTGAAGGTTCCGGCCAGCAGGTCTGCGCAGAACATTGAATGATGGGGGTGAGAGTCGCCATGCCACACCCCTCTTGGGTTCGCGCAGGCCCTGAATCAGTCGCCAAGGAAGGAAAGAGCCTTCGGTACGAAATCAGCGTGATGCTGAAAAATTCCGCCATGCCCGGCGTCTTCGTAGATCAACAGTTGTGAGCCGGTGATTCGTCGGGCCATGTCGGCACTGTTCATCATTGGAATCAGGATGTCGCTGTCACCACTGGCGATCAGGACCGGAATGTTGATGCGGCCGAGGTCCTGGGGAGCCTGCTGGCCCCAGGCCTTGATCGCCTTGAGCTGCCGCAGGAAAGGCCCGGGGGCCGGGTCCTTGTCCCTCTTCGTCTTGCGTTCCTTGATCCGTTCCAGGAAGGCCTTTGCGGAACGGCGCCCAGTGACCGTGGACGTAAAGAACAGATAGAACTTCGGGTCACGAAGTGTCAGCAGACCTTTGATGATGAGTGGCCATGACACCGCGCCGACCCGGTCGATGCGCGCGCCGCCCGCGGGGCCCGTGCCGGTCAGGATGAGTTTTCGCACCAGGCCCGGCGCCTTGAGCGTGACGTCTTGCGCAACGAATCCTCCGAGGGACATGCCGAGCAAGTCGACTGTCTCGAAGCCCAGTGCCCGGATCAGGGCAATGGCGTCGCGCGCCATCTCGTCGATGGTCACCGGCGCCATGCCGCCAGACGCGCCGATACCCCGATAGTTGGTCGCGATCACGCGGCGCTTGCGGGCGAGGCCGTCGACGATCCTTGGATCGAAGTTGTCCAATACCCCACCCCAATGGTTGAACAGTACGAGCGGCACGCCGTTCCGTGGGCCCAGGTCTCGATAGGCAAAGGCGGTGCCTCCGACGTTGACGGAAAGATTGGGGGCGTCGATGTATCGTGCATGCGGCGCGGCGTTGCTGGGAAGACTTGTCATGGTTCGCGTTTCTGCTGCGTCGTGCGATTCAGGCGATGTGCGATGGCCGCGAAGTTGCGAATGTGACGACCATGGAGACACGACCCTTACTCCTGGCGCAGCCAGGTTTGCGAACGGCCCAGGGCGGGAATGCCGATGTAGCCGCGCACGCTGAGCTTCCTGCCGTCGTCGATCACGCGAACCTTGCTGCGATAGGTGCTGCCGTTCTCCGGGTCGAGAATCTCGCCGCCGGTGTACTCGTCTCCATCCTTCTTCAGCCCGCTCAGCATCACCAGCCCGACGATCGGTGCGTTCCTGGTTGCGCCTTCGCACTTTTCACATTTCGGATTCGGATCTTCGTTCGGACCCGGGAAGACCTTCTCGATCCGGCCCTGCAGGGTTCCGTTCGCTTCGGTGATGCGGATCAGCGCCCGCGGCTTGCCGCTGTTGTCGTCGATGTTCTTCCACAATCCGGTCGGCGTTGCCTCGGCTGACCAGGTGGGCAGTGCCACGAAGCCGAGGGCCAGGGCCAGGCATTGAAGGGCGCGGGTGGTCCGCTTTGGCAGGTTCACGAGGTTGGAGTTCATGGTCTCGAGTGGCATGGGGGTATGAATGAGGGCCAGGGTTCAGCGGTTTTGTGGAAGCGGTCTCGGGCGAGCCGCCACGCAACGCATCACGCGTTGACGTCGACGACGATGCGGCCCTGCACCTTTCCCTCGAGCATCGAGCCGGCCAGTGCGGGCACCTCTGCAAGGCTGATCATCCGCGTCATGCGTTCAAGC
>NZ_LMDI01000006.1:0-145000 GCF_001425785.1 Rhizobacter sp. Root1221 | reverse complement strand
GCCAGGTAGTTCCACGGCGAGGCGTGCAGGCCCACCGCCACGTGCGGCGCGTACTTCCGTGCCATCGCGATCATGCAGCGGGCCAGGCCCGCGGCGCTGTTCTCCTGCGATGCGCAGTCGGCGGGGTTGGCTGTCTTCACCTGCGCGGGCACGGCATGCGGATCGCTGTTGACGCTGCGCAGGAAGCCCCAGAGATCTGGTTCGATGTGCAGCATCACGCGCTCGCTGCCGATCGTCTGCAGCAGGAAGCGCCAGTCGTCAAAATAGCGCCCGAGGACAGCAGCGTTGTTCATGGCCGCCACCTCGCTCGCCCCCTCGCCCCCGCCCGAGCCGGACAGGAAGGTGTAGTACGTGAACACCGGCAGTCGCGGACGGGAAGCGCCTTGCCATGTCGCGGCGGCGTTCTGCTGAAGGTGGTGCTTCACGTACTGGCCCGGCGGCTGCGACCGGTCCTGCCAACAGCCCCACCATGATGTGCAAGCTTCCGGACAGGCCTTGAGGCATGCCGCCTCGGGAACCGTGTTGCTGGCCAGGTAGACATAGCGTGCATCGAAGGGCGCTGCCGCTGCGGTCGCATCGTCCATCTGCGCGCCGACCAGCAGCGTGCCGCTTCCCATGAAGGTGGTGAAGGCGCTGCCGGCTGCCGTGCTGTCAGTGCCGCCAGTGCCGCCAGTGCCGCCAGTGCCGCTGCCAGCCGCCGGGCTGTTGCCGGAGGACGATTCGCTGCCGCCTCCACAGGCCGAAACCCCCACGAAGACGGCCGACAGCGCGGCTGCCTTCAAGAGGCGAGCAAGGTATTGATTCATCACGTTGACCACAGGTCCTCCCAGTCGTATGCAAGCGCTTGCATGGACTGTGCCATCACGGCACGCGTCCCTGTACGACCTGAGAGTTACCTTGTTCGTCGCTTGTGGCGAATCGCGCGTCACGTGCCGTCTGCTTGTGACGAAAACTGTCGGTCCCTCCGCTTGCACCTCTGGCGGGGGCCGCCTCGTTGGGGGTGCCGCCCAGGATGCCGGCTACCGCGGCGTTGACCGCCCGGGTCGCGGGGGATCGGCCGCGTACGCTCTCAAGAAAACGTCCACCGCACATTCGGCAGAGGCTGCGACGCGTTCTTCTGTCAGGTCTTCCGGCGCGCGGAGAAACAGCCGAAATTGAATTGCGGAGGTCGTCAGGGCCACAAAGTGCTGGGCGGCCACGAACGGCTCTGTCTGGCGAAGCTCTTTGCGCGCCATGGCCCCGGCGAGGACATCCGCGATGAGGTCCAGCCCGTGCTTCGGCCCGATTTCGTAGAAGAGCTTGCCGATGTCAGACCGGCCTGCCTCCGCGATCACCATGCGGTGGCTCGCGCACGTGGTCTCGGCGCCGAGAAACCGCAACAGGGCCTCGGCAAACCGCGTCAAGGCCGGCGCCAGCGCGGTCGGTCCGCTGGCCACCAGCTCGGACCCGGCTGCTGCCATCTGCTTTTGCCCCTCGGCTTCCGCCACGGCCAGGAACAACGCTTCCTTGGACGGGAAGTAGCCGTACAGGGTTGCCTTCGAGCCGCCGACCTTCTGGGCGATCTCGGCCATCGACGCGCGCTCGAAGCCTTTCTCTAGAAAGACTGCGGCGGCGATCTGGAGGATCGCGTCGCGTCGTGCCTCTGTGCGGATCTTCACGGGAATCCTCTCGAAACTGTACGGGTGGGTCTATTTTTGATTGACGACGGGATCTTGTCAAAGCAATAATGAACCGTACTGTACGGTTGTGCCGCGGTGGCGGACCGTCTTCCGGAGTCCTTTTCATGCGTGATGTCCTGATTCATGTCCTGCCGACGGCCCTCGTGGCCGTGGCGTCGGCGGCCCTCGTGGCGTGCGGCGACGCGCCGAGGCCTCCCGCTGCCTTCACCGGCACGCCGGAAGTTCGCGCCATCACCGTCCAGCCGCAGCAGCTGGCGCTGACGACGGAGTTGCCGGGCCGCGTGGCGCCGATCCAGATCGCCGAAGTGCGGCCGCAGGTCACTGGCCTCGTACAGGCCCGCCGGTTCAAGGAAGGCAGCACCGTCAAGGCGGGCGAAGTGCTCTACCAGATCGACCCGGCTCTCTATCGCGCCAGCGTCGACAACGCCCGGGCGACCCTTGCGAAGTCCGAAGCGAACCTCGTGACGGTCAAGCTGAAGGCGGCCCGCTACAAGGAGCTCGGCGCCATCAAGGCGGTCAGCCAGCAGGACGCCGACGATGCCTCCGCCGCACTGCTGCAGGCCGAAGCCGACGTATCGGCTGCAAAGGCGACGCTGCAGACGCAGCGCATCAACCTCGACTACACCCGCATCGTGGCCCCGGTCAGCGGGCGGATCGGCCGCTCGACGGTCACGGCCGGCGCCCTCGTGACGGCCAACCAGGCGACCGCGATGGCCACCGTGCAGCAGATGGACCCGATCTTCGTCGACGTGACGCAGACCAGCAGCGCACTGCTCGCGCTGCGCCGCTCCCTCGCCACGGGGGACCTCCAGCGTGGCACCGCGAAGGTCAAGCTGCTGCTCGAGGACGGCAGCACGTACGCGCTGCCTGGCACGCTGCAGTTCTCCGACGTGACGGTCGACCAGGGCACCAGCGCGGTCACGCTGCGGGCGGAGTTCCCGAACCCGAAGGGCGAGTTGCTGCCGGGCATGTACGTGCGTGCCGTGGTCGAGGAGGGCGTTCTGCAGCAGGCGCTGCTGGCTCCCCAGCCCGCGGTGAGCCGCGACACCACCGGGAAGCCGGTCGCCTTCGTGGTGGCCGATGGCAAGCTGGAGCAGCGCGCGCTGGAAACCAGCCGCGCCGTGGGCGACCAGTGGCTTGTCACCAGCGGTCTCAAGGCGGGCGACCAACTGGTCGTCGCAGGACAGCAGAAGGCGCATCCCGGCATGCCGGTGACGGTCAAGCCCGCTGCTGCCGCCGCCGCCACCGCCACCACCGCCACCGCCGCGAAGCTCTGATTCGAGGCGGACATTCCCATGGCACGCTTTTTCATTGACCGGCCCATCTTTGCATGGGTCCTCGCCATCATCGTGATGCTGGCCGGCGTCGCGGCGATCAAGATCCTTCCGATCGCCCAATACCCGACCATCGCGCCGCCGGCCGTCGCCATCACGGCGATGTACCCGGGCGCATCCGCCAAGACCCTGGAGGACACGGTCACCCAGGTGATCGAACAGAAGATGAAGGGCCTCGACCGGCTCTCCTACATCTCGTCCACCAGCGAGTCCTCGGGCAGCGTGACGATCACGCTGACGTTCGAGACGGGCACCAACCCGGACACCGCGCAAGTGCAGGTGCAGAACAAGCTGGCCCTCGCGACGCCGCTGCTTCCGCAAGAGGTGCAGCAGCAGGGCGTGCAGGTCACGAAGTCGGCTGCCAACTTCCTCAATGTGCTGGCGTTCGTCTCGAGTGACGGCAAGCTCAACGGGTCAGACCTCTCGGACTACGTCGCAGCCAACGTGCAGGACCAGCTCAGCCGGGTCGAGGGTGTCGGTGACACGACACTCTTCGGGTCGCAGTACGCGATGCGCGTCTGGCTCAACCCCACGCAGCTGAACAACTTCAAGCTGACGCCGCTCGACGTCAAGAATGCGATCAGCGCGCAGAACGCCCAAGTGTCGGCTGGCCAGCTGGGTGGCCTGCCCGCCGTGTCCAGCCAGCAGCTCAATGCCACGATCACGACGCAGACGCGGCTGAAGACTGCCGCGGAGTTCGAGGAGATCCTGCTGCGCACGCAAGCCGACGGGTCGGCGGTGCGGCTGAGGGACGTTGCGCGCGTCGAACTGGGCAGCGAGAGCTACGCCAACGTGTCCCGCTTCAACGGCAAGCCTGCCGCGGGCCTCGCCATCAAGCTCGCCACCGGCGCCAATGCGCTTGACACCGTGCGGGGGATCGACGCACGGCTCGACGAGCTGAAGCCGTTCTTTCCTCCCGGCGTCGAGGTGATCAAGCCGTACGACACCACGCCGTTCGTGCGCATCTCCATCGAGGAGGTCGTGAAGACGCTGATCGAGGCCGTCGTGCTGGTCTTCGTCGTGATGTACCTTTTCCTGCAGAACTTCCGCGCGACGCTGATCCCGACGATCGCCGTGCCGGTGGTGCTGCTCGGCACCTTCGGCGTGCTGGCCGCGTTCGGCTACTCGCTGAACACGTTGACCATGCTCGCGATGGTCCTTGCCATCGGCCTCCTGGTCGACGACGCGATCGTGGTGGTGGAAAACGTCGAACGTGTGATGAGCGAGGAGGGGCTGTCGCCTCTGGAGGCCACGCGCAAATCGATGGGCCAGATCACCGGCGCGCTGGTCGGCGTCGCGCTGGTGCTGGCGGCGGTGTTCGTTCCCATGGCGTTCTTCGGTGGGTCCACCGGTGTGATCTACCGTCAGTTCACGGTCACCATCGTGTCGGCGATGACGCTCTCCGTGCTGGTCGCGATGATCCTGACGCCGGCGCTGTGCGCGACGCTGCTCAAACCCGTTGCCAAGGGCCATGCGCTCGCGACCACCGGCTTCTTCGGCGCGTTCAACCGCTGGTTCGACCGCAGCAATCGCGGTTATCAAGGCGTGGTGCGCCACATGGTGAACCGCGGCGGCCGGTACATGGCCGGCTATGCGGTGCTGTTGGTCGCCGTCGCGTTCGTGTTCTCGAAGATCCCGGCCGGCTTCCTGCCGGACGAGGACCAGGGCACGCTGTTCGCGATGGTTCAGTTGCCCCCGGGTGCGGCGCAGAGCAGCACGCTCGACGTGGTCGCGCAGATGGAGCAGCACTTCCTCGTGGACCAGAAGGACACGGTGGATGCGATCTTCACCGTGGCCGGCTTCAGCTTCGCCGGCAGTGGCCAGAACGCGGGCTTCGCATTCGTCAAGCTCAAGCCGTGGAGCGAACGCACCGGTGCGGGCATGAAAGCGCAGGACGTCGCCAACACCGCCATGGGCGCGCTGGCGCGCATCCCGAATGCCACGGTGTTCGCCTTCGCCCCGCCCGCGGTCTCGGAACTCGGCAACGCAAGCGGCTTTGACCTCATGCTCCAGGACCGGGCCAACCTGGGTCACGCTGCGCTGATGGACGCACGGAATCAACTGCTGGCGGCGCTCCGCAAGGAGCCGGGCCTGGTCGCGGTGCGTGCCAACGGCATGGAAGACACGCCCGAGTTCAAGCTCGACGTCGACCCGCACAAGGTGGGCGCACTCGGGCTCACGATGGCCGACGTGAACGACACCTTCTCCGCCGCCTGGGGCAGCAGCTACGTCAACGACTTCATTGACCAAGGCCGCGTGAAAAAGGTGTACCTGCAGGCCGACGCACCGTACCGCATGCTGCCGAGCGACATCGACCACTGGTACGTTCGCAACGCCAGTGGGGCGATGGCGCCGTTCAGCGCGTTCGCCACCGCCCGCTGGACGTCCGGATCGCCGCGCCTGGAGCGCTACAACGGCGTTCCCTCCGTGGAGATCCTGGGCATGGCCATGCCGGGCGCGATGTCGAGCGGCCAGGCACTCGCGCTGGTGGAACGGCACGTCGCACAGTTGCCGCCTGGCATCGGCTACGAGTGGACGGGTGTGTCTCGCCAGGAGCGGCAGGCTGGCGGACAGGCAGGCCTGCTGTACGCGGTGTCCATCCTCGTGGTGTTCCTGTGCCTCGCGGCGCTGTACGAAAGTTGGGCGATCCCCGTGTCCGTCATCCTGGTCGTGCCCCTGGGTGTGCTCGGTACGCTGGTGGGCGCGGTGCTGACGTGGAAGATGAACGACGTGTACTTCCAGGTCGGGCTGCTCACGACCGTCGGCCTCGCGTCGAAGAACGCCATCCTGATCGTCGAGTTCGCGAAGGACCTCGTGGCCCAGGGCAAGGGGGTCGTCGAGGCGGCGCTGACCGCGGCGCGCATGCGCCTGCGTCCGATCTTGATGACCTCGCTTGCCTTCATCCTGGGGGTGCTTCCCTTGATGCTCGGCAAGGGCGCCGGCGCGGGTGCGCAGAACGCGCTGGGCACCGCGGTGGTGGGCGGCATGGTGTCCGGCACGGTGCTCGCCATCTTCTTCGTCCCCCTGTTCTTCGTGGTGGTGCAAGGGCTGGTGAATCGCCGCAAGGCGCCGGATCCGGAGCCGAGCCCCCCCGTTCAATTGCAAGAGAGCCACTGACATGCTGCGCCTGAGCCTTCTTACCCTTTCGATCGTGGCCGGCCTGGCCGGCTGCGGGACCCTCGCACCCGACTATGAGCGCCCCGCCTCGCCCGTGCCGACCGCCTACCCGGTGTCCGTGGCCAACGGCCCGTCGGAGAACGTGGCGGACCTGGCATGGCAGGCGTTTTTCGCCGACGTGCGGTTGCGCGGTCTCATCGGCATCGCGCTCGAGAACAACCGCGACCTGCGCGTCGCGGTGCTGAACATCGAGCGGGCGCGGGCGCAGTACCGCGTGCAGCGTTCGCAGAGCTTTCCCGGCGTGAACGCCTCTGGCAGCGGCAGCAGCAGCCGGGTGCCGGCCGGCGTTTCGTCCTCCGGCCAGGCCATGGTCACGCACCAGTACAGCGCCAACGTGGGCATCAGTGCCTATGAGCTGGACCTGTTCGGCCGCGTTCGCAGCCTCAACGCCCAGGCGCTCGAGCAGTACCTCTCGACCGAGGCGGCGCGCAATGCCACGCAGATCAGCCTGATCTCCGAAGTGGCGAACGCCTACCTCACCTGGGCCGCGGACATCGAGCGCCTGGCGCTGGCGAAGGAGACGCTGCGCAGTCAAGGCGAGTCCTATGCGCTGACGCAACGGCGATTCGAGTTGGGTTCGGCTTCGGCGCTGACGCTGCGCCAGTTGCAGTCGAGCGTGGACAGTGCACGGGTCGACGTGGCGCTGTACACCGGCCGCATCCTGCAGGACCGCAATGCCGTCGCGCTGCTCATCGGCACGGAGGTGCCGGACAACTTCGCCCCGGGCGAGCTCGGTGACGAAGTCAACGCGCTGCCTGACCTGCCGGCCGGCTTGCCGTCGGACTTGCTGCTGCGACGGCCCGACGTCCTGCAGGCAGAGCACCAGCTCAAGTCCAGCACCGCCAACATCGGCGCCGCACGCGCGGCCTTCTACCCGCGCATCACGCTCACCGCCTCCGCCGGCAGCAGCAGCGCCGAGCTGTCGGGCTTGTTCAAGGCCGGGTCTGGCGCGTGGAGCTTCATGCCACAGATCACGCTGCCGATCTTCGACGGCGGGTCGAACCGGGCCAACCTCGACGACGCACAGGCTGCGCGCGACATTGCTGTCGCGCAGTACGAGAAGTCCATCCAGACCGCCTTTCGCGAAGTGGCGGATGCCCTCGCGGATCGGTCATCCCTGACCGATCAGCTGGAAGCCCAGCAATCGCTGGCGGATGCGAACGCGGACGCCATGCGCCTCTCGAATGCAAGGTACGACCGCGGTGTCGACAGCTACCTGGAGGTGCTGGACGCCCAGCGTTCCTGGTACAGCGCGCAGCAGGGCCTGATCACCACGCGCCTGTCCCGCCTGAGCAACGCCGTCACGGTGTTCAAGGCGCTGGGTGGCGGATGGTCCAGTTGAGTGCAACGACGGGGATCCCGCGGCATCCGCTCAGGTCCTCAGCCGCACATGGTCTCCATGGACCACGGCGGCCTCGGCCGTCACCAGCCACTCGATGGCGTTGACGACCCTGGCCTCCGCGTCCGCTGGCGTCCGGGCCATTCCCAGCAAGCGGCAAGTTGTTCGCGCCAGGTCCTGCCTGCTCGATGAGCCGGCCTGTTCCAGGAGGTGCCTGACGATCGCCGCGACCTCTTCCAACGCAACCTCGTCGATGTGGCGGCGGGATTGTTCATTGCTGTCGGCCACCCGGAACCGGGACCATCCCGATGGGGTGGCTCCCTCGGGCCAGTAGAACGTGCGATCGCCTTCCTCGGTGCGAACCACCCGGGCCGGAATGATGTTGCGCAACCGCTCGACGATGCGTGCCCCCGTTCGCTCCAGGCTCCACGCCCGGGCCACGCGCTTGAACAGCACGGCTTCCAGGACGGGGCCCTCGGTGTCGATGACCATGTCGAGGCACTTGACCAGCGCCTTGGTGTGAGCCGGTTCGTAGAAGGACTCCGGCCGGCCGGCGGGCAGGGTGGCCGGGGCATATGGATCCAGCCGCGCACCCCGCTCAGCCGGCATGGGCTGATCATCCACGGGCATGCCGTTGCGGTCCTCGGCCCCCCCGATGTCAGCGCCTTCAGCCTCGGGGCCGGCCGTTCGTGCCTCCGCATGGGGTGCGGGCGCCTCTTCTTCGAGAAGAGACTGAAGCCTGTCCGCCAACTTCTCCAACTCTCCCTCGGGATTCAGCCACCACTCTGTCGACCAGATGCGGTGCATGCGCCACCCCAGCCCTTCGAGGACATGCTGGCGCAAGCGGTCGCGGTCCCGCGCCGTCGCACCCGAGTGGTAGCTGCGGCCATCGCATTCGATGCCGAGGAGGTACCTTCCTGGCGCACGTGGGTCCACGATGCCCAGGTCAATCCGATACCCAGAGCAGCCCACCTGCGGATGCACCACCCAGCCCTTGTCCCTCAGCATGCGGATGACCGCCGTCTCGAATGGACTGTCAGGCTCGCGGCCGGCCGGGACGCTCTGTTCGACCAAGGCCTTCGGGCCACGCAGCGCGAACTCCAGGTAGTGCTTCAGGTCACGAACACCGGTGGCGCGCACGCGCCCGAGGTCGATCTGCTCCGGCTTGAGCGTGCTGAAGATCACGACACGTTCGCGGGCCCGGGAGATGGCCACGTTGAGGCGGCGATGCCCGCCTTCGCCGTTCAGCGGGCCGAAGTTCATCGTCACCTTGCCAGCGGCATCCGGGCCGTAGGTGATCGAGAACAGGATGATGTCGCGCTCGTCGCCCTGGACGTTCTCGAGGTTCTTGATGAACAACGGCTCGTGGGCGGCCTGCGCAATGGCCTTGTCCAGGTCGACGTTGGTGCGTCGGCGGGCGTCCAGCAGCGTCTCGATCAGGGACTGCTGTGTCTGGTTGAAGGTCACCACCCCGACACTTCGGCTTCTTTCGCCTTCGTCGAGGAAGTGCCGTTCGATGGTCTGGACGATCGCCTCGGCTTCGGCCCGGTTGGTGCGTGATCCCCCGCGGTCGTAGACCCCATGCACGTGCTCGAAACGCACGGCGATGTCGTCGGTGACCGGAGAGGGGAAGGTCACGAGACGGGAGTCATAGTAGCGCGCGTTGCTGAACGTGATGAGGCTCTCGTGCCGGCTTCGATAGTGCCACTTGAGGCTCAGGCGGTTCATCCCGGCGCCGAGGCATTCGTCCAGGATGCTCTCGAGGTCTTCGACTTCTTCATCGCCGCTGGATGTGTCCGGGTCGCTGTCCGGCGATCGGTTGAAGAAGTTCGTGGGCGGGAGCTGCTTCGGGTCTCCGACGACAACGAGTTGCTTTCCGCGCGCGATGACACCGACGGCGTCCCAGACGGGAATCTGCGATGCCTCGTCGAACACCACCAGGTCGAACTGCGCGTGCCGGGCATCCAGGTACTGGGCGACCGACAGGGGCGACATGAGCAGGCATGGCTTGAGTTTAGGGAGGAGCGTGGGCAGCCCCTGCACCAGCTGGCGCACCGGCATGTGCCGGCGCTGCTTTGTCAGTTCCCTGCGCAAGCGCCCCATTTCGCTGTCGGCGCCAACGACGGGTGCCGTCGCGGCGGGCACCTTGCCGGCCAGGGTCGCGGCGATGTAGTCCTGTGTGAGTTTCTGGAACCTCGCGTCCGCGGCCCGGAACTCCTTGATCTTGCGCTCATGGTCCGCGCCCGAGAACGTCCTGAGGATCGGGTCTGTGTCGATCATCTTCTTCAGCCACCAGTTGCGGTAGCTGAACTCGAAATGATGCTCGACGCCGGAGAGCGGAACGTCGCCGCGCTCGACCGACGTGACCAACCCTTGCAACCCCTGCGCCATGGCCCGCTCTCGCACACTGCGCCAGTTGCACCAGGGCAGCAGGGAACGATGGGCCTGCGCCCATCGGCCGAGCACGCCCTGGAGGCGTGCCATCGCACCGTCGGCCTGGGGCGGTCCCGTCAGCGCCGCAACGGGTTGAGCCAATGGCTGGAGCCCTTCGAGGTTGGCGAGGAGGTTGCGGTAGGCGTCCCGGAACCCGAGCAACGTCCTGCCGGCCGGGCCGTCCGCAGACAAGAGCGCACGTTGATCCGAGACCAGGTGTTGAAGCCGCTCCTGGATCGGATGGGCCACGGCTGGGTCACCGCCGGCAACGCGCACCACGGCGTCTGCAAAGCTCGTGGCCCAGGTGGCGTGCTGCTCGACTTGCTGCCAGTCCGTCTGGACGCCTTCATAGGATTCCTGCAGGAGGGCCTCGGCATCCGCATGCATGCCGTGAAGCGTTTGATCTTCTTCGTTCACATCGGAGAGGGCGGCCAGGATGTCTGCGACCGACGCCGCCGGCGGCGGTTTGCCGTCATCGCGCATCGGTGCAAGGCGAGACAAGATCCCGCGCTTGGCGAACCACGACTTGGGCCACCAGGTGGACATGGCATGGCCCCATTGCCCTTGAAGCTCGGCCCCGTTCATCTTGGCCAGGTGGGGCTTCCAGCCAGGCCCCAGGCGTTGCCAGTGCGCCTGGCGGGAGCGGCCATGCCTGATCAACGCGCCGATGCGGGCCCGCGCGGCCGGGAGGTGTGCTTGCCTGGCCAGTCCGGGCGGCACCTTGGGGGCGGCCAACAGGATGTCCGCGAGCTGGTCGAGCGCCGCGAAGGCGTCCATGCTTTGGCCATCCACCGGAAGCTGAAGCACCTTCGCGAACGCGCCCCCCACCTCTTGCAAGGTGGCTGCGGAGGCAGCAGTCGACTGGGCAGCCGCCAGCAATGCGTCTTGCCACGAAGGCGACCACTCGAGCCGGCCGATCAGGGCGAGGGGGTGCTCACCCAGGCTGGGAAGCGCCTGGGCGAGGGCCGAGATCTGTCGGGCGGTCTCGCGCAGGGCGTCCAGCGCCTCGCGCGGATGGGTGTGGCCGTCAGCCCAGGGCATGTCCGATGCATGGCTGCCCGAGTTCGCGATGCAGGTGCCGATGGCGTCGAACACGGTCAGCCCGTTCCCGTGCTCACGGTGAAGCGTGTCCACGAGGGCGTTCAGCGCTTGTCGCAGCGCAGCCAGGCGCTCCGCTTCACGGTTCCAGTCGTTGGGGGCACGGGACCCCGACACCTCCAAGGCCTTGCCCAACTGCTGGAGGACCTCTGCCTTCTTGGCCTTGGAGGAGTGCAACTCCAGGCAGAAGGGAGCCAGGCCGATGTCGGACAGCCTGCGGTGCACCACCTCCAGCGCGGCCATCTTCTCGGACACGAACAACACGGTTCGCCCCTTCGCCAAGCTGTGGGCAATGAGGTTGGTGATGGTCTGGCTCTTTCCGGTGCCCGGCGGCCCTTCCAGGACGAGGTCTCTTCCGGCGTCCACCGCGCAGATGGCCTTGAGCTGGGAGGAGTCCGACAGCAGCGGCGCGTGGATGTCCTGGGGCCGGTGCGAGTCGTCCAGCCGCACATCGGGGTCCCCGTCGCTTTCAACCGCGAAGGCGTCGCCGGGATGGTCGATCAGGTGCCGAACCACCCGATTGCCCTTCAACTGTTCGGTGCGGTCCTGGAGGTCCTTCCACATCAGGTACTTCGTGAACGAGAAGATCCCGAGATGAGCCTGCTCGAGCACTTCCCATTTGGGAATTTCCCTGGTGGCCAGGCGAAACGCCTGGAGCACGCGGGGGACGTCGATGCCCTTGTCGTCCGTGGGAACGACATCGAGGCCACTGACCTTGAGTTCGAAGGCGTTCTTCAGCAGTTGGAGCAGTGTCGGGTTGATGATCGCTTCGTCATCGTGGCGGGCCAACCGGAAGCCGCTGCGAACCGATTGCCGGGTCATGGAGACGGGCACGAGGAGGATGGGCGCCAGGTGAGCGGCGTCTGCCTTCTCCGCTTCGGTCCATTTCAGGAATCCGATGGCGAGGTAGAGGGTGTTCGCGCCGCCCTCTTCCAGGCCCGTCCGCGCAGCGCTGTGCAGTGCCAGCAGATGCCCTTCCAATGACTCCGGGGACGCACGCGCGAGCAATTCCTTGTTGCCCAAGGCGTCGAGCGCCATGTCGTCCAGCGGGGAACGACCGTTGCGTTGTGTGTGAACCTGCGCCACGCGGGGGTCGTGGCCCTCCATCAGCAAAGGCAACGGCTTGATGTGGAACTCGGTGCCTTCCGACAGGGCATCTTCCAGTGCACACAGGTCCGGGGCAACGATCTGCAGGGTCGCCTTCGTGGATTTGAAGTTCAGCAGCCGGTTGCGCAGCGTCAGGTCGAGCAGCTTCGATTTCCACTTGGCCAGGCGACCTGCCGGTGTTTCGTCCGCAGGCAGGTCAAGAGGGGTGAGCGTCGCGGGATCGAGCGGCGGCAGGTTCGGTGCCGGTTCGATGCCTGGCGGGGTTTCGCCGATGGCCGCTTCTTCAGACTTCAGTGCACCAGCCTTCGAAGGCAGCGGCCTGATCTGGACTTCGCGGGCCTTGCAGATGTCCACGGCATACAAGAACGCCGCCTCGTCTCGAAGGTGTGCGTGTCCCTGCTCGACGGCAACCCTGAGCGAGGTGCGCTGGCTGGCGTGTTGGGCCAGGCCCGTCGTTTCGAATGCGAGAAACTCTCCGGTCTCCACCCGTTTCCGCACGGCCTGCACGTCGTCGGTCAACGGGTGGGCGAACGTCGCCTGGTGCAGCCACACGCCGATCCATGCGTGTCCCTGGTTCATCAGTACCACGGGTCGAAGGCCGGCTTGCTCGAGACAAGAGGAAAAGAGCATCGCCAGGTCCAGGCAGGTGGCCACGCGCCCGTCCAGGATGCGGTCAGGCGTGCGGATCTTCTGCCCGTCGTTGCCGAATGAGGCGGGAGGCTCGGCGTACTGGAGCGCCTTGCCACAGAGGGTGCTGTACAGCGCGGACACCTGTTTCCAGACGACTTCACGGCTCTTCGATTGGTAGCCGTTCATGGAAAGGTCGGGGTCGGACGATCGCAGGAGCCTCGATGCCTCTGCGATCAACGGGTCAACGGCCGGGTTGTTCGGCATGGAGAATGCCGCGAGCAACTCGGGCAGGGCGCGCGTGCCAGCCCACTGGTCATATGCGAGGACGTCGATCGGCCGGCTGACCTGGCTTGACGCGCCAGTACCTTGGCGCACGGAGATCGTGAGGGCCGCGGAGACCGTCTCCTGCAGGTCCGAGAGAAATGCGTGGTCAGGCTGCAGATCGATCGGCGCGATGGTGCGAGTTTCATGCGGTGCCAGCCGATCGAATCTCAGATCGGCACCTCGGGCGAACGGCGGGTTGCACCTCACCAACACCTGCAGGTCTTCCAGCGCAGCGCCGGTCAGGTTGGTGATCCGGATCGATCTGACGACCGGCACCGAATTCTGAATCGACGCGTAGCCAATGGTGTGGTCTGAGTCCACGTCAATGCGGACGGCCTGCTCGCCGGGTTGAACGGTTGGCGCGTTGCCGGAATGCGTTTGACTGTCCACGTGGTCACCCCCTTTGTTGGGGTGACTGTAAGCGCTCGGCGGCTGGGCCGATGCCACACCTTCTCAGTCCACGGTGCGCGAAGCGGCGCCCTCGAACGTTGCCGTGTTTTCCCAGGAGGCTCGGGCCTTCCCGGCCGATTTCGCGCGATACATGGCCGCGTCAGCCCTCGAGCGAAAGGCACCCGAGTGTTCATCGGGTACGTGAATCGCGATCCCGATGCTCGGTGTCGCGAAGCGCTGCGCGTCGCCGACACGATGAGGTTTCGACAAGTCACCCAGGACGCGCTCGGCCAGCGTCTCGATGTCTCGCCGGGTGCCGGCGTTCTCCGCAATCACTGCGAACTCGTCGCCACCCAGGCGCGCCACGACGTCCGTGGTGCGGACGGCTGCCCGCAGTCGCCGCGCCACTTCAACGAGCACGGCGTCTCCCGCCGCATGCCCCAGGCTGTCGTTGATGGACTTGAACCCGTCGAGGTCGACATACAGCAGCGCGAGGTTGGCGCCGTCGCCCGCTTTGGCCCGCGCGCTGCGCAGGATGGCTTCCTCGAGCTTCTCTTCGAAGCCTCGGCGGTTGGTGAGCGCGGTCAGGCTGTCGGCTCGGCTCAACGCGGCCAAGGTGGCCTCGTTGGCCTTCTTTTCGGTGACGTCGCGCGAGATCAGCGCGAAGCCATCTTCAAGCGGAACGATCTGGTGGTGCAACCAGATGCCTTCCAGGCCGGGGTCGTGGCATTCCATTTCGTTCTGTGCAGGCTTGCCCGTGGCCGCCACGTGATTGAACGCCTTCAGGTAGCGCCCTGTCGAGACAGGGAGTCGTTCGGAGAACGTGGCGCCGAGCAGCTCCGTGCGTGTTGTCGACAGTCCCTGCGCGGCCCGCTCGTTGCAATCGCGGATGCGCAGGTCCACGAGATGCCCGTCGGCGGGATCGCGAACCGCCTCGAGGATGAACACCGCGTCCAGGCTGCCTTCCAGCGCGGCCCGGAACGTGGCTTCCGCCGTGCGGGTGAGGCGACGACTCTCGTCAAGGGACCGGGCGAGCCGCAGCAGCATGAGGACGGCCGCGACCGTCCCGAAGGCCGTGACGATCGCCCAGCGCACGCTCTTCTCGCGGAACTGACGGTAGGGGGCGAGGGCCGTGTCTGCCGACACGGCGACCACCGCGTAGAGAGGGTAGCGCTCGACCTTGACCAATGCGGCGAAGCGCGCGCTGCCGTCAACCCGGCTCCGTCCGGGAAGCAAGGTTCGTTTCGACTCGGCGATCTGGCCGGCCACCACCAACGGGTCAAGGCGCTCGCCGAACGTCATGCGGCCTTCCGAGAGCCTCGATCGGTAGTAGCCGTCTTCCCCGAGCACGCCGATCGTGGTGCTCGAGACTTCATGCCGTCCGTACGGCACGGTGAGCACGCGAGGATCGACCATCGCGCAGACAATGCCCTGGAACTTCCCGTTCACCTCCAGGCGACGCGTGACGGGTATCCGGGACGCCCCGCTGACCACATCGGTCCATACCCGCCCCACGAAGACCTGGCGCTCGGACGACGTACGGTGCTGCTTGAAGAATTCCTCGTCCGCGACATATTGCACATGGGACGACGCGGTCGAGTCCTGAACGAAACCGGTGGCGTCGGCGATGAACATCGGATCCGCGAGACCCTTGTCGATGACGCCTGAAAGTTCGAGGCCCGCCAGCGTGGGGGCCGGATGCCGGCCGAGCGTGTAGTTGACGACGAGGGTGGAGCGGTTGACCTGGTCCATGGCCTCGGTGGTGCGAGCCGCCAGTTGCTGCGCCGTTCGGTCGACCGACGACTGGATGGACTGCACCTGCACCCGGTACTCGGACGCCAGGGCCCGGTGCGTTTCGACACCCAACAGGCCCAGGACCAGCCCCGCCACGCCGAGGACGGCGGCTTTTGCTGAGTGAGTGCGCAAGAAATTGAGCGCCATCGCGTCAACTTGTCCGGGAAGGACTCTGATGATCCATCGTTGAGGATAGCTCGCCGGGCCCGGGCCAGACGGTCGTAAACGGAACGAATCCGGGGGCTTTTCCGGGAACCGGACGGCCGAAGCTCGTGGCCGCGCGGCCCCGATGACTGCAGGAGCAACGAGGCTACGCCTGTAGGCACGCGGGACGCAAGAGGGAGCTGTCGGAAAACACCGTCGCGCGCGCGCGCCGTCGGCCGATGCACGACCGGGCCGCGCCGTGCCAAGCTGGGGCGTGCCAACCCTCAGGAGTGACACCATGGCTGACGACAAGAAGTCCACGGGCGGTCAGGATCGGCATTGAGCCGTTCGGAGGCCACGGTGGACACATCCGAGCTCATTCATTTCCTGAAGGCGCGGTCGCTGAAGCTCGTCACCGCGGAATCGTGCACCGCCGGGCTCATCGCATCGAGCATCGCGGACGTCGAGGGCGCGGGCGACTTGCTGGAATGCGCCTTCGTGGCCTATTCGCCCGCGGCCAAGGAACGCTGCCTGGGCGTGCGGCCCGAGACCATCGCCCGATTCAACCTCACGAGCGAGGCCGTGGCCCGCGAAATGGCGGAAGGTGCACTCCGGGGCAGCTGTGCCAGTCTCGCGATATCGAACACCGGTGTCACCGACGACGTGGACCCTGACATCCCGGCAGGCACGCAGTGCTACGGGTGGGCGTTCCGGGATGGCGACCGGTCACCGGTGGTGTTCTCGGAGACGCGCCAGTTCGACGGCGACCGCAACGAGATCCGCCGGCGCAGCGCCGACTACGCGCTTGCGCGCATTCCCCACTGGCATGCGTTGTTCGAGGCGCGCCACGGTGCGCCCACGGGCAGCAATGCCGCTTCGGCTTGATGGTGTGCTCGACATCGGTGCACAGGGCCTCAGGAACGCGGCAACCCGCCGATCTGCTGCATCAATCCGAGCAGGTCCGGTTGACCCACTTCGGAGACGATCTTCCCGGTCGAGAGCCGATAGATGTTCAGCGCTTGCACGGCAATCGTCTTGCCGGTGGGAGGCACGCCGAAGAAGGCTCCGCGGTGCGTCCCGCGCATCGTGAATCGCGCCGCGATGACATCACCTTCGATGACGGTTTCCTCCAGAGTCCACTGAATGTCGGGGAATCCGCCGCGCATCATCCCGATGATCTCCAGGTAGCCTTGTGGCCCGTGCACGGGTTCGGGGCGCCCCGGAACTTGAAACACGGCGTCCGGAGAAACCAACTCTGTGGCGAGCCGCGGGTCCGCGGTGTTGATGAACTCCACGAAGCGAGCCATGAACTGTCGGTTTGTCGTTTGCATCGGTGGTCTCGGACTGTCTATCAGGATGGGAGCCGGGGCATGGTGGCCGCCCGGCGCGTTCCCGTATTGTTCGAGTTGCCGGCGTGTTCGACACGATCAAAGTCGGTTGCAAAATGGTGAATATCGGACAATGGATCGATGCCGCACGGAACGAGACCCATCGAGATCGAGCAGGTCCAATATCAGCCCTCGGGCGAGAGCGCGCTGGACCTCGAGGTCTTCTCGATGTCGGACCTGAGACGAAGGGTGCCCCGGGCCCACCTGCAGCGTCACCACCGCTACGACTTTCACATGTTCGTGCACGTCAGACGCGGGATATGCCGCGCCGTGGTGGATTTCAGTCACATCGAGTGTGGTGCCGGATCGCTGCTGACCATTCGGCCCGGACAGGTTCACCGCTTCGGCCCGGGTAGCCGTTGGGACGCAAACCTGTTGCTGTTCCGACCCGAGCTGCTGCAGGTTTCGCAGGGCGAGGAACGCCTTCAGATGCATGAACTGATCGATGCGCTTCCTGGCCATCTGCGCCTCGACCGGTCGACGGGCAGGTTCTTGGCCGACACGCTCGCGCGGCTGGAGGAGGAGTGCGCGCTCGACGCCGGGCAACCGCTGCTGAACTGGCTGCTCCAGAGCGAACTGGCAACGCTTGTGACGCGGCTGCACATCTTTCACGCCGAGCAACAGCCGTCTGCCGGAACATCGTCCGATGCGTCGGAGCGCTTTCGTCTTTTCAAACGGCTTCTGGACGCAAAGGTGCATCAGTGGCATCACGTTTCGCGCTACGCACATGCCATGGGATGTTCCGAGAAGACACTCACTCGCATCTGCAGTGCGGTGGCTGGTGTCGGTGCGAAGGCCTTTATCGCCTCACGCCTTGCGCTGGAAGCCAAGCGCCTGCTGGTGCACACGGAGATGCCGATTTCTGCCATCGCGCAGCGGCTTGGCTTTGACGAGGCGACCAACTTCACCAAGTTCTTTCGCGGCATCGAAGGATGCACGCCAAGCGACTTCCGCCGTCAGTTCGATGTCTCGTTGTAGCCGCATTCGGCGATCGGGCCGCCCCTCAGTGCCGCCGGCTCAGGACCGCTGCCGCGATCACGTACGACGCCGCGACCGTGAGAAGGCCCTCGCAGACCGCGACGCCCAGTGGGTGCAACGCCTCGGCCAGGACGTTGAAGTCCAGCGCCCAGAGCAGGGCAACGTGAACACCGCCGAGGCCCGTCAGAACGACGGCGGCGGCCTCCAGCACAAGGGGCAGGTGGGCGCTGATCCGGCTTCCCGGGTGGAATCGCGTGTGCGTCGGCTGTGCGTGGAACATGCTGAATCTCCGGCAGGGGGCTTGCATTCATCATCGGCCCGGCGGCCGGTGCCTGGTCAGCAGAGAGGGCCGCTGCGATGTGTCGGACACTGCGCCGCTCGAAGGGTGGGGAGCAGGCCTTGCGCGCCGTCCGCCAACTGCGGATCAGGGGTCCGGTTCACGGCACCGGGCACGCGGGTTGCTGCCCGGGTTGATCGGTCACCACCCGGGCCCGGGAAGCCCTGGTACTCGACCTCTTGCGAGGGGCGCGTCCGCTGCCATGTCAGAACTGATTGACCACTTGGCCGAACTCACCGGATTCAGGGACCGTGACGTCCTCGACGTCACCTTGGTCGGATCGTTGCGGGAGATCCTGCACCCGAGGTCGGTGGCGATCTATCGGGTCACCGGAGACCCCGGTGAGGAGCGCTGGACAACCCGGGCACGCCTCGGCGCCTCCGATGCGGTGGCCGCGGCGGACCCCGCCTGGGCCGACCCGCAGACCTTGCCCCGGCTGGCGCTGTTCCCGTCCCGGGTGCGCGCCCTCGCCGGGGAGGCCGTGGTCGCGTCCGGCGCGAACGAATCGACGCACAGCACCTTCCCCGTCGAGTCAGACAAGGGTGTGGTGGGGGTGCTGGAGATCGAGACCGACGCCCCCCTTCCGGACGAGTCCGCGCGCCTTGTCACCAGCGTGCTCCGCATCTACCGCAACTTCCAGTGCCTCCTGGACTACAGCGAGCGCGACACGCTGACCGGGCTGCTGAACCGCAAGACGTTCGACGACAGCTTCCTGAAGCTGACGGGCGCGCCGCTTGCGGCCCGAGCCACGGCGGCGGCCACCGATGAAGCGGTGCCGCCGTTGCTGCACTGGCTCTCGGTCATCGACATCGACCACTTCAAGCGCGTGAATGACAACCATGGGCATCTGATCGGTGATGAAGTCCTGTTGCTGTTGTCCCGGCTCATGAACAGCTCCTTTCGCTTCCACGACCGCCTCTACCGTTTCGGAGGGGAGGAATTCGTGGTGCTGATGCGTTGCCCCGACGAGGAGGACGCCCGGCAGGTGCTCGAGCGGATGCGGGCCAACACGGCCGCCTACCGATTCCCGCAGGTGGGCACGATCACGGTCAGCATCGGGTTCACCCAGGTCGTCCAGGGAGACTCCCCGTCGGCCGCCTTCGAACGGGCCGACCGGGCCGTCTACCTCGCCAAGGAACAGGGGCGCAACTGCGTCCGCAGCCACGCCGACCTTGTCGCGTCGAGGGGGCGCGAGGATGCGCCCAGGACGGGGGACGTGGAACTTTTCTGAGGGCCCCAGGGTTGGGCTGGGCCCAACCCGCCCCCCCGTGGGGGTCAAGGAACTTGGGGCGGCCCGGCGTTTCCTTGAGAACGAGGTGGGCTGAACTCGGGAATTCCCGTAGTAAAACGGGAGTCCCAACTGGTACTCTAGCCAGACCAGTAGGCCAGTTCGCTGGCAATTCCGATCCGTTCTTCCTACCGACGTTCTTCCTACCGATAGACCTATGGAACTCATCGCCCGCATCCCCGGGGACAAAGGCCAGATCGCCAAGCGCACGGTCAAGGACCAGATCAGCGACAAGCTGATCTACATGATCCACTCCGGGCTGCTGCGCGTCGGCGACGAACTCCCCTCCGAGCGCGAACTCGCTTCCACGCTGGGCGTCTCGCGCGAGACCGTGCGCGCCGCGATGGGTGTGCTGCACGCGCGCAAGATGATCGAAGTGAGCCAGGGGGCACGCACGCGTGTGCTCGGCACGGGGCCTTACTCCCTGCACGAATCCGTCAGCACGCTGGGCAACCTGCGCGACCGGTCGTTCGAAGAGGTGGCCGAAGCGCGCGCCGCGGTCGAGGTGCAGGTGATCCGGCTGGCGGCCCAGCGCATCGGCAACAACGAATTGGCCCGGCTCGCGGTGCTCGTGCATGACCAGGAGTCGATGCTTGGCGATCCGGTCCGCTTCCAGATCTCCGACCGAGAATTCCACACCACGCTGTACAAGGCCTGCGGCAACGCGCTGCTCGTCGACGTGGTCTCCGACTTCTACGACTACGCGCTCGAGTTCCGGCGCCGGGCACTGCAGCGCCCGGGCGCCATCGCGCACAGCGTGGCCGAGCATCGCGGCATCATCGAGGCGTTGAAGACCCACAAGCCCGAAGCGGCCGCCGCGGCGGCTCGCAAGCACCTTGAACAGGTGCGCAAGACCACCCTCGACGAAATGGAGCCGAAATGAGCGCCATCATCGTCCACGACCCGCGAGCCGAATCGCTGGCGCGACCTGGTGAATCCCTGGAGCGCCTTGCTTCCGGTGCAGCATGGAGCGAAGGCCCGGTGTGGATGCACGAGGACGGCAGCGTGCTGTGGAGCGACATCCCCGCCAACCGCATGCTGCGCTGGCACCCGCGCGACGGCACGAGCGTGTGGCGCCACGAGGTCGAGTTCACCAACGGCCACACGCGCGAGGCCGACGGCGCGCTGCTGCACTGTTCGCACGGGCAGCGCGCGATCGTGCGCACGCGCTTCAAGGCCGGTCTCGCCGAGGCAACGGACGAAGTGCTCGTCAGCCACTACCAAGGCAGGCGCCTGAACTCCCCCAACGACGTGGTCGTCAAGCGCGATGGCACGATCTGGTTCACCGACCCGCCCTACGGCATCGTCTCGAACCACGAAGGTCACCAGGCCGAGTCCGAGCTGGGCGGCAACTACGTCTTCCGCTTCGATCCGGACAGCCGCACGCTGGACGTGGTCAGCACGTTCGTCGAAGAGCCCAACGGGCTGGCCTTCTCGCCCGACGAATCGGTCCTCTACGTCTCCGACACATCGGCGGCGCTGCGAAAGGATGGCGGCGGCCACCACCACATCGTCGCGTTCGACGTGGCCGCAGGCCGCACGCTCACGAACCCGCGTTTTTTCGCGGTGGTGAGCCCGGGCCTGTCGGACGGCTTTCGCATCGACGCGCGCGGCTGGGTCTACACCAGCAGCGCGGACAGCGTGCAGGTCTACCACCCTGACGGCACACGCCTCGCGGCCATTCCCGTGCCCGAGCGGGTCGGGAACCTGACGTTTGGCGGGCCCGAACGCGATGAGCTGTTCATCTGTGCGACCACGTCGCTGTACCGCATTCGGTTGAACGCGCGCGGCATCCAGACTCCTTGAAGACGGGAACAACATGAGCCGAGATACTTTGCTGCTGGTCGAGAAATGTTCGCACTGCTTCAGTTGGTACGACATTGAATCGGGCGAACGCATGCGCACGCTGAAGCTGCCCGAGTTTCCGCACGAGTTCGTCACCGACCGTGCCGGGCACTTCGCCTACGTCGGCCACTACGGTGTCGAGACCTCCGGCCACACCGGCCCGGGGGGCCACACGATTTTCCAGATCGACATTCGCTCGTCTGAACTGGTACGGTCTATAGACCTGTACCCGTTCAACCGGATCCATGGCTTGCAGATCGATGAGCAGGATCGGCTCTACGCACTCAGCGAAGAGAAGGCGGCACTGCTGGTGCTGGAGCGGCCGGCCGTCGACACCGCGCCCAGGCGTGCGGTGCCGTCCGGCGGCATCAAGAGCCACCTCTTCGCGCTGACGCGCGATGGGCAGACCGCTTACTGCATGAACCTGCTGAGCCACACGGTGACCAAGGTGCGGCCCTGGGACCCGCTGTTCGAGCCGGTGGCGTGTCATCCCGGCCAGAAGCCGGAAGGGTATTGCCTGAGCGAGGATGAACGAACGCTGTTCGTGAGCAACCGCTGGAGCAACACGCTCGCCGCGATCGACACGGCGACGATGACGGTCCAGCACGCCGCACCCTCGCGTGATGACGTGACACGCATCTACCGCGCGCGCGACGGCCGCCTGTTCACCAGCAACTACGGCGACCGCAGCCTCTCCGTCGTGGACCAGGTCTCCCTGGAGGAGACCGGCTACCTGAAGCTGGACGCCCGCGCCATCGCGCTGTCGTTCCACCCCACCAAGGCGTTGGCTTTCATCTCGCTCGACGACGATCGCGTGGCGGTGCTCGACACGGACACACTGCGCATCGAGCGCTTCATCGCGACGCAGCGCGAACCCGACGTGTCCAAGGTGGTGCTGCTGTGAACGCGCCGCACGCGCCCTTGCTGCAATTCTGCGGCGTCAGCAAGCGCTTCGGCGGAACCCAGGCGGTCGATGACGTGAGCTTCGACGTCCACGCCGGGGAGATCGTCGCGCTGCTCGGCGAGAACGGCGCCGGCAAGTCCACGCTGATCAAGCTGCTGGCCGGCATCTACCCGATCGATGGCGGCGAGATGCGCTTCGACGGCCGGCCCGAAGCCCAGTGGCGCAGCAGCGACCGCGCAAGCCAGCCGGTGGCCTTCATCCACCAGGATCTCGGGCTCGTGGAGTGGATGACGGTGGCCGAGAACGTGGCGCTGGGCACGGGCTACGCACGCCGCTTCGGGCTCATCGACTGGAAGGCGGCGCGTGCCACCGCGCGCCGGGTGATGGCGCGGGTCGGCTGCGACATCGATCCGGACCGCCGCATCTTCTCGCTCACCCGCGCCGAGAAGTCGCTGCTCGCGATCGGCCGTGCGCTCGAAGTGCAGGCCCGCCTGCTGGTGCTCGACGAGCCCTCGGCCAGCCTGCCGATGGCCGACGTGGAGCGCCTGTTCGTCGTGCTGCACGGGCTGCGCCGACAAGGCATGGCGATGATCTACGTCTCGCATCGCCTCGACGAAGTGATGGCGATCTCGGACCGTGCCGCGGTGATGCGCGATGGCAGGCTCGTGGCCATGCGCACCACGTCGCAGACCAGCGAGAGTGAACTCGTCAACCTGATCGTCGGCAAGGCGCTGGCGGCCTCGGTGCCAAAGGCCAGCGCGCTGCCCGGCGGCGAGACCGTGCTCGCGCTGGATCGTGCCGCCAGCGGCAATGCCGGCCCGGTCAGTTTCGAAGTGCGTCGCGGCGAAGTGGTGGGTCTGATCGGCTTGAGGGGCGCTGGCCATGAGGCGATCAGCCGGGCGCTGTTCGGCCGTGAACCCTTGTCCGCCGGCCGAATGACCGTGCTCGGGAAAGCGGTGACGTATCGAACCCCGGCCGATGCGATCCGCACCGGCGTGGCCTATGTGGCGGGCGAGCGCCTCGAAGAGAACCTTGCCGGCGCGATGAGCGTGCTCGAGAACCTGTTCCCGCACCCCTCGCTTCATGGCGACCGCGGCTTGGCGCTGGATCGGCGCCGCAGGGAAAGTGACGCGGCACTGGCCCTGATCAAACGCTTCGACGTGAACCCGCCCGCACCGCATGCCGAGGTGCAGCAGCTCTCGGGCGGCAACCAGCAGAAGGTCGTTTTGGCGCGCTGGTTCCACCTCGACAAGCCCCTCGTGGTGCTCGAGGAGCCGACAGCCGGCGTCGATGTCGGTGCCAAGCGCCAGATCTACGGCGTGCTGCGCGAACGTGCCGACGCGGGCAGCGCGCTGATCGTGGTCTCGACCGACTTCGAGGAAGTGGCCACGGTCTGCACCCGCGTGCTGGTGTTCCGCAACGGGCTGGTCGCCGCCGAACTCGTCGGCAAGGACATCACCGTCGAACGACTGCTTGCGCTCGCCGCCGGTGGCGCCGGGCACCAAACCGCTCATGAACAACTGGAGACAACGGCATGACTGCCTCGATCAAGTCCACGGCCCTGGAGCCTGACAGCGCACTCGACGGCGATGCGCTGACCGTCATGCAACGCCTCGGCCGCGCCATGCCGGTCTATGGCCTCGTCGTCCTGACCGTGGGCCTCGCGCTGTTGTTCTCCGCGCTGCTGCCCGATACCTTCCCGACGCTGTTCAACCTGCGCGCGATCCTTGCGGACAAGTCGGTGATCGCCCTGCTCGCACTGGCCGCGACCATCCCGATGATCACCGGCAAGATCGACCTGACGGTGGGCTACGGCATCGTGCTCTGGCACATCCTCGCGATCAGCCTGCAGACGAAACTCGGGGTGCCGTGGCCGCTCGCGGTGCTGATCGTGGTGGCCTGCGCGGCGCTGTTCGGCATGCTCAACGGCCTGCTGGTCGAGCTCGCGCAGATCGACTCGTTCATCGCCACGCTGGGCACCGGCACCGTGATCTATGCGGTGGCGATGTGGCACAGCGGCGGCCGCCAGGTGGTGGGTGACCTGCCCGAAGGCTTCGTCGGCATCGCCGGCGGCAGCCTGCTCGGATTGCCGGTGGGCGCGTTCTATGTGCTCGCGGTGAGCGTGGCGATGTGGCTGGTGACCGAGTTCACGCCGCTTGGCCGCGCGCTCTACGTGATCGGCGCGAACCCGAAGGCGGCGCAGCTCAACGGCATCGCGGTGCGCAAGCACGTGATGGGCGCGTTCGTCGCTTCGGGCGCGCTGTCGGGCTTTGCCGGCGTCCTGCTGGCCTCGCGGCTGCAGATCGGCCAGGCCAGCGTCGGCCTGGAATTCCTGCTGCCGGCGCTGGTCGGCGCCTTCCTCGGCTCGACGACGATCCGGCCCGGGCGTGTCAACGTCTGGGGCACCTTGGTCGGCGTCGCGATCCTCGCGATCGGCATCTCGGGCATCCAGCAGTTCGGCGGCGCGTTTTATGTCGAGCCGCTGTTCAACGGCCTGACGCTGCTGGTGTCGATCGGCATCGCCGGCTGGGCGCAGCAGCGCCGCAATGTGTCGATCAAGCGGCGCATCGCCGCACGCCAGCTCGGCACGGGCGCGGCCGAGCGCCCGCCCGGCGAGACCGCCGCCGCATCGGCAACCCCTTCCCCGGAAGCCGCGCATCAAGCGGCAGCCCACTGAAGCAACCCACCAGGAGACTTTCCCATGAGCAAGAAACTGTCGCGCCTCGGCGCACTGGCCTTGGCACTCGCGACTGCCGGCTTCGGCAGCCACGCATTGGCCGACGACTTCCTCGAGGCGGCGAAGCAGAAGGTGGCGGTCGCCACGATGTCCAAGGAAAAGTGGGACGGCCCGAGCACCGGACCGAAGGCGGCGGCCGGCAAGACCATCGTGTTCGTCGCCGGCGACCTGAAGAACGGCGGCATCCTCGGTGTCTCCAAGGGCGTGGAGGAGGCCGGCAAGGCGATCGGCTGGAGCGTGCGCGTGGTCGACGGCCAGGGCACGGTCAGCGGGCGCACCGCCGCGCTGAACCAGGCGCTCGCGCTGAAGCCGGCCGGCATCGTCGTGGGCGGCTTCGACACCACCGAGCAGAAGGTCGCGTTCAAGAACGCGGCGAAGTCGGGCGTGCCGCTGGTGGGCTGGCACTCCGGAGAGATGCCGGGGCCGAACGACAAGGCGGGGCTGTTCGCCAACGTCACCACCGTGACCGATGCCGTCGCCGACGTGGCGGCCTCATGGGCCGTGGTGGACTCCGGCGGCAAGGCCGGCGTGGTGATCTTCACCGACTCGCAGTACGCGATCGCGCTGTACAAGGCGCGCGCCATGGAGGCGGTGATCAAGAAATGCGGCGGCTGCACGGTGCTGAGCTTCGAGGACAGCCCGATCTCCGAGAGCTCGACACGCATGCCCCAGCTCACGACCTCGCTGCTGCAGCGCTTCGGTGACAAGTGGACGCACTCGCTCGCGATCAACGACCTGTACTTCGACTTCATGGGCCCGTCGCTGAGCGCGGCCGGCAAGAAGGGTGACAGCAACCCGAAGGCGGTGTCGGCCGGCGACGGCTCCGAGGCCGCCTACCAGCGCATCCGCAGCAAGCGCCACCAGGCCGGCACCGTGCCCGAGGCGCTGAGCATGCAGGGCTGGCAGATCGTCGACGAACTCAACCGCGCGTTCAACAAGGCGGCGTGGTCGGGTTACGTGCCGAAGGTGCACCTGGTGACGGCCGAAAACGTCGCCAAGGACGGCGGGCCGAAGAACCTCTTCGACCCCGACAACGGCTACCGCAACGAGTACCGGAGGATCTGGGGCAAGTGATCCGCCGCGGCACTGGCTCGACGCGAGCCGGTGCCGCACGAGACACGCCTTTTTTTGCCGCCACTGGTACGGTCAACGGACCTGTAGACAAGCAGAGGGACATCAGATGAAGCGCAACACATTCCTGGCCGCCTTGCTGGCCACCATCGCTGGCGGGCTGGCCCCCAGCCTGACCATGGCGCAGACCAAGCTGCGCTTCGCCCACGCCGGCCCGGAGTCGTCGTCGCAGCACCTTGCCGCGCTCGAGTTCGCCAAGGCCGTCAAGGAACGCAGCAAGGGTGCGCTCGAGGTGCAGGTGTACCCGAGCAGCCAGCTCGGCAACGACGCCACGGTGATTGGCGCCGTGCGCGGCGGCACCATCGACATCATGATGGCCGGCAGCGTCAACTTCGCCGGCCTGACGCCGCAGATCGGCGCGCTCGACCTGCCGTTCCTGTTCCGAAGCCCGGAGCACGCCTACAAGGTGCTCGACGGCAAGGTCGGCAACCAGCTGCTGGCCGGGCTCAAGACGCACAACCTCACGGGGCTCGGCTGGTTCGAGGTGGGCTTTCGCTGCATCACCACCAAGAACCGGCCGGTGCGCACCCCCGACGACGTCAGGGGCCTGAAGGTGCGCACCACGCCCAACCCCTCGCACATCCTGGCCTTCAAGCTGCTGGGCGCGAACCCGGTGCCGATGCCGCTGGGTGAGCTGTACCAGGCGCTGGAAACCGGCGCGGTCGATTCGCAGGAGCACCCGATCGCGATCACGCACGCGGCCAAGTTCTACGAGGTGCAAAAGCACCTGACGATGAGCCGCCACGCCTACACCGCGATGCCGGTGGTGATGACCCGGGCCAAGTTCGACGCGCTCTCGCCCGAGCTGCAGAAGGTGCTGGCGGAGTCGGCCCAGGCCGCCGGCCGCTTCCAGCGCGAGCTGAACACCAGGGACGAGGCCAAGATCATCGCCGACCTGCGCGCCAAGGGCATGACGGTGCTCGAGACCTACGACGCCGCTCCGTTCCGAAAGCTGGTGGGCGACGAGACCCGCAAGGCCTTCGTCGACAAGAACGGCGCCGAGCTGCTGGCCGCCGTCGACGCGACGAACTGAGCGAGCCTGGCCATGTCGGACCTGCTTCTGCTGGTGCAGAAATGCGCCCATACCTTCAGCGTCTATGACCTCGACAGCGGGGCCGCGCTGAAACACATCGTGCTGCCCAACTTCCCGCACGAGTTCACCCTCGATGCAGCGCGGCGCTACGCGTACGTCGGCCTGTTCGGCATCGAGACCGCCTGGTCACGCGGCCACGACGGCGACCACCGCATCGCGGTGATCGACCTGGCCAGGCGCGAGCATGTGCGCATGCTCGACCTGTGGCCGTACCGGCGGCCGCACGGCATGGCCTGCGACGGCCAGGGCCGGCTGTACGCGATGAGCGAGGCGCAGGACACGCTGCTGGTGTTCGACGACCCGCAGGTGCAGGACGTGCCCAACATGGCCGTGCCTTCGGGCGGCATCAAGACCCACCTGGTCACGCTGAGCGCCGATGCGCAATGGGCGTACGGCGTGCACCTGCTGTCGAACACGGTGACCAGGTTCCACCCGCGCAACCCGACCGTCGCCCCGGTGGCGGTGCTGCCTGGACCGCGGCCCGAGGGCAATGCCTTGTCGAAAGACGAACGCACGCTGTTCGTCGCCAACCGCGGTGACGACACGCTGGTGGAGATCGACACCTCGACCATGACGCTGGGCCGGCGTGTCAAGACGCGGCGCGACCCGAACCGCATCTACCGCCACGACCGCGCCGACGGCCGCGAGCTGCTGCTGCTCACCAACAGCGGCGAGCGGTCGCTGTCGGTCTTCGACGCGGCGTCGTTGCAGGAGGTGGCCTGCATCGAGCTGCCCGCGAATCCGACCGCGCTGTCGTTCCACCCGACCCGCGCGCTGGCCTATGTGTCGTTCCAGGACGATCGCGTGCGTGTGCTGAACCTGGCCACGTGGCAGTTCGAACGCGAGATCACGACGCTGCGCGAGCCGGACGCGTCGTTCGTGTTGTGTGCCTGAGGCCCCGCCATCATGTGCATCGTGCCACGCGCCATCGTCGACAGCCACCACCACCTGTGGCGGCTGGACACGGGGTCCTATCCCTGGCTGCAGCAGCACTACGACCCCCGGGCCTTCATCCTCGGTGACTACGCGGCCTTGTGCCGCGACTTCGGCGTCGCGGAGTACCGGGCGGCCACCGAGAACCAGCCCATCGTCGCGACCGTGCACGTCGAGGCCGAGCGCGAGCGCTCGCAGGCGCTGGCCGAGACCGCATGGCTGCACCAGCTGCAGGCCACGCACGGCCTGCCCGATGCGGTCGTGGCCTGGGTCGACCTGCTGGCACCCGATGCCGACGAGCGCCTGGCCGAACAAGTGGCTTATCCGCGCGTTCGCGGCGTGCGCTTCAAGCCGCTGACGGCGCGCCGTCCCGAGGAATCGGTGCGTGCGCGGCCCGGCGCGCTGCAAGACGCGCGTTGGCCCGGCGCGCTCGAGCGCTTGCGCCGGCTCGGCCTGTCGTGGGACCTGCGGGTGCCGTTCTGGCATCTCGAAGAGGCCGCCGCCCTCGTCGCGGAGGTGCCGGGCCTGCCCGTGGTGCTGGAACATGCCGGCCTGCCCAGTGACCGCAGCGACGCCGGGCTGACCGCCTGGCGGCGCGGCATGGCGGCGTTGGCGCGCCACGAACAGGTGCAGGTGAAGCTGTCCGAGTTCGGGTTGCGCGATGCGCCTTGGCGCTTCGATGACAACGCGCTGATCGTGCGCGAGACGGTGGCGATCTTCGGTTGGCAGCGCTGCATGTTCGGCAGCAACTTTCCGGTCGCTTCGCTGCGTGTGGACTGCGCCGCGCTGGTGCGTGCGATGAGCGGCGCGCTGGTGCACCTGCCGCCCGAGGCACGCCGGGCCATCTGGCACGACAACGCGATGCGCTTCTACCGCATCGACCCGAGGCAACAACCGATGGAGACAACACCATGATTCCCCGCTTTGCGATCCGCGCGATCGAATGGCTGCTGGTCGCCTTGCTGGCCGTGATGGTCGTGCTGGTGTTCGGCAACGTCGTGCTGCGCTACGCCTTCAACTCCGGCATCGTCTTCTCCGAGGAGGTGTCGCGCTTCCTGTTCATGTGGCTCACCTTGCTGGGCGCGATGATCGCCATGCACGACGGCGCGCACCTGGGCATGACCAGCCTGGTCGCACGCCTGCCGGTGGTGGGCCAGCGCCTGTGCCGCTTCGTTGCCGACACGCTGATGCTGGTGTGCTGTGCGCTCCTGGCGCACGGCACCTGGAAGCAGGTGGTGCTGGCGATGGACGACCACGCGCCGGTTTCGGGCGTGCCCATCGGCATCGTGTTCTCGGCGCTGCTGGTGTGCAGCGTGGGCATCGCGCTGATGCTGGTGCATTCGCTGTGGCGCCAGCTCAGCGGCGCGCTGCCGGCGGCGGAGCTGGTGATGAACAACGCCGCCAGCGCCGAATAGGAAAGAGACTGCCATGACCATCACGGTATTCATCACGTCGCTGCTCGGTGCCATGGGCCTGGGCATGCCGATCGCATTTGCGCTGTTGCTGTGCGGTGTCGCGCTGATGCTGCACCTGGGCAACTTCGACACCCAGATCCTTGCGCAGAACCTGCTCGAAGGCACGAACAACTATCCGCTGATGGCCGTTCCGTTCTTCATGCTCGCCGGTGAGCTGATGAACGCTGGCGGCCTGTCGCAACGCATTGTCCGCGTGGCCGACGCCCTGGTCGGCCATGTGCGCGGCGGCCTGGGTTACGTCGCCATCATCGCGACTGCGATCGTCGCCAGCATCTCCGGCTCGGCGGTGGCCGACACCGCGGCGGTGGCCGCGCTGCTGATCCCGATGATGCGCAACGCCGGCTACAACGTGCCGCGCGCGGCCGGCCTGATCGCGGCCGGCGGCATCATCGCGCCGGTCGTGCCGCCGTCGATCGCGCTGGTGGTGTTCGGTGTCGCGGCGCAGCTGTCCATCACCAAGCTGTTCCTCACCGGCCTGTTCCCCGGGCTGATGATGGCGCTGACGCTGGCTTTCACCTGGTGGTTGTGCGCCAAGAAGGAACCCGGCGCCGGGCCGCGGAAGTTCGAGCCGCGCGCGCTGGCGGCCGCGCTGGTCGACGGCGTGTGGGCGCTGGCGTTGCCGCTGGTCATCATCGGCGGCATGAAGTTCGGTGTCTTCACGCCCACCGAGGCCGCGGTGGTGGCGGTGGTCTATTCGCTGCTGGTCGGCGCGCTGGTCTACCGCCAGCTCGACCTGAAGAGGCTGCCGGCGCTGATGCTGACGGCGGCCAAGACCTCCAGCGCGGTGATGTTCCTCGTGGCCTGCGCGCTGGTGTCGGCCTGGCTGATCACGATCGCCGACATCCCGGCGCAGGCCACGGCCCTGCTCGAACCCTTCATCGACAACAAGATCCTGCTGATGTTCGTGATCATGGTGCTGGTCGTCGTCGTGGGCACCGCGCTCGACCTGATGCCCACGGTGCTGATCCTGACGCCGATCCTGATGCCGGTGATCACCAAGGCCGGCATCGACCCGCTCTACTTCGGCGTGATGTTCATCATGAACAACGCCATCGGCCTGCTGACGCCGCCGGTGGGAACGGTGCTCAACGTCGTGTCCGGCGTGGCGCGCACCAACCTCGACACGGTCATCAAGGGCGTGTGGCCGTTCCTGCTGGCGCAGACGCTGCTGATGTTCCTGTTCGTGTTGTTCCCGCAGCTGGTGATGGTGCCGGCGCGGTGGTTCTATTGAGGCCTATCCCACATACAAGCGCTAGGCTGGGATCAGCAAGAAACGCGGAATCAAAATCGATTGAGGTGACCATGAAAAACTCTGCAGACCAACCCGTTGTCGCGCTGACACTGGGCGACCCCGCCGGCATCGGGCCGGAATTGATCGCGCGCCTGCTGGCACGGCGTGACCTGGTGGCGCAGGCCAACGTCGTGCTGGTCGGCGACCCGTGGCTGTGGGCCGACGGCCAACGCATTGCCGGCATGAGCGTGGCGACTACGCCGGTCGCCTCGCTGTCCGCCGTGCGTGGGCGCAGCGACCTCGCGACACCCGCCTTTCTCGCCATCGACACCGTGCAGCCCGAGCAGGTGCATCGCGCCCGCGCCGAGGCGCCGGGCGGCGCCTCGGTGCTGAAGGTGCTGGACCGCTGCATGGACGCGGCGCTCGCGCGCGAGATCGACGCGATCTGCTTCGCGCCGCTGAACAAGCACGCGATGAAGCAGGGCGGGCTGAAGCACGAAGACGAACTGCACCACTTCGCGCAGCACCTGGGCGTGACCGGCTACTTCTGCGAGTTCAACACGCTCGAAGGCCTGTGGACCTCGCGGGTCTCGTCGCATGTGCCGCTCAAGGACGCGCCGAAGTACCTCGACAAGGCCCGCATCGTGGCCGCCGCGAGCCTGATCTACCGCTCGCTGCAAGCCAACGGCGTGGCGCAGCCGCGCGTCGCGGTGGCGGGCTTCAACCCGCACAACGGCGACGGCGGCACCTGCGGCCGCGAGGAAATCGACATCATCGAGCCGGCCGTGCGCGAGCTGGGTGCGCTCGGTTTGCCGGTGGCGGGGCCTTATCCGGCGGACACCATCTTCCTGAAGGCACGCGACGGCGAACTCGACGCCATCGTGACCATGTACCACGACCAGGGGCAGATCGCGATCAAGCTGATGGGCTTCTCCAAGGGCGTCACGGTGCAGGGCGGGCTGCCGGTTCCGATCACCACGCCGGCCCACGGCACGGCCTACGACATCGCCGGACTCGGCAAGGCCAACGTCGACGCCACCGCCAACGCATTCCAGATCGCCTGCCGCATGGGCCGTGCCTACCGCGATGGCCAGTCTCTCTTCGGCCAACCCACCTCCAACCAGTGAGCCTCAAGCCATGAAAATCAAGTCCGTGCGTGCCCGTGTCTTCGAGTGGAAGGGCAAGACCGTTCCACCGCAGGGAAACTTCTGCTCCAACGCGATGGACCTGGTGTACGACAACCAGGCCAACCGGCATGCTGCCGGCAAAGACACGATGAACACCTTCCGCTTCCACGGCTGGACCGTCGTGGAAGTGGAGACCGATGACGGCATCGTCGGCCTGGGCAACGTGGCGCTGGCGCCGAGGATTGCCAAGGCCATCATCGACGAATACCTCGCACCGCTGGTGATCGGCCAGGACCCGTGGGACTACGAGTACCTGAACCAGCGCATGTACCGCGCCACGCACGCCTGGGGCCGCAAGGGCGTGGGCATGGCAGCCATCTCGGCGGTCGACATCGCGATCTGGGACATCCTGGGCAAGTCGGTCTCCAAGCCGGTGTTCAAGCTGTTGGGCGGGCGCACCAAGGAGAAGATCCCCTGCTACTACAGCAAGCTGTACCGCACCGACCTGAAGGAGATGCAGGCCGAGGCGAAGAAGTTTCTCGACCAGGGTTTCCGGGCGTTCAAGATGCGGTTCGGCTACGGCCCGGCACACGGCCAGCAGGGCGTGGTCGAGAACCTGAAATCGGTCGAGGCGGTGCGCGAGGTGATCGGGTATGACAACGACCTGATGCTCGAGTGCTACATGGGCTGGAACCTGGAGTACGCGAAGCGCATCCTGCCCAAGCTCGAGAAGTACCAGCCGCGCTGGCTCGAAGAGCCGGTGATCGCCGACGACATCGACGGCTACGCCGAGCTGAACCAGCTCACCAGCATCCCGATCTCGGGCGGCGAGCACGAGTTCAGCTTGTACGGCTTCAAGCAGCTGCTCGACCGCAAGGCGGTGTCGGTGGTTCAGTACGACACCAACCGCGTGGGCGGCATCACGATGGCGCACAAGATCAATGCGCTGTGCGAGAGCTACAGCGTGCCGGTGATCCCGCACGCCGGACAGATGCACAACTACCACCTCACCATGAGCAGCCTGAACTGCCCGATGAGCGAGTACTTCCCGGTCCACGACGTGGAGGTCGGCAACGAGCTTTTCTACTACATCTTCGACGGCGATCCGGCCGCGGAGAACGGCTTCCTGCAACTCGACGACCACACGCCGGGCCTGGGCCTGACGTTGAAGACCGAGTACCTCGACCAGTTCAACATCGTGGAGTGACACCATGAACCAGCCCAGCTCACCACGCTACAGGGGCGTGTTTCCGGTCGCGCCCACCACCTTCGCCGACACCGGAGCGCTCGACCTCGCGAGCCAGAAGCGCTGCATCGATTTCATGATCGATGCCGGCAGCAACGGCATCTGCATCCTGGCCAACTTTTCCGAGCAGTTCGTGCTGGGCGACGACGAGCGCGAGGTTTTGACCAGGACGATCCTGGAGCACGTGGACGGCCGCGTGCCGGTGATCGTCACGACCACGCACTTCAGCACCGCGGTTTGCGCCGAACGCAGCCGGCGCGCGCAGGCCATGGGCGCGGCAATGCTGATGGTGATGCCGCCGTACCACGGCGCCACGTTCCGCGTGCCAGAGCCGCAGATCCACGAGTTCTACGCGCGCCTGTCCGATGCGGTCGACATTCCCATCATGATCCAGGACGCACCGGCCAGCGGCACCGTGCTGTCGGCGGCCTTCCTCGCGCGCATGGCGCACGAGATCGAGCATGTCGCCTATTTCAAGATCGAGACCGCTGGTGCCGCATCGAAACTTCGCGAGTTGATCCGCATCGGTGGCAGCGCGATCGAGGGGCCGTGGGACGGCGAAGAGGCGATCACGCTGCTGCCCGACCTCGATGCCGGCGCCACCGGCGCGATGACCGGCGGGGCCTATCCCGACGGCATTCGCCTCATCGTCGACGCCTACGCCCGCGGTGACCGTGAGACCGCCGTGGCCGAGTACCAGCGCTGGCTCCCCCTCATCAACCACGAGAACCGCCAGTGCGGACTGCTGGCTGCGAAGGCGCTGATGAAGGAAGGCGGCGTGATCGCCTGCGAGGCGCCGCGCCACCCGCTGCCCGCCCTGCATCCCGACACGCGTGCCGGGCTGATCGAGACGGCACGGCGCCTCGACCCAATGGTGCTTCGCTGGGGCAAATGAACATGACGAGCTTTCACAACCTGGTCCATGGTGAATGGATCGCCGGTACCAGCGAGCTGCCCAACATCAACCCCTCGGACACCAGCGATGTGATCGGCCTGTATGCGCAGGCCGACGCGAGCCAGACCGAAGCGGCCATCGCCGCCGCGCGCACGGCGTTCCCGGCCTGGAGCCGCAGCACGCCGCAGCAGCGCTTCGACCTGCTCGATGCGGTCGGAAGCGAGATCCTCGCCCGCAAGGACGAGATCGGCCGGCTGCTGTCGCGCGAGGAGGGCAAGACGCTGCCCGAAGGCATCGGTGAGACGGTGCGCGCGGCGATGATCTTCAAGTTTTTCGCCGGAGAGGCCTTGCGCTGCGGCGGCGAGGTGGTTCCTTCGGTGCGGCCGGGGGTGGGCGTGGAAGTGTTCCGCCAGCCGCTCGGCGTGGTCGGGCTGATCGCGCCGTGGAACTTCCCGATCGCGATCCCGGCCTGGAAGATCGCGCCGGCCCTCGCGTTCGGCAACTGCGTCGTCTTCAAACCGGCCGAGCTGGTGCCCGGTTGCGGCTGGACGCTGGCCGACATCCTGCACCGCTGCGGCGTGCCCAAGGGCGTGTTCAACCTCGTGATGGGGTCGGGCCAGGTGGTCGGCAGCGGGCTGGTGAATTCGCCGCAGGTGGATGCCATCAGCTTCACCGGCTCGGTGGCCACGGGGCGGCGCATCATTGCGGCCTGCGCCGGGCGAGGTGCCAAGGTGCAGGCCGAGATGGGCGGCAAGAATCCGCTGGTCGTGCTCGACGACGCCGACCTCGGCATCGCGGTCAACGCCGCCGTGCAAAGCGCCTACTTCTCCACCGGCCAGCGCTGCACCGCCTCCAGCCGGATCATCGTGACGGAGAAGATTCACGACCGATTCGTCACCGCGGTCATCGACAAGCTCTCCGGGCTGAAGATCGACCACGCGCTGAAGGCCGGCACCGACATCGGCCCCGTGGTCGACCAGCATCAACTGGCCGGCAACCTGAAGTACATCGGCATCGCCAGGGCCGAAGGCGGCACCGTGGCCTTCGGCGGCGAGCCGCTCCAGCGCGAGAAGCAGGGTTTCTACCAGATGCCCGCCTTGATCACCGAGACGACGCCGGCCATGCGCATCAACCGCGAGGAGGTGTTCGGCCCGATCGCCAGCGTGGTCTGCGCGAAGGACTACGACGAGGCGCTGTTCATCGCCAACGACACCGAATTCGGCCTCGCGTCGGGCATCTGCACCACCTCGCTGAAGCACGCCACGCACTTCAAGCAGCATGCCGAGGCCGGGATGGTGATGGTCAACCTGCCGACCGCCGGCGTGGACTACCACGTGCCCTTCGGCGGCCGCAAAGGCTCGAGCTACGGATCGCGCGAACAAGGCACCTATGCGCGCGAGTTCTACACCACCGTGAAAACGGCCTATACGGCAGCTGGCTGAGTCGCCCGATGGGGTGGGGCGAGCGACAGTCTCGTCCCGGTTAGCTTGAAACGTGCGTCGAAGTCGCCAACGCGCACTTCGGATTGATTTACAGCGCATACCCAACGAAGTTGCTTGGGCTGCGACCGCTTGTTCACGACGATACCTTCCAACGACCCGAACAGCATCTTCTGTGCAGGGTCGATGGACACGGAGACTTCACGTTGGACAAGCAAGTTGTTGACTACATCGTCGTCGGAGCCGGCTCGGCCGGTTGCGTCATTGCACACCGTCTCGTCAAGGCAGGCCACTCGGTACTGTTGCTCGAGGCCGGGCCGACCGATGCGGTGAAGTTCGTCAAGATGCCCGCGACCTTCGTGCGAGTGATCGGCACGGAACGTTCCTGGGTCTACGAAACCACGCCGCAGGCGCATGCCAATGGCCGCAAGATGTACGTGCCGCAAGGCCGCATGAACGGCGGAGGCAGTTCACTCAACGCGATGATCTACATCCGCGGGGCGGCGGCGGACTACGACGCGTGGGCCGAAGCGGGCTGCACGGGCTGGGCGTGGAAAGACGTGCTACCCATGTTCAGGCGCGCCGAGAGCAACATGCGCTTGTCCGGCGAAATGCATGGCACTGATGGGCCGCTGCGGGTCAGTGACACGAAGTTTCGCCATCCGTTGAGCCTGGCCTTCCTCAAGGCGGCCCAGGAAGCGGGGCTGCCATACAACGACGACTTCAACAGCGGTCGCCAGGACGGGGTGGGCTTCTACCAGACCACGACGATCGATGGCATGCGTGGCAGCACGGCGGCGACCTACCTCGCTGCCGTGCAAGGTGACCCGAAGCTCACCGTGGTCAACGGTGCGCACGTGCTCCGCGTGACGATGGCCGGCGGCCAGGCGACCGGTGTGGAGTACCGGCTGGGCGACGGCACGACGAAGCGTGCAACGGCGAACCGCGAGGTCGTTCTCAGCGCGGGCGCCTTGGCCAGCCCCAAGCTGTTGCACGTCTCCGGCATCGGCCCGGCGGAACACCTGCGGCAGATTGGCGTGCCGGTGCAGCACGACCTGCCGGGTGTCGGGGAGAACTTCCAGGACCACCTCGAGGTCATTGTGCACGGCCGCTGCCGGGACCCGATCAGTCTCCTCGGGCAGGACAAGGGCCTCACGGCGCTGAAGCATGGCCTCCAGTGGGAGCTGTTCAAGACCGGGCTGTTGACCTCCAACGTCGTCGAGAGCGGTGGCTTTGTCGACACGACAGGGAGCGGCCGGCCGGACATCCAGTTCCACGTGCTGCCGGTGCTGGTGGGTGACGTGGACCGGCCGATGCCCGAGGTCCATGGCATCTCGATCGACCCGTGTTTCCTGCGGCCGAAGTCAAGGGGCCGCGTGCGAGCGAAGAGTGCCGACGCGATGGCGCAGGCGGAGTTCGATGGCGGATTCCTCAGCGCGCAGGAAGACGTGGACACCCTCGTGCGCGGCTTGAAGCTCGCACGTCGAATTCTCCGCATGCCTTCGTTGAACAAGGTCATTGCAGAAGAGCTCTATCCCGGCCCGGACGAGCACATGCCCGACGCGGAACTCGAGCAATTCGTGCGGCAGTACGCCAAGACCGTGTACCACCCGGTGGGCACCTGCCGCATGGGAACCGACGCGATGGCCGTCGTCGACCCGCAGCTGCGCGTGCATGGTGTCGGCCGGCTGCGCGTGTGCGACGCCTCCGTGATGCCCACGATCTGCAGTGGCAACACCAACGCGCCAACCATCATGATCGCCGAGCGCGGGGCCGAGCTGATGCTCGCACGCTGACGGCGGCGGTCTCCTTCAACGACCCACCACCCACCACGCCCCATGAACACCCAAGACCTTACTCAGCAGGAACTGGCTCGCATCAGCTTCCTGTCGCAGCGCAGCCACGGCAACTTCATCGATGGCGCCCTTTGCGAGGCCCACGCCAGCAAGCGCATCGAGGTGGTCGATCCCGCCTCCGAGATGGTCGTGGCCGAGACGCCCGACAGTGATGAACACGATGTGAACGCTGCCGTGGCAGCCGCGCGCCGCGCGCTGGAAGATTCCGCTTGGTCACGCATGCGGCCGGCCGACCGCGAGCGCATCCTCTTTCGCCTGTCGCAACTGATCGAGGAGCACGGCGACGAGCTCAGCGCGATGGAAACGCTGCAGGGCGGCAAACTGCAGGGCGTGGCGCGCATGATCGACGTCGGCTTCTCCGCCGAGTTCGTGCGCTACATGGCGGGCTGGGCCACCAAGATCGAGGGCAGCACGCTGCAGAACTCGATTCCGTTTCCGCCCGGCGCCCGGTACCACACGTACACGCAGCGCGAGCCCGTCGGTGTCGTGGCGGCGGTCGTGCCGTGGAACTTCCCGCTCGCCATCGCGCTGTGGAAGATCGCGCCGGCGCTGGCCGCTGGCTGCACGGTCGTGGTCAAGCCATCGCCAGAGACGCCGCTGACCGCGCTTCGCCTTGCAGCGCTGGCGATCGAAGCCGGCCTGCCGGCCGGCGTGCTGAATGTCGTGTGCGGCGGCGGCGGCACGGGTGCCGCGCTGTGTGCGCACCCGGGCGTCGACAAGATCAGCTTCACCGGCTCCACGCCCACGGGACGCGCCATCGGTCACGCCGCGGTGGACCACATGACGCGGTTCACGCTGGAACTCGGCGGCAAGTCGCCCATGATCGTTTTGCCCGATGCCGACCCGGCCGCCGCGGCCAGGGGTGCTGCCATGGGCATCTTCTTCAATCAGGGGCAAGTCTGCGCCGCCAGCTCGCTGTTGTACGTGCACCGCAGCTTGTTCGACAAGGTCGTGCACGAAGTGGCGCGGCTTGCCGAGGGCATGCGCATCGGCTCGGGATTCGACCCTGCCTCGGAGCTCGGGCCATTGGTCTCGCGCCGGCATTTCGACCGGGTGATGGGCTTCCTCGAGGGGGCACGCATCGCGGGTGCTACCGCGCTGACTGGCGGGAAGCGCGCACGCGACGCCGGCTGCTTCGTGGAGCCCACCGTGTTGGTCGATGTGAACCCCACGATGCAGATCGTGCGCGACGAAGTGTTCGGCCCGGTGCTCGCGGCGATGCCCTTCGACGACGTCGAGGACGTGATCCGGCAAACGAACGCCTCGCCTTTCGGGCTCACGGCGAGCGTCTGGTCGAACGATTTGTCGGCTGTGCATCGCATCGTGCCGCGGCTGAAGGCCGGCACCGTGTGGGTCAACACCCACAACATGCTCGACGCCAACATGCCGTTCGGCGGCTACAAGCAGAGCGGCATCGGCCGCGATCTGGGCCGCGCAGCCGTCGAGTCCTATACCGAAGTGAAGAGCGTTTGCATGTCGGTCTGACACACCGGCGATTTCTAACTACCTGGAGACAAGATGAGGAATTTGGGAATGCCCGCCGCGGCTGCGGCGATGGCACTGGTCTGTGTCGCACCTGTCGCTCAGGCAGGCGAAGGAGGCGGGTCGAGCTACCCCGGAGGCGTGGAGAACTTTCTGACCGGTGCGGCGCCGCCGCCCGGCTTCTATGTGCTGGAGTACGGCAACATCCATCGCGCCGACAAGCTCAAGGACGGCAGTGGCGACGACGTGCCTCTGCCCGTGTTCAAGGTGGCGGCCAATGTGGTGGCCACGCGCCTGGTGTGGTCCACGCCGACCATGGTGGCCGGCGGCAACCTGATGTACCACGCCATCGTGCCGCTGGTGGACCTGAAGGTCGAGGTGCCGGGCCTGTCGCAGCGCAAGACCGGCCTGGGCGACATCACCTTCGGCCCGGCCCTGGGCTTTCACCACTCGCCCAGCCTGCACAGCGTGCTGGGGTTCGACTTGGTCGCGCCGCTGGGGCGCTACGACCAAAGAGACGTGGCCAACATCGGCCGCAACTACTGGTCGCTCCAGCCGCTGGTCGCGGTCAGCCAGATCGACCCGGCCGGCTTCAATGGCGACTTCAAGCTCACGTTCAACTTCAACCAGCGCAACGGCGACACCGACTACCGGTCCGGCAACGAGGTCTACCTCGACTACGCCGCCGGCTGGGGCCTGGGCAACGGGTGGGTGCTCGGCGCGGGCGGCTTCGCGATGCGCCAACTCTCCAACGACACCAGCGCCGGTGCATCGCTTCCCGACAGCAAGGCGAGCGCGTTCGCGATCGGCCCGACGATGAAGTACGACAACGGCAAGGGCTGGTTCATCACCGCCAAGTGGCAGCGCGAGATGTCAGTGCGCAATCGGCCCGAAGGCAGTGCGCTGTGGATCAAGACGATCCTGCCCTTCTGAACCCTGGAGACGAATCATGAAGTTCCCATTGAATCGCATCCTCGCCATCACCGCGTTGCTCGCCACGAGCGCCGCGATGGCCCAAGGCAAGCCTGTCTGCGGGCTCAACAACGGCAAGGCCGCGAGCGGTGAACCGATCGCACTCGGCGCCGTCGTGGGCAAGACCGGGCCCGACGACTTCAGCGCTTCGGCGCTGGCCTCGCAAGCCTATTTCAAGTGCGTCAATGCCAATGGCGGCATCAACGGCCGGCCGGTCGAACTGACGATCGTCGACGACCAGTGGAATCCGGAGGTCGCCGCCCAGGCCGCCGCCAAACTGGTGAAGGACCGCAAGGTGCTCGCGATGGTGGGCAGCTCGAGCTTCGTCGAGTGCGGCGTCAACGCCAAGTTGTACGCACAGGAAAACGTGATGGTCATCGCCGGCGTTGGCGTGCCGCGCGAGTGCTTCTTCGCAAAGAACTACGTGCCGGTGAACGCCGGCCCGCGTGTCTCGGCCACGGTTGTTGCGATGTATGCCGCGCAACAGTACAAGGCCAGGAAGATGGTCTGTGTGATCCCCAACATCCCGAGCCTGGGCAACTGGGCCTGTGATGGTGCGAAGGACTGGGGCAAGGCCAACGGCGTGGAGGTGGACGTGATCGCCATCGATCCGGGTTCGCCTGACGCCACCTCCACGATGCTGCAGGCGGCCGCGAAGAAGCCGGACGCGATCATCCTGAACGTGCCCAAGGGCATCCTGGTGCCGATGCTCGCTGCTGCCGAACAGCAGGGCCTGGCGAAGAAGATGCACTTCGTCTCCAGCACGCCGGCCTACAACTTCGACGTGCCCAAGACCATCGGTTCGGCCTGGAACGGCAACTTCGACATCCACCTGGAGTTCATGCCGGTGGAGTCGGCCGGCGTGGACAACCTGAACTGGAAGGCGACGATGGAAGCCTACGGCGCCAAGAGCGATCCGCGCGATTCGTTCGCGCAGGCGGGCTACCTGGCGGCACGCATCGCGACCGAAGCACTGCTGAAGATGGACCCGAAGAAGATCGACCGCGCCAGCGTCAGCACCGCGCTGCGCAACGTCAAGGGCTTCAAGAGCGACATCCTGTGCCGGCCGTTCTACGTGGGCGACGGCGCGCGCCACAACGCCAACAGCAGCGGCCCGATCTCGCAGGTCAGCGGCAATGGCTTCAAGCAGGTCAGCAATGGCTGCCTGACGGCCGCTGATCCCGAACTGAACGACCTGCGCGAGCAGGAAAAGAAGCTCGGGCTGTGAGGCTGCGATGCCCGATCTGTTGCCATTCCTGATCTCCGGTCTCGGCGTTGGCGCGGTCTATGCGCTGTCGGGCGTCGGGCTGGTCGTGCTGTACCGCTCGTCGGGGGTGCTGAACTTTGCGTTCGGCGCCCTCGGCGCGGTGGCGGCCTACGTGGCCTGGTCGGCGTTGGACCACGACTGGCCGCTGGCGTTGGCTGCACTGGCCGCGGTGGCCACCTCGGTTGCCATCTCGTTGATTTATGGCCGCCTGCTCGCGCCGCGCCTGGCCGAACGCGAACCCACGGTGCGCTCGATCGGCACCTTGGGCCTGGCGCTCGTCGTGCTCGGCTTCACCGAATGGTTCTGGGGCGAGCAGCCGCGCCGGCTCGTGCTGCCCACCGATGCGGGGGCGCTCGAGTTCGCCGATGTGCGGCTCACCTATACCCGTGTTCTCGGCCTGGCTGCCGCGGTGTCGATGATGACCGCGGTGGGCCTGCTGCTGGCCCGCACGCGCATCGGCCTGGCGATGCGGGCGTTGGCCGATCAGCGCGGCCTGAGTTCCATCCTGGGCATCCGCGTGCTCCAGGTGGATACCGCGGCCTGGGTCATCTCGGGTGCCTTCGCTGGCGTGTGCGGACTCCTGCTGGCCAACATCGTGCGCCTGCAAGCGACGGTGCTGACCTTCCTCGTCATTCCGGCTTTCGCTGCGGCGATCATCGGCCGCTTGTCGTCGCTTCCAGTCACCGTCGCGGCCGGGCTGGTGATCGGCATGCTCGAGGCGGTCGCCGTGCTGGTGCCGGGCTTCTCGGCATTTCGCACGTCCACCCCTTTCATCATTGCGCTGCTGGCCATCGTGCTGTGGCGCGACGCCTCCCGCAAAGCATGAGCTCCGTCCTGCCGCCCGAAGGGGCACATTCCCGCGTGGCGGGACCCACCGACAGGCCGAAGGGTCCCCCGATGACGCCCGACGCCATCCGACGCGAGCGGCGTGCCGCGCGCATGGCCCTGCTGCGAATGGTGCTGGTCGTACTGGCCATCGGCGCGCTGGTGCCCTGGCTGGCCAACGCCTACTGGATCAAGACCTTGACTTCCTCGCTGGCGCTCGCCATCGCGGCCGCTGGCGTGGCGCTGCTGTACGGCCAGCTGGGTTTGGTGAGCCTGTGCCAGTACGCCTTGCTTGGCGTCGGGGGGTGGGTCGCGTTGCGCGTGGGCCATGGGCTGCACTGGCCGTTCGAGGCCTGTGTGTGCGCCGGTGGGCTGGCTGCGGGTGTGGTGGGCATGCTGGCCGGGCTGCCGGCGTTGCGCTTGAAGGGGCTGTACCTGGCCCTGGTGACACTGATGTTGGCAGGTGGCTTCCAGGTCGTGATCAGCGCGACGGGCTTTCCCGATGGCGGCGCGGGCTTTCTCGGGCGCATCAGTGGCAGCGAGCGGTTGATGTTGCCGCGTCCTGCCATCGCGCAGGGCGAGGGCGCGTACTTCGCCTACGTGGCCGCGTGGCTCGCCGCCATGCTGGCGTTGCTGGAACTGCACCGGCGTACGCGGGCTGGCCGATCGTGGGCGTTGATTCGCCGCGGCGAGGCGGTGGCCGAAGGCGCGGGGGTCAACGTGCTGCTGTACCAGACCTGGGCCTTCGGCCTCGCTGGCGTGTGCGCGGGCGTTGCGGGCGCCTTGCTGGCCGGTGCCGTGGGCCAGCTCGATGGCCGCGCGTTCGCCGCCAGTGAGTCGGTGATGTTGTTCGCGCTGTCGCTGATCGGGGGCGCCTACCACTGGGGTGGCGCGCTCGTCGCCGGCCTCCTGTTGCGCGCGGTGCCCTCGCTGCTGGTCGACCTGGGTGTCAACGGGTACCTGGCCATGGTGTTCTTCGGTGCCGCGCTGCTGCATGCGCTGATCACGGCGCCGCGCGGACTGGCCGGCCAGTGGCTCGCCGCTGTGCAGCGCCGGATGACAAAGGGGCGGACATGATCGAGATCCGTGGCCTCACCGTGGCCTTTGGTGCCGTCGTTGCGATCGATGCGCTCGATGCGGTGCTCGACGCCCCGGTGTGTGGCCTGATCGGCCCGAACGGCGCGGGCAAGACCACCCTCGTCAACTTGCTCAGCGGCTTCGTGCAGGCCCGCGCGGGCGAGGTGCACGTGGGCAGCGCGGCCTTGCTCCGCATGGACACCGCGCGCCGCGTGCGCTTCGGCCTGCGCCGCTCGTTCCAGACCGAGCAGGTGGTGGAGGACCTGAGCGTCTGGGGCAACGTGCAATCCATGCTCGACCACGTGCCGCATCCCCGCGACCAGGCCGACGTCCAGGTGCACCGGGCGCTCGAGCACGCCGGGCTGCTCGATTGCGCCGCGGTGCCGGGTGCCGAGCTCGACCTGTTCCGGCGCCGCATGGTCGAAGTGGCCAAGGCATTGGTGGGCGTGCCGCGCCTGATCCTGTTCGACGAGCCGGGCGCAGGGCTCGACGAACGCGAGTCGCGCGTGCTGCGCGAGGCCATCGCAGCGATTCCCGATGCTTTCGGCGCCCAGGTGCTGCTGATCGATCACGACGTCGACCTGATTGCCGCCATCTGTACCCAGACGCTGGTGCTGGACTTCGGTCGCCGGCTTGCGCTGGGCACCACGCGCGCGGTGCTCGACGACCCGGCCGTTCGCCAGGCTTACCTCGGCGCTTGACCCTACACGGACGCAGCATGCTTGAAGTTCGCCAACTCAGTGTTTCGCGCGGCGGCAAGGCCGTCGTTCACGGCTTCGACCTCGACGTCGCGGCCGGAGAGATCGTCGCGCTGCTCGGCCCGAACGGTGCCGGCAAGTCGAGCATCGTGCTCGCGCTGGCCGGAGCCATTGCGCGCGGGCAGGGCCGCGTGAGCGTCAACGGCGTCGCGCTCGAGGGCCTCGCGCCTGACGCGGTACGGCGCGCCGGTTTGGCCATCGTGCCCGAGGGCCACCACCTGCTCGGCAGCTTGTCGGTGCACGACAACCTGCGGGCCGCCGCGATGGTCCTGCCCGGCGCCGAGGTCGAGCCGGCCATCGCGCGTGTGCTGAAGACCTTTCCGGAACTCGAAGCCAAGCTCGCGCAATCAGGGCGCTCGTTGTCCGGCGGACAAAAGCAGATGGTCTGCATGGCACAGGCTCTGCTCGCGCGACCCAAGGTGTTGGTGGTAGACGAGTTGTCGCTCGGCCTCGCTCCGCTGGTCGTGCGGCGCCTCGCCGAAGTCTTGCGGCAGGTGGCCGCCGATGGGGTCGGCGTGCTGTTGATCGAGCAGTTCACCACGCTCGCGCTGACGCTCGCGAGCCGTGCGTGTGTGCTGCAGCGGGGCCGGACGGCGTGGTCGGGCGCGGCGCAGACGCTGCGTGACCAGCCGGAAATCCTGCACGGCAGCTACCTTGCATGAAGAAGCGGACGGTCGCCGATCGCGGTGCTGACGGAAGTGAGCGTCCCCGGCACTGCGCCGATGGGATGCCGAACACAACAATGGAAGTACACGTGATGCACAAATCGATCCGTACGCCGCACGCTGATACCCGTCGCCGCGCGGCCGGCGGGGAATTGATCGGCTCGCAAGAAGCCAACGGCACACATGCCTGGCGTGGCATCCGCTACGCACAGGCGCCCACGGGTCCGCTGCGCTGGCGTGCACCGCAGCCGGCATCAGCGTGGGACGGCGTGTTCCACGCACTGGCGCATGGGCCGATGGCTCCGCAGTACGCGGGCTTGCTCGCGCCGGTGCCGGCCAAGCTGTACGGCCGCATCGTGGGCGACGAGGACTGCCTTTCGCTGAATATCTTCGCGCCCGCCTGGGCATCGGACGCCGTGCCCGCAGGCGTCCAGCGCCGGCCGGTGATGGTGTGGATCCACGGTGGAGGCAACGCAGTGGGCACTGCCGCCAGCTACGACGCCGCACGCAACTACGCAGCGCACGACGGCATGGTCGTCGTCACCGTCAACTACCGGCTCGGGGTGCTCGGCTGGTTCCGTCATCCCGCGCTGCACGAGGCGGACTCGGGCACGGCCGAAGAGCGCTCGGGCAACTTCGGCACGCTGGACCTGATCGCCGCCCTCCGTTGGGTGCGCGACAACATTGCCGCCTTCGGCGGCGACCCGGGCTGCGTCACGATCTTCGGCGAATCGGCCGGCGGCCAGAACGTGCTGACGCTGCTGGCCAGCCCGCTGGCCGCTGGACTCTTCCAGCGCGCCATCGCACAGTCGCCCGTGGCCGAAACATTCAGTGTTCACGAGGCCACCGAGCGCAATGACTTGCCGCTGGAAAGCCAACGTACCAGCGCCCGCGAAGTGGTCGCCCGGCTGTGGACAGCGGCCGGCAAGGCGCCGGATGTGGATGCCGCCGATCAGGCACTGCATGCCACGCCAGCAACCGACCTGGCGACCTGGCTGCGCTCACTCAAGCCCGAAGAACTGTTGAGCGTCTTCAAGCCAGGGAGCGTCGGCATCTGCTTGAGCCCACGTCCCGTGCGCGACGGTGTCGTGCTGCCGCTCGACCCACTGCCCGAGGTCTTCCGCCATGGCGCATGGAACCGCGTGCCGGTGATCATCGGCAGCAACCGCGACGAGTACCGCACCTTCCTGGCGGACAAACCAGAGCACGTGCGGCTGCTGTTCGGCAAACTGCCTTTGCTGCGCGATCGCGCCGAGTACATCACCGAATCGAATTTCTACTCACAGGCCTGGCGCTCGCTGCATGTCGAAGAACCTGCGGATGCGATGCTGGCCGGTGGCCACGCCGACGTGTGGACCTACCGCTTCGACTGGGATGAAGCACCTGCCGTTCCGTTCGTGCGGCCCGACATTCTGCTTGGCGCGGCGCACGGCATGGAGATGGCGTTCGCCTTCCGTGACACAGCGGGCGAGCTGGACATCTTCGGCATCAATACCTCATCCAATCGAGCCGGGCGGCGCGCCGTGGCGCAGGCCATGGGTGACGCGTGGACGAGCTTTGCGCGCGTGGGCGTGCCTCGGCTGTCCGGCGATGCGCAATGGCAGCGGCGTACCCATGGCATGGCGGCCGAGACGCTGTTGATCGACAGTCCGGCCGGAGGCGGTCTGCGCATGGCTGGTGTGCGCCAGGACATCGCGTCGCTCAAGGCGTCGCTTCGGCTGTCGCCGCAAGTCAGTTCCGGCGAATCACGCTGCCGCATCTATGCCCGCGTCTTCCTGTGGTCACCACTGTTCGCGGGCCTCGGCAGTGAACAGGAGTACGCCGAGCTGGGCCGTGAGTTCGGGTGCGCGCAACCGGCATCGGTGTTCCGGCAGCTGACGGAGGTCTGAAGGACCGGCGCGCCGCGTCAGGTCCGATCGGATGGGCCGGCACCGACTGAAGCCTGTCGATGTTGCGTCGGTGTGGAACCGTAGCGCTGCTTGAACTCGCGTGCGAAGTGAGCTTGCGTAGAGAAGCCACAACCCAACGCGATGTCACCGATGGAGCGGGCGGAATGGCCCAGCTCGGCGAGCTGCCGATGCGCCAACACGAGGCGTTCTTGCCAGATCCACTGCGTGACACTGCATTCGTGCCTTTCGAACACGCGGTTCAAGTTGCGCAGCGACATGGCCATGTGGTTTGCGACGGCCTCAGCGTCGAGATCGCGTTCAGCAAGATGTTCAGCGATGAAACGCTCAGCCCTCAGGAGGCGCAGGGCCATGACGTCGTCGCCTCGGGGCGTACCATGCCCCCTCGGTTCCAGGAGCAGCCGCAACCTCGCCCGCACCTCGCGATGCACGGCCGGTGCCAACACGGACAGCGGGTCGTCCATGAAACCCAGGATCCCGTCCCTCAGCGGCTGGATCAGCAATTGCCCCGCGCGAAGGCTGCCATCGATCTTGAGCATCGATGCTTGGGAAATCTCGTCGCCGGAATCAAGCACTTCGTCTGCCTTGATGTCGATCATCAACTGACGCATCGGCCGTGTGAACCCGTAGAGATACGGCTTCTCCGTGCTGTAGATGATGAGATCGCCGCTGTGAACGAGGGTGCAGTGGCCGGATTGGTAAAAGAAGGCCTCGCCCTCCAACAGCATGCAGGCAAACAGCGAATGTTTCGGGTGGCGGCGCACGATGGGCATCGTGCGTTCCACAACGTGTTCGTTCCCGACAATGTCGGCAATGCGAAGTGCGCCGAGGTCGAAGTTCCGCTGCCGTGCATGGAGCCCTTCCTCGGCGTACGTAGAACAGCGAAGACCGATCAACGCCGACGTGGTGTACGACTCCCAATAGCGCAAGCGTTCCCGCGCCGGTGCGAGCTCCGTCGCCCCTTCCTTCAAGGGGACAAAGCGGCGTTCTTCAGTGACGAGGGATTGCATAGGGCTGGCAAGAAGCCGACCGCGGCAACCGGTCAGTGCATCTCATGCTAACAGTCGGTCGGCAGCGGCAAGCAGGGTGCTCATCAGGGCAATCCCTGAGGCTCTGCTGCGTTGTCCATGTGACGCAAACAACTCGTCGCGCCTGGAACAGCAGCCGCGTTCAGTTGAAGACAAAGTCGCCCTACTCACACCGCTTGCAGGGGGGCAACGATGACTGTCGAATCCGAATTCTGGCGAAACATTCCGCCAATCGCTGATGTGTTCAAGCCAGACGCCAAGCCAGAGGTGCACATCGCGAATGCAGCGACGGACGACTTGCGCTATTACGTGCCCCTCAGCGAAACCGTCTTCTCGCGGCCGTTGTGGATATCTCCCAGCGAGAACAGATGGGCAGATGTGCTGCGCGCCGACAAGCCGGGGCTCGTCAACCGCCACTACCACCCCCATGAGGTCTTCGCGTTCACGATTTCTGGCAAGTGGGGCTATCTCGAGCATGACTGGATCGCAACGGCCGGAAGCTTCGTGTACGAAACGCCCGGTGAGGGTCACACGCTGGTCTCCTATGAGCACCCCGATCCGATGCGCGTTTTCTTCATCGTCAAGGGGCCCCTGATCTGGCTCGACGAGAAGGGCGTCTCCACTGGGCACTTCGACGTGCATGACTACATTCAGCTGTGCCGCGAGCACTATGAGAAGGTCGGCATCGGCGCAGCTCATGTAGACACACTGTTCCGGTGACCGCGATGAAGGCACTGCGTTGGCACGGGCCGCGGGATCTGCGATTGGTGGACCTGGTGGCGTGCGAATTGCGGCCTGGCGAGGTGCGCATTCGGGTCGCGTACTGCGGCATCTGCGGGAGCGACTTGCACGAGTACGCCGACGGGCCGCATGCGATTCCCATCGAACGCCCGCATCCGATCTCGGGCCGGTGCGCGCCGTTGACGTTGGGCCACGAGTTCTGCGGCGTGGTGGTCGAGTCCGTGGACCCGGAGATCGAAGTCGGCAGGCGTGTCGCGATCGAACCGGCGTACCGTTGCGGGGAGTGCCTGTACTGTCGCCAAGGGCAGTACAACCGCTGCATTTCAATGGGATTTGCCGGTCTCATGGGCGACGGCGGGCTGGCGGAATCAGTGGTGGTGCCCGCGTACATGGTCCACCGGCTTCCGGACGAAGTGCGCTTTGATCAAGCCGCCGCGCTCGAGCCCGCCGCCGTTGCTTTGCATGCCGTGCGCACCAGTGGGCTGCGAGCAGGTGACGCCTGCGCGGTGTTCGGCATGGGGCCTGTCGGCCTGCTGACGGTTGCCATGCTGCGTCAATGCGGCGCCGGCGAGATCATCGCGGTGGATGTGCATGCCAACCGCCTGGCGCTGGCGGGCGCCATGGGCGCCAGCAGGGCCGTGAATGCCTCCCGCGAGGACAGCGCCAGCACGGTCTTCGCGGCGACCTCGGGCCGAGGGGCGGCCATCGCGTTCGAAGTGGCCGGCTCACAGGCCTCGCTCGATTCAACGCTGGCGTGTGTCCGCAAGGGCGGCGAGGCCGTGCTCGTTGGTTTGATGGGAAAGGCCCAAATCGACGTCTTCGACATCGTCAACCGTGAGCTGCGGCTGACTGCAAGCGTCGGCTACAGGGATGTCTTTCCGACGCTGATGGCGTGGACGGCCAGGGGCCTGATCGACCCGTCCGCGATTGTCACGAGGAAGGTATCGCTTGCGCAGGCGGTATCGCAGGGTTTCAACGCGCTACTTGCCGACAAGGACCAGGTCAAGGTTCTGGTCGCACCGAATGGGGAGGATATGGCATGACTTTCAGTGCAACGCTCTTTGAGGGACGACGTGCAATCGTCATGGGCGGGACGTCGGGGATCGGCGCCGGCACCGCGCTCCGCCTGGCGGAGTTGGGCGCTAACGTGCTGGCGGTGGGCCTGCAAGCCGCCGGAAAGCACGCGCCAGTGCACGACCGGATCCGTTGCATCGAACTCGATGTGACCGATGGGCCGGCACTGCAGGCGGTGCTGTCGAAAGAGATCTCGATCGATGTGTTGGTCAACTGCGCCGGAATCAGCCGCGATCGGGCGGAGTACGAGCTTGACGTGTTCCAGCACGTGCTGGACGTCAACCTCACGTCGATCATGCGCGCCTGCAGCCTCGCTGTGCCTGCGCTCATCCATGCCCGCGGCTGCATCGTCAATGTCGCCTCGATGTTCAGCACCTTCGGCAGCGCGGATCGGCCCGCCTATGCGGCAAGCAAGGGTGGCGTGGTCCAACTGACCAAGTCCCTGGCGCAATCCTATGCCGCTGCGAAAGTTCGTGTGAATGCCGTCGCTCCGGGCTGGATCACCACACCGCTGTCCGAGGGGCTTGCTCGCGACGAGGAAGCGAGCCGGAGAATCATGGATCGAACGCCGCTCGGGCACTGGGGGCAGCCGGCCGACGTGGCCGACGCCATCGTCTTTCTCTGTTCGCCTGCCGCCGGCTACATCACTGGCGTGACCTTGCCCGTGGACGGTGGCTACCTGACCGTCTGAACCCGAGGTGCAGCCGCGCCCCCTTCACGGTCGACAGCCATGCTCGGGGTCGCGGTCAAGGTGTTCGCTCATGTTGGGCGGCCAGTTTTCGCCCCGCCGTGACGAGTCGGCTGGGTGAACTCGCTATGTGTGGCGGCACATGGAAAGCGCGTCGGATAGAGAGTATGGTCCAGTGCATCGCGTCGACCTGTCCGCCGGGGCCGGGTGAGGCGCAATCCATGGTGAGGGAGCCGAACTTCATGGACGCCTGGACCATACGACACCGCATTCTCGCCAGCTTCGCAGCCGTGCTGGCGTTGATGATCGTCATGGGCGCTGTCGCCTACGCCTGCCTCGCGCGCGTGGCGCAGGACGCGACCGTCATTCAGAAGGAGGCCCTGCCCGGCATGTTGCACAGCAGTCAACTGATGGTCGCCTGGCAAGAGAACTTCGCATTGACCCAGGCGCAGGTGTTCGAGACGGATGAAGCCGAGGCCCGCAAGGTCGAGTCGCAACTGCTGGGCAACCGGGCAAGGCTCGAGAACCTGGCCAGGAGCTACGAGGCCACCATCTTCACGGCCGGGGATCGCGAGAACTACGAGGCGTTCAAGAGCCTTCACGCTGCCGATGTCTACCTGCGAACGCAGGAGGACATCCTGAAGCTGAGCGCGGCCAAGAAGAACGAACAAGCCCGGGCACTGCTGCACGGCCAGCTCGATCCGCAGTTCGAGAAGGTCCGCGCCGCCGTGCAATCCCTCGTCAACTACAACATGGCGGATGGCGAGGAGTCAGGCCGGGAGATCACCAGATCGGTCGCGGTGGCCAACATTGCCATCGTGGTCAGCCTCGCCGCGGCGCTGTTGCTGGCGCTGGCGCTCGGCTACGTCCTGCTGCGATCGATCACCCGGCCGCTGGGCCGGTTGCTCACGGCCACCGACGCGATCAGCACCGGTGACTTGACCCAGCGGATGGACCTGGAGCGGCGCGACGAGTTCGGCACGCTGGCGCAGGGGTTCAATCGGATGACGGAGCAACTGATGGTGTTGTTTGGCCAGGTCCAGCAGTCTGGCATCCAGGTCAACACCTCGGCGACCGAGATCGCCGCCACGTCCAAGGAGCAACAGGCCACCGCCAGCGAAATCGCCGCGACGACCACCGAGATCGGCGCCACGTCCAAGGAAATTTCCGCCACCTCGCGCGAACTGGTGAAGACGATGAGCGAGGTGTCGCAGGTCGCCGAGGAGACTGCCCTGCTGGCGGGCGGCGGGCAGGAAGGTTTGCGGCGCATGACCGAGACCATGCACAACGTGATGGAGGCGGTAGGGTCGATCAACGCCAAACTCGCCGTACTGAGCGACAAGGCCGGCAACATCAATCAGGTCGTCACCACCATCACCAAGGTGGCCGACCAGACCAACCTGCTGTCGCTGAACGCTGCCATCGAGGCCGAGAAGGCCGGCGAATACGGGCGCGGCTTCGGCGTGGTGGCCACGGAGATCCGCCGGCTCGCCGACCAAACCGCCGTGGCCACCTACGACATCGAGCAGATGGTCAAGGAGATGCAGTCCGCCGTGTCGGCCGGCGTGATGGGCATGGACAAGTTCTCCGAGGAGGTGCGCCGCGGCATGCAGGAGGTCCAGGAGGTTGGCGCGCAGCTGTCGCAGATCATCGCGCAGGTGCAGGCGTTGGCGCCGCGTTTCGATGCGGTCAGCGAGGGCGTGCAGGCGCAGGCGACCGGGGCCGAGCAGATCAGCCAGGCGCTGACACAGCTGAGCGAAGCTGCCCAGCAGACAGTCGACTCGCTGCGCCAGTCGGGCCAGGCGATCGACGGCTTGCACCAGGCGGCCGGCGTGCTGCGCAGCGGCGTCTCGCGCTTCAAACTGGTGAAGGCTTGAGGTGCGAGGGCCAGCCGGATGCTGTTCCTCCTCTTTCAGCTGGGCGGTGAACGCTACGCGCTAGACGCGGGCCAGGTCGTCGCCGTGCTGCCGCGGCTGGGCGTGAAGGCGATCCCCCACGCGCCGCCGGCGGTGGCCGGCCTGTGCCAATACCGGGGTGTCCCGGTGCCGGTCATCGACCTGAGCGAACTCGCGCTCGGGTGCCCGGCGGCGGCGCGCCTGAGCACGCGCATCGTGCTCGTGCAGTTCCCCGACCCTGTCGACGGGCCGCACCTGCTCGGCCTGCTGGCCGAAAGGGCGACGGAAACGCTGCGCCGTGACCCGGCGGACTTCGTTGCGGCCGGCGTGAGCGTTGGCGCAGCGTCCTATCTGGGGCCGGTGACCGCCGACGCGCGCGGGCTGATCCAGCGCATCGAGGTGCAGCGCCTGCTCCCGGCGCCGCTGCGTGCGCTGTTGTTCGATGAGGCCAAGGCAGCGTGATGGACACCGCCCGTTTCGAGCAATTGTTGAAGCAGAAGATGGGCCTGGATGCGGCCTCCATCGGTTCGGCGTCCGTCGAGCGCGCGGTGCAGGAGCGGGTGTCGGCTTGCGGGCTGGCGGACGCGCGGAGCTATTGGGATCGGCTCAGCGGCTCGGGCACCGAGTTGCAGGAACTCATCGAGGCGGTGGTCGTTCCGGAGACCTGGTTCTTCCGCGACCCCGCATCCTTCGTGGCGCTGGCGCGCCTGCTCCGCGATGAGCGGTCGCCACGCCAGGCACAGGGCGTGTTGCGCTTGCTGAGCGTGCCGTGCTCCACGGGGGAGGAGCCCTATTCGATGGCCATGGCGTTGCTCGACGCCGGCTTCCCGGCAAGCGCGCTGCGCATCGATGCCGTCGACATCAGCCACCGCGCGCTGGCGAGGGCACAGGGGGCGGTGTACGGCCGCAACTCGTTTCGCGGCGGCGACCTGGCTTTCCGTGATCGCCACTTCGTCGCGACCGCGGGCGGCCACAGCCCGGCCGACGCGGTGCAGCGGCTGGTGAAGTTTCGGCACGGCAACCTGCTGGACGGTCTCGTGGCCGAGGCGGAACTGTACGACGTCATTTTTTGCCGCAACGTGCTGATCTATTTCGACCGCGTCACGCAAGACCGTGCCATCGCGGTGTTGGGCCGGCTGCTCACGCCGTGCGGGTGGCTGTTCGTCGGCCCTTCCGAAACGGCCCTGCTGTCGGACCACGGTTTCGTCTCAGCGAAGCTGCCACTCGCGTTTGCCTTCCGCAAGGGGTCCGCCCCCGGTGGTGGCACGACGCTTCGCGCAACCCCGGCGCCATCCAGGCCCATTCGTGCGCTGGCACCAGCGGCCGCGGCCCCACGGCCCGCCCGGCCCCGGGTGGCGCCGCCTGCCGCCACGCCGCGAACGGCTGCGCGGGCTGAAGCGACAACGGGCATCGACCGCGCGCGGCGCCTTGCCGACCAGGGGCACCTGGCCGAGGCTGCGGCGCTCTGCGAAGCGCATCTGCGCGAGCGCGGTCCCACGGCCGAGGCGTACAACCTGCTCGGCCTGGTGCGCGATGCGAGTGGCAAGACGGACGATGCCGCCGATCAGTACCGCAAGGCGCTCTACCTGGAACCGAATCACCACGAGGCGCTGGTCCACCTCGCCCTGTTGCTGCAAAAGCAGGGCGATGCGGCCGGCGCGCAACGCTTGCAGCGGCGCGCGAGCCGGCTGCAGCAAGGCGGCGGGGCCTGAGATGCACGCCGCGTCTACCCTCGCTGCCGGCCCGGCGCATGCCGCCATCGACGATTGCTGGAACCGCATCGGCGTGCGCGGCGATCGCTCCTGCGCGGAACTGAGGCAGCACGTGCACTGCAGCCGCTGTCCGGTCCACGCTGCCGCCGCATCGGCCCTGCTGGACCGGGAAGCTCCGCCCGGCTACCTCGCCGATTGCACGCGTCACATGGCGCAGGCGCCCGAGGCTGGGCAGGACGTGGACTCCGTGGTCATCTTTCGCATCGGTGCCGAATGGCTGGCTTTGCCGACGCCGGTGTTCCGGGAGGTTGCTGCCTTGCCTGCAATTCATTCGCTGCCGAACCGGCGCGGCGGTATCGTGCAGGGTGTTGCCAATGTGCGCGGTGAACTGCTGGTTTGCGTGTCACTCGGCAGCGTGCTTGGCCTGGCGCACTCGACCGGGACCGGTCATGCGCCACGGCAACGCCTGGGATCGCAGCGCCTGGTGGTGATCGGCCTCGATGGCCGGCGCCTGGGCTTCACGGCCGACGAAATGCACGGCATCGTGCGCTTCGATCCGGGCGCACTGAAGGCGGTGCCCGCCACCGTCGCACGCGCCACGGCCACCTACGCCAGAGCGATCCTGGCGTGGAACGAGCCCGTCGTCCGGCCGCCCGAAGGCGGGCGAACCCCTCTCGCAGGGCGGCGCGAAGCGCCGGCGTGCACCCATGAACACGCGGTCGGCCTGCTTGACGAGCAACTGCTGTTCTACACACTCCACCGGAGCTTGGCATGAGCCCGCAGGCTGCTTTGCCGAGGGCGAATGCCGACGTGCGCAGCATGAGGATGCCCAATGAGCAGCGATGATCTCAGCGAACTGTCGATGCTGGCGCTCTTTCGCATCGAGGTGGAGAACCACGCGCCGTTGCTGACGGCGGGACTGCTCGCCTTGGAGCGGGACCCAGATGCGGCCGACCAGCTCGAGGCCTGCATGCGCGCCGCCCATTCGCTCAAGGGTGCGGCCAGCATCGTCGGCATCGGCGCCGCGGTGAAAGTGGCCCATGCCATGGAAGACTGCTTTGTCGCCGCGCAAGAGGGCCGGCTGCGATTGCGCCAGGGCCACATCGACCCGTTGCTCGGCGGCGTGGATCTGCTGGCACACCTCGCCAAAACCTCCGGAACGGACCAGGCCGATGCGCCGAAAGTGACGGCATTCGTCGAGTCGCTGGCACACGCGATGCAGACCAACGGCGAAGGCGATCCGGCGCCGGATGGGGCTGGGCCGGCGTCGGGCGCCGCGCCCGCGACCCCTGCGACCGTGGCCGCGCGAGACAACTCGGACCGCGTCGTGCGCGTCACCGCCGACAACCTGAACCGGCTGCTCGGCCTGGCTGGCGAATCGCTGGTGGCCGCGCGCTGGCTCAATCCCTTCGCCCGTTCGCTGCTGCGGCTCAAGCGGCTGCAGCACCAGACCGTGCAAGGGCTCGACGCGATGCGCGACGATGGGCCGACGTCCCCTCTGGAAGACCGGTCTCGCGCGGCACTGCACGAGGTCAAGCGCCGCGTGCTCGAATGCGAACAGCTGTTGGCGCAGGGGCTCGACGACCTGGAGACCTTCGAGCGGCGCTCGGCCGACTTGTCGCGCCGGCTGTATGACGAAGCGGTGGCCTGTCGCATGCGGTCGTTCGCCGACGGTGTCCAGGCCATGCCGCGCATGCTGCGCGACCTTGGCCGCTCGCTCGGCAAGCAGGTCAGGCTCGACATCGTCGGTGCCGAGACGCCGGTGGACCGCGACGTACTCGAGAGGCTGGACGCACCGCTGGGTCACCTGCTGCGCAATGCGCTCGACCACGGCATCGAGTCGCCCGAGCAGCGCCGCGCCGCGGGCAAAGCCGCGGAAGGCCTCGTGCGGCTGGAAGCGCGCCACAGTGCCGGGGCGCTGCAGATCACCGTGTCCGACGACGGCCGCGGCATCGCCCTCGATGTGCTGCGCCGCGCCGTGGTCGAGCGCAATCACACCAAGGTCGAGATCGCGGCCGAGCTGTCGGAGGCCGAACTGCTGGAGTTCCTGTTCCTGCCGGGCTTCACGCTCAGCGATCGCGTGACCGAGATTTCCGGCCGCGGCGTCGGGCTGGACGTCGTGCAGGACATGGTGAAGCAGGTTCGCGGCAGCGTTCGGGTGTCGACGCAGGCCGGCCACGGGACACGCTTTCAATTGCAATTGCCGCTCACGCTGTCGGTCGTGCGCACCTTGCTCGTGGACATCGGCGGCGAGCCCTACGCCTTCCCGCTGGCGCGCATCGTTCGCGCCTTGAAACTCGCGCCGCAGCAGGTCGAAGTGCTCGAGGGGCGGCAGCACGTCGACGTGGACGGGCGGCGTATCGGCCTCGTCACCGCGCATCAGATTCTCCAGGCGGGCGAGCCGCAAACGTCCGGCGGCGACCTGTCGGTCATCGTCGTCGGCGACCACGACGACACCTATGGCCTGGTGGTCGACCGTTTCCTCGGCGAACGCGAGCTCGTGGTGCAGGCGCTCGACCCGCGCCTTGGAAAGATCAAGGACATCAGCGCCGGTGCACTGATGGAGGATGGCTCGCCGGTGCTCCTCATCGACATCGAGGACATGATCCGATCGGTGCAGAAGCTGATCGCATCCGGGCAGCTGAGCCAGGTGCAACCGGGTGGCATCGCCGCCGACGGGAAGAAGCGCAAACGCGTGCTGGTGGTCGACGACTCGCTGACGGTGCGCGAGCTCGAACGCAAGCTGCTGGCGCAGCACGGCTACGACGTCGAGGTCGCCGTTGACGGCATGGACGGCTGGAACGCCGTGCGCACCGGTCACTTCGACCTGCTGGTGACCGACATCGACATGCCGCGCATGGATGGCATCGAGCTGGTCACGCTGGTCAAGAAGGATCTGAACCTGAAGTCGATGCCGGTGATGATCATGTCGTACAAGGACCGCGCCGACGATCGCCGGCGCGGGCTGGAGGCCGGGGCCGACCACTACCTGACCAAGGGCAGCTTTCATGACCAGACGCTGCTGCAGGCGGCCGTCGACCTGATCGGCGAGGCCATGGCATGAAGATCGCCATCGTCAACGACCTGCCAATGGCGGTGGAGGCCCTGCGGCGCGTGCTGGCGCTGCGGCCGGAACACCGCGTCGTCTGGGTGGCCGGGAACGGCGCGCAGGCGGTGCAGCGCTGCGCCGAACTGCGGCCTGACCTCGTGCTCATGGACCTGCTGATGCCGGAGATGGACGGCGTCGAGGCCACACGCCTCATCATGGCCGAGACACCGTGCGCCATCCTGCTCGTCACGGCCGACATGGGTGCCAACACCGCTCGCATCTTCGACGCGATGGGCCACGGCGCACTCGATGTCGTCGATACGCCGGTGCTCGGCGGCGGTGACCTTCGCGCTGGCGCCGCACCTCTGCTGGCAAAGATCGAAATCATTGGCAAGCTGATCGGCGACAGCGTCCCGGCCGGCGCCATCGCCGCCCGGTCTGCCGCGGTATCGCGCGGGACGCGTGCACGGCAGTTGGTCGCGATCGGCGCATCCGCGGGTGGGCCGGCGGCGCTTGCAACGCTGCTGCGCGGCCTGCCGGCGGACTTCCCGGCCGCCGTGGTCATCGTCCAGCATGTGGACGAGCAGTTCGCCGCCGGCATGGCGCAGTGGCTGGGGCAGCATTCGGTGTTGCCGGTGCAGGTGGCCCGCGAGGGCGATCGGCCGGCCCGCGGCACGGTCCTGCTCGCCGCCACCAACGACCATCTGCGGCTTGAGCCCGGTGAGCGACTGGCCTACACGCCCGTCCCGCGGGACTATGTCTACCGTCCGTCGGTCGACGTGTTCTTCCACAGCGCGTGTGCCCTGTGGCCGGGTGACATCGTCGGCGTGCTGCTGACCGGCATGGGACGCGACGGTGCGCTCGGCCTGAAGGCCTTGCGCGACCAGGGCCACCACACCATCGCGCAGGACCAGGCCAGTTGCGCCGTCTATGGCATGCCCAAGGCGGCTGTCGCGCTGGACGCCGCGGTGGACATCTTGCCCATCCACGCGATCGCGCCGCGACTGTGCGCTGTGCTTTCCATCCAACCAAAACCAGGGGGTCATGATGGACCTTGAAGCGAAAAAGCTTGATATGGCGACGCACTCCGCCGTCATGGTGCTGTTGGTCGACGACCAGGCGATGGTTGGGGAGGCCGTACGCCGCGCGCTGCTGAACCAGCCGGGCATCGACTTCCACTATTGCGCCGACCCGGCAAAGGCGGTCGCGGTGGCTGAGCAGATTCGGCCGACGGTGATCCTGCAGGACCTGGTCATGCCCGGCATCGACGGCTTGACGCTGGTTCGCCGATACCGCGCAAATTCGGCCACCAGCGACATCCCGATCGTGGTGCTGTCCACCACCGAAGACCCCGCTGTGAAGGGTGATGCGTTCGCAGCCGGTGCCAACGACTATCTCGTCAAGTTGCCCAGCCAGATCGAGCTGGTCGCGCGCATCCGCTACCACTCCAAGGCGTACTTGAACCAGCTGCAGCGCGACGAAGCATACCGGGCGTTGCGCGAGAGCCAGCAGCAGCTGACGGAGATGAACATCGAGCTGCAGCGGTTGACCAACGTGGACGGACTCACCGAAATCTGCAACAGGCGTCATTTCAACGAGCACCTCCAGCTGGAATGGAGCCGGTCGCTGCGCGACCAAAGTCCCCTTTCCGTGTTGATGATCGATATCGACGACTTCAAGCAGTACAACGACACCTACGGCCACCTGGGCGGAGACGAGGCCTTGAAGAAGGTGGCAAGCACCTTGCAGCTGAATGCCAACCGGTCGACCGATCTCGTTGCTCGCTACGGCGGCGAGGAATTCGCACTGGTCATGACCACCACACCGCTGACGGGCGCAAGCTTCATGGCCGGAAAACTCCGCGCGGCAGTGCGCGACCTTCAGCTGGTGGACGGCGCTTCAGCGGTGGTCCGGAACCTCACCGTGAGCGTGGGCGGCGCCTCGACGATCCCGCAACGCGGCGGCTCATCCGTCCAGCTCATCGAAGCCGCGGACAAGGCGCTCTACGAGGCCAAGCGATCCGGGAAGAACCGCGAGGTGATGCATGAGTACCGTCGTTGACGGACCTGCACCAGCACCAACCGCCGCGGGTGTCCGCCGACAGTCCGGCGACTCCTGCTGCATGTGCTGGCCGCCATTGATCGCGATGTTGGCGCCGGTCACGAACGCCGCTTCCTCCGAGGCGAGGTAGATGATCAGGCCCGCCACTTCCTTTCAGGGTCTGGCCGAACGCGCCCTTGGAGCCGTTGACCGACGAGACGTGGTCGACAGCGCCGACGTCCCTTTGCACCTGGGCCACGGCCTGGGTGCACGAGGCGAAGTCGGCCACGTCGCAGGCCACGGCCAGTACGCGGTTACGCGGCTGCAAGGACAGATCGCAAGCTCGATGCCGGAAACCCTGGAAGTCTTCCTCGGCTGGTTGGGTGTTCAACGGGCGGCGTCCACGTGCGACAGCATCGACGTGGCCGTGTGGCTGGCCCACTGTGCCGCGGCGTCCACCGAGGCCAGCGCCGTCATGTTGACAAGGCGCCGCACGCTGGCGGTCGGCGTGAGGACGTGCGCCGGCTTGGCCAGGCCGAGCAGGATGGGCCCGACAGTGATGCCGTTGCCCGCACTGGCCTTGAGCACGTTGAACGTGATGTTGGCCGCGTCGAGCGTCGGCATCACCAGCAGGTTCGCTTCACGCGTCAAACCCGAGTCGGGGAACACCTGGTCCAGGGTCTCCTTGGACAGGGCCGCATCGCCGTGCATCTCGCCCTCGACCTCGAACGGGGGGGTGAGCGAGCGGATCAGTGCCAGCGCCCGGCGCATCTTCTGCGCACTCGGCGTGTCTTCGCTGCCGAAGCAGGAATGCGACACCAGGGCCACGTGCGGCCTGATGCCGAAGCGGCGCAGCTCGTCGGCGGCCAGCACGGTGATCTCGGTCAGCTGCTGGGGGCTCGGGTCGGCGTTGACGTAGGTGTCGCAGATGAACAGCGTGCGTTCGGGCAGCATCAGCATGTTCATGGCGGCCAGCGTCTCCACGCCTTCGCGCAGGCCGATCGCGTCGGCCACCACCTCGAGGTGCGCACGGTAGCCGCCGTTGACGCCGCACAGCAGCGCGTCGGCGTCGCCGTGGCGCACCAGCATCGCGGCCAGTGCTGTCGGGTTGCGCCGCAAGGTGGCCTCGGCCGCGAGGGGCGTGACCCCCTTGCGGCGGGTGCGCTGGTAGTAGGCCTGCGCGGCCTGCGGCACGCGTGCATCGGTGTCGGGATCGACGAGTTCGAAGTCGCGCCCCGGCGCCAGGCGCAGCCCGAAGTCCTGGATGCGCTGCGCCACCACGCCGGCGCGGCCCACCACGATCGGCTTGGCCAGCCGCTCGTCGACGACGATCTGCACCGCGCGCAGCACGCGTTCGTCTTCGCCCTCGGCGTAGACCACGCGCTTGGGCGCTTTCTGCGCCGCGTCGAACACCGGCTGCATCACCGACCCGGAGTGGTAGACGAAACGGGCGAGGGTGGCGCGGTACGTGTCCATGTCGGCGATGGGTCGCGTCGCCACACCGGAGTCGATGGCCGCCCGCGCCACGGCGGGCGCCACGGCCACGATGAGGCGCGGATCGAAGGGCTTGGGGATCAGGTAGTCTCGGCCGAAGCGCAGGCCGGCGGCGCCATAGGCCTTGGCGACCAGGTCCGGGACCTCGGCATGCGCCAGCCCCGCGATGGCGTGTACCGTGGCCACCTTCATCGCTTCATTGATGGAGGTGGCGCCGACATCGAGCGCGCCGCGGAAGATGAACGGGAAGCACAGGACGTTGTTGATCTGGTTCGGGTAGTCCGAACGGCCGGTGCCGATGACGGCGTCGGGGCGCACCGCCAGCGCGTCCTCCGGCATGATCTCGGGCGTGGGGTTGGCCATGGCGAAGATCAAGGGGTCGCGCGCCATGCCCTTGACCATCTCCGGCGAGAGCACGCCGCCGGCCGACAAGCCGAGGAAGATGTCGGCCCCGGGCATCACGTCGGCCAGCGTGCGCGCGTTCGTCTCCTGGGCGTAGCGCGCCTTGTTGTCGTCCATGCCCGCGGTGCGCCCGATGTAGACCACGCCCTTGCCGTCGGTGACCCAGATGTTCTCGCGCTTGAGACCGAGACTCAGCGCCAGGTCCAGGCAGGCCAGCGCGGCGGCGCCGGCGCCCGAAGCCACCAGCTTGACCTCGCCGATGTCCTTGCCCACGTGTTTCAGGCCGTTGAGAATGGCCGCCGCCGCGACGATGGCGGTGCCGTGCTGGTCGTCATGGAAGACCGGGATCTTCATGCGCTCGCGCAGCTTCTGCTCGATGTAGAAGCATTCGGGCGCCTTGATGTCTTCGAGGTTGATGCCGCCGAAGGTCGGCTCCATGCGCGCGATGGTGTCGATCAGCTTGTCGGGGTCGAGCTCGTCGAGCTCGATGTCGAACACGTCGATGCCGGCGAACTTCTTGAACAGGCAGCCCTTGCCCTCCATCACCGGCTTGCCCGCCAGCGGGCCGATGTTGCCCAGGCCCAGCACGGCGGTGCCGTTGGTAATGACGGCCACCAGGTTGGCCCGGGAGGTGAGTTGGCCCGCCGCAAGCGGGTCGCGGGCGATGGCCAGGCAGGCCTCGGCGACGCCGGGCGAGTACGCCAGCGCCAGGTCGCGCTGGGTGGCCATCGGCTTGGTCGGGGTCACCGAAATCTTGCCGGGCGTGGGGTAACGGTGGTAGTCGAGCGCGGCGTCGCGCAGGTCATCTGCCATGGGGTTCTCCTCGGGGTCGATCAGTTCCTGCTGCGTGTGCGGCGGCAGGTCGGTGCAGTGGTTCTCGAGGCCCCCCTCAGGTCACGAAGCGGCACGCCGACGCCGCTGCGCGTGTGTCCATGTTGCGGCCGCGGTTGAGGTGGTCGTCGACCTCGGCGGCACAACCCAGCATGCGGGCGTACAGGAAGATCGTGAAGGCCGCCGTCTCCAGCGCATCGGCCTTGATGCTGCCGGCGCGGTACGCCGGCCATACGATCTTGAGCAGCAACGCGGCGATCACCGCGTCGATGTTCACGCAGTAGACGGTGCGAGACACGCCCTCGTCGTAGAGCCTTTGCACCAGCGCCTTGTAGAAGGCATGGAACACGTTGTGCTCGCCGCGCTGTTGCATCAGCTCGCCGATGAACACCTCTCGCGGATCGTGGTTGACCGGCTTGTCCTTGAACACCGGATGGTTCACGCCGGGGATCTTCTGGATGTCGAGGTTGCCGCTGGTCTTCTTCTCGGATTTGTAGCGTGCATACGTGTCGACATAACGCGCCGCAAGGGCCGCGATGTCCACGCCATGCGACGGGTCGCCCGGATCGGCGAGGCCGCTGTCCTTGAACTGGTCGAGCAGGAAGGCCACCCCCTCATAGCCGTTGCCGCCGTGCGCGTAGCCGCAGTGTGTCAGGAACCCGAGCAGCCCCTTGTTGAGCTGTACCCGCTCAGGCTGCTCGGGCCCGTCGGACGAGACCGCGCCCTTGGCACCCTGTGCCGAAATCGTGCCCGGGCCGTTGCTCAGCAGCAGCCCCACCAGGGTCTGGAAGGTGAACAAGTCGCTCTCGCTCGGCTTCTCGTGCAGCAGCGCCACACAGGCCACTTCGGTGAGCGAACGGCTACCGAGCAGATCGGCTTCGGCGATACCGCAGAAGCGCGTCGGTTCGTGCCGCTCGGCGTCAACCGAGGCGCCGATCAGGGTGCCGAACAGCTGCACCCACGCCGGCAGGCACTCCACCGTCAGGCGCGAGATGCGCCGGCGCATCAACGGCCCCCAACCGAGCGTGGTGGTGATGGCGGCCAGCACCGCGTCGGCGCTGGGGTAGCTGCCGAGTCGCTCGATGTAGCGCACGAACACCGAGCGGGCGCCGCGCGCGCGCAGGGCGTCGAGCATGGCCTGGGCACGCGGATCGGGCCGGCTGCAGAGCATCTGGCCGCCGCGCTCGTCCGCCTCCAGCAGCGCCTCCAGCGCGAAGCTTTCGTCCAGTGCGTCGCGCAGTCCGGCCGCCGCGAAGCGCTCGATCAGATGGCTCGCGATGGCCCGGGCGGGCTCGGTGCGCCGCGGTCCCACGATGGCCAGCGCCGCCGCCAGAACGGCATTCGGCGCGTTGCCGGCTTCGCGGGCGGCCTGCGCCGCCGCCAGCGTCGCATCGCCGTGCAGGTTCAGGTGGGCCGCGATCGCCACGCTCACCAGCTTGCGGTCGTTCTCACCGCCCGGCTCCTTGAGCAGGGCCAGGTTGACGTTGGCCTCCAGCGGGTACTGCGCCGCGTCGAGCACCGACACGCCGTTGAGCCGCGTGACCTGCGTCTTCGGGTCCATCTGCGAGACGCCCGAGGCGTCCTTCATGGCCGCACGCGCGAACACGGCGCCCACGTGCCGGTCCAGCGTCTCGACCTGCACGTCGTACGGCACCGCCGCGCGCACCACGGGCAGGTCCAACTCCGGCGGCAGCGCGACGCGCATGTTGGAGCCGAACCAGGGTTTCAGCTCCGTCGTGCCTTCGGGTGCGAAGTCGGGCTTCACGCCGTTGGCCGCCATCACCGCGGTCAGCGCTGCCGGAATGTCGGCGATGTTGACCACCACCGCGCCCTTGGCCGAGCACACCGGGCGCTCGCGCGTAAACAGCGCGTCGACGCCGAACTTCTGCATGAACCAACGCTCCTTGGACGCCGCGTCGTCGCCGCCGCCCGACATGGCCCCGGCATGGCCCACCGCGCGCGTGAGCCGGCTCTTCCAGCGCCCCACCACGCAGGCCACCACCGGCTTGGTGAACTCGGCATCGAGCTCGTAGTAGCCGCCGGGCTCGCAGTACAGCACCGCGGCCTTGCTGCGATCGTCGTTGCCGAAGGCGAACGCGAACTCTGGCGCGGCGTAGTGGATGTACACGTCCTTGCCGCTGGACACCAGCGTGGTCGTACCCCAACCCCCCATGCGCAGGTACTGCGCGATGGTCGTCGTGAAGCCGCCCGAGTTGGAAAGGATCGCCACCGATCCCTTGCGCAGCGTGTCGCCGGGGGCGTCACCGCCCAGCGCGCCGCCGATGCGAACCTGGTTCCACGAGTCGGCCACGCCCAGGCTGTTGCCGCCGAAGATGTCGATGCCGCGCGCCTGTGCCATCGCACGGATCTCGCGCGCGTCGTGCACGCTCATCTTCTCGGTCGGGATGAAGATCTTCTGCAGCTCGGGATTGACGCGGATCAGTTCGACCACGCCGTCGTCCGCCGCACTCGGCGGCAGGTAGACCACGCCGCAGTTGAACTGGTGGCCGGCCTCCAGCCCCTCGCGCACGTTGTTGTAGACGGGGATGTCGCCCTGCGGCGTTTCCAGCACCTGACCGCGGCGGCCGGGCGAGGTGCCGAACACCACGTTGCCGCCGCTCCAGGCGTGGCCCACCGGCGTGACCTCGCTCGATTCGCCGCCCATGATGTTGAGCACGCACACGCGGTCCTGCCGCGTGGCGATCTGCGCCAGCGATTTGATGCCGACGTGGTATTTGAAGGGGCCGACGCTCTGGGCCATGATCGATGCTCCTGTTGTTCGAGGGGTTCGGGTTCAGGCGGCGCGGACGCTGCCGGCGCCCAGCCCCATGCTGGCGGCGACCTTGTCGCGCCCGCCGGCCTTCATCCATCCGTCGACGCGGCGCGCGTAGTCCACCACCTCGCTCATCGCCGAGTCGAAGCCGAAGATGCGGTAGGGGATGCCCAGCGCCTCGCAGGTGTCCCGCATGACGCCCATCCCGCGCACCAGGTTCGGGCCGCCGCGCCCGATCACCAGGTACAGCGGCTGCGCGCCGTATTCGCCGAAGTGCTCGCGCAGCGCGTCGGCCATGGCGCGGAAGGTCTCGAAGATGTCGGTGTTGTTGCTCTTCCCGCCGATGATGAACAGCACGTTCGACTGTTTCAGCCAGTGCTTGAAGCAGATGCGCGCGACCGACTTCATCTTCTCGTAGGGCGGGTTTCCGCCGAAGTCGGACGAGATGATCGCGTCGTCGCCCAGCATCTCGGTCACCAGCGAATTGGCGCCGCCGCCGAACGTCGGTGCCAGGATCGTGCCCTTGGCGTTGATCACGTAGACGTCGCTTTGGCCCTGGTAGGTGCGCAGCGTGTTGATCTCCTGCTCGAAGTCGGAGTAGTCGGCCGCGAACAGGTCGGCCGGCAGCTCGAGCCGTTGCCAGCGCGGGTCGTCGCGATCGAAGCCGCATTTGAAGTCGCAGGCCACGGGCGTGAGCCGGCCCTTCGTGTCGGCGCGCAGGCGGATCGGGTTCAGCTCCAGCGTCGTCATGCCGTAGTCGTGGAACAGGTCCCACAGGTTCGGCAGGTGCTGCACCAGCGGCGAGATGATCTGCTTGGGCGCCCCGAGCTCCGACAGCGCATTGGCCACGATGAAGGCCTTCAGGCCGGTCAGCGGGTTGAAGGGTACGCTGACGATCTGCGACTTGTCGAGCTCCTCGATGTCGATGCCGCCATGGTGCGTCAGCGTCATCGTCGGGGCGCGGAAGCGGGTGTCGTCCGTCAGCGAGAAGTAGACCTCGTGCTCGGCCGGAACGCCCGCCTCGAAGGTGACGCCGTTGGCCTTGGCGTACTGGTTGCCGTGGCGGTGTTCGCAGAAGTACAGGCGTTCCTTTTCGGCCAGTGCGGTCTTCAGGTCGCTCGCGCGGCCGATCAGCCCGGCCTTGCCCTTCTTGCCCACGCCGCCCTTGAACACGGGTTTGATGAACACCTGGCCGTGGCGCGCGATGAGGGCCTTGATGTCGGCCTCGCTTGCGTCGGGGCCGAGGATGTCCGGGGTCGGAAAGCCGGCCAGCTTGAGGAGCCGGGAGCCGTGCAGCATGCCTGTGATGTTCATCGACTGTCCTTCGTGCGCAGTGGGTCACTCGTGGCGGCGATGCTAGGAAACAGCTGGGCGGCGGGGCTTTCTAAACCCTTTCATCGCCCCCTATCGCTTACCCGCAGCGGGTAATCCTGATCGGGAAAGTACCGAGGCTTCGAAGGCCAGTTCTGAAAGCTCTTCGAAAGCTCCTCGCGAATCCACGGGGACAAGATCGCCCGCCACAAGCAGAGGAGACACGTTCATGACACGCACGTTTTCCAGGGGGCATCTCATCGCCGTCGCCGCATCCGCCTTGCTGCTGGCCGCCCCTTGCGCGATGGCGCTTGACGCCCTGAAGATCCTCGCCCCGGCCGCGCCCGGCGGCGGCTGGGACCAGACCGCACGCTCGATGCAGCGCGCCCTGCAGAGCGGCGACATCGTCAAGCGCGTGACGGTGGACAACAAGGCCGGTGCCGGCGGCACGATCGGCCTGGCGCAGTTCATCAACTCGTCCAAGGGCGACCCGCAGGCCCTGATGGTCGGCGGCACGGTGATGGTCGGCGCGATCCTGGTGAACGGCTCGCCGGTGAACCTCTCGCAGGTGACCCCGATTGCCCGCCTGACCGGCGAGTACGAGGTGATCGTCGTGCCGGCGGCGTCCAGGATCCAGAAGCTCTCCGACCTGGTCGTGCTGCTGAAAGCCAACCCGGGCGCGGTGTCGTGGGGGGGCGGGTCAGCAGGTGCGACCGACCACCTGCTCGCGGCCATGGTCGCGCAGGCTGCGGGCGTCGATCCGGGCAAGATCAACTACATCGCGCATGCCGGCGGCGGCGAGGCGCAGGCCGCCATCCTGGGCGGGCACGTCACGGTGGGCGTCAGCGGCTGGGGCGAGTTCGCCGCGCAGGTCAAGGCCGGCAAGCTGCGCGCGTTGGGCATCTCGGCTGCCGAGCGGCTGCCCGATGTGAAGGACGTGCCCACCCTGAAGGAACAAGGCGTCGACGTGGTCCTGGCCAACTGGCGCGCCCTTTTCGGCGCGCCCGGCACCAGCGAAGCGCAGAAGGCCGAGCTGGTCGCAGCGGTCGACAAGGCGGTCAAGACGCCGTCGTGGAAGGAGACGCTGGACAAGAACGAGTGGAACGACCTGTACCTGTCGGGCGATGCCTTCAAGGCTTTCCTAGAGACCGAGCAGCCGCGCATCGCCAAGGTCGTGAGCTCGCTCGGGATGATCAAGAAATAGTGCCGCCACGAAAGGTCCCACGTGAGCAAACCCCTCTTGAAATCCACCCGCCCGGCGCTCGGCGGCGAAGCGCTGCTTTCGCTCGGCATGGTGTTGCTCGGCGGATTCGTCGTGTGGCAGGGCAGTCTGGTGAAGGCGGCGAGCAGCCATGCCGGCGTCGGCCCGGGGCTGTTCCCCACGCTGATCGGCAGTGGCATGTCCGTGATCGGGCTGGTGCTCGGCTGGCAGGCCCTCAATGGGGGCTGGCGTGGCATGCCCGACGACGCCACGGCGCAGCAGGGCGCCGACTGGCGCGCCTTCGGCCTGATCAGCCTGGCGGTGCTGCTGCACATGGTGCTGATCGGCTGGGCCGGCTTCATCGTCGCCTCGGCGCTGCTGTACGCACTGATCGCGCGCGGCTTCGGCAGCACCCGGCCGGCGCGCGACATCGTGATTGCAGTGCTGATCTCGGTGCTGGTGTTCTTTCTGTTCACCCGCGGGCTGGGCCTGAACCTGCCGATGGGGTGGCTGAGCCGGGGAGCACCAGGATGAAACCCCCACGCTCACTTCGTTCACTGCCCCCCGGAGGGGCGCAGGCCTCCCTTGGGGCGGCCCGCCAGGAGGCCTGATGGACACGTTCACCGCCCTGATGAGCGGCTTCGCCGTTGCGCTCAGCATCAAGAACCTGCTGCTCGGCCTGCTCGGCGTCACGCTGGGCACCGCCATCGGCGTGCTGCCCGGCGTGGGGCCGGCGCTGACCATCGCGCTGCTGCTGCCCGCCACCGCCAGCGTCGACCCGACGGGCGCGCTGATCCTGTTCGCCGGCATCTACTACGGCGCCATGTACGGCGGCTCGACCACCTCGATCCTGCTCAACACGCCCGGCGAGTCGGCCACCATCGTCACCGCGATGGAGGGCAACCTGATGGCCAAGCGCGGCCGCGCCGGCCCGGCGCTGGCCACCGCGGCGATCGGTTCGTTCGTGGCTGGCACGCTGGCCACGGTGATGCTCACCATCGCGGCCCCGGCCATGGTCGAGGTAGCGCTGAAGTTCGGCCCCGCCGAGTACTTCGCGGTGATGGTGCTGGCCTTCACCACCGTCTCGGCCGTATTGGGCAGTTCACCGGCGCGCGGGCTGGCGAGCCTGTTCTTCGGCCTGGTGCTGGGACTGATCGGGCTGGACAGCCAGAGCGGCCAGCCGCGCCTGACACTGGGCGTGCCCGAGCTGCTCGACGGTGTGGACATCGTGATCGTCGCGGTCGGCCTGTTCGCGGTCGGCGAGACGCTGTACGTCGCGACCTACCTGGACCGCGTCGCCGACAAGGTGGAATCGGTCAAGGGCTCGGTGTGGATGAGCGCGTCGGACTGGTCGCGCTCGTGGAAGCCCTGGCTGCGCGGCACCGCGATCGGGTTTCCGTTCGGTGCCATGCCGGCAGGCGGCTCGGAGATCCCGACCTTTCTTTCCTACGCAATGGAGAAGAAGCTCACCACACATCCCGAAGAGTTCGGCAAGGGTGCGATCGAAGGCGTGGCCGGGCCCGAGGCGGCCAACAACGCGGCCGCCGCCGGCATGCTGGTGCCCCTGCTGACCTTGGGCCTGCCCACCGGCGCGACGGCGGCGATCATGCTGTCGGCCTTCCAGCAATACGGGCTGCAGCCCGGGCCGCTCCTGTTCGCCAACGAGCCGCAGCTCGTGTGGGGCCTGATCGCGAGCCTCTACGTGGGCAACGTGCTGCTCCTCATTCTCAACCTTCCGCTGGTGGGCCTGTGGGTCAAGCTGCTGTCGATTCCACGGCCGCTGCTCTATGCGGGCATCCTGGTGTTCGCCACGCTCGGCGCCTACGGCCTGCGCAACTCGTGGTTCGACCTGGCGCTTCTGTACGGCATCGGCCTGATCGGCTTCGCAATGCGGCGCCACGACATCCCGGTGGCACCCACCATCGTCGGCATGATCCTCGGGCCGATGGCGGAGACCCAGTTGCGCCGCGCACTGGCCATCAGCCAGGGTGACCCGTCGATCTTCTTCACCCAGCCGATCTCGGCGGCGGTGCTGGCGATCACGGCGGCAGCGGTCATCGTGCCGCGACTGGCGAAGCTGGTTCGGCGGCGCCGGGGCGCAGCGCTACAGGCTGTGCTCTAGGGCAGTGTTCGATGCTCGCTGGCCGCCAGGTCGTGACGCCATGCCGCATCAGCGCGACTGGCCGAACTCGCGGTGCCAACGCTTCAGAAAGGCGTCATGTTTGCTGCGATCGAGATGAGCCAGCAGCCCGGGACCCAAGGCGATGGGCCGGGCCGCGGTTCCCAGCTGGCGCATGATCGCGGCGGCCGACCGGGGCCGCGTGGCGTCTGTCCTCACCGCATACGGTCCGCCGCCGTCGGCCAGCAGTTGCTGGCCATCCAGCGAAAGCAAGTGGTCGAGCCACGCGCGGGCGCCCTGCGGGTTGGGCGCGCTGCGCGCGATGAAGGCCACGCGCGACACGACCAGCGTGTAGTCGTTCAGGTACGCGACCGCTACCTCGGAGTTGCTCCGCGCAAAGGCCTCCGCATAGGTGCCCAGCACATTGAATGCCAGCAGCGATCGCCCGGTGGCCACACCTTCGAGCATGCTTTGGGTATCGGCATGCAGGCTCGCGCGGCACAGGCCGAGCGCCTGCACCAAGTCCCAGGAGCGCGGTGTGGCCATGGCGTCGTGGGCCGCGATCAGGAAACCCAGCCCGGCGCGCTCGATGTCATAGGTCGACACGCGGTCTCGGAAGCGAGCGGTGTCGGCCCGCAAGAGCGCAGCCAACGCGGCATGCGTGCGGGGCACGTCGTGCTCGGCGAGCAGCTGGCGGTTGTACACGATGCCGACCGGTTCGCGCGTCGTGCCGTAGGCTTCGTGCTTCCAGACGGCCCAGCGGGGCAGCTGCAATGCGTGCGGGCTCTCGTACCGCAATGCGTGCCCGTCGTTGACCAGCTTGATCTGCAGGTCCATGGCCGAGCTCCACAAGACATCGGGCCGGTCCGCCGCATGGCGCTTTTCATGCAGGAATCGCTGGTACAACTCCACGCTTCCGAGCTGGCGGTAGTCGACCCGCAGGCCGGCATGCCGGCGCTCGAAGTCGTCGATCAGCGGCTGAACGGCTGCCCGATCGGTGGTGGACATCACACGCACGCGGCGGTCCGCCGACCGCGCGTCCGAGCCGGTGCCCGCTGCGCGAACAGCACTCGCCAAGGTGCCCCCCAGTCCCAACAAGCCCACCCCGATCGCACTGCGGCGTGTTGGCATCCTGTCATCTCCGTTGTGTGCCGGGATTATTGCAGTGCGCGCCCATCGCCCTTGCGTGTACCCTGCAGCCCGAACAAGCGGATCAAACCCTGCCTCGCGGCGATACCCGACCGTCCATGCGCATCCTGCTGATCGAAGACCACCTGCAACTGGTGCAAACCCTGACCCAGTCGCTCGGCGTGCTGGGAATCCTGGTCGACGCCTGTTCCGACGGCTTGCAGGCCGATGAGGACCTGCAGCAGCACGCATTCGACGCGGTCGTCCTCGACCTGGCCCTGCCGCGGCTGGGAGGCATCGAGATCCTGCGGCGCCTGCGCAGGCGCGGGAACAATGTGCCGGTGCTCGTGCTGACGGCCAGTGGCGACACCCTCGACCGTGTGAACGGCCTGAACGCGGGCGCCGACGACTACCTTCCCAAGCCCTTCGACCTGTCCGAGCTCGAGGCGCGGCTGAGGGCCTTGCACCGGCGCAGCCTCGGCGCCGTGCACTCGGTGCTGCGTGTCGGCCTGCTTGAGTTCGACACCGTCTCGCGGCGCTTCGCCGTGGGTGCGCGCCACCTGGACCTGCCGCCGCGCGAACACGACCTGCTGGAGGCCCTGACCGTCCAGGCCGGCCGGCCCGTCAGGAAGATCGAACTCGCCGACCGGCTGCGCTCCAGCGACACCGTGCTCAGCCACGATGCGGTCGAGGTCTACGTGCACCGCGTGCGGCGCAGGCTCGACGGCAGCGGCGCGGCGATCCACACGCTGCGCGGGCTCGGTTATGTGCTCGAGGCTGCCGATGACACGCCTGCGTAGCCTGCTGCTGCGCTGGCTGCTGGTTCCCACCCTCTCGCTGTGGGCGCTGGGGTTCGTCGCCGGCTACATGCGCAGCCTCTCTCAGGCCCATGAAGCGTACGACCGGACCTTGCTGGGTTCGGCGCTGGTCGTCAGCGAGCGCCTGAACATGGCCGACGGCGAAGTGGTGGCGGACCTGCCCTATGCCGCGCTGGAGATGCTGCGCACCGACGCACAGGACAGCATCTTCTACCGCATCGCCGACCTGAAAGGTGGCCGCTTCATCACAGGTTACGAAGACCTGCCGGCACCGGCCGCGCTGCCACGCGAAGAGCCCGTGTTCTACGACGCCGCCTACAAGGGCCATGACATTCGTGTCGTGGCGCTGGCCTTCACGGTGGTGGACGGTGCCGAGCAGAGACCTCTGCTCGTGCAAGTCGCCGAAACCATGGATGCCCGACGCCAACTCACGTGGCGCATCGTGGCGGACGCGGCAAGCGTGCAGCTGTTGTTGATCGCTGCGGCTGCGGGCTTGATCGCGTTGGGCGTGCGGCAGGGCCTGGCGCCGCTGAAACGATTGCGCGACGAGGTGCGCGCGCGTGGCGCACACGACCTGACCCCCGTCGACACGCGCACGGTGCCGCGCGAGGTGGCACCGCTCATTCACGCCATCAATTCACACACCGAACGCCAACGCCAGCTCAGCGAGGCCCAGGTGCGCTTCGTCGCCAACGCGTCGCACCAACTGAAGACGCCGCTCACGCTGCTGCGCGCCCAGGTCGGCCACGCCCTGATGCAGATCGACCTGGAGGCGATGCGTGGCGTGGTGAGCCGCCTGCATGAGGCCACGGACACGACCGGCAGGCTTGTCGGCCAGTTGCTTGCACTGGCACGCAGCGAACCCGGGCGCACGCTCGAAGTAGAGGACGTCGAATTGACGGCGCTGGCGCGCGAGGCGACGTTCGAGATGCTTCCCGTCGCCAGGGGCAAGGGGATCGATCTCGGCTTCGAGGGCAGCGACTCGCTACTGGTGCGCGGGGAGCGTGTGCTGTTGCGAGAACTCGTCGCCAACCTCGTGCACAACGCCATCGTCTACACGCAGGAACGCGGAACGGTGACCGTCAGCGTCGGCAAGCGAGCGCAATGCGCCACCTTGTGTGTCGTCGACAACGGGCCTGGCATTGCGCCCGCCGAGCGGGCCAGGGCGTTCGAGAGGTTCTATCGCATCGCGGGATCGCAGACCCAAGGAAGCGGCCTCGGCCTGGCCATCGTGAAGGAGATATGCGATCGTCATGGCGTCGATATTGCACTGGTCGACGCACCCGGCGGCGGCCTGTGCGTGGACCTTGTGTGGTCGTGCGAGATCATCGAGGCTCAGTAAGGCAGGCCTGATTCTCCGAGTCGTCCGGTTCAAGCCGAGTTTTCGAGACCTGGTGGAGAGGGGGGCCGACGGGTTCTTGCGATCCAGATCGGTTCCGGCCGGGCCACGGCAACCACGACGCATCGGTGGCAGATCACGCCGACCCCGCGCGCGGCAGCGCGAGGAAGAACCGGATCATCTCCGCCGAGGCATCCGGCCCGTTGCCATCGGTGTAGGTGCCGCGGGCATCTCCTCCCGACCACGCGTGCCCGGCGCCGTGCAGGGTCCACGACTCGATCTGCGGCTCCTCGCCGGGTCGGGCAAACAGCGTGCGGCTGTAGCGGCGGCCGCGCGGCGTCTGGCCGCTCTGGGTGCTGGCGATCAAGGCGTCCTGCCCCGCCTGGGCCTGGTAGGCGTCCTTGGCCTGCTTGACGATCTCGGTGCCGTTGACCTGCTGGACGGTGTGGTCCCGGTCGCCGTGGAAGACGATGATGGGCACCGGTTGGGCTGCCGTCTTCGCGCCATCGGTGCCGGCGCCCGGCAGGCCGCGAAGACCGGGCAGCCCGCTGCGCCCGCCTTTCATGGCCGCCATGGCCGAAGGGATGTCGTGTGCACTGCCGTACGGCAAGCCCGAGTGCGCGCCCACGCCCGCGAACACCTCCGGGTAGGTCTCGCCCAGCACCACGGCCATCGCGGCACCCGCCGACAGTCCGGCGACGAAGGTGCGGCGCGGGTCGGTGCCGTGGCGGGCCAGCACCTCGCGCACGATGCCGGCAATCAACGACGGTTCGCCCGCGTCGCGTGCCTGGTCTTGCGGCTTGAACCAGCTCCAGCACTTCGACGGGTTCGCGTGGGCCGGCTGCTCGGGGTACACCACCAGGAAGCCGTGTTCGTCGGCGAGCCTGTTCATGCGCGTGCCCGCAGCGAAGTCGTCCGCCGACTGGGTGCACCCGTGCAGCATCACGACCAGGGGCCGCGCCGCGTCCGGGGCGCCGGCGGGGACGTAGAGCTTGTAGGCGCGGCTGCCGAACCGGTTGCTGAATTCACAGGTCTCGAAGGTGCCGGTGCCATCCGCCTGGTCCACCGGGTCCGGCGGCGGCCGACGGGCGGGCTCGTGGTCTTCGGTGTCGACAACGCGGGCGACCACGTCGATCACGGGCCCGGCCGGCACCGGCGGCATGGGCATGCCCGTGCCGCCCGTCGATGCGAGTGCGCGCCGGATGGTTTCGGTCACCTGGTGCATCGGGCCGGACGAGGTGTCGAGCCCCGCGGACGCAAGCGCACGCTGGATCGTTTCGTTGATTGCATGGGCGTCGAAGGTGGACGCACTTGGCTTGAAGGGGTTGTTCATGAGAGGTCTCCGGTTCGGGGGCTGCGGATCAGTGGATGCGGCCGGACAGGGCACGCCGCACGGCCGGGCTGGCCTGGAAGGCGCCCAGCACCGTCACCGACTCGATGGCGGCGAGCGCCAGGTCGGGTGTCACGTCGTTGGCGATGCGGGCCAGGCCGACCACTTGGACGTTCAGGCGGTGGCCCGACGCCACGGCCTGCTCCAGGTCGGCGCGGCTGAAGTGCTGGAGACCCAGCGTGAGGGTGCGGCGGGCGACGGTTTGTTTCACCACGTCGGCGTGCAGCGCGAGCTGGTTGCGCAGGGCGGTGCGGATCAGGTCCGAGCGGTTGGAATAGAACCCCTCCTGGACCAGGAGGTCGACCTGCCCGAGGTCGACCACACCGACGTTGACCGTCATCTTCTCCGTCTCGCCGGCCCGTTGCCGCGTTTCGAGTGCCGTGTTGTCCTGTGTCATGCCATCCTCCTGGATTCTAATTGGAATCCAATTGGAGCATAAATGCAGGCGAGACAGGCATCCAGCGGACAAGACCCTGCCGCCGGGAGCGGCTCTACGACACGATGAACTGGTAGTCGGTGACGATGCGCCCCTCGGCGTCGACCTGCAGGAACTCGAGGCCCACGGCCAGCACCTCCCCGGTGGCCGGCCGGACCATCTCCCAGTTGAACGTGACCACGTCGCGCAGACCCTGGGCGTTTGCCACCGCCCGGAACCTGTGGCCCGCATCGCGCACGTTCGTGTTGTATGCGCCGGTGATGCGTTCCTCCAGCGCCGCGTACCCGCGGGCCTGGCGCGTGGACACGCCATGCAGGCCATCGGGCACCCACAGCTGTTCGATGGCATCGCGCCGGGCCACCGGATCCGGTTCATTCCAGACCGCGGCGTAGCGGTCGGCCAGTTGTTGTGCAGTGGAGGTCATGGCGGTTCCTTGGAAGGGGGGCCCCGAGGTGCCCGTTGACATCGCAGGGTCCTGTTGGAGGTTGACGAAGGGAATGCTAGGCACCCATCGTTGGACACTCAATGTCACGGGCGCTAGACTTCTTGTCCGATCGTCCAGTTTCTCGGCCTGAACCATGGATCCACTCGACGAAGTATTCGCCGCGATGCGTGTCGAAAACGCGCTGTACGCGCGGCTGGAGGCCAAGGCGCCCTGGGGGTTGAGCACGCGGCGCGTGGACGGCACCGCGCGCTTCGGCCTGATCCTGCGTGGCGGTTGCTGGTTGACACTCGACGACAACACGCAGCCCCTTGGGCCCATCGCGCTGGTCGCAGGCGATTGCTTCGTGATTCCCCAGGGCCTGCCGTACACGCTGCGCGACGAACCCAAGTCCCCCACGGTCAACTGCGTGGATGTCGTGCGGGCGAACATCGGCGGTGTGGTGCCGATCGGCGGCGATGGCGCCGGGACCACCATCGTCAGCGGTTGGTTCAACTTCGATGCCCATGGCGCGCAGCCGTTGATGGACTTGTTGCCCGGACTGCTGCACATCCGCATGGACCAGGACCGCACCCAGTTGCTGCAGGCCGCACTGCAGCTGCTGGCCATGGAGACATCCCAGCGGGGCCTCGGCTCCGGCCTGGTCGCCAGCCGTTTGGCCGACATCATCTTCGTGCAGGCCGTTCGGGCCCACATCGACGCGCTCGATGCCAACACCGGCACGGGATGGCTCGCCGCGCTGTCGGACCGGCGCATCGGTGCCGCGCTGCGCCTCCTGCACCAGGACGTCGCGGCGAACTGGACGGTGGAGGCGCTGGCCGCGGCGGCCGGCATGTCGCGCTCCGGGTTCGCGCTGCGTTTCAAGGAGAAGCTCGGGCAGTCACCGCTCGACTACCTCACGCGTTGGCGCATGTTTCGCGCGGGGCACCTGCTACGCCACACGGACAAGCCGCTGGTGGAAATTGCCGACAGCGTGGGTTACCAGTCCGAGGCGGCCTTCAACAAGGCGTTCAAGCGGTCCAGCGGGGCGGCACCGGGTGCCTATCGCCGCAGCTCGCTGCCGGCCGCCGCGTGAGATCATTGATATACGTTCCATATACGGAACGTGTATCATCGCGGCCATGGGCATTGTCAAGATTTCCGACCTCATGCATGAGAACCTGCGCACGGCCAGCGATGCGCTGAGCCGCTCCATCAACGCACAAGCCGAACACTGGATGCGGGTGGGCATGCTGGCCGAGCTGAACCCCGGCCTCTGCCATGGCGACATCTGCCAGCTGATGCTGCGGGCGCGGCAGTCCGGCATGGACGAACTGTCGCTGCTGATCGATGCCGCGCATCCGCCGGCACCCGAACCGAAGGCGGCGCGGCGCCGGGCCGCGCGATGAAGGGCGCCCACGTCATCAAGACGCCCGAGGAAATCGCCATGGCGCGGCAGGCCGGCGCGCTCGCGGCCGACGTGCTGCGCATGATCGGGGACCACGTCCGGCCCGGCGTCACCACCGACGACCTCGACCGCCTCTGCCACGACCACATCGTGCACGTGCAGGGCGCCACGCCGGCCAACATCGGGTACCACGGGTTCCCGAAGACCATCTGTACCTCCGTCAACCAGGTGGTGTGCCACGGCATCCCATCGCCGCTGAAGCGGCTGAAGGACGGCGACATCATCAACATCGACGTGGCAGTCATCAAGGACGGTTGGTTCGGTGACACGAGCCGCATGTACTTCGTGGGCACGCCGTCACCGCTGGCGCGGCGCCTGGTCGACACCACCTATGACGCCATGTGCGCGGGCATCCGGGCGGTGCGCCCCGGGGCCACGCTCGGCGACGTGGGGCATGCGATCCAGGGCGTGGCGCTGGCCCAGGGGTTCAGCGTGGTGCGCGAGTACTGCGGGCACGGCATCGGCCGCATCTACCACGACGATCCGCAGGTGCTCCACTACGGCCGGCCGGGCCAGGGGCTGCGGCTGGAACCCGGCATGGTGTTCACCATCGAGCCCATGATCAACGCCGGCCAGGCCGCCACCCGCGAATTGCCCGACGGCTGGACCGTGGTCACGCGCGACCGCTCATTGTCGGCGCAGTGGGAGCACATGGTGGCGGTCACGCCCGAGGGGTTCGACGTGCTGACCGCCTGGCCCGACGGGTACGGCACCTACCCGGCCATCGGGTAGGCGTCGCGGGTCAGCGGTCGGAAGGTCCTCGAGGTGCTCGATGCCGAACGGCCGGCGTCGACGTGCGGTTCCGGGAACCCGAGGTGCGGCGATGATGGCGCCCTGACTTTTCCGGAGACCCTGTCGTGACACGTTCGCTCCTCGCCGACCTCTCTCTGTCCGCCACCGTCGCGGGATTCGTGGCTGTGCTCGTGGGGTTCACCAGTTCGGTGGCGCTGGTTTTTGCGGCGGCGCAGGCGCTGGGTGCCACGCCGGCCCAGACGGCCTCGTGGATCTGGGCGGTGGGGCTCGGCATGGGCCTCACGAGCCTCGGGCTGTCGTGGTGGTACCGGCAGCCGGTGCTGACCGCCTGGTCCACCCCCGGTGCGGCCCTGATCGCGGCCACCCAAGGCGTGCCCATGGCCGAGGCGATCGGTGCGTTCCTGGTGTGTGCCGTGTTGATCGCCATCGTGGGGTACACCGGCTGGTTCGAGCAGGTGATGGACCACATTCCCGCGGCCATCGCATCTGCGTTGCTGGCCGGGGTGCTGACCCGTTTTGCGCTCGACGCCGTGCTGGCCAGCGGGGTGCAGCCGGCGCTGGTGATCGGCATGGCCGCGGCCTTCCTGGCCGGCCGGCGCTGGTGGCCGCGGTATGCGGTGCCGGGGGTGTTGCTGGTGGGCATCGGGATCGCCGGATGGCTGGGGCTGTTGCAGGGCGGGCAGGTGGCCTGGGGCTGGGCGCAGCCGGTGTGGACCTCGCCGGCGTGGTCGGTGCGCGCGCTGGTGGGCATCGCGCTGCCGCTCTTCCTCGTCACGATGGCCTCTCAGAACCTGCCCGGCGTGGCCGCGCAACGGGCCGCGGGGTACCGCATCCCGGTGTCGCCGGTGGTTGGTGCCACCGGCGTGGCGTCGCTGCTGCTGGCGCCGTTTGGCGGGCACACGGTGAACCTGGCCGCCATCACCGCGGCCATCTGCCTCAGCCCCGAGGCCCACGCCGACCCGGCGCGGCGCTACACCGCCTCGGTGGCCGCCGGGGTGTTCTACGTGGTGGCCGGGCTGGCCGGCGGGGCGGTGGCGGGCCTGTTCACGGCGCTGCCGCGGGAGCTCGTGGTGGCGGTGGCCGGGCTGGCGCTGCTCAGCACCATCGGCACCGGCCTGGCCGGTGCGCTGCGCGACGAAAAGCACCGGGATGCGGCGCTGCTCACCTTCCTCGTGACGTTGTCCGGTGTCAGTTTCCTCGGCATCGGGTCGGCGTTCTGGGGTGTGGTGGCCGGCGGGGTGGCCTGGCTCAGCGCGGCACGGCGCAGCTGAGGTTCACCCGCGTCCGGGCCGGGGCCTGGCGTTCCGGTTGAATCGGTGCTTGACTTCGAGTGCACTCGAGCTTGTCAAATAGCCGGACACCATGAACGAACCTCTTCACATCGGCGCGCTGGCCGCGCTCACCGGCCGCAGCGTGCACACCCTCCGCTGGTACGAAACCCAGGGCCTGGTGCCCGGCGTGACACGGGACGCCGGCGGGCGGCGTGTCTACACCGCGCAGCACGTGGGCTGGTTGCGGCTGATGGAGCGGCTGCGCCGCAGCGGCATGCCGGTGGCCGACATGCGCCGCTACACGCGGCTGGTCCAGCAGGGCAAGTCCACGCTCGTCGAACGCCGCCAGATGCTGCAGGCCCACCGCGAGCGGGTGCAACGCACCATCGCCGAGTGGACCGATGCACTCGCGTTGCTGGACGCCAAGATCAATTTCTACGGCGAGTGGCAGGCCAGCGGCAAGCGCCCGTTGCTCGATCCTTTCGTGCCGCCACCCCCACCCGGAGAAACACCATGACCACCGACAACAAGCAACGGATGCAGGCGATCTTCGATGAACTCGCCAAGGGCAACGGCCGCCCGCTCGTGGACGCGATGGCCGACGACTTCTGCTGGACCATCGCGGGGGTGTCTGCGTGGTCACGCACCTGGCGCGGCAAGCAGGCGGTGCGGCAGGAGCTGCTGCGTCCGCTGTTCGCGCGGTTCGCCGACACCTACACGAGCACCGCCTGGCGCGTCGTCGCCGAGGGTGACCTCGTGGTGGTCGAGGCCCGCGGCAAGGTGACCACCCGCGCGGGTGCCCGCTACGACAACCACTACTGTTTCGTGTGCCGGCTCGAAGGGGGCTTGCTGCGCGAAATCACCGAGTACATGGACACCGACCTGGCGGTGTCGGTCCTCGGGGTGCCGGAGCCCACGGTGGCGACGGCCTGATCAGCCCGCCACCACCGCAATGCCGCGGAACTGCCCGGCCTGGCCGCTCGACGGCGGTTTCGGGTAACGGGCGGGCAGCAGGCGGTGCAGCAGTTCTGCCTCGCGGGCGCGGGCCACCGCGATGTTCGCGACCTTGACGTGGCCGTAACCCCGCATCGACAGCGGGATGGCCGCGATCTGGGTGGCGAGCGCGCAGTTCTCGGCGCGCAGCGCCTCCAGCAGTTCGGCCACCCGAGCCTCGTACTGGACGATGAGTTCGCGCTCCATGCGGCGCTCGGCGGTGTGCCCGAACACGTCGAACACGGTGCCGCGCAGCACCTTGCCGCGGGCGAGCCAACGCATCGCGGGCAGCATCCACGCACCAAGGCGCACCTTGCGCGGTGGCGTGCCATCCCGCGACCGCGACAGCATGGGCGGCGCCATGTGGAACTCGAGCTTCAGCTCGCCTTCGAACTGGTCCGACAGCTGCTTGCGGAACGCGCCGTCGGTGTACAGGCGGGCCACCTCGTACTCGTCCTTGTAGCTCATCAACTTCTGCAGGCTGCGGGCCACGGTGCGGGACAGTGGCATCGACTCGCCGCCGCCGAGCGCCGATTCGGCACGCGCCACGCGGCGCACCACGTCTTCGAAACGGCGGGCCCACGCCGCGTCCTGGTAGCTGGTCAGGCAGGACACCCCGCGTGACACCAGCGCGTCCAGCGGCTCGTCGGCGGTGGCCTGGGCTGGCGCGTTGCGCAAGGCCTGCAACGCAGCCGGTTCGGCCGCGGCCAGGCGGCCGAGCGACAACGCGAGCAGGTTCGAATCCACCGCCACGTTGTTCAGTTCGATGGCAAGGGTGATGGCCTCCAGGCTCACGGGCACGAGCCCGCGCTGCCAGGCGTAACCCATCGCGAGGATGTTCGAGGCGATGGTGTCGCCGAGGAATTCCTCGGCGAGCGCCTGCGCGTCGAACGTTTCCACCTGCGCGTCGCCGGCCACGAACCGCATCTTCTCGAGCAGCAGGTCCACCTTCAGGCTGGCGTCCGGGTCACGCAACGATTCGGCCACCGGGATCTCGTGCACATTGGCAAGCACCCGGGTGCGGCCGTGGCGCACGGTCTGCAACGCCTCGGGGGATGCGCCCACCACCACGTCGCAGGCGAGGATCGCGTCCGCCTGTTGCGTGTCGATGCGCACCTGGTTGAGCCGGGACGGCACGTCGGCCAGGCGCACGAAGCTCAGCACCGAGCCGCCTTTTTGCGCGAAGCCCATGAAGTCGAGCACGCTGGCGCTCTTGCCTTCGAGGTGTGCGGCCATCGCGATGACCGTGCCCACCGTGACCACGCCGGTGCCCCCCACGCCGGTCACCAGCAGGTCGTAGGGCGCGGTCCACGCGTGGACGTCCGGGCGGGCCAGCTCGTTCACACGGGACAGGAAGGCGTCCTTGCCCGTGCTCAATGCCCCGGCACGCTGGCGCAGCTTGCCGCCGGTCACGCTCACGAAGCTCGGGCAGAAGCCGTTCGCGCAGGAGTAGTCCTTGTTGCAGTTGGTCTGGTCGATCTTGCGCTTGCGGCCAAGCGCCGTCTCGTGCGGCAGCACGGCGACGCAGTTGCTCTGCACCGAGCAGTCGCCACACCCTTCGCAGACCGCCTCGTTGATGAACAGGCGCCGGGCCGGGTCGACCAGCTCGCCTTTCTTGCGGCGCCGGCGCTTCTCGGCGGCGCAGGTCTGTTCGTAGATCAACACGGTCACGCCTGGCATCTCGCGCAGGCGGCGCTGCACGGCGTCGAGTTCGGCGCGGTCGTGGAACTCGGTGCCGGCGGGGAAGCGCGACTTGATCGTGTCGTACTTGCCGATGTCGTCGCTGACCACCACCACCTGGCGCACCCCTTCGCTTTCCACCTGGCGTGCGATCGCATCGACGGAGATGGGGCCGTCCACCGGCTGCCCGCCGGTCATCGCCACCGCATCGTTGAACAGGATCTTGTAGGTGAGGGTGGCCTTGGCCGCGACGGCCTGGCGGATCGCCAGGTAGCCCGAGTGGTAGTACGTGCCGTCACCGAGGTTCTGGAACACGTGGGGCACGCGCGTGAACATGGCGTGGGACACCCAGTCGACCCCTTCGCCGCCCATCTGGATCAGGCCCTCGGTGTCGCGGTTCATCCAGTTCGCCATGAAGTGGCAGCCGATGCCGGCCAGGGCCCTGGACCCCTCGGGCACCTTGGTGCTGGTGTTGTGCGGGCAGCCGGCGCAGAAGTAGGGCAGCCGCTTGACGGTGTCCGCGCCGTTCGACAGCAGTGCCGGCGGTGTGAAGTCGCGCACGTGTTGCAGGAAGTCGCCGAACGCGTTGTCGCCCAGGTGGCTGGCGAGCCAGCGCGCCACGATCTCGATCAGCCGCGACGGGCGCAGTTCACCGAGGGCCGACACCAGCGGGTGGCCGTCGCGGTCGTGTTTGCCCACCAGCGCCGGGCGTGCGCCGGCCGGTGCGTTGTAGAACAGGTCGCGCAGCTGGGTCTCGACCACCGCGCCTTTTTCCTCGACCACGAGGATCTCCTCCAGCCCGGCGGCAAAGGCCTTCATGCGGGTGGTTTCGATGGGGAAGCTCAGGCCCACCTTGTAAAGGCGCACGCCGGCCTGCGACAGCATCTCGGGCGTGATGGCCAGGCGCCGCAGCACCTCCATCAGGTCGAGGTGCGCCTTGCCGCAGGTGACGATGCCGAGCGTTGCGCGGGCGCTCGTGATCACGTGCCGGTCCACGCTGTTGACCCGCGCGAACGCCGCCACGGCCTGCAGCTTCGCGGCCATGCGCGCCTCGATGGCCAGCGACGGCAGGTCGGGCCAGCGGATGTGCAGGCCGTCGGCCGGGGCCTGGTGGCCGGTGGCCTCGCGCACGGCATCGGCGTCCAGCCACGCCGCGGCGCGGGCGTTGACCCGGTCCAGGTCCACCGTGGCGCCGCTTTCCACCACCTCGGACAGCGCTGCAAACCCCACCCACGCGCCCGAGAAACGCGAGAGCTCGTAGCCATAGAGGCCGAACTCCAGGTACTCGGCCACATTGGCCGGTTGCAGCACCGGCATGCCCCAGGCCATGAACGCGTGGTCGCTCTGGTGGGGCATCGACGACGACACGCAGCCGTGGTCGTCACCGGCCACCGCCAGCACCCCACCGCGCGGCGACGTGCCGAACGCATTGCCGTGCTTGAGGGCGTCCCCGGCGCGGTCCACGCCGGGGCCCTTGCCGTACCACATGCCAAACACACCCTCGACCGTGCGCTCGGGGTCGAGTTCGACACGCTGGGTGCCGAGCACCTGCGTGGCGCCCAGCTCTTCGTTGATCGCCGGGACAAAACGGATGCCCGCGTCCTTGAACCGTTGGCCGGCCTTCCAGATGGCCTGGTCCACCAGGCCGAGCGGTGACCCGCGGTAGCCGCTGACGAACCCCTCGGTGTGGAGGCCGCGCGCGGCATCGCGGGCGCGTTGCATCACGAGCAGCCGGACCAGGGCCTGGGTGCCCGTGAGGAACACGACGCCGTCCTCCGCCCACAGGTTGTCTTCCAGCTTGTAGTGGGGGCGGCGAACGGGGCAGGTGGGGGAAGGGGCAACAGCATCCATGCGGGGAATTCTTGTTTCCCAACCGGAGGAAATGCTTCTTCAATACACTGGCGATTCCCCTTGGTGGAGAAAGATCCTTCTCCCGGATGCGCCATGAGTGACGATTCCATTCTCCTTGACCGCTACAGCCTGAAGATCCTTCGGGAACTGCAGCGCGATTCGCGGCAGACGGTGCAGCAGCTCTCCGAGGCGGTGGGCCTGTCGCCCACGCCGTGCTGGAAGCGGGTGAAGGACATGGAGGCCGCGGGGGTGATCCGGGGTTACACCGCCCTCATCGACCGGGAACGGGTGGGCCTGAACCTGGCGGTGGTGGTGGAGGCCAACCTGAACCAGCACAGCGAGGAACTCGTGCGCCGGTTCGAGGAAGCGGTGGCGGCCACGCCGCAGATCGTGCGCTGCATGTCCACCACGGGCCAGGCCGACTACATCTTCACGGTGCTCGTGTCCGACATCAAGCACTACGAGCAGCTGCTGCACGACACCATCTTCAAGCTGCCGGGGGTGACCCACGTGCGCTCGAGCATCGTGCTGAAGGAGATCAAGTCCGAGGCCGCGCTGCCCATCGACGACAACGTCAACGAGCGGCGCGCCGAACGGGGCCGCTGAGGTTCAGCGCTGGCGGCGTGTGCGCACCGCCTCGGCCAGCCGGCGCAGCAGCGGCTCGGTGCTGGCCCAGCCGATGCACCCGTCGGTGATCGACACGCCGCGCTGCAGCGGCGCGCCGGGCAACAGGTCCTGCTTGCCGTCTTCCAGGTGGCTTTCGATCATGAGGCCCATCACCCGCTGTTCGCCAGCAGCGATGCGGTCGGCGATGTCGTGGGCCACCTCGATCTGGCGGGCGTACTGCTTCGACGAGTTGGCGTGCGAGCAGTCCACCATCACACGCTCCAGCACGCCGGCCTTCTTGAGCGCCGCGCAGGCGGCGTCCACGTCGGCCGCGCTGTAGTTGGGCCCCCGCGAGCCGCCGCGCAGGATGATGTGGGTGTCTTCATTGCCGAGCGTGTCGAAGATGGCGGCCTGGCCCATCTTGGTCATGCCCATGAACGAGTGCGGTGAGCGCGATGCGATCAGCGCGTCGGCGGCCACCTGCACGCTGCCGTCGGTGCCGTTCTTGAAACCCACCACGCAGCTGAGGCCCGAGGCGAGCTGGCGGTGGCTGGGGCTTTCGGTGGTGCGGGCGCCGATGGCGCCCCAGCTGATGAGGTCGGCGATGTACTGCGGGCTCAGCAGGTCGAGGAACTCGGTGGCGCTCGCCAGCCGCTTGTGGGCGATGGCCAGCAGCAGTTCGCGCGCACGGCGCAGGCCTTCGTTGATGCGGAAGCTGCCGTCGAGGCGCGGGTCGTTGATGTACCCCTTCCAGCCGACGGTGGTGCGCGGTTTCTCGAAGTACACGCGCATCACGACCAGCAGGTCGCGGTCGACCTCGGCCGACAGCGCACGAAGCCGGTCGGCGTAGTCGAGGGCCTGTTCGGCATCGTGGATGGAGCAGGGGCCCACCACCACGAGCAGCCGGTCGTCGCGGCCGTGCAGTACGTCGGCGATCTGCCGGCGGCTGTGTTCGACGAACGCTTGCGTGGCATCGTCGGCCGGCAGGTCGTATTGCAGCAGCGCCGCGGAGATGACCGGGCGGATCTCGTGGATGCGGACGTCGTCGAGGCGCGTGGCCTGCGGTGTTTCTTCGTTGGGTTCGACGACCCGTTGCGGTTGACCGTGTGTCATGGGAATTTCCTGCGATGGCCGTGGTGGCCGGGGCGAGCGCGGATTATGGGCCGGGCCTCCATTTCCTCACAGAGGCGATGCACGGGGGCTCGGGTAACATCGTTGTGCAGGGCGGCCCGGCCGCCCGCGCCGACAGCATCCACAGGCAGACATGGCACGTTCCAAGGCAGCGACGTACGACGACCAGCGCGAGTCGATCCTGACGAAGGCGGCCGATCTTTTTGCCCAGCGCGGCTACCACGGCACGTCGATGAACGACGTGGCCGAGGCCAGCGGCCTCTCCAAGGCCACGCTTTACCACTACTACCGGGACAAGGACCAGATCCTCGTCAACATCGCCGAAGGGCACGTGACACGGCTCCACGACCTCGTCGTCGAGATCGAGGCGGATCCGTCGCTGCCGCCCGCCGCGCGCCTCGAGGTGCTGATCGTGCGCTTCCTGCAGGCCTACGCCCGCGCGCAGAGTTCGCACCGGGTGCTGACCGAAGACGTGAAGTTCCTGCCCGAGGCCGATCGCGAGCGCATCGTGTCCCGGGAGCGGGCGGTGGTGCGGGCCTTCGCCGACGCGGTGGCGGTGCTCCGCCCCGACCTGCGGGCCGAGGGCCTGGACATGGCCGTGTCGATGCTGCTCTTCGGCATGCTCAACTGGATGTTCACCTGGCTTCGGCCGAATGGCCGCCTGGACCACACCACCATCGCCCCCATGGTGTGCGAACTCTTCTTCCACGGACTACAAGGCATCACGGTGCCCAAGGGCGTGAAGGCGCCGCGCAAGGTGCGACCGCCGCGCGCTTGAGCGCCCTCAGGGGCAGGGTTTCCACCCGGCTCGCCGGACTTGCGTTCCGGTGAATCCGAACACTAATATCGACCGAACGGTCGGTCAATGATGGGCGGCCCAGCGGGAGCCCCGATGTCCGAACCCAACGTGCTGTCGATCGATGAAGGTGCCGTCCGGTGGCTGACGTTGAACCGGCCCGCGTCGCTGAACAGCTTCAACGCCGAATTGCATGGCGCGCTGCTGGGTGAACTCGACCGGACCGCCGCGGACACCACGGTGCGCTGCGTGGTGCTGGCCGCAGCGGGCAGGGCGTTCTGCGCCGGCCAGGACCTGGCAGACCCCGCCGTGGCGCCGGACCCGGCGCCCGGCGCCGCACCGAAGGACCTCGGCGCGGTGGTGGCGCGCTTCTACAAGCCGCTCGTCGAGCGCCTGCGCGCGATGCCGGTGCCCGTGGTGGCCGCCGTCCAGGGGATCGCGGCCGGCGCGGGCGCCAACCTGGCGCTGAACTGCGACGTGGTGGTGGCCGGCCGCAGTGCGTCGTTCATCCAGGCCTTCGCCAAGATCGGCCTCGTGCCGGACACGGGGGGCACATGGCTGCTGCCCCGCCTGGTGGGGCGGGCGAGGGCGCTCGGGCTGGCCATGCTCGGTGACCGCGTGGCCGCGGCTGAGGCCGAGCGGCTGGGCCTGATCTGGTCGTGTGTCGAGGACGGTGCCCTGCACGACACCGTGCAGCGCCTGGCACTGCAGCTGGCGGGCATGCCCACCGCGGCCCTCGTGGCCACCCGCCACGCATTCGATGCCGCCCAGGGCCTGTCCCTAGCCGCGGCGCTCGACGCGGAAGCCCGCCTGCAAGGCACGCTGGGCCACGCACACGACTACCTGGAAGGGGTGGCGGCGTTCGGTGCCAAGCGGGCCGCCCGTTTCACGGACCGCTGAGCCGCCCACCTGCGTGCCGTCCTGAGGAAGCACCATGACCCAGTCACCCGCCCCCGGTGAACTCGAGCCCATCGAGACCGCCAGCCGCGACGAGATCGCCGGCCTGCAGCTGCAGCGCCTGCGCGCCACGCTGCAGCACGCCTACGACCACGTGCCGCACTACCGCCAGGCCTTCGATGCCAAGGGCGTCCAGCCGGGCGACCTGCGCTCGCTCACCGACCTGTCGACGTTCCCGTTCACCGAAAAGAAGCACCTGCGCGAGAACTACCCGTTCGGGATGTTCGCGGTGCCGCGCGCGCAGGTGGCGCGCATCCACGCGTCGTCGGGCACCACCGGCAAACCCACCGTGGTGGGCTACACGGCCAAGGACATCGACACCTGGGCGAACCTCGTGGCGCGTTCGATCCGCGCGGCCGGTGGCCGCCCCGGCGACACGGTGCACGTGGCCTACGGGTACGGCCTCTTCACCGGCGGCCTCGGGGCGCACTACGGCGCCGAACGGGCCGGTTGCACCGTGATCCCGGTGTCGGGCGGGCAGACCGAAAAGCAGGTGCAGCTGATCCACGACCTCCAGCCCGACATCATCTTGGTGACCCCGAGCTACATGCAAGTCGTCATCGAGGAGTTCGTGCGCCAGGGCCTCGACCCCGCCGCGAGTTCGCTCCGGGTGGGCATCTTCGGCGCCGAACCGTGGACCGAGGCGATGCGCCGCGACATCGAGGCCAGGGCCGGCATCGATGCGGTGGACATCTACGGCCTGTCCGAGGTCATGGGCCCGGGTGTGGCGAGCGAGTGCGTCGAATCGAAGGACGGCCCGGTCATCTGGGAAGACCACTTCTTCCCGGAGGTGGTGCACCCGCTGACCGGCGAGGTGCTGCCCGACGGGGAGGAGGGGGAACTCGTCTTCACGTCCCTCACGAAGGAGGCGCTGCCGATCATCCGCTACCGCACCCGCGACCTGACCCGGCTGCTGCCGCCCACGTCGCGGTCGTTCCGCCGCATGGGCCGGATCGTGGGCCGCAGCGACGACATGCTGATCATCCGCGGTGTCAACGTCTTCCCCACCCAGATCGAGGAGATCGTGCTGCAGCACGCGGGGCTGTCCGGCCAATACCAGCTGGTGCTGACCCGGGACGGCCTGCTGGACGAGATGGAGGTGCTGTGCGAGGTACGCCACGGCGCCGCCAGCGACAGCGACCGCGGCGCGACCGCCACGTGGCTGCAGGCACGGATCAAGGCGCTCGTGGGCATCACCACGCGGGTGCAGGTGCTGCCCCCCGAATCCATCGAGCGCACGCTCGTCGGCAAGGCCCGGCGTGTCGTCGACAAGCGGCCCAAAGCCTGAGGAGCCCCGCCATGTACACCCAAGCGATGGACACGATGGGCCAGGACGGTGACGGCCGCCAGGCCGTGCGCCCGGCCGAGGAGATGCGCCTGCAGCAGCGCTTCGACGACCGCATCGACGCGGGCGAATTCATCGAAGCCAAGGACTGGATGCCCGACCACTACCGCAAGACGCTCGTGCGCCAGATCAGCCAGCACGGGCATTCGGAGATCGTGGGCATGCTGCCGGAGGGCAACTGGATCAGCCGTGCGCCCACGCTCAAGCGCAAGACGATCCTGCTCGCGAAGGTGCAGGACGAGGGCGGCCACGGCCTGTACCTCTACGCCGCAGCGGAAACGCTGGGCACGAGCCGCGACCAGATGATCGATGCGCTGCACGCCGGCAAGGCCAAGTACAGCTCGATCTTCAACTACCCCACGCTCACGTGGGCCGACATGGGCGTGATCGGCTGGCTCGTGGACGGCGCCGCGATCATGAACCAGGTGCCCATCTGCCGGTGCTCGTACGCGCCGTACGCCCGCGCCATGGTGCGCATCTGCCGCGAGGAAAGCTTCCACCAGCGCCAGGGCTACGAGGCGCTGCTGACGATGATGACCCGCGGCACCGGCGCGCAGCGCGCGATGGTGCAGGACGCGGTCGACCGCTGGTGGTGGCCGTCGATCATGATGTTCGGCCCGCCCGACGACCAGTCGCCCAACTCCGCCCAGTCGATGCGCTGGGGCATCAAGCGGGTCTCGAACGACGAGCTGCGCCAGAAGTTCATCGACGCCGCCGTGGACCAGGCCAAGCTGCTGGGCGTGACGCTGCCCGACCCCGCGCTGAAGTGGAACGAGGCGCGCCAGCACCACGACTTCGGTGCCATCGACTGGCCCGAGTTCTGGCGTGTCGTCAACGGCGACGGCCCCTGCAACCGCGAGCGCCTCGCCGCCCGCGTGAAGGCGTGGGACGACGGCGCCTGGGTGCGCGAGGCCGCCCTGGCCCACGCCCGCAAGCAAGATGCCGCGACCGGCGCGGCCTGAAGGAAACACCATGCACAACGAGAACGAGATCGCTCGGGAATGGCCGTTGTGGGAAGTGTTCGTGCGCAGCCGCGCCGGCCTCGACCACAAGCACTGCGGCAGCCTGCACGCCGCCGATTCGGCGATGGCCATCCAGATGGCCCGGGATGTCTACACCCGCCGCCAGGAAGGCTGCAGCGTGTGGGTGGTCCGCAGCGACCAGGTCGTCGCGAACGACCCGCACGACAAGGACATGTTCTTCGACCCGATGGAAGACAAGGTGTACCGCCACCCGACCTTCTACGTGTTGCCCAAGTCCGTCGACCACATGTGAGGCTGCCTGTGCAAGCGTCCATCCAGATCCACGACAGCCCCGCGTCGCAGTACGTGCTTCGCCTTGGCGACACGTGCCTGATCCTCGGGCAGCGCATCGCGGAGTGGTGCGGCCACGCCCCGGTCCTCGAGGAAGACATCGCGCTCGCCAACATGGCGCTCGACCTCATCGGCCAGGCCCGCGGCCTGCTCACCCATGCCGGCACGCTCGAGGGCAGTGGCCAGGACCGTGTGTACGACGAGGACCAGCTCGCCTTCCTGCGTGACGAACGTGACTACCGGAACGTCACCATCGCCGAGCTGCCGCGCGGAGACTTCGCGTTCACGTCGCTGCGCAACGCGATGGTGGCCACGTGGCTCAAGCTGCTGTGGGAGCGCCTGGCCCACTCCACGGACAGCGAACTGGCCGGCATCGCCGGCAAGGCCGTGAAGGAGGCGCGGTACCACCAGCAGCACGCCGCCGACTGGGTGGTGCGCCTGGGCGACGGCACCGACGAGTCGCGCCGGCGCATGCAGGCCGCGCTCGCCCAGCTGTGGCGCTACGTGCCGGAGCTGTTCGACGCCGATGCGGTGGACGCCGCGGCCGTGGCCAGCGGCCTCGGCCCCAGCTGGGCCGGCCTGCGCGAGCCGTGGTTCGCCGAGATGGCCGCCATCCTGGCGGATGCCCGGCTCGACGTGCCGGGCGAAAGCCCGTTCCGCAGCACCGGCAAGCGCGGCGTCCACACCGAACACATGGGCTACATCCTCACCGAACTGCAGCACCTGCAGCGTGCGTACCCCGGGGGCGTGTGGTGATCGCGGTGGCCGACCTCCGCGTCGAACGCGCCTGGACCGTGCTCGACGGCGTGCCCGACCCCGAGGTGCCGGCCCTGTCGGTGCGCGACCTCGGCATCGTGCGCGACGTGTCGGTGCACGGCGATGGCCTGGCCGTGGTGCTCACGCCCACCTACAGCGGCTGCCCGGCCACCGAGGTGATCGAACGCAGCGTGCGCGACGCGATCGAGGCCGCCGGCCTCGGGCCCGTGCGGGTGCGGCTGCAACGAGCTCCCGCCTGGACCACCGACTGGATCAGCGCCGACGGCCGCCGCAAGTTGCGCGAGTACGGCATCGCACCACCGGTGCACCTGGCCGACGGGGCGGTGCCGGTGCGGATCGTGCGCAGGCCGGCGGTCCCCGTGCCGTGCCCCCGTTGCGGCAGCGACCGCACCGAGCGTCTGTCGCAGTTCGGGTCCACGGCCTGCAAATCGCTGTACCGCTGCGTGGCCTGCCGCGAGCCCTTCGAGTACTTCAAACCCCTCTGACCATGAGCACCTTGTTCCATGCCCTGCGCGTGCACAGCATCGAGCCCGACACCGCCGACGCGGTGATCGTCTCGTTCGACGTGCCGGCCGACCTGCAGGCGGCCTTCGGCTTCACGCAGGGGCAGTACCTGACGCTCCGCAAGGAGATCGATGGGTCGGACCAGCGCCGCTCGTACTCCATCTGCGCCGGCGTCGACGACGGCCAGCTGCGGGTGGGCGTTCGGCGCGTGAAGGGCGGCGTCTTCTCGAAGTGGATCCACGAGCACCTCCAGGTGGGCGACACCCTTCACGTGATGGTGCCGCAGGGCCGGTTTTTCGTGCCCATCGACCGCCAGGCGCGGCGCCACCACGTGGGCATCGCGGGCGGCAGCGGCATCACGCCGATCCTGTCGATCATGAAGACCGTGCTGGCGCGCGAGCCCGGCTCGAGCTTCTCGCTGATCTACGGCAACCGCAAGCTCCAGTCCACGATGTTCAAGGAAGAACTCGAGGACCTGAAGAACCGCTACATGACGCGGCTGGCGCTGCACCTCCTGTTCTCTGGCGAACCCACCGATTCCCCGTTGAACAGCGGCCGCATGAGCCGCGGGAAGATCGGCCAGTTCCTGGCGAGCGTGGTGCCCGCCGACACGATCGACCACGCGTACGTGTGCGGCCCGTTCGACGTGAACGACGAGGCCGAGGCCGCGCTGCTGGCGGCCGGTGTGCCGCGGGAACGCATCCACGTCGAGCGGTTCGGCGTGGCCCAGCCGGAGGGGGCTCCGGTGGGCGCCGTGTTGCATGAGTCGAGACCGGGCGACGCCGAACAGGCCCGCATCGTCATCGTGCGCGACGGGTTGACCCGCGAGATCCAGTTCCACAAGGACCAGCCGAGCATCCTCGACTGCGCGTCCGCAGCCGGGCTGGAGGTGCCGTTCTCGTGCACGTCCGGCGTGTGCGGCACCTGCCGCGCGAAGCTGGTCGAGGGCGAGGTGCGCATGGAGCGCAACTTCGCGCTCGACAAGGCCGAGGTGGCCGCCGGGTTCGTGCTCACCTGCCAGGCCCATCCGTTGACGGAACGCGTCGTGCTCTCGTTCGACGAGCGCTGAGCTGGAGACAAACCAATGACCCCCACCTTGCAGAGTTACCTCGCCGGCCAGTGGTTCGGTACCCAGGCGGCGCAGGTGCTGCCCAGCGCCATCAACGGCCGCCCAGTGGCCGCCACGCACACCGAAACCCCGGACTTCGCCGACGCGGTGGCGTGGGCCCGCTGCGAGGGCGGCCCGGCGCTGCTGGCGCTCGACTTCCAGCAGCGGGCGGCGCGCCTGAAGGCCCTCGCCGCGTACCTGCTGGAACGCAAGTCGCAGCTCTACGCGATCTCGGCCCACACCGGGGCCACCAGGAGCGACAGCTGGATCGACATCGAGGGGGGCATCGGCACGCTCTTCGCCTACGCCAGCATGGCCGGCAACGAGCTGCCGTCGGGCAACCTCGTGCATGAGGGCCCGGCCATCCCGCTCGGCAAGCAGGGCCAGTTCGTCGGCACGCACATCCTGGTGCCTCGCGGGGGTGTGGCGGTGCACATCAACGCCTTCAACTTTCCCATCTGGGGCCTGCTCGAGAAGTTCGCGCCCACGTTCCTGGCCGGCATGCCGGCCATCGGCAAACCGGCCACGGCCACCAGCTACCTGACCGAAGCCGTGGTGCGCCTGATGATCGACAGCGGGGTGCTGCCGGCCGGTTCCCTGCAACTCGTGATCGGGTCGTGCGGCGACCTGCTGGACCGGCTCGACGGCCGCGACGTGGTCACGTTCACCGGGTCTGCGGACACGGCCGCCAGGCTGCGTGTGAACGCGAACCTCGTGCGCCAGTGCGTGCCGTTCAACGCCGAGGCCGACTCCCTCAACTGTGCCATCCTCGCGCCGGACGTGTCGCCCGACGACGCCGAGTTCGACCTGTTCGTGGCCGAGGTGGCACGCGAGATGACCGTCAAGGCGGGCCAGAAGTGCACAGCGATCCGCCGCGCGATCGTGCCGCGCCGGCACGTGGACGCCGTGGTGTCGCGGCTGAAGGAACGCCTGGCGCGCACGGTGGTGGGTGACCCCGCGGTGGAGGGCGTGACGATGGGCGCGCTGGCGTCTCGCGCGCAGCAGGCCGACGTGGCCGAACGGGTGGCGCGGCTGTGCCGCCACACGGAGCTGGTGCACGGTGCACGCGACGGCTTTGCGCCGGTGGGCGACGGCACCGCCGACGGGGCCTTCTTCGCGCCGACGCTGCTGCTGAGCCGCGACCCGCATGCGGACGATGCCGTGCACGAGGTGGAGGCCTTCGGCCCGGTCAGCACGCTGCTGCCGTACGACGACCTCGACGAAGCCCTGGCGCTGGCCGCACGCGGCCGCGGCAGCCTCGTGGGCACGCTGGTCACGCGAGACCCGGCCACGGCTGCGCGCGCGGTGCCGATGGCAGCCGCGCTGCACGGCCGGCTGCTGGTGCTCGACCGCGACGCCGCAGCCGAGTCCACCGGCCACGGTTCGCCGCTGCCACAGCTCAAGCACGGCGGCCCGGGGCGTGCGGGCGGGGGCGAGGAGCTGGGTGGCCTGCGCGCCGTGCGCCACTACCTGCAGCGCACCGCGTTGCAGGGTTCACCCACGATGGTGGCCGCGGTGGTGGGCGAACACATCCGGGGCGCCGCCGTGCGCGAGTCGGACGTGCACCCGTTCCGCCGCCACTTCGAGGACCTCCACATCGGCGACTCGCTGCTGACCCACCGCCGCACCGTCACCGAAGCCGACATCGTGGCCTTCGGCGGCCTGTCGGGCGACTACTTCTACATGCACTTCGACGAGATCGCCGCGAAGGCGTCGCCGTTCGGCAAACGCATCGCCCACGGCTACTTCGTGCTGTCGGCCGCGGCGGGGCTGTTCGTGTCGCCGGCCCCCGGCCCGGTGCTCGCCAACTACGGACTCGACACCCTGCGGTTCGTCAAGCCCGTGGGCATCGGCGACACCATCCAGGCCCGGCTCACCGCCAAGCGCAAGACCGACCGCAACAAGCGGGACGCCCACGGCGTGGGGCAGGGCGTGGTGGCGTGGGACGTGGAGGTCCGGAACCAGGACGGCGACCTGGTGGCGAGCTACGACATCCTGACGCTGGTAGCGAAGCGGGCGTGACTGCACCAGGGCTCACCGGAACATCGACGGGAGCCACAGCGAAAACGCCGGCACGTAGGTCACCAGCATCAGGCACATGCCCAGCGCGCTGTAGAAGGGCAGGATCGACTTCATCACCTGTCCCACCGAGATCCCCCCGATCGCACACCCCACGAACTGGGTGACCCCCACCGGCGGCGTGTTCAGGCCCAGCGCGCAGTTGATGAGCATCACGATGCCGAACTGCACCGGGTCCATGCCGTACTGCATCGCGATGGGCAGGAAGATCGGCGTGCACACGAGGATGGTGGCGGCCATGTCGAGGAAGGTGCCGAGGATGAACAGCAGCAGGTTGATCAGCAGGAAGATCACCAGCGGGTTGCTGGACACCATCTGCATCAGCTCGCCGGTCTTCTGAGGCACCTCGTACAGCGCCATGAAGTAGCCGAAGGCCGAGGAGATGCCGATGAGCAGCAGCACCACGCCGGTGGTCTTGCAGGCCTTCGCACAGGCCTTCAGGAAGTCGTGCCAGCTGAGCGACTTGTAGACGAACGCGGTGACCAGCAGCGCCCAGAGCACCGCGGTGGCCGCCGACTCGGTGGCGGTGAAGATGCCCGACAGGATGCCCGTGAGGATGATCAGCACGATCAGCAGGCCGGGCAGGGCACCGAGGAAGGCCACGAGCACCGCGGCCCAGCCCGGGAAGGCGCCGCGGGTGGGGTAGCCGCGCTTGACGGCCACGTAGTAGGCGGCGCCCAGGTTGCACAGCGTCAGCAGCAGCGCGGGGATCACGGCCCCGAGGATGAGGTTCAGCACGCTGACCGACGCGATGCCGGTGGTGGCGAGCGTGAAGATGATCAGGTTGTGCGACGTGGGCATCAGCACGCCCACCAGCGCCGCGTGGGTGGTGACGTTGACCGCGTAGTCGGCGTCGTACCCTTCCTTTTTCATCAGCGGGATCATCACCGAGCCCATGGCCGATACGTCGGCCAGCGCAGAACCGGCGACCCCCCCGAACAGCGTGCAGCCCACCACGTTGCTCATGCCCAGCCCGCCGCGCACGTGGCCCACCAGCGCGTTGGCAAACCGCACGATGCGGTCGGCGATGCCGCCATACAGCATCAGTTCGCCGGCAAACACGAAGAACGGGATCGCCAGGAACGAGAACACCTGCATGCCCCCCACCATCTTCTGGACCACGATGGCAACGGGCACGCCGGCATACAGCACGGTGGCCACCGACGACAGCCCGATCGAAAACGCCACGGGAACGCCCAGCAACAGCAGCGCGAGGAAACTGAGGGACAGGACAGCCAATTCCATGAAACTTCCTTGGGGGAGGTCAGTGCCAGGCCGGCACGACCTCTTCACCGCGCAGCAGGGCCACGATGTGTTCGATCGAGAACATCACGATCAGCGTGCCGGCGATCACCAGCGACAGGTAGTCGATGCCCACGGGCAGGTGCAGCATCGGGTCGAGCTCGGTCCACTTCAGCCGCGTCCACAGCCAGCCGCTGTGCACCAGGATGCCGCCGAAGAGGCCCACGAGCGCGTGGATCAGCACCTCCACCTTGCGGCGCATCGTGTCGGGCAGCAGCGTCACCAGGGACTCGAGCCCGATGTGGCCGGCGTCGCGCACACCCACGGCCACGCCAAAGGCCGTGACATACAGGACGAGCTGCAGCGCGAGCGCTTCGGTCCACGTGGGGGTGTCGTTGAAGACGTAGCGCCCGATCACCTGCGCCTGCACGCTGACGATGATGCCGAACAGCCCCAGCACCGCCGCCACGAGGCACGCCTTGCTCAGTCGGGCGCAAAGCCGCGTGTAGAAGTGCGATGACACCGGTGCATGCGTCGCCGCCGCGACTGGCAGGGACGCGCTCACTTGTTCTGCTGCACGGCCTGGACGAGGCGCTGCAGGTCGGGGGTGGTGATGAACTTCGTGTACACCGGCGCCATGGCGGCCTTGAAGGCCGCCTTGTCCACGTCGGCCACCACCTGGGTGCCCGCCTTGGTCACGATGGCAAGTGCCTTGGCCTCCTGCTCGTCCCAGCGTGCGCGCTGGAAGGCCACGGATTCCTTCGCCGCGGCCCGGAACATGTCCTGGTCTGCCTTCGGCATCTTGTCGAACACCGCCTTGGAGATCACCAGCATCTCGGGGGCCATGGAGTGTTCGGTGCGCGAGTAGAACTTCACCGGCTCGTAGTGCTTGAAGCCCTCGTACGACGGCACGTTGTTTTCGGCCGCGTCGATCAGCCCCGTCTTCAGCGCGGTGTACACCTCGCCGGTGGGCATGGGCGTGGCGTTTGCGCCCATGGCGCTGGCCACGGCCACCCACAGTTCCGACGGTTGCACGCGGATCTTCAGGCCCTTGGTGTCGGCCAGCGAACGCACGGCCTTCTTCGCGTAGATGGAGCGCGAACCGCTGTCGTAGAACGCGAGCCCTACCAGGCCTTCGTGTTCACACCCCTTGAGCACCTCTTCGCCCACCGGGCCGTCGAGCGTCTTGCGCATGTGGGCGATGGAGTCGAAGAGGAACGGCATGGTGGGCACCAGGCTCTTCGGGCAGATGGCGTTCAGCGTGCTGATGTTGACGCGGTTCATCTCGAGCGCGCCGATCTTCACCTGGTCGAGGGTCTCCTTCTCGTTGCCGAGCGCACCCTTGTTGAACACCTTAATCTTGTAGCGGCCGCCGCTTTGCTTGTCGAGCGTCTCGCTCATGTGGCGCACTGCGGCGACGGTGGGGTACTCGTCGCTGTTGTGCACGTCGGCCGAGCGAAGTTCCACGGCGTGCAGGGGGAACGAGGCGGCGATCAGCGCCGTGGCGTACAGCATCTTCATGGGCGGTTCCTTGGTCGGTTGAAGGACTGCGCCGCGGGAAGACACCTGCGGCGAATGGCCGCCAGTAACGCACTAAAACATTAGTGTGTCACTTAGGGTAAATGCGGTTCGGGGCCGGTCGGGATCGGCCGGCCGCTAGACGCCGTGGATGTAGTCGGGATACTTCGCGCAGATGGCGTCCACCGTGGCGAGCGTGCCCGACAGGTGTTCGCGCAGCGCATCCTGCGCCTTGGCCACGTTGCCGGCCGCGATGGCGTCGACGATGGCCGTGTGGTCGCGCACGACCGCGCGGGTCTTGCCCTTGGCAGGCAGGTGCAACCGGCGCAGGCGGTCGAGGTGGCCGCTCATGCGGCGGGTGAGGCGCCACAGGTCGGGCACGTGGGCCGCTTCGTACAGGGTCTGGTGGAAGGCCTGGTCGGCCGCCACGAACTCGGCGTAGTCGGTGGTGTCGACCAGCGCTGACTGCAGCTTGAGCTGCGTGCGCAACTTCGCCACGAGCTGGGGCTCCGGCTTCTCGGCCAGCGTTCGCACCACCTCGAGCTCGATGGACCGGCGAAGGAAGTGGACCTGGCGCGCCGAGCCCACGTCGATGCGGCTCACCACGGTGGCGTGCTGCGGAAAGATGTCGACGAGGCCTTCCTCGCCGAGCCGGATGAGGGCATCGCGCACCGGGGTCTGGCTGATGCCGAAGCGGGTGGCGAGATCGGCCCGCGACAGCACCGTGCCCGGCGACAGCTCGAGCCCGATGATTGACTCGCGCAGCTTGTCGAAGACCTGCGGGGCAGCGTGGCGGGAGCGGTCCAGGCGGTGCGGTGTGTTCATGCGGATCAGGGAAATCGATGAGTCATTCTATCGGCCGCGAGAATTGACACACTAATATCTTAGTGCTTCACTGTCGGCCATGACACACCGATCCCCCGACTCCTTGCGCAGCGCGCGGTGGTTCGCCCCCGACGACCTGCGGTCCTTCGGCCACCGGTCGCGCATCATGCAGATGGGCTACGCACCGGAAGACTGGGCGGGCAAGCCCGTGATCGCCATCGTCAACACCTGGTCCGACATCAACCCGTGCCACGGGCATTTCCGCCAGCGGGTGGACGACGTCAAGCGCGGCGTGCTGCAGGCCGGTGGCTTCCCGCTCGAACTGCCCGCCATCTCGCTCGCCGAGGCGTTTGTCAAACCCACCACGATGCTCTATCGCAACTTCCTCGCGATGGAAACCGAGGAACTGCTGCGCAGCCACCCCGTCGATGGCGCAGTGCTGATGGGTGGCTGCGACAAGACCACGCCAGGCCTGCTGATGGGCGCCATCAGCGCGGGCCTGCCGGCCATCTACCTGCCGGCCGGGCCCATGCTGCGTGGCAACCACAACGGCCAGGTGCTGGGATCGGGGTCCGACGCGTGGAAGCTGTGGGACGAACGCCGCGCCGGCAAGCTGAGCACCACCGAATGGATCGGCGTGGAGGCCGGCATCGCGCGCAGCCACGGCACCTGCATGACCATGGGCACCGCCGCCACGATGATGGGCATCGCCGAGGCCATGGGCATGACCTTGCCCGGCGCGTCGTCCATCCCCGCACCCGACGCCAACCACGTGCGCATGGCCGCGGAGTGCGGCCGCCGCATCGTGGGCATGGTGTGGGAGGACCTCACGCCACAGCGTGTGCTGACCCGCGCGTCGTTCGAGAACGCCATTGCGATGGCGATGGCCATGGGGTGCTCCACCAATGCGGTGGTGCACGTGATCGCGATGTCGCGGCGTGCGGGCTGCGACGTCACGCTCGACGACTTCGACGCGGCAAGCCGCACGGTGCCCGTGCTGGCGAACATCCGCCCCAGCGGCGAGAAGTACCTAATGGAAGACTTCTACTACGCGGGCGGGCTGCCAGCGTTGATGAACCGCCTCGGCAACCGGCTGCACCTCGACGCCCTCACGGTGAACGGCCGCACGCTCGGCGAGAACATCGCGCAAGCCAAGGTGTTCGACGACGACGTGATCCGCCCGCTGGGCAACCCGCTGTATGCCGAAGGCGCGCTGGCCGTGCTGCGCGGCAACATCGCACCGGGCGGTGCCGTGATGAAACCGAGCGCCTGCGCGCCGCGCTACCTGCGCCACACGGGCCCGGCGCTGGTGTTCGACGACTACGCCACGATGAAGGCGGCGGTGGAGGACGAGGACCTGGATGTCACGGCCGACCACATCATGGTGCTGCGCAACGCGGGCCCGCAGGGCGGCCCCGGCATGCCCGAATGGGGCATGCTGCCCATTCCCGCGAAGCTCGTGAAGCAGGGCGTGCGCGACATGCTGCGCTTGTCGGATGCGCGCATGAGCGGCACGAGCTACGGCGCCTGCATCCTGCACTGCTCGCCGGAGGCCTACGTGGGCGGGCCGCTGGCGCTGGTTCGCACCGGCGACCTCATCACCGTGGACGTGCCGGCGCGCCGCATCCACCTCGAGGTGAGCGACGCCGAACTCGCCGAACGGCGTGCCGCCTGGACCCCGCCGCCACCGCGCTTCGAACGAGGTTACGGCTGGATGTTCTCGCGGCACATCCTCCAGGCCGACGAAGGCTGCGACTTCGACTTCCTCGAAACGACGTTCGGCGCGCCCGTGGCCGAACCCGACATCTTCTGAACGCCAAGGACCCTCGTGAAAGCCACCACCCGCGACCAACTCGCCCTCGTCAGCACGGCCACGCTGTGCACCGCGCTGTTCAAGCGCGGGCTGCGCCACCAGTTCCTCCAGAACGTGCACCCGCTGAACGCCACGCTGCCGAACATGGTGGGCGAGGCCTTCACGCTGCGCTACATCCCCGCACGCGAGGACCTGAACACCCTCTCGGTGTTCCAGGACCGGGCCCACCCGCAGCGGGTGGCGGTGGAAACGTGCCCGTCCGGCGCGGTGCTGGTGATCGACAGCCGCCAGGATGCGCGCGCCGCATCGGCCGGTTCCATCCTCGTGTCGCGCCTCATGAAGCGCGGCGCGGCGGGCATCGTGACCGACGGCGGTTTCCGCGACTCGCCGGCCATCGCCGCGCTGCCGTTCCCGTCGTACCACCAGCGGCCGTCGGCCCCCACCAACCTGACCTTGCACCAGGCCATCGACATCAACGTGCCCATCGGCTGTGGTGACGTGGCGGTGTTCCCGGGCGACGTGGTGGTGGGTGACGGCGAGGGGGTCATCGTGATTCCCGCGCACCTGGCGGATGACGTGGCGGCCGAGGCCACGGCGATGACCGAGTTCGAGGACTTCGTGACCGAACGCGTGATGGCGGGCCAGTCGATCGTGGGCCTGTACCCGCCCACCGACCCGGAGACCCTGCCGGCCTTCGAAGCCTGGCGCCAGGGAGGCCGCCGATGAAACGCCGCACCGCACTGTCCGCGCTGGCGGCGTCATCGCTGCCCGCCTGGGCCCAGTCACCCGCGTGGCCGAAGGCCAGGCCGATCACCTACGTCGTGCCGTTCACGGCCGGCGGGTCCACCGACGTGGTGGGCCGCCTGATCGCACAGAAGCTGCAGGAGTCGCTGGGCCAGACGGTCATCGTCGAGAACCGCCCGGGGCAGGGCGGCAGCATCGGCGCCACGCACGTGGCGCGGTCCGCCCCTGACGGCTACACGCTGATCGGCGGCACCATCAGCACCCACGCGATCAACCGCAGCCTGTACAAGGCGCTGCCGTACGACCCGGTGAAGGACTTCGAGCCGGTGTCGCTCGTGGCCTTCCTGCCCAACGTGCTGCTGGTGGATCCGAACCTCGGGGTCGACACGGTGGCGCAGCTGATCGCGCTGCTCAAGAAGGACGAGCGCCGCCGCACCTTCGCGTCGTCGGGCGCCGGCACGTCCACCCACCTGGCCGGTGAGTTGTTCGCCGACCTGATCGGTGTGCCGTTGACCCACGTGGCCTACAAGGGAACCCCGCCGGCGATGATCGACGTGTCGGGTGGCAACGTGACCTTCATGTTCGACCAGATGACGGCGGCACTGCCGTTGCTGCAGCAGGGCAAGTTGAAGCTGCTGGCCGTCACCACGGCCAAGCGCATCGCGCTGTCGCCGGGCACACCGACCATGGTGGAAGCCGGTGTGGCAGGCTTCGAGATGGCATCGTGGCAGGCGGTGTACGCGCCGAAGAATACGCCCCGGGCCATCGTGGACCGGCTGTCGTCGGAGATCCGCAAGGCGCTGCAGACGCCGGAGGTGTCGGCGAAGCTGGGAGGGCAGTTCGGCATGGAGATCGCCGCGGGGTCGCCCGAGGCGCTGGCCGCGCTGATGGCCACCGAGATCCCGCGGTGGGCGGCCCTTGTGCAGAAATCGGGGGCGTCTGCCAGCTGACGCGCCAGCGGCGCGTCCGTGGAACGTCACCCCGCCTGCAGCACCCCACGCCGCACCTGGTCACGCTCGATGGACTCGAACAAGGCCTTGAAGTTGCCCTCGCCGAACCCGTCGTCGCCCTTGCGCTGGATGAACTCGAAGAAGACGGGGCCGAGCTGCGTGTCGCTGAAGATCTGCAGCAGCAGGCGCGGGCGGCCGCCCTCGGTGGAGCCGTCGAGCAGGATGCCGCGGGACTGCAGTGCCGCCACCGATTCGCCGTGCCCCGGCAGGCGGGCGTCGAGCATCTCGTAGTACGTGGCCGGTGGCGGGGCCATCATCGGCACACCCGCCTGGCGCAGCTGGTCCAGCGTGGCCGGCAGGTTGTCGCTCAGCAGGGCGATGTGCTGGATGCCCTCGCCGTTGAACTTCATCAGGAACTCCTCGATCTGGCCCGAGCCCTTGGACGACTCCTCGTTCAGCGGGATGCGGATCAGGCCGTCGGGCGCCGTCATGGCGCGGGACGTGAGCCCGGTGTATTCGCCCTTGATGTCGAAATAGCGGATCTCGCGGAAGTTGAACAGCCGCTCGTAGAACGCGGCCCAGTGGGCCATGCGGCCGCGGTACACGTTGTGGGTCAGGTGGTCGATCACCCGGAGGCCCGACCCGCGAGGGTGGCGGTCCACGCCGTCGATGAACTCGAAGTCGATGTCGTAGATGGATTGGCCATCGGCGAACCGGTCGATCAGGTACAGCGGGGCGCCGCCGATGCCCTTGATGGCCGGCAGGCGCAGCTCCATGGGGCCGGTGGGCACCTCGACGGGCTGGGCGCCGAGTTCCAGTGCCCGCGCGTAGGCCAGGTGCGAGTTCTTGACGCGGAACGCCATGCCACAGGCGGATGGGCCGTGTTCGGCGGCGAAGTACGACGCCGCGCTGTGCGGTTCGCTGTTGACGATGAAGTTGATGCCACCCTGCCGGTACAGCGTGACCGCCTTGGATCGGTGCTGCGCCACTTTCGTGAACCCCATGGCCTCGAAGACGGGTTCCAGCACGCCGGGGGTGGGGGACGCGAACTCGACGAACTCGAAACCCATCAGGCCCATCGGATTGTCAACGAGGTCGGTCATGGCAGCTCCTGGTCACGCCGAGAGAGAAGATTTCTCTGCCGCCGGCGGGGTTCGTGGATGGATCGATGGTGAAAAGTGTCGCCGATACGCGGCGAAATCGGGTTTCTTGTGTTGCTCGGTATGTGGCTGAATGGGAGAGAATATTTCTCCATCTGAACAAAGGTGATGAACATGTTGCGTGACCTCGCGCTCGACCGCACCGACCGGAAGATCCTCCGCTTCCTGCAGACCCAGGGCCGGGCCTCGAACCTGGAGGTGGCCGAGGCCGTGGCGCTGTCGCCGGCGCAATCGCACCGGCGACACCGCAGGCTGGAGGAGCGGGGCGTCATCGCCGCGTACGAGACCCGGCTCAGCGCCGCCCACCTGGGCCTGAGCGTGGTGGCCTTCATCCACGTCTCCATGGAACGCGGCCACATCCGCGAGATCCAGCGGTTCACCGACCAGATTGCTGGCATGCCCGAGATCCTCGAGTGCTATTCCGTGACGGGTGACTTCGACTACGTCATCAAGGTGGTGGCGCAAGACCTGAAGGCGTTGTCGCAGTTCCTGATGGACAAGCTGATGCGGTTGCCGGGCGTCAGTGGCGTGCGGTCGAGTGTGTGCCTGGACGAGATCAAGTGCACGAGCGCGCTGCCGGTGGCGGAGTAGTCACAGGCCGGTGGCCAGGCCTTTCAGCGCCCGGCCCAACTGGGCCCGCAGGTCTTCGGCCAGCAGCGGCTTGTTGAGGTGTCCGTCGAGCCCGCGTTCCAGCGACCGGGCCGGCGTGCCGGCCGCGGTGGCGGCGATGATGGGGAACGGCGGGATGCCACCACGCTGCTGCAGGCGCTTGAGGGCCGCGGTGGTCTGGTAGCCGTCGAGGCCGGGCATGTTGATGTCCATCAGCACCGCATCCGGGGCGCCTTGCTGGCACATCGCGATGGCCTCGTGGCCGCTGGCCGCCGACATGGCCTCGTAGCCGATCATCTGCAGCAGCCCGGACGCGATCACCCGGTTGACCTCGTCGTCATCCACCACCAGCACCCGGGGACGGTGCGACGCCGGCAGCGGGGTGGGGCGGGAGTGCTCGTGGATCTCGTCGCCGTCGGGGTCGGCGCGCCGCGTGAATTCCCACAACTCCGACGGCAGGAGCGGCACCGTGTGCATTTCCCAGCCCGAGGGTGCCTGGGCCACCGCGGCCGGCGAGCCCATGCCCACTGCATAGACGAACGAGCATGGCCCGCTCCCGGTGGGGGAAATCGACAGCGAGGCACTCAGGCGCGTCAATGCGTCGAGGCCCAGGCGTTCCGACTCGACCACCACGACGAGGCGGCACGTGCCGTCGTCCTGGGCCAGTGCCTGGCGGAATGCGGTTTCTTCTTCGAAGAGGCTTACTCGCCAGCCCAGCCGCTGGAGCCGGCGGTTCATGCCCTGGACTGGCGCGTTCTGGTCGTGCAGGATGAGTGCATGGCTGCCTTGGGCGTCGGGCAGGCGCACGTCGTCGCGCACCTCACCGCGGTGCCGCAGGCTGAAACTCAGCAGGATGCCGGCGCTGGGCACGCAGCGGTAGCGCAGTTGCGCCCCCAGGACGGGGCATGTGCCCCTGGCCGACACCACGCGGGTGCCGTCGGCCGAGGCCCGTTCCTTGGTCAGGTGAAGTTCGGCGAGCAAGTCGTCGATGCTGGCATCTGATCGCCGCTTGCCCGAGGCCGCCGCGCGGATCTGCAGGTCCGCGAAACCGTCGACCGGGCTGTTGACCGCGTCGGCCGCGAGGATCAGTGCGCCGCTGCCCAACGTGCGGCTGGCGGCCGAGACCACCCGGTAGATGCTGCGCTGAAAGGCCTGTGCATCGCCATGGATGCGCGTGGGGCCCGCCGGGTAGTCGAAATAGAACCCGAGTCCGCGCTTGGCCGCTTCCCCGATCACCGGGCGCGCGCTCAGCGTGAACAACTCTCCGAAATCGAACAAAGACACACCCACTGTCGACTCCCGAATGGCCGGGTTGCAGCGCGGGGCCGTTCAGCGCCACCACACCGCTCGCGTCAACTGCAGCGAGTGGCACATGGTGCCGCACATGGCGGCACGTGTGTGTAGGACGACTCCTGAATCTGGCGCCGCCTCTCCTTATTTGGCGCCGGCCACCTCGATGCGCCCGCACAGCACGCGCGGCCCGGAGTTGCCGGCCGGGTTCGTGGTGTAGTCGTCGGGGTCGGCGTGCACGATCAGCGAGCGGCCGGCCACCGAACCAGGGCCGGGGGCGAGGGTCACGTGGGCATTGACGTACTGCAGCGTGGCCCGCCCGTTGGCGTCGGCCACCAGGTTCGGCAGCTCACCCGCATGGGAGTGGGTGGGGGCATCCCCCGGCGCGCCGTGGTGTTTCGTGGCATGGGGATCGAAGTGGCCGCCGGCCGCGCCGAAGGCCACGGACTTGCCGGTGGTGGCGTCCGGTGCGGCCTCGCATGCGCCGTTGGTGTGGATGTGGAACCCGTGCTGCCCCGGCGTGAGCCCGGTGGCTTCCACCACCAGCCGCACCCCCGAGGGCACTTCCACCAACGTCACCTTGCCGGCCTCGCGGCCGTCCGCCGTGCGGAGCACGGCCACTGCCGACTCGGCATCCGGCATCTTGGGGATTTGCCTACAACCGCTCAGCGCGGCCAAGGCCAGGGCTGCCAACAGAACACTGCGCATCAACTTCTCCAGAATGTGGGGTCAAACTTGCTGGGGGACAGGGTACGGAGGGCGGTGGATGTAGCCTGTAGGACAACATTACCATTGAATGTAGGAATGCTCTGACATCGCTCGCGATCGCCTTTGGCTCCCTGGCAATGGCCTGCCCGATCAGAAGCGATCGAAGAAGGTCTTGATCTCCCGGGCCGCGAACTCGGGAGGCCAGTGGCCACGGTCCGCAAACCCGCACCACACCACTGGATGGCCGGCACTGCAGCCCTGGTACTCGACACAGCCGTTCCTGCCGATGCTGCGTTTGACCGTGCTGCACTCGTTCTTGGCCAGGTACTTGCCGAGAGCCTCCTCGCCAAACTGGTAAGCGGCGACCGAATCGGCCTCCGGGTGGATCATGATGGCCGCCACCTTGTTCGGGGAGTCGCCGCAGCCGCTCCACAGCGATCCGGCGATGGGTGCGACGGCCCGGAAGACATCGCCGGCCTGGCAACCGAGGGCGTTCGACATCATGCCGCCATAGATGAAGCCGGTCGCGTGGACGCGTGCATTGTCGATGCACAGGCCGAGCTTGAGTCGATCGACCACGGCGCGGATGAAACGGACGTCGCGGTCATTGTTGTTGGCCCAGCCCTGGTCGAGGCCGTTCGGAGCGACGAAGATCGCAGACTCGCCGTAGAGCTGCTTCAGTCCGAAGAAGGCGCCGGCACCGGTGCCGTAGACGTCGGTGGCCTGGCCGCCTCTCCAGTGCAGACTGACCAGGAGCGGGAGAGGCACGCCGGGCCTGTAGTTCGCCGGAACGTCCACCCAGAACTCGCGCGTTTGCCCATCGGACACCAAGGTATGCCTGCCGTTGGCGAACCGGGCGGTGGTTCCGCAGCCTGCGCTGGCGCTCGCGGTGAAGGGGGACGGTGCGGGTGCTGGCGCCGATGCCGATGCCGATGCGCCACGCTCGCCCTCGCCTCCCGCTCTGCAAGCGCAGAGCACGGACAACGCGAGCGTCCACCATGCACCATTGAGGCGCCGATGTCGTTGCATGCTCACAGCGCCTCCAACGCGCCGATGTCGCAGGCGTTCCGGTTCATCTTGTCCTGCGATGCACCGAGGTCGGCCTCGTCACCCCGCACCCGCGTCAACCCTGATACCGCAAGCGGTAGCCAAAGCGGCCTGTCATGGAGATCGCACCACGCACGCATCCGGAGTCCTTCTGTTCCTCTCGGGCCGCGATGACCCGGAGAACGCGAGATTAGGCGCGGGGACGGTTGCAGTCATGATGGTTCGCTGACCGAAGTGAGACGGCTGGCGTACGGGGATGTGGCGCCGCCCAACGCGAGCGGCGGGTCGGGGCAGCGCAGACCCGAACCTGTCCGCCGCCCCCACTGGCTCACTCGACCGTCGGGCCGCCCTCATGGCCGATCACGTTGAAGCGGCCGTCGCCGAGCGACTGCAGTTCGACGCTGTCGTACCCTCAAGCCTGCGCCAGCAAATGCTGCAACGCCTCCGGATCCGCCGGCTTCACCAGGTGGTGATCGAACCCGGCGGCGGCGGACCGCTCCAGGTCCACGGCCTGCCCGTACCCACTGAGCGCGATGAGCAATGACGCCTTCGTGTCGGGCCGGGCCCTCAGGCGGCGGGCCACCTCGCGGCCGTCCATGCCGGGCAGGCCGATGTCGAGCACGAAGGCGTCGATGTGGTCGGGGGCGGCGAAGTCGAGGGCGCTCGGGCCGTCGAAGAAGACGTACACGGTGTGGCCTTCGAGCTTGAGCCAGTCGGCCAGCGTGCGGGCGGCGTCGGCGTTGTCGTCGACGACGAGGATGCGCCGGGGCTGCACCTTGGCGAGGTGGGGCGCCGGCAAGGCGTTGGCGGACAGCGGCATGTCGGACGCGCGGGGCAGCCGCACGGTGAACGTGGCGCCCCGGCCTTCGCCCGGGCTGTCGGCGCGCACGGCGCCGCCATGCAGTTCCACGAGGTTCTTCACCAGCGCCAGGCCGAGGCCCAGCCCCCCCTGCACCCGGTCGGCGCCGCGGGAGCCCTGTGTGAACAGCTCGAAGATCTCGGGCATCAGCTCAGGCGTGATGCCCATGCCGTCGTCGGTGACCTCGAGCACGGCCTCGGCTGCGGTGCAGCCGAGCCGCACGACGATGTGGCCGCCGTTGGGGGTGTACTTGGCGGCGTTGGTCAGCAGGTTGCTCAACACCTGCACGAGGCGGGCGTGGTCGCCGATGACTCGCACCGGTTCGGTGGGCGGCATGATGGTGAGCGTGTGCCCGCGCGACTCGATCAGCGGCTTGACTTGCTCGGCCGCGGCGGCCACCACCTCCGAGGCGTCGAGGGGAATCCGTTCGAGCGTGATGAGCCCGCGGTTGACGCGCGACACGTCGAGCAGGTCGTTGACGATCTTCGTCATCTGCCCCACCTGGCGCGAGATCACCTGGCTCGTGCGCACGATGCGCGGGTCGGTGCCGGGCAGTTTGGCGAGCAGCTGCGCACCGGCGCTGATGGGCGCGAGCGGGTTGCGCAGCTCGTGGCCCAGCATGGCGAGGAAGTCGTCCTTGCGGCGGTCGGCGGCCTGCAGTTCGCCGGTGAGCCGCGTGAGCTTGCCCTGTTCACCGAGCAGCGTGATGTGCTGCAGGTTGATCCGGTCGAGCATGCCGTTGAGGGCCCGCGCGACGGCATCCACCTCGGCGCTACTGCCTTCGGGGGCGCGTTCGGTGCCCAGGTCGCCTTCGAAGAGGCGGGTGGCGAAGGCCTCGAGCTGGCGCAGGTCGCGGGTGAGCACGCGGGCCAGGTTGAGGCCGGCGATCACGATGACCGTGAAGAGCCCGATGGTCACGAGCAGGATGTGGAAGTACGGCAGCTCGGGCGACGCCGCGTGGGCAAGCGACCCGTCGCGTGCCTTCACGCGGAAGTTCAGGTGCTGGAACACCGCGGGCACGGGCACCGGCGAGGTGTCGATGGTGGTTTCGTCTTCGCGCGGCCCCCATTCGAGCTGCACCGACGGCCCGGAGTCCAGGTCGCGCAGCCCCACCTTGTACAACACGGCCCCCTCCGGCGACGACGTGCGGGCATACAGCATGGGTTCCACTGCCACGAGTTCGTCGCCCTTCGGCGACGAGAAGATGGTGGCGGCGGGTTGGGCGTCCTGCAGGTGCGCGCGCAACCACGCCAACTGCTCGGGCGTGAACGAGCTGGTGTCGTTGCTGGCGATCTCGGTGCCTCGGTAGTCGGTGAACGTGAGTTGCACCGGGATGCCGTTGATCTGCCGGATGCCGTTCAGGAACGGCGCCAGGTAGGTCTCGCGGCCGGCGCTGTCCACGAGCCCGGTGGCGAGGATGGTGCTGGCCGACACCTCGGCCATGCGCGCGGAGAGGGCACGCAGGTCGTTGCCCACGGATTCGGCGCGGTGCTGGCGTTCACGTTGGGCGAGTTGCTCGATGGCATTCTCGTGTTGCTGGCGGATGAGCCACCAGGAGCCGAGCGATGTGAGCAGCAGTGCCGCGGCCGCAAGGCCGGCCGTGGCAAGTGCATAGCGCCTGACGAGGCTGGCGGGCCACCAGCGGGGGCGGTTCATGCCGGCTCAGTCGTCGGCGGGCACGAGCACGCCGTCGGCCCGGTAGCGGGCCATCAGCAACTGCGCCGGCCCGAGGGCTTCGTGGCGCGTGGGTGAAAACGGCGGGGCGTAGCGGCGCACGAGGCCCTGGTGGAGCCGCACCTGTTCGAGCGCGTCGCGAACCGCGGGCCGGTCGGTGCTTTTCGCGAGGTCGATGGCCTTGGCGAGGATGTGGGTCATGTCGTAGGCATGGGCGGTGCCTACCGGGCTTTCGATGTCTTCGATGCGGGCGATGCCGTGGGACTTCGCGGTGGCGAGGAACGTGGCCAGCTCGGCCTTCGGGGCGTTGAAGAAACTGAAGGTCTGGATCACGCTGAAGTCGATGTCCTTGAGCCCGGGGCCGGCTTCGCGGAAGAATCGGCCGCCGGTGATGCCCCAGTGGCTCAGCATCGGCACGCGGCCCTCGGCCGGCAGGGCCGCGACCTCGCGCACCAGCGTGGCGGCCTCGTCGTCGTTGGCCACCAGCAGGACGGTCTGCGCGCCCAGGTCCACCAGCCGCTTGAACTTGTCGACCAGCGTCTGCTCCTGCCAGTTGTACCAGGCGGTGCCCACGACCCGAGGTGTCGTGTGGTCGGCCTCGTAGGCGCGCACGGCCGCGAGGTTGCTGCGGCCCCACGCGGTGTTGGTGAGCAGCAGGCCGATGCGCTCCACCCCGCGCTTGCGTGCCACGTCCATCATGAACGGCATGGCGAGGCTGTCGCGCAGCGACAGCCGGAAGGCGTAGTTGGGCGTGCTGCCGTTGTCGACGATGGCGTCGGCGGCCGACCAGACGGCGAGGAACGGCACCTTCGACGCCTTCAGCGCCGGCAGTTGCTCGATCACGACGGGACTGAAGCGGCCGCCGAAGAGCGCCACCAGCTCGGGCATCTCGGCGAACTCGGCGATGTTCTGGATGCCGCGGGCGGGAATGGAGCGGTGGTCGCGGGTGACGACGAGCAGCGGTCGGCCGTCGAGCACGCCACCGCGGGCGTTGATCTGGTCCACCGCCACGCGCACGCCGAGTTCGATGGCCTGCGCGGAGGTGCTGTTTCGCAGCCCGAATTCGCCGTCGATGCCGAGCAGCACCGGTTTGCCGCTGGCGGCCCGCGTGGCCAACGGCGTGGCGAGCAGCGCAGCCTGGAAGGTGCGCCGAGACAGCGTGTTCAGAGGTGCGGCCATGGCAGGGTCACCGTGTCCCAGAAGTCGCAACGCGCGTCGTCGTCGCGGGTGAGCAGGGGGCGGTCGGAGATGCGAAGGTACGCATCGCCGGCGGGTGCCCAGGATGGGAGGTTGCCGTCCCGCGCGAGGCTTGTCCAGTGCCCCACGAGCAGGCGCTGCACGGCGAGGTCGGCCTCGGTGGGACGGTACTGGCCCTGCCACGCGAAAAAGAACGGATGCTCGACGGTGTGCACGGCACCGAGGGCGCGCTGGTCGGGGTCGTTGTCGAGCCGGTGGTCGAACAGGTAGCGGTACACCGGCTGGGGCTGGGCGCCGGCCAGCACCCGGGCCACGCGGCGGGACTGGCAGGTGAAGAGGCCGTCGGTGGTGACACGCACCAGCGCATCGCGCGGGGTGGGGTAGTTCGCGGCGGGGTATTGCGCGAGGATGCGGTCGGCCGGGGCACCGAACGCCTTGCGCACCGCGGCCGCGTAGCTGGCACCGTCTGGCACCGGGCCCAGGCCCCCCACGAACTGCATGGTTTCCTGCGTGGAGTTGCCCACGATGACGGGCATGGCCGTGTGGGCGCCGCGCCGGATGGCGGCGATGGGTTGTTCGGGGAACACCTGGCCATCCACATTCGGGCCATAGAGCCGCGGGAACACGCCGAAGGTGCCGGGCACGGCGCGCACCACGTCGGCCATGGGCTTGGCGCGCAGGCACGCGGCCGCACCGGGGCCGTCGCACCCGAGGGCCTGCGCCACGCGCGCGCCGGCACCGGCCTGCACGTCGGCGAGCGTGGCGATCTCGCAGCCGGTGGGCACGCTCGATTGCAGCGACGCACCCTGGAACAGCCCGCGGGCAGACGGCGCCGTCATCAGCGCGCAAAGGTTGCCCCCACCGGCCGACGTGCCGAAGAGGAACACCCGCTTCGGGTCCCCTCCGAACGCCGCGATGTTCTGTTGCACCCAGCGGAGCATGGCGATCTGGTCGAGGCTGCCGTAGTTGCCGGCCAGGCGGTCGGGGCCGGGGGCCGCGTGCGCCAGGAACCCGAGCGCCCCGAGCCGGTAGTTGAAGCTCACGAACACGACCCCCTCGGGCACGAGCCGGTCGCCGTTGTACTGGACACCGCCGAACACGCCGGCGCCCTGGCCGGAAAAGGCGTGGTTGCCCCCACCGGTGAAAAACACCATCACCGGCAGCGGCCCGGCAGTGGCGGGCCGGGGGGTCCACACGTTGACGGTGAGGCAGTCTTCATCGCCGGCCACCTGGGGGCCGGCCAGCTGCGGGCAGATGGCGCCGAAGCGGGTGCCATCGCGCACGGTGGACCACGGGGTGGGGGGCGCGGGTGGCTGCCACCGGCGTGCCCCGGTGGGCGGAGCCGCGTAGGGGATGCCCTTGACGGCCAGTACCCCATGGTCGATGGCGCCGCGCACCGGGCCGTCCGCGGTGCACACCACGGCGGGGTCGGCTCCCTGGCAGGCGGTGGATGACGGTTGAACCAGCGCACAGCCTGCGGCAGCGAGCAGCAGCAAGGTGGACGCAGTTCCCGCGACGATGGTCTTCAAGGCCATTCGATTCGACATAGGCTCCCCTGGGTCAGGTCGCCCCATTATGTCGATGCAGGCGCGTGCGGCAAAGCGATCCTGCATCCCGGTGTTGTCCTACGCGGTGTCGCGTACGCCACCGACGTCTCGTGCCGGGGCGCGCCAGTACGCTTGGCGCCATCACCCCGTCCCAGGTTGCCAGCCATGAACAGCGTCACCTCCTCCCAAGACAACGCGGCGCTCTGCGCCGAACTGCTGACTGCCGTGGACGCCTTGAGCCGCCGACGAGCCGACCTGCTGGACGACGCCAAGGTGGAGCAGTTCGTGCGGCAGGGCTGGTTGAGCTGGCAAGGCGGGGCGCTGCGCGTGACCCCAACCGGCGCGCGCGTGTGCGACGCGGTGCTGCTCGCCTACGCCTGAAGGTACACAGCGCCCCAACGCGCGGCGAGCACCGCGTTGCGGCCGAGTTTCACCCGCGATGATTCGAAATCGACCACCCCCACGTGGTGCGCAGCGCGCGGCCGTGGAGGCTGTTGCGGGCTGCGGCCATCGGTCAGCAGCCAGAGGCAACGTGACTGCGCCTGTTGCCGGCGCGCGGCCTGGGCCAGCATCGCATCGGCTTCGGCCAGGCCCTGGGTGAGCGAGGTGCCCCCACCGCCCGCGATGGGCAACACCCCACGCTCGACCCAGGCTCGGGCGCGCCCCGGCTTCAGCCGCCAATCGAGGCGGCCCCCCGCGAAACACAGCAACGCCACGTCGTCCCGGCGCTGGTAGGCGGCCTGCAGCCAGGTGGCGAGCAGGCCCTTCGCGCGTGCGAGTTGGCCATTCGTCACCATCGAGGTGGAGCAGTCCAGCACGAAGCAGTGCAGGGTGGCGGCACGCGCCTCCTCGGCGCGGAACCGGAGGTGGGTGCGGTCAAGCCGTTCCGCGCCGCGGACGGCCAGGGTGCGCGGCCAATCGAATACCGTGGTGCCGGCCGGACCGGTGGTCTCGCGGCCGGGCGCCGCCCACCGGGTGCCCGCGTTCGCGCCGCGGGCGTCCGGCGGGCTCAGGCTTTTTTTGCGAGGGCGGCGCCGTCGAGCGGGCGCAAGGGCTTGACCGGGGTGATTCCCACCGGCTCGGGTGGCATCTCTCCCCATTGGCCGTCGCCGGACGGGGAGGGCGTGGTGTCGTTGCCCGCGGCGGGCGGTGGCGGTGGCGGCGGTGCGGCCGTGTCCGTATCCGGGTGACGGCGGTGCCGCAGCACCATCGGTGCCGCGCGGTTCACGTGGTCCACCGTGGGGGCGGCGGCCCCTTCCCACGCGGCCAATGCCCGCGCGGCCCGCAGCAGCACGAGGTCGGCCCGCAGGCCGTCGGCACGGGCGGCCAGGCACAGCGTGGTGACACGGGCAAACACCGCGTCGGGGCAAGGCAGGGTGGGCACCACCGCGCGGGCGCGGACCAGGCCGGCGGCCAGCCGCGCCTGGGCGTCGGCATGCCGCGCGCGGAACGCGGCAGGGTCGGTGTCGAAGGCCAGGCGCTGGCGCACGGCCTGCTCGCGCTCGGCCGGGTCGGTCAGGTTCGACAGGTGCACGCACAACCCGAAGCGGTCGAGCAGTTGCGGCCGCAGCTCGCCTTCTTCCGGGTTCATGGTGCCGATCAGCGTGAACCGGGCGGCGTGGGTGTGCGAGATGCCGTCACGCTCCACGGTGTGCACACCGCTGCTGGCGGCATCGAGCAGCGCGTCGATCAGCAGGTCGGGCAGCAGGTTCACTTCGTCGACGTACAACACCCCGCCGTCGGCCCGGGCCAGCAGGCCGGGCTTGAACCGCAGCGCGTGCCCGGCGAGCGCCTCGCCCAGGTCGAGCGAGCCCACCAGGTGATCGAGGCTCGCGCCGAGCGGCAACGTGACGAAGGCCGCACCCGGCAGCAGTTCGGCCAGCGCACGCGCCGCGGTGCTCTTGGCCGTGCCACGCGGCCCTTCGATCAGCACGCCGCCGAGCGCGGGGTCGATGGCGGCCAGCAGCAGCGCGAGGCGCATCTCGGGCTGGCCCGCGAGCGCGGCAAACGGGAACACCGGCGGCAGGGCGGCGGGGGTCATCGGGCGTGTCCTTCCATGTCGTGTTCGTGGGCGAGCAGCAGCGATTCGAGTGCGGTGCGGTGGTCGCCCGGTTGCTGCCACAGCCCGCGCTGCACGGCTTCGAGCAGGCGCGACAGGATGTCGCCGAGCGCCCGCGGGTTGTGCTGTTCGAGGAATGAGCGGGTGGCAGGGTCGAGCACGTAGGCGTCGGCCACCAGCGCGTACTGGTGGTCGCCTACCACGCGGGCGGTGGCGTCGAAGCCGAACAGGTAGTCCACCGTGGCGGCCATCTCGAACGCCCCCTTGTAGCCGTGGCGCTTGGCGCCGTCGATCCACTTGGGGTTCACGACCCGCGCGCGCACCACGCGGGCGATCTCTTCCTTCAGCGTGCGCACGCGTGGCGCGCGCGGGTTCGCGTGGTCGCCGTGGTACATCGCGGGCTGCGTGCCGCTCAGCGTGCGCACCGCGGCGGCCATGCCGCCCTGGAACTGGTAGTAGTCGTTCGAGTCGAGCAGGTCGTGTTCGCGGCTGTCCTGGTTCTGCGCCACCGCGTCGATGTCGCGCAGGCGGCGTTCCAGGGCACCTGTGGCCGGCACCGCGTCGCCGTGCTGCCCGTAGGCATGGGCACTCCAGCCCACGTAGGCCGCGGTGAGGTCCTGGTCGGTCTGCCACTGGCCATGGTCGAACAGCGGCTGCAGGCCCGAGCCGTAGTGACCCGGTGGCGAGCCGAACACACGCCAGCCGGCCTGTGCGCGTGCGGCATCCGGCGGCACACCCCGGGCCGTGAGGGCATCGCGTTCGGCGAGGATGCGGGCGCGCACCGGGTTCTGTTCGGCGTCCTCGTCGTCCTGCGCGGCCACGGCCTGCACGGCCGCGTCGAACATCTGCACGGCGTTCGGGAACGCGTCACGGAAGAAGCCGGAGATGCGCAGCACCACGTCGATGCGCGGCCGGCCCAGCACGGCCACCGGCAGCACCTCGAAGTCGGTGACGCGGTGGCTGCCCGCGGCCCAGCGCGGACGCACGCCGAGCAGCGCGAACGCCTGGGCCAGGTCGTCGCCTCCGGTGCGCATGGTGGCCGTGCCCCACACGGACAGGCCCACGGCCCGCGGGTAGTCGCCCTGGTCCTGCAGGTGCCGTTCGATCAGCATCTCGGCCGACTTGACACCGAGGTCGTAGGCGGTGCGCGTGGGGATCGCGCGGGTGTCCACGCCGTAGAAGTTGCGCCCGGTGGGCAACACGTCGGGCCGGCCGCGCGACGGCGAACCGCTCGGGCCGGGCGGCACGAAGCGGCCCTGGATCCCGCGCGACAGCTGGTGCAGTTCCTCGTGGCCGCACGCGTCGAGGTTCGGGGCGATGTTGCCTGCGATGCGGGCCAGAACCTGCGCGGTGTGAGGCAGGCCGTGGGGCACGCCGCCGTCGAGCACCTGCTGGGCGAGCAGTTCGAGCCGCTCGCGGGTGTCGCCGTGGTGGCGCCACGGCTCGGCGGATTGCAGCAGCGCGGGCCGTGCGCCGGTCCACGGGGCGGCGGGGTCGATGTCGAGCGGGTCGAAGCGGTCGCCCGGCAGCAGGTCGTTCGACAAGGCCTGCAGCAGGCCGGCGTTGCCACCCTGGCCGTCACCCACGGGGAACCGGGCGATGGCCAGCAGCGTGTCGCGCCGCAGCCGGCCGGTGGGCGATTCGCCGAACACGTGCAGGCCGTCGCGGATCTGGGTTTCCTTCAGCTCGCACAGGTACGCGTCCACGCGGGCGAGCAGCGTGTCGTCGTCGTTCGTTGTCACGTCGAGTTCCTCGTGCAGGCGCTGGCGGCGCACGGCCGCGAGGATCTGCGTGCGCAGCAGCACGGCGCGGCGGTTGTCCACGAGCAGCGCGTCGTAGTACTCGTCCACCTGGCGTTCGAGGTCCTGCAGCGGGCCGTACGACTCGGCGCGTGTGAGCGGCGGCATCAGGTGGTCCACGATCACCGCCTGCGTGCGCCGCTTGGCCTGTGCGCCTTCACCGGGGTCGTTGACGATGAACGGGTACAGGTGGGGCAGCGGGCCCAGCACCACGTCGGGCCAGCACGTGGCCGACAACGCCAGGCTCTTTCCCGGCAGCCATTCGAGGTTGCCGTGTTTGCCCACGTGCACCACCGCGTCCACTGCAAAGGCGTGCCGCAGCCACAGGTAGAACGCGAGGTAGCCGTGGGGCGGCACGAGGTCGGCGTCGTGGTAGCTCGCGTACGTGCTGTCGGCCACGCCCAGCGCGCGGGCCGGCTGGATGCCCACGAACACGTGGCCGCAACGCAGTCCGGCCACCATGAAGCGGCCCTGGCGCACCAGGGGGTCCTGCTCGGGCGGCCCCCAGCGGGCATCGATGGCGCCGGCCAGTCCGGCGGGCAGCTGCGCGAGGTGGGCGCGGTAGTCGGCCAGGGCCAGGCTCTGCCACGCGGGGCGCAGCGGCCACTGCGCGGGGTCGTTCGCGATGCCCTGCTGCAGCGTGGCCATCAGCGTGCCGCCGTCGGCGGGCGCCCCCGTCACGTGCAGGCCATCGGCGGCCAGGCGGCGCAGCAGGTTGATGACCGACGCGGGCGTGTCGAGCCCCACGCCGCTGCCGATGCGGCCCTCGCTGCCGGGGTAGTTGGCGAGCACGAGGGCCACGCGCTTGTGCTGCGCGGGCTTGACGCGCAACACGCACCAGCGCCGCGCCAGCTCGGCCACGAACGCCACGCGTTCCGCGTCGGGCTGGTACGCGGCCACGTCGCTCTGGGTCAGTTCGCATCGCCATGCGAGGCCCTTGAAGCTCACGGCCCGCGTGATGATGCGGCCGTCCACCTCGGGCAGCGCGATCTGCATGGCGATGTCGCGCGGGCGCAGGCCTTGCGGGTCGGCGAGCCAGCCGTCGCGGTCGGTGCCGCTCACGATCACCTGCAGCACGGGGGCGTCACCGGCGAGCGGTTCGCCATCGGCCAGCGCCGCGAAGGCGGTGGTGTTCAGCACGAGCGACACCGCGTGTTCCGCACACAACGAACGCAGCGTGGCGAGGCACACCGGGTCCTTCAGCGAATCGAGCGCCACCGGCAGCGGGTTCATGCCCCGTTGGGCCAGCGCGGCGGCGATGGCGTCGAACGCGGCCAGGTTGCCCGATTGCAGGTGCGAGCGGTAGAAGACCAGGGCCACCACGGGCGCGCCGGCCGTCCAGCGCGCGCGCACGTCGTCTACCGTGGTGAGGCCGGCGTGGCCAGGCGCGTGCAGCGCCACCTGCGGCACACCGCGGGGTGGTTCGGGCGCGCGGCCGCGGCCGAGCCCGTGGTGGGCGAGGCTGCGCAGGAACTGCGTGGCGTTGGCGGGGCCGCCGGCCCGCAGGTACTGCCACAGTTCGCGGCTCCATGCGACCGGGGCGGTGCCCTTGCGCAGCAGGTTCGGGTCTTCCTGCAGGTCGCCGGAGAACATCGCGAGGCGCTGCCCACGCGCGCGGGCCAGCTCGCCCAGGCGCTGGATGCCATAGGGCCAGGCCGATTCCGCACCGAGGTGGTCCACCACCACCACGCGGGCATGCTGCAGCACCTCGTCCACGTACAGGTCGAGCGACGCGGGCTGCTTCAGGAACATCACGTTGGCCAGCCGCAGGCTGGGCGGCGTGGTTTCGCGCGCCTGCGCGGCGGCCAGCAGCGCCAGCGTCGTGTCGGCCGAACTCAGCACCACGATCTCGGCGGGGGTCTGGCCGAGGCGCACGATGGTGCCCGCGTCCTCGACGAACCCGCCGGGGCGGGTGCTGAGCAGGTGCATGGCCGCGCCGTCAGGCGATGGCGCTGTCGAGGCCCGCGCGCAACACGGCGGCGTCGAGGTCTTGGCCGATGAACACGAGGCGGGTGGCCCGGGTTTCGCCGGTGCGCCACAGCCGGTCGAAGTGGCTGTCGAAACGCTGGCCCACGCCCTGCACCAGCAGGCGCCGCGGTTTCGACGACACCTGGGCGAACCCCTTGATGCGGAAGATCGTGTGCTGCGTCACCAGCGTGCCGAGCGCGGCGAGCAGGCGGTCGCGGTCCACCGCGGGCAGGTCCACCACCAACGAGTCGAACTCGTCGTGTTCGTGATCTTCCTCGTGGTCGTGGTGGCTCTCGCGCAGGTGGATCTGCGATTCGGCGGCGCGGCCCTGGCCCAGCAGCAGGTCGATCGGCAGCGCACCGTTCTCGGCGGTGACGATCTGCACGCCGGCCGGCAGTTCCGGGCGGATGAGGGCCTCGGCCTCGGCGCGTTGCGCGGCGGTCATCAGGTCGGCCTTGTTCAATATCACGAAGTCGGCGGCGGAGAGCTGGTCTTCGAACAGTTCGTGCAGCGGGGAGTCGTGGTCGAGTTCGGGGTCGGCGCGGCGTTGCGCGTCCACCGCCACCGGGTCCTCGGCGAACTGGCCGGCCGCGGTGGCCGGGCCGTCGACCACCGTCACCACCGCGTCCACGGTGAACACGTTGGCGATCTCGGGCCAGTTGAAGGCCTGCACCAGCGGCTTCGGCAACGCGAGGCCCGAGGTTTCGATCAGCACGTGGTCGATGTCGGCGCGCCGCGCGGCCAGCTGCTGCATCACCGGCAGGAATTCTTCCTGCACGGTGCAGCACAGGCAGCCGTTGGCCAGTTCGTAGAGCTGGCCAACGCGTTCGTTGCCGTCCTCGTCGCAGCCGATGCCGCAGCCCTTGAGGATCTCGCCGTCGATGCCGAGTTCACCGAACTCGTTGACGATCACCGCGATGCGGCGGCCGCCCGCGTTCTGGAGGATGTGGCGCAGCAGCGTGGTCTTGCCGCTGCCGAGGAAACCGGTGACGACGGTGGCGGGGATCTTGGCGTGGGTCATGGTGCGGTCCTCAGGCCGCGAGCGCGTTCAGCTGCACGAACGCGAAGTACGCGCCGACGAGGCCCACCACGGCACCCACCGGCACGGCGGCGCGTTGCAGTTGCGGCAGCGGGCGGCGCGACAGCAGGGCCGCAACGCCCAGCATCACGGCCGACTGGATCAGCGCGAAGCCGAGCAGGTAGGCCCCGAGCGGCATGCGTTCGGCGCCCACGATGGATTCACCGTAGGCGTAGCCGTGCAACACACCGGCCACCGGCAGGGCCAGCCACAGCAGCGTGGTGGGGGCCAGGCGGTGCCAGGCCACGGCCAGGCCGGCGGCGACCACGGTGAGCGCCACCAGCAACTCCGACACCGGCACGTCGACCGATGCGAGGTGCAGCACCGTGCCGGCGAGCGAGCCGGCCACGAAGGCTGCGGCCAGGCCCACGCGCAGCGGTGCCGCGAGGCGCGACACGAGCCAGGCGGCGGCCAGCACGAAGGCGAGGTGGTCCAGCCCGATCACCGGGTGGGCGATGCCGGACAGGAGCCCCTGCAGGAACGTGCGGGGCGTTTCGCCGTCCATGGCATGGTGCGCGAACGCAGGGGAGGTGGCCAGCGCCAGCAAGGCGGTGGCGAGTGCGGCGCGGGCCGGGGGGCGGTTGGTGATCATGTCGTGCTCCTGGGCCTGCGTCCCCGCAGGCGTGTCCATCGTGGTGGCGTTTGCCGCGGGAGCGAGGGGGGCCGGCCAGGTGATGACGCGCACACGTGGCCCGCCCGGTTGCCGCACGCCCGCAGCCATCGAGTTCGTTCGAAGGCCGGTATCCGGGCTCGCGGAGTGGCGCGTGGGTCCGATGGGGATCACCACGCGGCCGGATGACTCGCCTTCCCATGCCGTGGGGCACAGTGGCTGCAGGGTTCGACCCTGCCGAGGCATCCCGATCCGCCGACCGTTGCGGGGGCAGCACAGGCTTTGCACCTGTTTCCCGTTTAACCGCGGCGGGGCGAACCACCGCGGCACCTTCTCACCCGTGCATTCTAGTGTCCGCCAGCGTTGGGACGGACCGGACGCCGTCACCGAGGCGACAGCGGGGCGTGCACATCGTTTGCGCGACATACGGCGAGCGATCCGGAAGTTCGCGAGGCGCGCCGTGCGCAGCGCCTGGCTGTATCGATGACCATGCTGGAGACCCGTTCAGGGTGACGCGAGTGGCACGGGTGGTGCGATGCCTGGGAAGGCAGACCCCGGACGTCCGAGCGTGGAGAGACGTCCTCGAAGCGCCTGGGCAAAGGTCTGGGAAGCTGGTGTTGAGGTGTTTTCTTGGTTCCTTCTTTTTCACCAGAAAAAGAAGGGACTCGGCTGCCGGGCCGACACCCGGCGCGGCCTCGCCAGAGAGAAAACCCAACTCGCAGCGCCACCGGTGGGCCCCGACGTCCGTCGGGGTGACGGAATGGAGTCGTCTCGCGCTCGCCCAGGCTTGTTCCTCGATGCCGATTGGTCAAACGCTCAGGATGGAGGGAACCGGTACGGTGTTGCGCGACGCTGATATCGGTTCCACACTGCGCCCGCGACGGCATCGCGCTTGCGGGCAAGGCATCATTCGCCCCGGGCGCGCACCGCGCCGAATTCTTGCAAGGACCCTGACCCATGAAAACCAAACCCGTGCTGACCCAAGCCGAGGTCTCCCTCATCCTCGACGCCGCGCGCCTCGAGGCCACCCGCAACCAATGGGCCGTGACCATCGCGATCGCCGACGATGGCGGCCACCTGCTGGCCCTCGAGCGCCTCGACGGCTGCGCGGCGTCGGCCGCGTACATCTCGGCGGAAAAGGCCCGCACCGCGGCGCTCGGCCGCCGCGAGAGCAAGTCGTACGAAGACATCATCAACGGCGGGCGCACCGCGTTCCTGTCGGTGCCGCTGCTGGCCGGCATGCTCGAAGGGGGTGTGCCCATCATCGTGGACGGGCAGGTGGTGGGCTCGGTGGGCGTGTCGGGCGTGAAGTCGGACCAGGATGCGCAGATCGCCAAGGCCGGGGTGGCCGCGGTGGCCTCCGTATAATCGCCTTTTCCCGTCATTGGGGAGTAGCCGCCCTGCGCCCGCAGGGGTCCGCGTCAACACACTTGGCCCTCACGGCCATGGCGCGAACAGCTCCACGCCTGGCAAGACCTTTGACTGCACACCTTCCGGAACAAGGGCCGGGAAGGGTGCGGTCATCTTGCGTCTGCAGGCCCTGGAGTGTTCATGGAAGCGTTTCTGATCTCGACCGGTGTGGTCGCCCTGGGGGAGATGGGCGACAAGACACAACTGCTGGCCATGCTGCTGGCGGTGCGGTTCAAACGCCCGATGCCCATCGTGCTGGGCATCCTCGTCGCCACGTTGTTCAACCATGCGGCCGCCGGTGCGGTGGGCGGCTGGGTGGCCTCGTTGCTCGGCCCCGAGGTGTTGCGATGGGTCATCGGGGTGTCGTTCATCGCGATGGCCGGCTGGATGCTGATCCCCGACAAGATCGGCGAAGACGAAGGCTCCACCAACGGCCACGGCGTGTTCGTGACTACCGTCATTGCGTTTTTCCTGGCCGAGATGGGCGACAAGACCCAGATCGCCACCGTGGCGCTGGCCGCCCGTTACCATGACCTCGTGGCCGTGGTGGCCGGCACCACCTGCGGCATGCTGATCGCCGACGTGCCCGCCGTGTTCGTGGGCGACCGGCTGGCGAAGGCGGTGTCGATGAAACTCGTGCACGGCATCGCGGCCGCCATCTTCGCGGCACTTGGCGTGCTCACGTTGTTCAATGTGGGCAAGCTGTTCTGACGAAGGGGCGTGACATGAAGATCGTGTGCTGTTTCGGGGCCGGACCGGCCGAGACCGGGCCGTGGGTGACCGAACTCGCCGCGGCGATGCCGGTGGCCCAGGTCAGCGCCGACGCGCTCGATGCCGACTACGCCGTGGTGTGGCGCGCCCCGCAGGCCTTCTTCGACCGGCAGACGCGCCTGAAGGCCATCTTCGCGGCCGGCGCCGGCGTGGACGCGTTGCTGGCCATGCGGCTGCCGGCCGGCGTGCCCGTGATCCGGCTGGAGGACGCCGGCATGGGCGAGCAGATGGCCGAATACGTGGTGCACGCGGTGTTGCATCACGTGCGCCGCTTCGACGCCTATGCGGTGCTGCAGGCCGGCCGCACGTGGCGGCCGTTGCCGCCCCAGCGCAAGGCCGACTGGCCCGTCGGCATCCTCGGCTTGGGCGTGCTGGGCCGTGCGGTGGCACAGGCCCTGCGCGCGCTCGGTTTCCCGGTGTCGGGCTGGACCCGCACCCCGCGCGGCGAACCGGGGGTGCATGCGGGCGAGGCCGGCCTCGCGCCGTTCCTCGCGAACACGCGCATCCTCGTGGACATGCTGCCGCTCACGCCGCAGACCCACGACCTGATCGATGCGCGCGTGTTCGCGCAGTTGAAGACCCCTGCGTACTTCATCAACGTGGCCCGCGGCGACCACGTGGTCGAGGCCGACCTGCTGGCCGCACTCGACACCGGCGTGCTGGCCGGCGCCACGCTCGACGTGTGCCGCAACGAACCTGCGCGGCCCGACCACCCGTTCTGGTCGCACCCGAACATCGTGCTCACGCCGCACGTGGCGGCGATGACGCTGCGGCACGAGTCGGTCGCGCAGATCGTGCAGAAGATCGAGGCGCTCGAACGTGGTGCCGCGGTGGACGGGGTGGTGCGGCCTGAACGTGGCTACTGAGACGGTGTGAACGAGCCCGAAACGCCCGCTCGTCTCGCGCATCCATTCACAGCTTCTGAGGTGGCTGGTCCTCGGTGAGGGTCATCACCATGTCGGCGTACCACGCGCAGTTGAGTCCGAGCGATTCGTCCTGGGCGAGGTCACGGCCCGACATGTCGAGCCGCGCCGAGTGCACCCCCAGCAGCTTCCACGGCAGCGCGCTCTTGCTGGACGGGTCGCGCAGCACCACGGGTGCCCCGCTGGTGCCGCGGTGTGTGCGTGCGTCGGTCAGGAAGTAGCCCTGGCCCTGGAAACGCATGCCGAAGGCCGAGGCCACCACCGATTGGCGCACCACCGGCAGGTGGTGCAGCGTGTCGTGGAAACCGAGCGGGAAGCCCACCACGAGGATCGAGCTGCCCACTTCCACGGCACTGTGCGACGGCTGCAGGTGCGCCGGCGTGAAGGCCTGCAGCACGGCCGACGCGGGCATGGCGCTGCGGTCGAGCTCGACCACCGCGACGTCGATGTCGCCCCCGGTGTCGGACCCCTGGCGCCACAGGCTGCGGCCGTCTTTGTACAGCAACAGCGACATGTTGACCGATTTCCCGAGGTCACCTTCCTGCGCGTGCACCTCGATCTCGATGCGGTTCGGATAGTGTCCCGACGGTTCGTCGAACACCACGTGCCGGCTGGTCACCAGGTACAGGCGCTCGTCGCGCTCGAAGAAAAAACCCGAGGCCGATGTGAGGGCTCGCTGGCCGTCGAACGTGGCGATGCGGGTGGCCGTCAGCAGCAGCGAATCGATGACGATGGGAAGGGGCGGGGCGGTCATGGCAGTCCTTGCAATTCGTCGGACCCAGGCCATTGGCACCCGGCGGGAAAAGAAATCGGCAGGGCCTCACCTTAACACCCTCGGCGTGCTGCGAAAGGGTCACGAATCTGTCTGGTGGAAGTGGTATCGTGGGTGAACCACCCAGGAGACTGATCCCATGTCCCCGTTTTCCCGTTCGTTGTCCGCGCCGCGGCGCGAAGCGCTGCGCAGTTCCCTGCTCGACACGGTGAATCTCCTGAAGAAGCGCCGTGCCGCCGACATCGCCCCGTCCGACATTGACGACTACATCAGCCTCGAATGGTTCGAGTGGAACGGCGGCAGCCTCCGCCTCACCGACGTGGGCCAGAACGTGTGCAAGCAGGTGACGGCCGGTCTCTCCTGACCCCTCACCGCGCGGCGTCCATGTAGGGCGCCAGCACCTCTGCCAGCCAATCCATCAGCGCCTGCACTCGCTTCGGCAGGTTGCGGCGGTTCGCGTACACGATCGACACCGGCATGGGCTCCGCGCACCACGCCGGCAGCACGGTCACGAGCCGTCCCGCCGCCAGCAGCTCGGACATTCCGATCAACGGCACCTGCACCAGGCCGAGGCCCGCGAGGCATGCGGCCAGGTACGCATCGGAGTTGTTGACCGTGACCACGCTCGGCATGTCCCGGAACTTCCACGTGCGCCCTTCGGGGTATTCCCATCCGGGGGCATTCGGGTTGAGCGTCTGCGAGTAACGCACGAGCAGGTGCTGGTCGAGGTCGTCGAGCGACTGCGGCGTGCCATGTGCCGCGATGTACCCGGGGCTCGCGCAGTTGACCATCTGCAGCCGGCCCAGTGGCCGCGCCACCAGCCCCGACTCTTCCAGCGCGCCGATGCGCAGCACGCAGTCGAACCCGCCGTCCACCACATCGACACGCTGGTCGGTGGTGCTGAGGTCGATCGCCACACGCGGGTGGCGCGCGAGGAATTCCGGCAGCCGCGGGATCACCGCGTTGCGTGCGAAGGCGACGGGCAGGTCGATGCGCAGCCGGCCGTCGATGGCGCCGGGGGCCTGCTGGAACATCGTCTGCAGGTCGTCGGCTTCACCGAGCAGCGTCTGGCAGCGTTCGAGGAAGGCCTCGCCATCGGGCGTGAGCCGCACCGTGCGGGTGGTGCGGTGGAGCAGCCGTGTGCCGAGCCGCGTCTCCAGCTGTTGCACCGAGGTCGAGACCCGGGCCTTGGGCATGCCGAGCTGGTCGGCCGCGCGCGTGAAGCTCGCCAGTTCGGCGACTTTGACAAACGTGCGAAGGGCGTCGAGTTCCATCGGTGACTGTTCTCGCTGGCTGAACGGTGAGGTCGGGTAGCGGCACTTTATCCGGCGGGGCCACATTCCTACAGTCCACCCATCGCAACGACATCTCCGGAGAACAGCATGCAGACCACCCCGATCGCCCTCGTCACCGGCGGCAGCCGCGGCCTCGGCCAGAACACCGTGCTGGCGCTGGCCGCGGGCGGCAGCGACATCGTGTTGACCTACCGCGGCAACGAGGCGGCCGCCCTCGACACCGTGCGCCGCATCGAGGCCCTGGGCCGCCGCGCCGTGGCGCTGCCGCTCGACGTGGGCCACAGCGCGAGCTTCGGCGCATTTGTGGTGAGCCTGAAGCAGGTGCTGGCCGAGGTGTGGCAGCGCGACTCCTTCGACCACCTCGTGAACAACGCCGGCGTGGGGGTGTACGCGGCGTTTGCAGACACCACCGAAGCCCAGTTCGACGAGTTGATGAACGTGCACCTGAAGGGCACGTTTTTCCTGACGCAGGCGCTGCTGCCGCTGATCGCCGATGGCGGGCGCATCGTCAACGTGTCCTCCGGGCTTGCGCGCTTCACGCTGCCGGGCTATGCGGCCTACGCGGCCATGAAGGGCGGCATCGAGGTGCTCACGCGGTACCTGGCGAAGGAACTCGGCGGCCGTCGCATCCGTGTCAACACCCTCGCTCCGGGCGCCATCGAAACCGACTTCGGCGGCGGGATGGTGCGCGACAACGCGCAGCTGAACGCGGCCATCGCGTCGCAGACCGCACTCGGCCGCGTGGGCCTGCCTGACGACATCGGCGGGGCGGTGGCGGCGCTGCTGTCGCCGGGCAACCAGTGGGTCACGGGGCAACGGATCGAGGTGTCGGGCGGTGTGAACCTCTGATGGGCCTGTAGCCCGGGCGACAGCGGGTTTTCCCGCGGCACGCTATGATCGCTTCGCGGCGGGTCCAGGCCCGCTGTTGCGTTCTCAGGGCGGGGTGAAACTCCCCACCGGCGGTGATGGCGACTCGATCGCACAAGCCCGCGAGCGCCCGGCACTCCCCGTGCCGGGGTCAGCAGACCCGGTTGGATTCCGGGGCCGACGGTCACAGTCCGGATGAAAGAGAGCGCGACGTGCACGTGTCCCCCATTTCCGCCCTTCGCGGACGCGGGTGCAGTGCGCTCGTGCGCCCTGATTCTGGCTTTCACCGTTCAAGAGAACACCATGAATCAGTCTGTTGTTGCTTCCCGTCCCCGCTTCGCGTTCGTGCATGGCCAATGGCATGCCGACATCGTGGGCCGCGCCCGCGAAGGTTTCCTCGCCGAGCTCGCCCGCCAGGGTTTCCCGGCCGATGCCGTCGATACGTTCGAGGTGCCCGGCGCGTTCGAGATTCCGCTGCACGCCAAGCGCCTCGCCGAAACCGGCCGCTATGCCGCCATCGTGGCATCGGCGCTGGTGGTCGATGGCGGCATCTACCGCCACGAGTTCGTGGCCGATGCGGTGGTCTCGGGCCTGATGCGCGTGCAGCTCGACACCGGCGTGCCGGTGATGTCGGCCGTGCTGACGCCGCACCACTTCCACGACCACGACGAACACCGCCGCTACTTCAGCGAACACTTCGTGCAAAAGGGCGCCGAGGCGGCCATCGCGGCCGTGAAGACGGTGGCGTCGCTGCGGCGCATCACCGCCTGAGCGCGGTGTCAGTTGGGGTGCGGTTCGGATGGCTTGCGTGACGTGACCACCAGGCCCAGCACGATCAGCGCCCCGCCCACCAGCCCGAGCGGCCCCAGCTGTTCCCCGGCGAAGCGGCCCACGAGGCCGGCCCACACCGGTTCCAGCGAGTAGATGAGCGTGGCGCGGGTGGCAGACACCACCTGCTGCGCCCAGTTCATGGCGAACTGGATGAACGCCGTGGCCGCGGCCAGCGCCACGATGGTGAGCACGAAGCCGGGTGCAGGTTCGGGCATGGCTTCCCCGCGCGCGAGCGCAACGGCCGTGCACATCACCGAGACGAACAGCATCTGCACGAACGCGAGCCGCGACGGGTCGCACCCGTGCGCGAAGCGGCTCAGCAACAGGATCTCGAACGCGATGGCCAGTGCCGCCGCGAGGGTGAGCCCCTCGCCGAGCCCGAACGCCCAGCTCAGCGCCGAGGGGTCGGCCAGGCACACGGCGCCGGCAAAGGCGAGCGCGATGCCGAACCACGCGGTGGCCGACGGCGCACGCCGCTGCCACACCCATTGCACCAGCGGCACCATGGGCACGTACAGCGCCGTGAGGAACGCGGACTTGCTGCTGGAGATGGTCTCCAACCCCATGCACTGCAGCGCATAACCGAAAAAGAGCGCCGTACCGATGAGTGCGCCGGCGCGCCATTCGCGGGCCGTGATGTGGCGCAGCTTGCCGCGCAGGAACAGCGCGAGCATCAGCCCGGCCAGGCCGAAGCGCACCGCGACCAGCCCGAACGGCCCGCTCCACTGCAGCGCGTTGTGCACCGCGAGGAAGGTGCCTCCCCACAGCATCGTGATGAACACCAGCAGGGCCTCGCGGCGGTGGTGGACGGGCGAGGCAGCGGCGGGCAGGTTGGAGACGGCGGTGTTCATGGGGTTCGGGTTGCGCAACAAAGTGCGCAAGGCTGGGCAGTATACTGCGCACATGACCGGCAGTTCCCTTGAAGTCCTTCAGCATTTGTCGGGCAACCTCCGCGCTGCCCGGGTGGCGCTGGGGCTCAGCCAGCAGGCCCTGGCCGACGCCTCTGGCGTGAGCCGCCGCATGCTCGTGAACCTGGAGGGGGGCGACGCCAACGTCAGCTTCGCCACGCTCGACCGGCTGGCGCGGGTGCTGGGCGTGACGTTCGCCGAACTGATCCGTCCTGCCACCGGCGAGGCCGCACCGGTGCTGGCGTGGCGGGGCACGAAGGACGGCAGCCACGCGTCGCTGCTGCAGAGCCACCGCATGGCCGCGGGCGCCTTCGAACTGTGGGAATGGCGGCTCGCGGCCGGCGAGCGGTACGACGCCACGGTCGACCCGAAGGGGTTCCACGAGATGCTGTACATCGCCGACGGCACGCTGACCTTGAAGGTGGGCCGCAAGCGCCTCGACCTGACCGCGGGGCGCTCGCACCTCTTTGCAACGGACACTGGCTACTCGTATTGGAACGAGAGCGACGTGCCCTGCGTGTTCCTGAAGAACGTCATTGCGTTCGAGGTGTGATCGCACCTCCAAAATCTTGGGTGCTGAAGAACGACTCCAACCGCTTTCATGTCCGTCACGGATTCCTCATGGTGGACGAGGGTGAATTCGACAACTACTACGTTCGACAGGCTCTGCCCAGTCGAAACTGACATAGGGCAATTGCTCCGCAACTGACCCTCCTGGCGTGATGGACCACGCCATGCGATTCGTGGGATGGCGCACCGGATGCGCATCGCCTAAGTTGTGGGATTCCTGCCGCGCCGGAGGTTCGCCATGCGCTTGCGTTCCCTGTCATTCGCCGTGGCCGCGTTGACCGCTTTGTGGGGCCCGGCACAGGCCTTCGACTACCGGCTGCGCGACATCAGCGCCAACGGCGTTTTCCAGGTGCCCACCGCCATCAACGATGCCGGCCAGGTCACCGGGTTCAGCCCGCGCGACGACGTGTCGAGCGGCTACTACTACAGCGCCACCACCGGCCTGCTGCGGCTCGACGCACGGTCGACACCCGGCATGCCGGCGCTGGCTACCCGGGGCATCGATATCAATGCCGGTGGCCAGGTGGTCGGCTGGTGGCTGCAGGACCGGCAAGTACGCGCCTTCACGTGGACGGTCGACGGCGGCATGCGCAACATCGGCCCACCTCCGTTCGAACCCATCGGCATCGACAGCGCCGGCCGTGTGCTGGGCACCACCGTGCCCGGCGGCCTCGGCATCAGGCAGCTCGCGATCCATGATCCCGTCTCGGGCATGCAGCCGGTGACGTCGCCCGTGCTGGCGATCGCCGCGGCGGGCCTGCGCGACGACGGTGTGATCGTCGGTACCCGCCTCGATGAAACGATATGGACGCCCTCTCGCGCGGGCCTGTTGGATGACGGTGTGTGGACCGCGCTGCCGGTGCCGGCCGGGGGCGGCCGGTCGGAGGCCGCCGGGTTCAACCAGGACGGTACCGTGGTGGGGGTGTTCAACCGTTGGGACGATGGCGCCGACACAACGATCGGAAGCGCCTTCGCGGTGCACGACGGACAGGCCATCGACATCGGTGCCGGGCTCGATGGGCTCACGCTGTACAGCGTCGCCAAGCGGGTCAACACACAGGACATGGTGATCGGGCGCGCCTACCGCGGGCCTGAACTGGGCGAGTACGAATTCATCTTTGACCTGGCCACCCGCAGTTTCGTCGACCTGGCCACGGCGCTCGACCCCGTCGCCGCTGCCGGGTGGTCCGATCTGCGGTTCGCCGACATCAACGACCTGGGACAGATCGTGGGCACCGGCTTGTTCGGCGGCGAGCAACGCGCCTTCCTGCTGTCACCGGTGGCGCCGGTGCCGGAGCCGGCCACCGCGCTGATGCTGCTGCTCGGATCGGTGGCCGTGGCGGGTGCCGCGCGCCGGCCCCGCTGACCGCCAGCGGGCATCCCTCTTTTGTCATCCCATTGGCGCAGGCCCACTGCTGTCCGGGGAAAATCTCGGTCATCCCGGCGAACGCCGGGATCTCCAGCGGTAGACGGGAACGCTGCTGTTCAGCGAAAAGGTGGGGATCACGGCCTGCGCCGGGACGACGGAGGCGAGGCGTGTGCCAACGCCCAAACGGTGCCATGATGCCCGCGATGACCCCCGACGATCTGCTCGATCCGCTGCTCCAACCCGGCCTGAAGGGTTTCCCGCACGGCCACCGCCCATTGCGTCGCAGCGAGGTGGGGCAGCTCGGATGGAATGTGCTGGCCGGCGACCTTCCGTTGCCAGTGGCCGTGATCAAGCGCGAGGCGCTGGAGCACAACCTCGCGTGGATGCAGCGGCGGGCGCAGCGCTGGGGCATCGGCCTCGCGCCCCACGGCAAGACGACGATGTCGCCGCAGCTGTTCGCCCGGCAACTCGATGCCGGCGCCTGGGGCATCACGTTCGCCACCGTCACCCAGCTGGTGGTGGGGGTGGCGGCCGGCGTGCGCAACACACTGGTGGCCAACCAGGTGTTCGCCGACGCCGACCTGGCCTGCATCCAGGCACTTCTGCGCGGGCATGCCGGGCTGCGCGTCGTGTTCCTCGTTGATTCGCTCGCACAACTCGCGCTCGTTGACGCCTGGTGGGTGCGCCACCCGGGCAGCGTGGCGTTCGAGGTGATGCTCGAGGTGGGGTTTTCGGGCGGCCGCACCGGCTGCCGTACCACGGCGGAAGGCGAGGCGCTGGCCGCGGCCCTGCACGCGAGCCCGGCCGTGCACCTCGTGGGCATCGAATCGTACGAAGGGCTGCAGGCCACGGGCGACACGGCGCGCGACGAACCGTTCGTGCGCGACCTCATGGACCGTGTCGAGGACCTCGCCCGGCACTGCGACAGCGCCGGCCTCTTCGAGGCCGATGAGGTGCTCGTCTCGGCCGGCGGTTCCGCGATCTTCGACCTCGTGGCGGGCCGCCTGGCGCCACCGCTCGGCAAACCGGTGCGCGGGCTGTTGCGCTCAGGGTGTTACGTGACACACGACCACGGTTTCTACCGCCGCATGGTGCACACCGTCGAGGCCCGGCTCGGCTGCGCGTGCGACGAAACCCTGCGCCCGGCGCTGGAGGTGTGGGCCGCGGTGCAGTCCCGGCCCGAACCGGGCCTCGCCATCCTCGCGGTGGGCAAACGTGACCTGTCGTTCGACCTCGCGATGCCCGTGCCGGTGGCCCGCGCCGCACTCGGCGACCGCCAGGCTTCGCCGGTGCCGGCCGGATGGCGCATCGACCAGCTGAACGACCAGCATGCCTACCTGCGCTGGGATGCCGCGGACGAAAGCGATGCCCCGGCCGTGGGCGACCGCGTGGGGCTCGGCATCTCGCACCCGTGCACCACGTTCGACAAGTGGCCGTGGATGCCGGTGGTGGAGCCCGACTACCGCGTGTCGGACGCCGTCACCACCCACTTCTGACCGTCACATCGCCGCCAGCAGCCAGGTGCGGAAGTTGCGCATCGCGGGCGTGGGGCGCTTCGACTTGAGCCGGGTGAGCCAGTAGCGCCCGGTGGACACCTCGGTGCCGAACGGCCGCACCAGCCGGCCATCGGCCAGTTCGCCCGCAAACATCGTGGGCGGCAGCAGTGCCACCCCGGCCCCTTGCGACGCGGCTGCCGCCATGGCAAGCGACGAGTCGAACACCGGGCCGCGCAACCACGGGCACGGCACACCAGCCGCCTCGAACCACCGCGCCCATTCGTCGGCACGGTACGAGCGCAGCAGCGTCTCGCCGCCCAGCGCACCCGGTGCCACCAGCCGCGCAGCGATGGCAGGTGAGCACACGGGCGACAGCGGGGCATCGATGAGGGGCTCGGCTTCGGTGCCGTGCCACGCCCCGTCGCCGAAGCGGATCGCGAAGTCGAGCCCTTCGCCCGCGATGTCGACCCGGTTGTTGTTGGTGAAGAGGCGCAGGTCCACGAACGGGTGCTCGCGCCGCCACGCCTCCAGGCGGGGAATGAGCCAACCCACGGCGAACGTGCCCACCGCGGCCACGGTCAGCACCTCGCGGAAGCGGCCTTCATCGAACTGGCCCAGCACGGACCCGATGCGCGAGAAGCTGTCGGCCAGCACCGGCAGCAGTGCCAGGCCTTCGTCGGTGAGCGCGAGGCCTCGTGGCAGGCGGCGAAAGAGCGGCGCACCGAGTCGGTCCTCGAGGTTCTTGACCTGCTGGCTCACCGCGGCCTGGGTGACGTTCAGCTCGATCGCGGCGCGCGTGAAACTCAGGTGGCGCGCCGCCGTTTCAAAGGCACGCAAGGCGTTCAGGGGCAACTGCATGGTGCCGCCATTGTGCTGCCTTGGGCCCCAGATTTTCTGATGGCTCGCCCTCGATATCGTCGTTTGTCCGCACCGGTGCGCGCCGCTATCGTCCCGCTCCATCAGTAACTGCAAGAGGAGGAAACGATGGATCGACGCCTGTTCAACGCCATGCTGGCGGCCGCGCTCACCGGGTGCGGCACGGCGGCCACGGCCCGGAAAAACTGGGGAGTCTCGCCCGAATGGGCTCGGCTGGAAACGTCGGTGGGTGGCCGCCTGGGCGTGGCCGTGCTCGACACCGCGACCGGTCATTGCAGCGGCCACCGCGTGGACGAGCGGTTCCCGATGTGCAGCACCTTCAAGTGGCTCGCGGCGGCGGTGGTGCTGCAGCGCGTGGACGCCGGCGTGGAGCGGCTCGATCGGGCCCTGCCGGTGGCGGCGCACGACATCATCGACCACTCGCCGGTGACGGTCACCCGCGTGGGCGGCACCATCACGCTCGGTGAGCTGTGCGAAGCCACGATCACCGTCAGCGACAACGCGGCGGCGAACCTGATCCTCGCCGCATGCGGCGACCCGGCCGCGGTCACGGCCTACGCGCGCAGCGTGGGTGACACCGTCACCCGCCTCGACCGCAACGAGCCGTCGCTCAACGAGGCGCGCCCCGGGGACCCGCGCGACACCACCACCCCCGCGGCGATGGCCGCCACGCTGAACAAGGTGGTGCTGGGTGACGCGTTGACGCGTGCGTCGCGCGAGCGCCTGGCCGGTTGGATGCGAGGTACCAAGACCAGCGGTGACCGCCTGCGTGTCCACCTGCCGGCCGGCTGGCGCCTGGGGGACAAGACCGGCTCCGGGGCGAATGGCACCACCAACGACGTGGGCGTGGTGTGGGTGCCCGGCCGGGCCCCGGTGGTGGTGGCGATGTACCTCACCGAAGCCGGCGCCGCGAGCCCGGCCGCACGCAACGCGGTGATCGCCGAGGCGGGCCGGGTGGTGTGGACGGGGGTGTGATACCTGCACGTGCAGCCCGCGTGTCCTCCTACAGACCGGGCCGGGGGCGGTACGTAGCATGGCTACTTCATCCGGAGGTACTCGATGAAAAACCCATGGCTCAAGAAAAACCCGTTCCTCAGCATGTGGCTCAGCGGCGCCAACACCGTGGCGTCGCACGCGCGGTCCCAGGCGTCCGCCGAGGCCTCTCGCCAGTCGAAGCGTGTCGTGGCTCAAGGCATCGACGAGGCGATGAAGTTCTGGACCAGCGCGTGGCAGACCCCGGTCGCGCCTCGCAAGCGCAGGAAGCGCTGACCTATCGATCGGGCCCGAACCGCGCCTCCGCCTGCCGGCGGAATTCCTTCGGGGTCATGCCCTTGATCTCGAGGAAGCGGCGGTTGAAGTTGGCCACGTTGTTGAACCCGGCGTCGTAGCAGACGTTGGTGATGTACTGGTTGGTGTCCATCAGCAACTGGCATGCGCGGGTGACCCGCACGCGGTTCACGAAGTCGGTGAACGTGTTGCCGGTGGCACGCCGGAAGAAGCGGGAGAACTGGCTCTCGCTCATGCCGGCGCGTGCGCTGATCTCGGCCATGGACAGCGGCTTGGCCGCGTTGTCGGTGATGTAGTCGACGATGCTGCTCACCCGTGCCTGCGCGGGCTCGTCGTCGAAGCTCTGCAGCGGCATGCTGGAGAGCAGCCGGTAGTCGGCGCACTCGGCCAGCTCGCCGAGGAACTGCAGGAACTCGGTGAGACGCTTGAGCCCGCGCAACGCCTTGATGCGCTGCATGCGGGCCACGGCCACGTCGCTCATGCCGAAGAACTCGACGCCGTGGCGCGCGCGCTCCAGCAGCGGCAGCACGTCGCGCAGGTCGGTGATGAGTTCCGCGGCACGGCGCAGCGGGGCCTCGTGGAACTGCAGCACCACGTCGCGCAGGGCCACGCCCTCGGGGGGCACGTCGGTGGAGATCCAGTTGTGCGGCAGCTTGGGGCCGGTCAGCACGAGGTGGCCGGGTTCGAAGTGGCCGATGTAGTCGCCCACGAACACCTTGCCGTGGGTGTCCGTGATCAGGTGCAGCTCGTACTCGTTGTGGTAGTGCCATCGCACGAGCGGGTTCGGGAAGCCGTGTTCGAGGCAGCGCACGTAGCCGTACGTGCCTTCGGGTTCGTAGCCGAGGTCGGGGCCGCGCTGGAAATCGTGTTCCAGTTCGGGGCTGCGCATTCGGTTGCCGTTCATGTCTGCTCCGGGGTCGATCGTGACATCAAACCGATACGTTACTCCCAACGAACGTCCCAACGAACGCTCGCACGCGTCCGTGGGCCTGGCGCAGCGCCGCTTCCAGGCGCGGGTCGCCGGCCAGCGGCCCCCACAGCACCGGGTCGCGCACGAAGGCGCCGAGCGGGTCGTCCGCCGCGAAGAAGGCGTGGGCCTTGGCCGGGTCCATGCTCTGGTCCTGGTAGTCGAACGGCAGTTCACCGCGGTGCCAGCGGCCCAGGAACTCGAAGAAGAGTGCAACCAGCACCGCGGTGCTGGCGATGGGCGCCCCTTGTTCCAGCCGGTCGCGGAACGTGGGCACGAGGAACCCCGGGATCTTCGCGAACCCGTCGGCGGCCACGCGCTGGTTGGTGTCGCGCAGGTACGGGTTGCCGAAACGCTCGAACACCACGTCGCGGTAGGCGGCCAGGTCCACCGGGTACGGGTTCTGCCGCGTCACGAGCGACGGGATCACGTCGAGCGTGACGTAGTCGTGCACGAGGCGGCGGATCTCGGGGTGTGCGAGGTCCTCGTGGATGAACTGCGAGCCCAGCATCGTGCCAGCCCACGCGAAGCCGCTGTGGCTGGCGTTGAGGATGCGGATCTTCGCTTCCTCGTGCGGCAGCACCGACGACACCAGTTCCGCGCCCACGAGCTCCCACGCCGGCCGGCCGTTCGCGAAGTTGTCCTCGATCACCCACTGGATGAACGATTCGCCCATGAGTGCCGCGCCATCGGTGAGGCCGGTGGCCGCGCGCACGCGCTCGGCCACGTCGGGCAACGGGCGCGGGGTGATGCGGTCCACCATGCTGCTCGGGCAGGTGGTATGGGCCTGCACCCAGGCACGCAGCGTGTCGTCCCCGCGGCGTGACAGGAAATCGATGAACCCGGCGCGGAACCGCGAACCGTTGTGGCGCAGGTTGTCGCAGTTGAGCAGCGTGACCGGTCCGGCGTCATGCAGCCGCCGTGCTTCCAGGATGGCGGCCAGTGCCCCGTAGATGGTGGTGCAGGTGGCACCGCTCAGGTCGGAGGCGAGGTCCGGGTAGCGGGGGTCGAGCTGGTCGTGTTCATCGAGGTAGTAGCCCGCCTCGGTGACCGTGAACGAGATGATGCGGGTGGCCGGATCAGCCCCCGCGCCGACGAGGCCCGTGAGCCACGGGTCGTACGGGATCACCTCGCGGATCGCGTGGATGCGTTCGTAGCGGCGCTCGCCCGCCGGGCTCACCGTTTCGAGCGTGTATGCGCCGTCCTGGGCCTGCAGTGCCGCGATGGTGTCGGCCATGTCGTCGCGCAGGTTGCCGCCCTTGAGGATCCAGCCCGCATGACCGGCGTCCATCAGCCGTTGCAGGTAGACGGCCTGGTGCGCGCGGTGGAACGACCCGAGGCCGAGGTGGAGGATGACGGAGGGGGCGGTGCTCATGTCGGAGGTCAGGCAGTGGCGGGTGCCGCCAGCAGGCGGCCTTGGGAATCGAAGAGGTGCATGGCGTCGTCCGTGAACGAGATGCCCACCTTCGCGCCGGGTTTGAGGGCGGTGCGTTCGCTCTGGCGCGACACCAGCAGCGCGCGGTCGCCCACGCGGGTGTGGATCAGCGTGTCGGCGCCGAGCGACTCGACCAGTTCCACGAGGGCAGGGATGCCCTCGCCGGAGGCGTGCACACGCACGCCCTCGGGCCGCACGCCCACCGAACCATCCGGCGGCAGCTGGCCGCCGGCGATGCGGGTGAGTTCGGGCACGGCCGCCGCGGGCACCACGTTCATCTGCGGTGTGCCGATGAACTGCGCGACGAACTGGTTGGCCGGGTGGTCGTACAGATCGAGCGGTGTGCCCACCTGCTCGATCTGGCCGTCGCGCAGCACCACCACGCGGTCGGCCAGTGTCATGGCCTCCACCTGGTCGTGGGTCACGTAGATGGTGGTGGCGCCCAGGTCGCGGTGGAGCTTGGCGATCTCCACGCGCGTCTGGCCGCGCAGCGCGGCGTCCAGGTTCGACAGCGGCTCGTCGAACAGGAACACCTTGGGCGCACGCACGATGGCACGGCCGATGGCCACGCGCTGGCGCTGGCCGCCGGAGAGTTCCTTCGGCGTGCGATCGAGGTACTTCGTGAGGTTCAGGATGGTGGCCGCGCGGTCGACCTTCTCGCGGATCACCGCCTTGTCCACCTTCGCGAGCTTGAGCGCGAACGACATGTTGTCGAACACGGTCATGTGCGGGTAGAGGGCGTACGACTGGAACACCATCGCGAGGTCGCGCTTGGCCGACGGCAGGTCGGTGATGTCCTTGCCGTCGAGTTCGATGGACCCTTCGGACGTGGTTTCGAGGCCGGCGATCAGCCGCAGCAGCGTGGACTTGCCGCAGCCCGACGGGCCCACGAACACGACGAACTCACCCTTCTGGATGCCGAGGTCGATGCCGCGGATGGTGCGAATGTCACCGAACGCCTTCACGACGCCATGGAGTTGGAGGTAGGACATGGTGTTCTCCTGTGGTGTTTACTTGACGGCGCCGAAGGTCAGCCCTTGCACGAGCTGCTTCTGGCTGAACCAGCCGAACACGATGATGGGGGCGATGGCCAGCAACGACGCGGCCGACAATTTCGCCCAGAAGAGGCCCTCGGGGCTCGAGTACGACGCGATCAGCGCCGCGAGCGTGCCGGCGTTCGCCGACGTGAGGTTGAGCGACCAGAACGCCTCGTTCCACGCGAGCACCAGGCACAGCAACCCGGTGGATGCGATGCCGCCCTTGGTCAGCGGCAGGATCACGTGCTGGAACTCGGTCCACACCGTGGCCCCGTCCAGCCGCACGGCTTCGAGGATGTCGTTCGGCACTTCCTTGAACGCGCTGTAGAGCATCCACACCATGATGGGCAGGTTCGACAGCGTGAACACCACGATCAGGCTGAACAGCGAGTCGAGCAGCCCGGTGGTCTGGGCCATCACGTACACCGGCACGAGGGCGCCCACGGCCGGCATCATCTTGGTGGAGAGCATCCACATCAGGATGTCGCGGGTGCGCTTGGTTCGGTGGAACGCCATGGCATACGCCGCGGGCGCGGCGATCAGCAGGCCAAGCACGGTGGACACCACGCTCGTGATCAGCGAGTTGCGCGCGTACAGCAGGTAGTCGCTGCGTGCCTGCACCTCGGCGAACGTGGCGAGCGTGGGCGTGAAGAAGAGCTGGGGCGGCGTGGCAATGGCCTGCATCTCGGTCTTGAATGCCGTGAGGCCCAGCCAGAACAGCGGGAAGAACAGCAGCAGCGCGAGCGCCCAGGCGCTCACGGTGCGCACGTAGGGGAAGGGGGGTTGTTTCATCTCGGTCTCCCTTCAGTCGAGGTTCTTGCCGACCATGCGGATCAGGAACACGGCCGCGATGTTGGCGAGCACCACCGCGAACAGGGCACCGGCCGAGGCCACGCCCACGTCGAAGTTCATCAGCGCCTGCTTGTAGATCAGGAACGCGAGGTTCGTGCTTTCGTTGCCCGGGCCACCGGAGGTGGTGGTGTAGATCTCGGCGAACACGCTCATCAGGAAGATCATCTCGATCATCACGACGACGGCGATGGCACGCCCCAGGTGCGGCAGCACGAGGTACCAGAACTGGTGCAGCGAGGTGGCGCCGTCCATGCGGGCGGCTTCCATCTGTTCACGGTCGAGCGACTGCAGCGACGTGATGAAGATCAGGCACGCGAAGGGCAGCCACTGCCACGACAGCATGATGATCACGGACAGCATCGGGAAGTCCGTCATCCAGTCGATCGGCGTGAGCCCGAAGAACGTCCACACGTGCGCGAGCACGCCGTAGATCGGGTTCATCATCATGTGCTTCCACAGCAGCGCGTTCACCGTGGGCATCACGAAAAACGGCGAAATCAGCAGCACCCGCACGAGGCCCCGGCCGGGGAACGGTTCGTTGACCAGCAGCGCGAGGCCCACGCCCAGCACCACCGTGATGGCGATCACCGACGCGAAGAGCTGGAGCGTGTGGTTGACCGACGGCCAGAAGTCCGGGTCGGTCATGAAGTAGTGGAAGTTCTCGAGGCCCGCGAACCCGTGTTCGCCGGGCTGCATCAGGTTGTAGTGGATGGCCGAGAAGTAGATCGTCATCACCAGCGGGACGATCATCCACAGGAACAGCGTGACAACGGCCGGCGCCATCAGCGCACGAGGCAGGAAGCGGGACACCGCCGCGCCTTCGCGGCGGGGTGTGGAAACAGCGGTGCCCGCGGAAGGCACCGCCGTCGGGAGTTCCCGGGTGGCGGTGTTCATGGTGTCACTTCTTGTAGTAGCCGCCCTTGGTCATCTCGCGTTCGGCAGCCGTCTGCGCGGTCTTCAAGGCCTGGTCCACCGTGACCTTCCCCGACAGCGCCGCGCTCATCTGCTGCCCCACGGCGATGCCGATGGCCTGGAACTCGGGAATCGCGGCGTACTGCACGCCGGTGTACGGCGACTTCGGCAGCGTGCTGTCGTTGGCGTTGGCCGTGCCCATGGCCTTCTGTTCCTCGACCGCGAACTTCGCGACCTTCTGGAACTCGGGGTTGGCGTAGGTGGACTTGCGGGTGCCGGTGGGCACCGCGTGCCAGCCGGCTTCCTTCGCCACCAGGTTCACGTACTCCTTCGACGTGGCCCAGGCGATGAACTTCTGCGCGGCCTCGGGCTTCTTCGACGACGCGGGGATGGCGAGGTTCCACGACCACAGCCAGTTGGCGCCCTTCGGGGTCACCGCGGTGGGGGCCTGCACGAAGGCCACCTTGTCGGCCACCTTCGACTGCTTCGGGTCGCTGACGAACGAGGCGGCGATCGTGGCGTCGATCCACACACCACACTTGCCTTCGTTGAACAGCGCGAGGTTCTCGTTGAAGCTGTTGGCCGACGCACCGGGCGGGCCGTACTTCTTCATCAGGTCCACGTACAGGCCGATGGCGTCGTGCCACGGCTTGGTGTCGATCTGCGGCTTCCAGGCCATGTCGAACCACTGGCCGCCATGGGTGTTGACCATGGTGGTCAGGAATGCCATGTTGTCACCCCAGCCCGGCTTGCCACGCAGGCACAGGCCGTACACGCCCTTGGCCGGGTCGTGCAGCTTCGACACGATGTCGGCCATCTGGGCCCACGTCGGGTTGGGGGGCATCGTGAGGCCCTTTTCCTTGACGAGGTCGGCGCGGTACATCGTCATGGAGCTTTCGCCGTAGAACGGTGCCGCGTAGAGCTTGCCGCCGTTCGACAGGCCGCTGCGGATGGATGGCAGCAGGTCGTCCACGTCATAGGCCGGCGAGGTGCCGATTTCCTTCAGCCAGCCCTTCTTGGCCCAGATGGGCGCTTCGTAGAGGCCGATCGTCATCACGTCGAACTGGCCGCCCTTGGTGGCGATGTCGGTGGTGACGCGCTGGCGCAGCACCCCTTCCTCGAGCGTGACCCACTTGACGGTGATGTCCGGGTTTGCCTTCTCGAACACCTTGGTATGCTTTTGCATCTCGATCATGTGACCGTTGTTCACGGTGGCGATCACGAGATCGGCGGCGAAACCACTCGAGGTGGCAAGCAGGCCGAGCCCCAGGGCCGCGAAGGCGCGTTGGAATGTCATGACGTTCTCTCCTCGTTGTTCGACAGCGGGTGTGACGGGATGACCGTCGCCCCGAGGGAACGATACGCGTATCGAATTGCAGATTTGGTACGCACGTCGCGGGGTTTTGTACTTTGATGCGCGCATTGCCCGGGGTTTATCCCAGGTGCGGTTGGTTGCGTATGGATGCGCGCCGTCAGACCCCCGGAAAAACCCGGCATTGCGTCCGCCCTTCCGGTTTTGTGCAAACTGCGTCGCAATGCAAAAACGACGCCACTTCCTCCGCTCCCTCGGCCGCGGTGCCGCTCTCGCCACCGCCGGCAGCCTCGGGCTCTCGTGGACCGAGACCTTCGCCGCACTCAAGCCGCTGGGCCGTCCCCAACCGTTCGACTTCGCCGCGTTGAAGGGCCAGGCCCGGGCCTTGTCCGCGGCGCCGTACGTGGCCCGGCCCGACCGCTTGCCCGCCTCGGTCGCCGGGCTCGACTGGGACCAGTACCAGTCGATGCAATTCCGGTCCGACCACGCGCTGTGGGCCGACCAGGACGCGCGCTTTCGCGCCAAGTTCTTCCACCTCGGGCTCTTTTTCAAGAAGCCCGTTCGCATGTACGAAGTGGCCTCGGGCCAGGCCCAGGAACTGGCCTACGACCCGGCCATGTTCGACTACGGCCAGAGCGGGCTCAAGGCAGGCGCGTTGCCGGCCGACCTCGGCTTTGCCGGCTTCCGCCTGAATTTCCACACCGACCCGGTGCGCGACGCGGCCGCGTTCCTGGGGGCGAGCTACTTCCGTGCGGTGGGCAGCGAGTGGCAGTACGGCCAGTCGGCCCGTGGTCTTGCCATCGACACCGGCATGGAGCGGCCCGAGGAGTTCCCTGACTTCGTCTCGTACTACCTCGAACGGCCCGCGCCGGGTTCGAACACGCTCGTGGTCTACGCGCTGCTCGACTCACCGAGTGTGTCGGGGGCCTACCGCTTTGCCATCACGCCGGGCGACACCCAGGTGATGGACATCGACGCTGCGCTGTACCCGCGCAAGGTGATCGAGCGCCTCGGCATCGCGCCGTGCACCAGCATGTTCCAGCATGGCGAGAACGACCACCGCATGGCCAACGACTGGCGGTCCGAGATCCACGACACCGACGGCCTCGCGATGTGGCGGGGCAACGGCGAGTGGGTGTGGCGCCCGCTGACGAACCCGCCGAACCTGCAGTTCAACGCGTTCACCGACAAGAGCCCGCGCGGCTTCGGCCTCGTGCAGCGCGACCGCAACTTCGACCACTACCAGGACGACGGCGTGTTCTACGACCGCCGCCCGTCGCTGTGGGTGGAGCCGAAGTCGGACTGGGGCGAGGGGAGCATCCAGCTGGTGGAGATTCCCACCAACGACGAGACCTTCGACAACATCGTGGCCTTCTGGAACCCCGACCGCAAGCCGCAGCCGGGGCAGGAGTGGCTCGTGGGCTACCGGTTGTACTGGGGCGCGCAGCCGCCGGCGCGGTCGGCGCTCGCGCATTGCGTGGCCACGCGAACGGGCCTGGGTGGCGTGGTGGGCAAGCCGCGCCCGTACTTCTCATGGCGGTTCGCGGTGGACTTCACCGGCGGTGAACTGTCGCGGCTCGGGCGCGATGCCAAGGTGGAGGCGGTCATCACCGCCAGCCGCGGCAAGGTCGAGATCACGTCGGCGCGGCCGCTGGAAGCCATCGACGGCTGGCGCGCGATGTTCGACCTCAAGCCCGAGGATGCGAGCACGCAGGCCATCACGCTGCGCCTCTTCCTGCGCCACGAGGGCAAGCCGTTGACGGAGACGTGGCTCTACCAGTACGTGCCGCCAGCGGTGGCGGACCGGAAGGTGGTCTGACGGGCACGGTCCGCGCGCGCCAAGGCGCTTCACGGGACGCGCTGTCATCCCGGCGAAAGCCGGGACCCACTGGGCCGTGGCGCCTGGGCATGGTGGGCCCCGACTTTCGTCGGGGTGACACGATGGGGCTTCAGCCCAGCGCTACCTCCGCCACCGGCACACTGCACAGTTCGGCGATGGCTGCCACGGCCATTTCGTGGTCGTCGCGTTGAGGCAGGCCCGACACGGTGACCACCCCCACCACGCCGGTGCCTTCCACGTGCAGGGGCACGGCGCCGCCGTGGGCGCAGTAGTCACGGGTGGGCAGGCCCATCAGGGCTTCGAGCGTGTTGTTGTCGCGCGCGAACTCGAGGCCCACGCGGTACGAGCTGCGGTGCATCAGCTCCACGGTGTTGCGCTTGCGGCGTGCCCAGTCGGCATTGGCCGGCTGGGTGCCTGCCATGGCCATGAAAAACACGGTGTGGCCGCCCACGCGGATCTCCACGGTGACGGGCGTGCCGGCCGCATCGGCCAGGGCCTTGATGCGGTTGCCAAGCGTCCACGCGGTGTCGCCGTCGAAGTGCTTGAAGCGCAGGCGCTGTTCCTGGAGGGCGAGGCGGGCGAGGTCGGGGGAGAGGCTCACGGTCGGGGTCCGGTGGTTGGGGGCATCAGGCCTTCAGGCCGCGCAACACGTCGTGGCAGGCGCCCATCGTGTGGTAGTCGGTCTTGCCGGCCGGGCTTTTTTCGTCGCTGTAGGCCCGGTTGTCGGGCGTGAGGATGCGGTACCAGGCGCCGTGGGTGTGGTCCACCATGTGGGCCCAGCTGTAGGCCCAGATGCGGTCGTACCAGTCCCAGTAGCCGGTCTCGCCGGTGCGCACCGCCAACAGCGCGGCGGCCGCGAAACTTTCGGCCTGCACCCAGAAGTACTTGTCGGCATCGCACACCTCGCCCGTGGGGGCGAAGCCGTACACGAGGCCGCCGTTCGTGGTGTCCCAGCCGTGGCGCATCGCGGTGTCGAAGAAGTGGCGCGCGCGCGGCAGCAGCCAGTCGGGGCGCTCGGCGGGCGGCAGGTGTGCGTCGAGCTGCATCAGCAGCTTCGTCCATTCGGTGAGGTGGCCTGTCTGGAACCCCCAGGGGCGGAAGATGTTGGTCTTGTCGTGGCGGTTGTAGTCCCAGTCGACCTGCCAGTCGGGGCCGTAGTGTTCCCACACGAGGCCGTCGGCCAGGGCGGCCTGGCGGCCGGTGATGGCGTCGGCGAGCTGCACGGCACGGTTCAGGTACTTGCGGTCGCCGGTGGCATCGAACGCGGCCATCATGGCCTCGCACGAGTGCATGTTGGCGTTCTGGCCGCGGTACGGTTGCAGCTGCCAGTCGGGTGTGGCTTCGTCGGCGTACAGGCCATGGGCGGGTTCCCAGAAGTGCTGCTCCATGAGCTGCCAGGCGGCTTCCAGGCCGGCGGCCGCTTCGGCCACGCCGGCCTTGAGCGCGTGGGCGTGGGCCAGCACCACGAAGGCGAGGCCGTAGCAATGGTTGGTGCCGTCCTGCACGGTGGCGCGGCCATCGTGCCAGTCGATCTGCCACGCGTAGCCACCTTGCGGCTGCGCATGTGCGGCCTGCAGGAACGCGAGGCCGTGGCGCACCGCGTCGAGGTCGGCGGGGCGGCCGAAGCGGCGGTATGCGGTGGCGTGGTTGAACACGAAGCGCGTGCTGCTGACGAGGTGGCGCGTGCGGCGGTCGTAGACCGTGCCGTCGTCCTTGTAGAAGTGGAAGAACCCGCCGGAAGGGTCGATCTCGCGGCCTTCGTAGAACGACAGCGTGTGCTGGATGTGCGCGAGCAGGAATTCGGGGCTGCGGAAATCGGGCATGGGAATGGGGCGGTCAGGGCAGAGGGGTGGGCGGCCAGGATCATTCACGCGGCGGTTGACGGAGGCAGGCGGAGGGCATGCATCTCCCTCCTGGCCGACCCGGCCGACGCTTCGTCGAGTGTAGGGGGCCTGCTCCGATCCTTCCACAATGGCCGTTCGGAGCGCGCTGGCCCACTGGTTAAGCTTCGGGGCCGATCTTCTTCCCTGACCATACCGCCATGACCACACACGCCTTTTGGGACCATGCCCGCGGCACCTCCGCGTGCGACGTCACGTTCGACGACGGGCAGACGCTCGCCGCCGACCTGGAGCCGTCCGCCGGGGGCCTGGGCGGCCCCACCCCCCACGACCTGCTCGATGCGGCGCTGGCCGCCTGCACCACGTTGACGCTGCAGCTCTACATCGCCCGCAAGGGCATGGCGGTGGCGCAGTTGCGGGTGGAGGTGTCACACGCCAAGAGCGGCACGCAGAACGTGATGACCCGCTCGATCCAGGTGTCCGGCACGCTGACCGACGACGAGCGAGCCAGCCTGCTGCGTGTGGCGGAGGCCTGCCCCGTGCACAAGACGCTGACCACCGGGTCGTCGATCGTCACGTTGATGGCGCGTGCCTGACGCCGGCTGCTGTTGCAGAATCGTCGTTCACCCACTGCCTTCGAGGAACCCCGATGAAATCGATTCTCCTGCTGGCCCTGGTGGCAGCGTCGGCACCGGCCCTGGCCGCCCCCGTCACGTACACACTCGACCCCGCCCACACCTACCCGAGCTTCGAGGCCGACCACATGGGCGTCTCGATCTGGCGCGGCAAGTTCAACAAGACCGCCGGCCAGGTGGTGCTCGACAAGGCGGCCAAGACCGGGCAGGTGGACGTCACGGTGGACATGGACAGCGTCGACTTCGGCCTGGACATCATGAACGCCGAGGCAAGGAAGGCCACGCTGTTCGACACCGCGAAGTACCCGGTGGCCACCTACAAGGGCCGGCTCGAGGGCTTCATCGACGGCGTTCCCACGCAGTTGGTGGGCGATCTCACGCTGCACGGCGTGACCCGGCCGGTGGCGCTCAAGGTCAACTCGTTCAAGTGTGTCCCGCACCCGATGCTCAAGCGTGAACTCTGCGGCGCGGATGTGGTGGGCACGTTCAACCGGGACGAGTTCGGCATCGATGCCGGCAAGGCCTACGGGTTCCGCATGGACGTGACGCTGCGCATCCAGGTGGAGGGCCTCGCGGCCGAGTGAACCGCGAGTTGTCCACCGCGGCCGCCTTTCCACACCAGAGGTGGATAGCCATGTGAACAACTTGGTGATGGATCGCTGGAACCCGCGCCGTTGCTTGCTTTCCTTTGGATTGCCCGGCTTTGAGGCAGGGTGGAAAAGGGGGTTTTGCGGTGAGTCCACAGGCCCCGTGGACAGCCTTGTGCACAACTTGGTGACGGATCGTTGAACCCCCGATGCCTATTGGGTTCTCCTTGGAATGCCCAAGGATGAGGCACCGGGGATTTTCCGGTGCGGGCTAACACGGGAACGGCGTTTTCCACGTGTTCGGCGGCGTTTTTTTTCAGAGCGCACTTCGGAGAGAATGCCCCCTCCTTGCGAAGGCTTACCCCATGGACGAACGCATCGCACTGCTCCGCGGCATCAACGTCGGCAAGGCCAAGCGCGTGGCCATGGCCGACCTGAAACAACTGATGGCAGGGCTGGGGTTCGGGGACGTCCGCACCTTGCTCAACAGCGGCAACGTGGTGTTTTCGGTGCCGCCCAGATACCGGGGTGACCCGGCGAAACAGATCGCCCAGGCCGTGGCGTCCGACCTGGGCGTGACGTGCCGGGTGCTGGTGCGCACCGCCGCCGAGTGGCGCGCGGCCATGGCCGAGCTGCCGTACGAGTCAGTGCCCGAGCCGTCGCGGTTGCTCGTGATGTTCCCGTGTGACCCGGGGTCGCTGCGGTTGCTGGACGCGGCACGGGCCGAAGACTGGTCGCCTGCCGAACTGCACGTGGGGCAGCATGCCGCGTTCCTGTGGTGTCCGGACGGCCTGCTGTCCACCCCGCTGGGCGACGCGGTGATGAAGGCGCTGCGCGACGAGGGCACCGGGCGCAACTGGGCCACGGTGGGTAAGCTCGAGGCGTTGTTGCACGGCTGAGCGCCGGGCAGAATGTCCCCCCATGCGCTATGCCGTCTTCCTTCGCAACGTCAACTTGGGCCGGCCCAACTGTCCGACCCGTGGCCAGTTCGAGGCGGCGTTCCTGGACGCCGGTGCGCACACCGCGTCGTCGTTCCTGACCAACGGCACGCTGGTGTACGAGCCGGCGGCGGGGCGCTCGGCCCAGGCGGTGTACGAGGCGGCGTGCGAGGCGCTGCGTGGCGTGTGTGGCCTGAAGGAGCCCGGTTTCGTGCGCACGGTGGCCTACCTGTCGGAGGTGGTGGCCACGGCGCCGTTTGCCGGCGTCGACCCGCACGATGTCTACGCGTGCTGCGTGTCGTTCCTGTCATCGCCCGAGGTGGTTCCACCCCCGCTGCCGATGGCCTCCGCGCGCCGCGACGTCGAGCTGGTGCAAGTCACGCCCGGCGAGGTGCTGAGCGTGTGCCGCATGGTGGGCAACTCCCCGGGCAGCCCGAACGCGTTCCTGGAGAAGCTGTTGGGGTCGCCACTGTCGACCCGCAACTGGAACACGGTGGTGCGGCTGGTGGCCCGGTTCGCTTGACGCGCGGCGCTTTCCTGTCAGTCCCGATCGGGCGCGCCAAGCGGGAAGTACGGCCGGAACGGCCGGGCCTCGTCCACCGCCCTGGCGAACGACGGCCGGGCCAGCAGCCGGTTGCGGTACGCCCGCACGTTCGGGCAGTCCGTGGGGATCGGGCGGGTCCAGTCGGCATAGAACAGTGCCGGGGCCGCGGCGCAGTCGGCCAGGGTGAACGCGTCGCCCGTCGCCCAGGTGCGCGACACCATCACGCCGTCCAGCCAGCGGTACGCGGTGTCGAGCATGCGGCCGGCCTCGTCCACGCCGTAGGGGTCACGCACGCCTTCCGGGCGGATGGCGTTGAAGACGAACTTCTGCTGCGGGGTGGAGATGTAGTTGTCGAAGAAGCGGTCCATCAGGCGCACGTCCAGCGCGGCGGCCGGATCGTCGGGCAGGAGCCGCACGGGTCCTGGTCGCGCCAGGGCGAGGTGTTCGATGATGATGCTGGCCTCCATCACCGTGCGGCCGCCGTCCACGAGCACGGGGAACCGCTTCATCGGCCACAGCGCCTGCAGCTCGGCGTTGGCGGCCGGGTCCTCCAGTGACCGGTACGTGAACGGGGTGTCGTTTTCGTAGAGGGCCACGAGCACCTTCTGGCAGTACGACGAAAACGGGTGGGCGTAGAGTGTCGGGATGCTCATGCGGTGATCCGGTTCCTTGGGGGCACAGCCGTGGTTATAGACCGTCGCCGACCCCTTGGCGAACCGGCGCCGCGTTTTCCGGGAGTGCCCATGTGCCGCAACATCAAGACCCTCTTCAATTTCGAGCCGCCGGCCACCGAGCTGGAAATCCGTGACGCGTCTTTGCAGTTCGTGCGCAAGCTCAGCGGGTTCACCGTGCCCTCGAAGGCCAACGAGGCCGCGTTCGACCAGGCGGTGCTCGACGTTGCGGCCGCTGCCCGAACGCTGATCGACGCCCTGGTCACCACCGCGGAGCCGCGTGACCGCGAGGTCGAGGCGGCGCGGGCGAAGGTGAGGTCGTTGTCCCGGTTCGGGCCGGGCACTTGACGAGGCAACGGCGCCACGAGCCATCCCTCTTTTGTCATCCCGCCGCAGGCCCACTGCTGTCCGGGGAAAATCTCGGGTCATCCCGGCGAACGCCCACTACTGTCCGGAATAAATTGGACCGAGGTCACGTAAGTTGTTGCGAGCACTCGCTGTTTGGGATAAATCCCAGAGCGCCAACTCAA
>NZ_LMDI01000005.1:91299-260609 GCF_001425785.1 Rhizobacter sp. Root1221 | reverse complement strand
GAATGGCTGCGTTGCCAGCAGGCATCGAAGGTACAGCCGATTCACCGATGGGTCGACTCGATCGCAGCGTTGTCATCCCGGTGAAAACCGGGACCCACTGCACGCGTGGGCTCCAGCGTGTGATGCAGAGCAGGTGGTGCCTGCAGCGGGCCCAAACGGTCCAAGCTGTCGAGAGAAGCGTTGACCCGGGGGGTACCAGGCCAGATGTGACCGGGACGTCGCCGCGTCTGGACACGGTGGGTCCCGGCGTTCGCCGGGATGACCCGAGATTTTCCCCGGACAGCAGTGGGCCTGCGCCGGGATGACAAAAGAGGGATGACTCGTGGCGTCGTTGCGTTCATCCGCCACCTGGCCGCGCTCGCTGCCTTGGTGGCCAAGGCCGACCAGTTCCGCGTGGCGGGCCGATCGCCGGGACGGGCCCTGCCGCCGCGTGAGGCGGCCGGGCCCGTCCGTTCAGGGCCGCGACCGGATCTTCGGGCGCGGCGGCTGGGCCATGTCGTACCCGAGGAAGTAGTCCACCAGGTTCGACTGCAGGTAGCCGCGCACCGTGAAGCTCAACCGGTACTCGGGGTTGTGCGCCAGCGTGTACAGCCGCACATTCGTAGGGATGTTCGTGCTGTAGAGCCGCAGTGACTTGTTGTCGGTGGTCTCCAGCAACACCTCCTCGCGCCAGTCGCCGAGCACGTCGCCATAGAACGGTTCGGCCGTGCGGGTGGTGGCCACCACCCCTTCCGGCGCGAACAGGCGCGTGCTGGTGGACGTCTCGGGCACCCACTTGTCGATCACGGTGCCGTCGAGCAGCTCCGAGCCCACGTCGCCATCCCACCAGATCCGGAAGTTCACGCTCGGCACGGCTTGCGAGATGCGTTCACCCTTCAGGTTGTAGACACCCGCGGCCGGCAGGTCGAGGCGCTTGAGACCAGCCCAGAACTCGTAGCCGGGGTGGCGCGGGTCGATGTCGGCGATGGTGCCGCGCGGCACGTCCCAGATCGCCTCGTCGGCGGCACTGGTCTTGTCCGGCGTGTAGTCCGGGTGCTTGCCGGTGATGAGGCGGGTGCCGGTGGCGGCGTCGTAGTAGTACCACGGGAAGTTGCTCCACGCGCCCACCTCGGTCTGCTGGATGGCAAATGCCTCGAGGCCCGGGCGGGACGGGTCGAAGTCGCCGATGTGGAAGCGGTCGCCGTGGATGGCCTGGTCCACGACATACAGCAGCTTGCCGTCGTCGTCGAGCACGTAGTTGCCGTCGGCGATCTCGTCCTTGCCGTCACCGTCCAGGTCCACCACGCGGATCTGGTGGAAGCGGTTGGCGTTCTGGCGTTTCGCGGGATCCAGGTCGGCCACCCACTTCCAGCGCGGCGTGAGTTGCTGGCCGTCGTAGTCCCACGTCGAGACCAGCCACTGGAAGCCCGCGCCGTTTTTGCCGGGGCCGCGGGTGACGAGTTTCGCCACGAGGCTCGGCCGCACGCCGTCGAGGTAGGCCACGCCGAAGTTGCCACCGACCGGGCCGTAGGCCAGCAGGTCGGACGGCACCGCCGCCCGGGCCACCTCGACGCCGGTGGCGCCCCGGATCACCGAGATGAACTGGTCGGACGCGCCCGGCGACGTGACGACGGTGCCGTCCGCGAACGCCGTGCCGGTGGCCGTGCGCACGAGCACCTCCGCCTTGCCGTCGCCGTCGAGGTCGTACACGGTGACCATGTCGTCGTTGCGGTAGCCGGCCGTGTCGCCGAACCCGCTGATGGCCGCGGCCGGCGCGTCGTTGTTGCCCGTGCCGGCGGCCTTCGCGTACGAGTTGACGCCCATGTCCACGCGCCACAGGAAGGTGCCGTCGAGCGTGTAGGCCTCGAGGTAGGACGGCAGCAACGCCGCCGGGCCGCCCTTCGGCAGGCGTGACACGACGAACTCGTAGCGGCCGTCACCGTCCAGGTCGCCCGGCCACGCGTGTTGCACGTAGTAGTCGCCGGCCGGCGGCGCCTTCAACGGGATGTCGAGGTAACCGTTGGCCAGCACCAGCGCCGGCTTGCTCGCGGCCAGCACCTTCTTGCCACCGATCACGGCGCGCACGGTGTACACCCCGGTGCCGGTGCTGGTGTCCTCGAACGTCGTGGACCCGGAGATGGGCGTGGCGTTCAGCTGGCGGTCGCCCTTGTAGACGTTGAACGCGATGTCCGACCCGTACTCGGTGCCCAGCAGCCGCCACGTGAGCAGTGCGCCCTTCCCGGTGGGCACCGCCACGAGGCCGCGGTCGAGGCGCTCGACCCAGCGGGCGTCCGCGCTCACGTAGAGCGCCTCGCCGTGTTCCGATTCGTTGACGTTGTCGTATGACAACTCGCTGACTTCGTCGCCGCCGCCCCCGCAGCCCACGAGAATCGCCGCGGCCGCCGCGAGCAGGTATTTGGTGGTCATTCAGATTCTCCGGATCAATTTGACGGCAAGGCCACCACCGAGAAATCCCGGAGTTGAAAATGGCTGGTGGTGGTGCGGAATGCAAACCAACCCTCGGCATAACGTGCCGGGTCGGCGTAGCTGAATATCAGCTTGTCGTTGGCATACCATTTCACGTTGGCCGGGTCCGCCGCCGTGGGCGCGCGCGACACGATGCGCACCCGGGTAGGGGTGTTGGCCACCAGCTGCGTGTCGGGGGTCATGCCGCCGGCCTTGTCGTCGGCCGTGGCGGATCCCGCCGTGGCGTACCCGGTGATCTGCGGGCGGGCGGCGGTGCCGTCGTTGCGGCGCAGCCGCGTGGTGGTGTTGCTGTTGGCACCGAAGCCCACGTAGTAAAGGTACAGCGGGTTGTACGAGGCCAGCGCAGCGTCAGACGTGGCCGCCGTGGGATCGGGGTTGGCGGCCCCGGGCACGGTGGCATTCCAGAACACGTTCAGGTCGGAGATGCGGTCCACGAACCGGGTGCCCGCGAACGTGATGGGCACCGGCACGGCGGTGAACCGGATCTCGTAGTCGCCCGAGAACTTCTGCTTGAACCAGACCGTGGCGCCCGAGGGTTGCACGATGTCGAGCACACCGCCTTGGGCGGTCACGGTGCCGGCGGCATCCTGCTGCTCGATCTTCCATTTGCCGGTGCCCTGCGTGAAATCGTCGGACGCCAGCACCACCGGTTGGGCCGAGGTTTCGGAGGGGTTATCGTCGCCGCCACCGCAGGCCTGCAGTGCGGCCAACAGAATCATGCCGGCGGCCTTGATCGGACCGGCGTATGTGAGAGTTTTCATTGGCATCGGGCCTTGCCCTTCGGGAGAAAGGCCGCGATGTTTTCATGAACGAGGATGAATCCTTACGAACGATCCCGCATATGGTTGTACGACGACTGACCGTGACGCTCAACCCAGTCCGTTCGCCTCGCGATACCGCGTGGCCTCGGCCTCCAGCCACGTGCGGAACGCCGCCAGCAGCGGCCGCTCGGACCGCTGTTGCGGATAGGCCAGGTGGTAGGCCCGGTCGCTCAGGTAGTCGTGCCTGACCACCTGCACGAGGCGGCCGCGTTCGAGTTCGTCTTCCACCATGAACCGCGGAATCAACGCCACGCCCAGGCCGTGGATGGCCGCTTCGGTGAGCATCGAGAAGAGCTCGTAGCGGGGCCCGGCCATGTCGTTGGGCGACTGCACACCGAGCGAATCGAACCAGTGCCGCCACGCATACGGCCGGGTGCTCTGCTGCAGCAACGGCAGGCGGCCCAATTCGTTGGCCTTGAGCACGTGGCGCGGGGCGATGAGGTCGGGGCTCGCCACCGCGATGGGGTTCTCACGCATCAGGAAGTGCACGTCGGTGCCGGGCCATCTGGCCTCGCCGGCGTAGATGGCGGCGTCGAACGGGGTGCCGTCGAACAGGAAGGGCCGCGTGCGCGGTGTCAGGTGCACGAACGTGCCTTCGTGCTGACGCTGGAATGCACCGAGCCGCGGCAGCAGCCACTTGGTGGCGAACGTGGGCACCACGGCGATCTCCAGCGAACCACCCTGCCCGCGGCTGGCCATCAACTCCAGCGTGTCGCGTTCGATGCCTTCCAGCCGCGCGCCCACCTGCTCGCTGTAGTGGCGCCCTGCCTCGGTGAGCACCACGCCGCGTTTCGTGCGGCGGAACAGCTTGACGCCGAGGAACGATTCCAGCGCAGCGACCTGCCGGCTGACGGCGCTCTGGGTCATGGCCTGCTCGACGGCGGCCAGCGTGAAGCTGCGGTGGCGCGCGGCCGATTCGAACACGCTCAACGCGGTGGTGGAAGGGATCTTCCTGCGCATGCCGGGGGCTCTCGGAGTTCCAAAAACGCATGGATGCGTGCGAACAAAGCGATTGCCGCACGCGCTGGAGAATTCTATATTTAGAGGTGCATCCCGGCTGTTCCCTACCGTCTGATTGGAAACCAACATGAGTTCAAAGAATGCAAAAGCGGCCTTCCACTGGGACGACCCTCTGCTCCTCGACCAGCAACTGACAGACGACGAACGCCAGATCCGCGAAGCGGCCCGCGCCTACTGCCAAGGCAGCCTCGCCCCGCGTGTGCTGGAAGCCTTCCGCCACGAAAAAACCGATCCGGCCATCTTCCGCGAGATGGGTGAACTGGGCCTCTTGGGCCCCACCATCCCCGAGCAGTACGGCGGCTCCGGCCTGAACTACGTGGCCTACGGCCTGATCGCCCGCGAGGTGGAGCGTGTCGATTCGGGTTACCGCTCGATGATGAGCGTGCAGTCGTCGCTGGTGATGGTGCCCATCAACGAGTTCGGCAACGAGGCCACGAAGCAGAAGTACCTGCCGAAGCTCGCCTCGGGCGAGTGGATCGGCTGCTTCGGCCTCACGGAACCCGACCACGGCTCCGACCCCGGCAGCATGGTGACCCGCGCGAAGAAGGTGGCCGGTGGCTACAGCCTGAGCGGCGCCAAGATGTGGATCAGCAACAGCCCCATCGCCGACGTGTTCGTCGTGTGGGCGAAGGACGACGAGGGTGCCATCCGCGGCTTCGTGCTCGAGAAGGGCGCGAAGGGCCTGTCGGCGCCGGCCATCCACGGCAAGGTGGGGCTGCGCGCGTCCATCACCGGCGAGATCGTCCTGGACAACGTGTTCTGCCCGGAAGAAAACGCCTTCCCCGAGGTGCGTGGCCTGAAGGGCCCGTTCACGTGCCTCAACAGCGCGCGCTACGGCATCGCCTGGGGCGCGCTGGGCGCCGCCGAAGACTGCTGGTTCCGCGCACGCCAGTACGTGCTCGACCGCAAGCAGTTCGGGCGCCCGCTTGCGGCCAACCAGCTGATCCAGAAGAAACTCGCCGACATGCAGACCGAGATCACGCTCGGCCTGCAGGGCTGCCTGCGCCTCGGGCGAATGAAGGACGAGGGCACGGCGTCCGTCGAGATCACGTCCATCATGAAACGCAACTCGTGCGGCAAGGCCCTCGACATCGCCCGCCTGGCGCGCGACATGATGGGTGGCAATGGCATCAGCGACGAGTTCGGCGTGGCGCGGCACCTGGTGAACCTCGAGGTGGTGAACACCTACGAGGGAACACATGACGTGCATGCGCTGATCCTGGGCCGCGCCCAGACAGGCATCGCCGCTTTCAGCTGAAGGCTGAGGTCAAGCCGGCGACGACCTCAGCCCGTAGGTCTTGCCATCCACGAACAGGTATTCGGCCCGCAACACGGCTTCGCCCTTTTCGCCGGGCAGCGTGAAACCCACGACGGCGAGCGCGGTGCCGGGCTTGATCTCCTGCACCCGCCACGCCTCCATGCGGGTCAGCGGGGCGAGTTCGACGGTCCACCGGCGGTCGCGGCGCTTGGGCAGCTGGGTCTTCGCGAGCAACGCGGGGCCATCCACCGCCGCGGCCTGGGCGGGCAGCACGCGCGACGCCAGGCCGTCGGGCAGGCGCAGCTCGGCGGGTACCTCGAGGTCGAGTTCCACGTGCGGGTTGCGCCAGCGCACGGACACGGCGCGGCCCTCCAGGTACAGCGGGTGGTCGGGGTCGAAGCTGCTCCACCCGTGATGGGCAAAGGCAGCCGGGCAACCCCAGGCCGCGGCAGCGGCCAACAAATGACGTCGGTCCATGGGGGTCTCCTTCAGGCGTAGGCGATCCAGCGACCGCAGATCATGACACCGAGCCAAATCCCCAATGACAGCGCGCCCAGCGCTCGCATCAGGCGGTCGTCGCGCGCCAACCCGCCACGCAGGTGGAACCACGCCGCATTGAGCCCGGCCAGCACCAGCAACACGAGCTTCACGCGGAAAGCCGGGTTGTGCAGCAGCTCGCCCGGTTGCGTGGAAAACATGAGCCCGCCGCTGGCCAGCACCAGCGCGAACCCCACCCAGGTGACCCGCAGCACGAGCCGCGCGAGGGGGCCCGCCGGCAACGTGGCGGCGCCCGCGCCCCACAGCCGCACATCGAGCACCACGAGGCTGCCGAACAGCATCGCGATGCCGGCGATGTGGGTCACCTCCAGCAGCGGGTACGCCCAGGCGTGAGTGAGCAGCGACGTCATCGCGCCACCTTAGCAGAGGGACAATGGCCCCGCGATGTCCGATCCCCTGTCCATCCTCACCCGCGTGCACCGCGCGCGCCTGCTGCAGCTGTGGCGTTCGGCCGGCTGGCCCAGCCATGACGTGGTGGAACTCGACCTGCTCGCTGCCGGCCTGCTGGGCCGCCTGACGGGACCGGACGGCCGCGACACGCTGCGCCTCACCGACGCCGGCATCACCTGGCTGGCCGATGCGCGCCGCCGCAGCCGGCGCGCCGACACCCCGCACGACCGCCTGGGCACGCGGGTGGCGGCGATGCTGCAGGCGTCCGGGCGCATCGTGTGGCGCGAGTTGTCGCTTCGTGCGGTGGCCGACGCCGCCGCACCGCCGGCCAGCCCGGTGCCGCTCTGGGATGAGCTCGCAGGTGCCGAACCCGCCGCGCGGTCGGTGTGGCGCATCGCGCGGCCGGATGTGTTTTCAGTGCGGCAGACCACCGTCGAAGACTACCTGCACCCGATCGTGCACGAGGTGAAGGTGAGCCGCGCCGACCTGCTTTCGGACCTGCGCCACGCCGCGAAACGGCAGTCGTACCAGTGGTTGTGCTGCGAGTGCCACTACGTGTTCCCGGCCGATATCGCCGAACCGCAGGAGATCCCCGAGGGATTCGGCGTGTGGTTGTTGCACGGCGGCATCGACAGCGGCCGGTTGGAACTGGCCCGCCCGGCGCGGCACGCGGCATGCAGGCTGCCGTTTTCGGTGTGGATGGCGCTGGCGCGGGCCGCGCCCGAACCGGCGCCGGACGGCGACCCGCAGGGTCACCTGGGTGACCCCGGTCCCGCGTGATCCGTCACAGCATCGCGAGCGGGCGCTTGCGCGATGGCGCGGGATGCCGGTCGTCGAGGTGGGCCAGGTCGTCGGGGGTGAGCACCAGCACGGCGGCCGCGAGGTTCTCGCGCTGGTGGGCTTCACGGGCGGCCTTCGGGATGGCAAAGGCCCCCTCGCGCGACAGCACCCACGCGAGCGCCACCTGCGCGGCACTCACGCCGTGGCGGTGCGCCACCTCGGTCACCGCATCGTCGTGGGCCAGCGCGCCCTGGTCGATAGGGCTGTAGGCCATCAGCGGCATGTGCCGGCGCCGAAGCCAAGGCAGCAGGCTGAATTCGGCGCCCCGTTCGGTCATCGAGAAGTAGACCTGGTTGGTGGCACACGCCGGCCCTTCACCCGCCAGGCCTTCCAGCTCGGTCATGTCATCCACGTCGAAGTTGCTGACACCCCAGTTCGCCACGTGGCCGGCCGACTGCAGTTCGTGCATGGCCGCCACCGTGTGGGCGAGCGGGTGCTGGCCGGGCCAGTGCAGCAGGTACAGGTCGATGCGGTCAAGGCCCAGGCGCTGGCGGCTGCGTTCACATGCGGCCAGCGTGCCGCGGCGGCTCGCGTTGTGCGGGTACACCTTGGTGACCACGAACACGTCGTCCCGCTCCAGGCCGCCGGTGCGGAAGGCCTCGTGGAGGGCCTGCCCCACCACCTCTTCGGCACCGCCTTCTCCGTACATTTCGGCGGTGTCGATCAGCCGGTAGCCGAGGTCGAGGGCGGAACGCACGGATCGCACATCGGCGGCGCGGCGGGCGGATTCCTCGCCGAGGCCCCAGGTGCCGAGGCCGAGCACCGGCACACGGGCGCCGCCTCGCAGGGTCAGGGTTCGCATGACACGGTCCTTCATAGGCATCCACCGACTTTACGACAAGGCGGGGCCGGCGGGCAGCGGTTTCCGGCTTCGTCCTACACACCCAGGCCGGCGAGTGCCTTAAGGTTCTCCGCAGCCCCCTTGCAGGAGATTTTCATGTCGCACGTTGCCGCCCCCACCCGCCACCGCACCGACCGCATCGACCTCACGGAGGACGGCGAGGTGGCCTACTGGACCGAAACCCTCGGGGTCAGCGAGGAAGAACTGCGCCGCACCGTGGCCGAAGTGGGCGACGCGGTGGAAGCCGTGTGCGACCGGCACCCCATGTGACCCCATGGCTCATTTGTCGGCCGGGTGGGTCGCCGCGAGGCGCTCCCGCAGGCCGTGCAGGCGCTCGCGGAGGTTGCTGATCTCCGCCAGCGGCATCTGGGCCGCACAGGCGATTTCCACGGGCACGCCGGCGGCGCGTGCACGCAGCGCGCGCCCCTCGGGCGTGAGGGTCACCAGCACCCGGCGCTCGTCTTCCTTCGCCCGTTCCCGGGTCAGCAGACCGCTCACCTCCATGCGCTTGAGCAGCGGGGTGAGCGTGCCGGAATCGAGGAACAGCTGGTCGCCCAGGTCGCCCACCGCGCGGTGGTCGCGTTCCCACAGCGCCATCATCACGAGGTACTGCGGGTAGGTGAGGCCGAGGCCGTCGAGCAATGGCTTGTACACCTTCGTCATCGCGAGTGAACTCGCGTAGAGGGCGAAGCAGAGCTGATGATCGAGGCGCAGTGCATCTCCCCCGAGATCGGGCGAGACACCGTCGACGCCGTGCAGCGTGGCCATGGGTTGATGCTAATCATCCGTTAGGTTGCACGCAATCAGAGACCACCCTACACGGCCGCCTACCCCCCTGAACCGGGTATCGGTTCCGCGGGAATTCGAGGTTTCGGCTCAGCGCTTCCTGTCCAGCGCCGCCTCGCCCGTCTCACCGGTCACTGCTTGGTGAAATCGACCGAACCGAACGCCGTGGGATACCCGTCGGCCCCCAGGTTATCAGCGCCGGTTTGGAGCTTGTTGCCGACAACGGCGAACAGCGCCTTCTCGGTGTCAGCGTCCGCGAAGTAGTCCCCCGGGAGCACCACGCCGTTGAGCACGATACTGACGCCAGCCGAAATGCCGGGATCGATGGCAGGCGTGTGCAAGGTGACCTTTTCGGCCGCCTGCCCGTCCACCGTGACCGAAGCATCGATCGTCATGGTGTTGCGGGTCCCGGCGTGGGGCAACTGCGCTGGCGTGCCAGTGCAGCCCGACGCGGGATAGATGTTCGGGATGATCTCGACGGTCAGCTGCGTGTCCGACACTTTCGCGAACTTGAACGTGGTGATCTGCTTCAACGGCACGTCCGGCGCGCCGCTGGCTGCGTAAGCTGACTCGAAACACCCGGTGGCCCAAGTGCCGACGTATTTGTCCGCGGCCGCATCCGTGGCCTGCGTGGTGTTGCCGTTGTCGGCCACGGTGTCGTCGCCACCACCGCCGCAGGCCGAAAGGGCCGCTGCGGCGAGGAGGGAGGCGAGGTGGATGCGTTTCATGTTGTGTTGTCCCTGTTGAACTTGCCCGGTTGAACGAACCCACGGGGCCGGGCCAGCCGCGTGGGGAACCGGGCATTGGATCGGTGGCCAGGCGGTCGCCGGCGTGAGCACATGTAAGCCGGGCAACCGAATCGACAGGTGCGAGGTTCACCTTAGGGGGTTGAGGCGCACGCACCACGCATCCGCGCGGCGCGGGTGGCTCACGCGTGGCGCCGTCGGGACCGTGGCCGCCCATGCAGTTGTGCAATGCGCCGTGCCAAGCCGGCGTGTGGCCCACCGAACGTCGAGGAACCCCGGGGGCCCGCAGGGCCGCTCAGCGTTCCGTCTTGAACAAGGCCACGGTCTCGGCCAGCCGCTTCGACTGGTCGCGCAGCGACATGGCCGCCGCCGCGGCTTCTTCCACCAAAGCAGCGTTCTGCTGCGTCATGTCGTCGATGTTGCCCACGGCCTGGTTGACCTGCTGGATGCCATCGCGCTGTCCGGTGGACGCGTTGGCCAGCTCGCCGATCAGGCCGGCGACCCGGCGCACGCCGGTCACCACTTCGTCGATGACCGCCTTCGCGACGTTCACCTGGCGCGAGCCGGCGTCGACGGTTTCGGCGGAGCGGGCAATCAGCTGGCGAATCTCCTTGGCCGCCTCGGCACTGCGCTGCGCGAGCGTGCGCACCTCGCCCGCCACCACCGCAAAACCGCGGCCCTGCTCGCCCGCACGGGCCGCTTCCACCGCTGCGTTCAGTGCCAGGATGTTCGTCTGGAACGCGATGCCGTCGATGACGTTCGTGATGTCGGCGATCTTGCGCGACGACTCCGAGATCTCCTGCATGCGGCCCACGACCTCCCCCACCGCCTCACCACTGCGTGTCGCCGCGGCCTGGGTGCTGGCCGCCAGCTGGTCCGCCTGGTCGGCATGTTCGGCAGACTGCCGAATGGTGTCCGTCACCTGTTCGAGGCTCGCGGCGGTCTGCTGCAGGCGCGAGGCGGTCTGTTCGGTGCGCACCGACAGGTCGTTGTTGCCACTGGCGATCTCGGACGACGCGGCGTCCACCGAACCCACGCCGTCGCGCACCTCCTGCACCAGGTGGCGCAGGTTCGCACTCATCGTTCCCATCGCCTGCATCAGGCGCCCCACCTCGTCGCCGCGGTCGGTCGTCAGCACCTGGCGAAGGTCACCGGTGGCGATCCGCTCGGCGATCTCGACCGTCTGGCCCAGCGGCGTGATGATCGACCGCAGCAGCAGCTTCATGGCCGCCAGCGCCGCGCCCAGCACCAGCGCCATCAGCGCGATGGCCGTGACGGCCGCGCGTTGAAGCCGCGCCTCGGCGTCGGCCAGCGCTTCGTCTCGCTGCATCTCCTGGAGGCGCACCATCTCAGCCTGCGCCTCGTCGTACGTGGCCACGGCGGGCAGGAACTCGCGGTCGATCATCGCCTTCACCGCTTGCATGTCGCCCTGCTTGCGGACCTCCGACATCGATTTGAGGAGCGCGAGCACCTTCTTGCGGCGCTCCACGATGCGCTCGGCCTGTGCCTTGTCACGCTCGGACGTGGCCCCTTCGGTGACCTGCTTCTGGACGGCCGAACTTTCAGCGATGCCGTTCTTCAGCCGCGCCCCGAAAAAGGCCGAACCTGCCTCGTCGGGATGGAGGAACGATGCCAAGGTCTGCTCCGTGTTGCGCTGGCTGAGCGCACGCCAGACCGTCACCTTGGTGATCAGGTCATCGGCGCGGCGCAGCTGGACGGTGGTGTCCTCGTGGACCCGGCGGGTGGTCTGCTGGTTGAACACCGCCACGGCAGTCAGCGAGGCCAGCACGCCAACGAGCACCCCCCACAGCTTCGCCGAGAGACGCAGGTCGTTGATGCGCATGATGTGTCCTGTCCTGGGTGGAGACGGCCGGGTGGCGGCCCCTTCGCAAGCGGATTCGGCGCGTTGGCACGCCCCCTTGAGGACAGGGGTGCGCGAGGGGGGCCAAACCGTGAACAACCGCGCACGACGACCGGTCCCGGCCGGCCTCGCGGCGTGAGGCAACGGCTTGCAGGATTGTTGGAGATGTTTGCCCGATTCTCCAGCCGGCACACCAAAGCCGAGACAGGCGGCAGCGGGATGTCTAAGCTGGCGGGCATGCGGACATCCACCCCGAACGCCCTGCGCACCCACCCGTCACCCGACCAGCTCCAGGCCACCCTGATGCGGGCGGAGCTGGCGGCCTGGGTGGACCGGCTCACGGTCACCGACGGTGCCCATCCCACCGCGATCCCGCGCCTGACGCTTGCCCGGGTGTCGCGGTCGGAGCACCCGGTGCACACCATCTGCGAGCCGGCCTTCTGTGTCCTGGCGCAAGGCAGCAAGCGGGTGCTGCTCGGCGACGAGGTGTATCTCTACGACAGCAGCCACTACCTGGTCGTGGGCCAGAACCTGCCCGTCGCCGGCCAGGTGGTCGATGCCACCCGCGAAGCGCCCTACCTGGGGCTGCGGCTGGACTTCGACGTCAAGGACATCGCCACCCTCGCGCTCGACCTGAAGCTGGGTGGCGGCCTGCCCCGCTCCACCGCGCAGCGCGGCATGTTCACCGGCGAACTGTCGGCCTCGCTGCTCGACCCGCTCCTGCGGTTGACCAAGCTGCTGGCATCACCCGAGGACATCCCCACGCTCGCACCCCTGATCACCCGCGAGATCCTGTACCGCCTGCTGAAGTCGCCCGACGGCTGGCGCCTGGTGCAGATGTCCATGGTGGACAGCCACAACCAGCGGATCGCACAGGCCATCAGCGTGCTGTCGCAGCGGTTCCAGGAATCACTGCGGGTCGACGACCTGGCGGCCGAGGTGCACATGAGCGTGTCCTCGCTGCACCACCACTTCAAGGCGATCACCGCGATGAGCCCGCTGCAGTTCCAGAAGCAACTGCGCCTGCTGGAGGCCCGCCGCGCCATGATCTGCGAACACCTGGACGCCGCAACCGCGGGGCACCGCGTGGGCTACGAGAGCCAGTCGCAATTCAACCGCGAGTACAGCCGCCTCTTCGGCGCGCCGCCCGCACGCGACATCAAGCGCCTGCGCGAAATGCAGCTGGGCAGCGTCGGCGGCTGACAGCGATGACCCGCGTCCTCATCCTCGGCGCCAACGGCCAGCTGGCGCGCAACACGACGAAGTTCCTGCTCGATCGCACCACGGCACACCTGACCCTGTACCTGCGCCGTTCCAACCGGCTGCGCAACCCCGCCCCGGCCCGGGTGACGATGGTGGATGCCGACGTGCTCGACCGCGCGGCGTTGCAGGCGGCGATGCAAGGCCAGGACGTCGTCTACGCCAACCTGGTGGGCGAGATGGCCGCGCAGGCCGAAGCCATCGTGGACGCCATGAACGCCGCCGGCCTGAGGCGCCTGATCTTCATCACCTCGATGGGCATCTACCGCGAAGTGCCCGGCGACACGTACAGCCGCATGCTGGATCCCTACCGGCATGCCGCCGAAGTGATCGAGGCGTCCGACCTCGACTACACCTTGCTGCGCCCCGGCTGGTTCACCCGCGACGAGGCGATCGAGTACCGGCTCACGCAGAAGGGCGAGCCGTTCCGGGGGCGCGACGTGTCGATGAACAGCCTGTCCGACCTGATCGTGAAACTGGCCACCACACCGGCGATGGGCGTGCGGTGCAGCCTGGGGGTGAGCCGGGTGTGACAGCCGGGACACTTTTTCAGGGTTCTCCCCGCTGAAGTATTCGGCCCAGCGGCCGATACCGCTTGAGCGGCAACGCCCGTGCGCCCTTGCCGAGCGCCCCCGGTTTTGGGATTGCCCCTGGAGACATTCATGCACTTTCTCTCGCTAGGAAATCACAGCATCTCCCGACGCCTGTCGATCGGGTTCGGTGTGATCGTGAGCCTGCTGGCCGTGGTCACCGCGGTGTCGGTTGTCAGCATGCGCGACACCCGCCACCGCGTGAAGACGATCGACGAAGCGTTGCGCCCGAAGATCGACCGGATCGTGCAGATGAAGGAGCACGTGAACCAGTCGGCGACGTCGATGCGCAACCTCGGCATCCTCACCTCGATGGAGGACCTCCAGAAGGAGTTCAAGCGCCTGACGCAGGCATACGAGTCCTACGACAAGATCTCGGCCGAACTGGCCGCCGTGGCGGACGATGGCGAAAAGGCCCAGTTGGCCAAGCTCGCCGAAGACCGAAAGGCCGCCGCTGCCGTGTTCCAGGGCGCCGTGAAGCAGGCCTCGTCGGCCTCGGCGGTGGAGGAGATCTCCGTGCTCGTCCGGATGGAGCTGCGGGTGAACCTGGACGGCTGGAGCAAGTCGCAGGCGCAATGGCTCGCGGACGTCGATGCGCTGCAAGCCGGTGCCGCGCAGCGGGTTGCCCAGCAACAGCAGGCGCTGGTACAACAGGCCGGCCACGGCGTCGCCGTGCTGCTGGCCGTGGCGGGTCTCGCGATCGCCTTCGGGGTGACGGCGTCCTGGACCATCACGCGCTCGGTCAACGAACCCCTGCGCCGGGCGGTGGCCGAAGCCGACCGCATGGCCGACGGCAACCTGTCGCACCGCATCGACGCCACCGGCCGCGACGAAACGGCCCAGTTGCTGTCGCGGCTCGAGATCATGCGAGGCCGCTGGCTCGGCACGGTCAACGAGCTGCGGGCCACCACACAGAGCATCACCACCGCCAGCAGCGAGATCGCCATCGGCAACCAGGACCTGAGCCAGCGCACCGAGCAGACCGCGTCGAACCTGCAGCAGGCCGCCTCGTCGATGGCGCGCCTGACCGACACCGTGAAGCAATCGGCCGATTCGGCACGCCAGGCCAACCAGCTGGCGTCGTCCGCCGCCGAGGTGGCCGCGCGAGGCGGGGCCGTGGTTTCGCAGGTGGTCACCACGATGAGCCAGATCCACGCCAGTTCGCAGAAGATCGCCGACATCATCAGCGTGATCGATGGCATCGCCTTCCAGACCAACATCCTCGCGCTCAATGCCGCGGTGGAAGCGGCCCGGGCCGGCGAGCAGGGCCGGGGTTTCGCGGTCGTGGCCAGCGAAGTGCGCAGCCTCGCCAGCCGCTCGGCGAATGCGGCCAAGGAGATCAAGGGCCTGATCGGCGCCAGCGTCGAACGCGTGGAAGCGGGCTCGCGCCTCGTGACAGACGCAGGCCAGACGATGGGCGAGATCGTCGGGTCGGTGAAACGGGTGTCGGACATCATCGGCGAAATCAGCGCCGCGTCGTCCGAGCAATCCGTCGGCATCGGCCAGGTGAACGCCACCGTCACCCAACTCGACCAGATGACCCAGCAGAACGCCGCGCTGGTCGAGCAGTCGGCCGCCGCCGCGGAAAGCCTGGAAGGCCAGGCCCGCAAGCTGTCGCAGCTGATGGGAAACTTCCAGCTCGAAGCGAGCTGAACGACGGCCCGGCCGGCGTCACCCACCACCACCTCGCCCACCAGGGCGGGGTCGCTCAGGCCGGCCAACGCCACTCAGACGACGCCGTCCTTGCCGTTGCCACGTGATGCTGCCTTCGCAGCAGGGTCCATTGGAAGCGTTGAAATCCTGTGACGCCGTTGTCTGGCCACTTGGCGCCCTGCCGACCAACGGCATTGAACGGCGCGCCGCTGCAGCCTAGAGTTGATGGGCCGCCCATCGCGGCGTTCAGGGAGATCGACATGACAACACGCTGGAGCGGCCGCCGCATGGCCACACTCGCCATGGCATTGCTCACGGCCCCGCTGGCCGCGAACGCGGCACTGGGCGAATTCGCCTGGTCGGGTCGCGAGGGCTCCGGACGCCTCGTCTGGGACATCGGCGCGGTCGACAGCGACCCGGGTGCGAACAGCGCATCGTTCCTCAACGGCATCGTCAGCTTCGACTTCACCGGCTCGCTGTATGGCATGTTGGGTGAAGGCATCCACCTGCAGGGCACCGGTGGTTCATACAGCTCGTCGTGGGTCCACCACGAAGAGTGGTACTGCCAGACCGAAGGCATTCCGTGCGACACCGCCACGCTGAAGTTCGACCTCGGTGCCACGCGTCCGGGTGACCCGGCGAAATACACGCTGACGCTCTCGACGCAGTTCGCACTGGACGATGGGCAGCTGCCCATCCCGCTTCCCGGCCCACGCGAAGACTACCTCTGGCTGAATGCCGGCCTCACCAACAACCTGGACGACCGCTTCTACATCGTGTTCGACGTCCGCAGCCGCGGCGAGACCCGTGAGTTGGCCACCCCTGTGCCGGAGCCCGGCCTGTGGGTGCTGTTCGGGCTGGGGGCCGCGTTGGTCGGCGGTGCGCGCCGAACCCGAGGTCGTGGCACCGCGGCCTCGGCAGGGCACGCCCTCGCCGCTGGCTGAGCGCCATGCCGGCAGCGGGCGTCGACGGAACACCGGGGCCCGCTGCCGCGATGTGCGCGGCCAGGCTCATGGCAACATGGCGCCCTGCCAGAAGGAATTCCCGCCGATGACCTGGTCACTGTTCTACCGCTTCGACAACGATGTGCCCGCGGACTTCCACGAACTGCGCCAATTCGGCAACTCGCTGTGGACCGCGAACGGCAAGGCGAACACCATGGGGCACGCCATGGTCACCGAGTTCACCAGTCCCCTGGCCGCAAAGGATGCCCTCGTGCAGCGCGGCAACGAGATCGAGGCGCAGGGCTACAAGCGGGTGCGCCAAGGCACACACGACCCCGCTCGCATCGACTTCCCCTTGCTCACCGCCGAGATTCGCGAAGGTGCTCGCAGCGCCTTCCAGGCCATCCGTGCGGCCCACCCTGACGAGACCATCCGCCTCTTCGCGCTTGGCAGCGATGACGGCGCGATGACCATCGTCCATGCTGCCAGCGATCTCGCCCTGGGTGCACCGGGCGACATGGCCGATGAAAGCGAGGTCTGGTGCTCCGCCGAGTGGCCCTACGCCGAAGGCGGTGAGTTCATCGACATCGCCTACCGCATGATCCTGCCTTGCCATCGCAGTGACTTGCCTTGTGATGTTGAATTCGACGTCTTGCACGCCGGCCTCTTCGAAGCATGCATCGCCGCGATGGAACAACTTGACCGTGAAGGCTTCTTCGGCACTGGCGACGTGCGCGAAGAGGTTGTGCTGCTATGCCAAAGCGAAGGCACCGAGGACATGAAAGGCTCGATCGGCCGACTCAACACGCCGCGCGTGGCGCGTCGACTCGAACGCTGGATCAAGCTCTGCGAATGAGATCCTGTCGGGAGCTTGGCGGATTACCGGTCAATCCTGAGGCCTCGCCTCACAGGAACGGCGTGATGTTCCGCAAGGCCCGCGCCACGTAGTCGTCCTTTTCCCCCACCGGGGCCACATAGTGCATCGCACTCTTCGCCGCCTCGAGGCCGTCCAGGCGCGCGATGACCTACGCGGCCAGGTACTGGGACGCGAGGCAGCCGCCGGCGGTGGCCACCGGGCCCTTGGCAACGAAGGGCTGGTTCAGCACCGCCACCCCGGATGGGATGGGTGATGGGTGCCAGCCGGCGGCGCGGGCTGGTGGCCATCGCACGCCGGTACGGGTTGCTGATCATCGAGGATGCGGCCTACGCCTTCCTCGACGCGGCGGCCCCAGCGCCGCTGTATGCGCTGGCACCGGAGACCACGGTCTACGTGTCGGGGCTCTCCAAGAGTGTGGCAACCGGCCTGCGGGTCGGGTTCGTCGCGGCGCCCCGCGCCTGGATGCCCGGGATCGAACGTGCCATCCGGGCCACCACCTGGAACACGCCCGGCGTGATGACGGCCATGGCCTGCGCTTGGCTGGACGACGGCACCGTGACCCGGCTCGAAGCGGCAAAGCGCCGGGACGCGGCGACACGCCAGACCATCGTCGGCGACGTCTTTGCGGGGCTGCGGTGTGTGCGCCATCCTGCGTCCTACTTCGCCTGGCTCCCGCTGCCAGAGGAAGTCCGTGCCGACCGCGTGGCCGGGGCCCTCTGGTCCGGTGGCATCTCGGTATCGACGGCCGAACCTTTCGCGACCACCGCGCACGTGCCCCACGCCTTGCGCCTGGCACTCGGGTCCGTGGGGCTGGACACGCTTCGGGCCGCCCTGGAAAAGGTCAGGCGGGCGATCAACGACCAGGCCTGCTGATGCCGTTGGGCACGGCGAGGCTGTCCGTGCGTTGGCGCGTGCGCTACCCGAGCACTGCCCCTTCATCGGCGTCAGGTCGAGTTCCTAGGCACCCATGCGCAGCACATGGCTGACAAACGCGCGCAGCTTCGGAGGCGCCAATCTCCGGCTTGGGTAATAGAGCGCCAGTCCAGGAAAACTCACGGAAAAATCACTGAGCACAACCTCCAGCGTTCCCGCATGGATATTGCGCGCGACGATCGATCTTGGAAGCCTGAAGAGGCCAACCCCGCGCTCAGCAGCGTGGACACAGGCCGCGACATCGTCGAGGACCAAAGGTCCCCGCACGGGAACAGCCTGTACGTCCGGACCCACATTGAATGCCCATTCGTCAAGCACGACGCCGGCCTGCCGGAATCTGACGCACGGGATATGCTGGATGTCACTCGGCACTGAAGGGCGGCCATAGCGTGCAAGAAGCGCAGGGGCAGCCACCACCACCTGCGGTTCTTCCGCCGTGAGCGGCACGGCCACCATGTCCGCGTGTATGAACGTCCGGGGACGCACGCCGGCGTCGCAACCTTCGGCGACGATATCCACCAAACGGTCATCCCCGACGAACTCGAGTTCAACGCTGGGGTTCTCGATCAGGAACCCAGGCACCAGCAGTTCGGTCAACATCGCCACGCTGGGCTTTGGCACGCTGATGCGCAAAAGACCCGTGGCCGAGTTGCCCAAGCTGCGGGCGGCTTCGAATCCCTGGCGCATTTGTAGGGCCGCAGGGCGCACCTGCAGCAGCAGCCTTTCTCCCGCCTCCGTCAGGCCAACGCTCCTGGTAGTACGTGCCAACAAGGCCACGCCGATGCGGTCCTCGAACAAGCGGATCGCTTGACTGACGGCGGACGGCGTGATGCCGAGGCGTCTTGCGGCAGCACGAAAACCTCGCTCCTCTGCAACAGCCAGGAACACCACCACCCCGTCCAGATCGCCTCGCCCGATTGTGTAGCTCATCTACACAGTATGAACAGGTGGAAAGGGATTCTCAAGCGCCCCCTGCCGGGCAAAGATCACTGCCTCAACTCTCTCGGGTACGCAACGTGATCGCAGCAACCAAACAATCCCGCGCTTTTCGCATCGAAAGGCTCATCGGCGTCGAAGGCCTCGCCAGTGGCCCGGCGCCCATCCCGACACCTGGACCGGGTGAAGTTCTTGTGCGCGTTCGGGCGTCCTCGCTCAACTATCGGGACTTGATCATCCTCGATGGCAACTATCAGGTTCCCATCCCAGCGGGCAGAATCCCGCTCTCGGATGGCGCCGGAGAAATCGTCGCCATTGGTGAGGGTGTGACTCGGTTCACCCAGGGCGATCGAGTCACCAATGCCTTTTTCCCGGACTGGATCGAAGGACCCTACACAGGGAAGTACTCGCAATACGCCTCTTATGAGGATGGCTGGCTGACGGACTATCGCGCGGTATCAGCCGAGGCGTTGGTCCACATTCCCGACAGCCTCGGCTTCGACGAGGCTGCCACGCTGCCATGCGCTGGTGTCACGGCCTGGTCTGCGGTCAAGGGCGTACAACCCGGGGACACGGTTCTCACCCAGGGAACCGGCGGCGTTTCGCTGTTCGCCGTCCAACTGGCAAAAGCGATGGGGGCAAGGGTGATCGCCACCACCTCCAGTGATGCGAAGGCCGAGCGGCTGAAAGCACTTGGCGCCGACGAAACCATCAACTACAGGATCCACCCCGAATGGTCGCAACAGGTGCGCGAGCTGACCGGCGGAAACGGGGCGGACCGCGTTGTGGAAGTTGGCGGGCCGGGGACGTTTGAACAGTCGGTCAAGGCCGTCGCCGTGAGCGGACAGGTCTCGATGGTGGGCGTGCTCGCAGGGCTGCAGGGGTCCGTCGAATTCATGTCGATGTTCATGAGCCAGGCGCGCTACCAGCCCATCGCGCTCGGCAGCCGGCAAGACCTTCAAGACTTGGTGCGGTTCATCACCGAACACAAGATTCGCCCTGTCATCGACAGCCGGTATGCATTCGACGATGCAAAGCTCGGGTTCGATCGATTGGTGACACGCAACATCTTCGGGAAAGTGGTCATCAATCACTGACCCAGTATCGGTCTCGACTCACCGCAACCCTTCAGGAAAAAAGCCATGACCGCTTACGTTGTCTTCATCAAAGAGAAAACGCACGACCAGCGAGAACTCGACGTCTACGCCTCGAAGATTCCAGCCTCGCTGGCGGGACTGCCAGTGACCGTTCTGTCGGCGTACCAACGACTCGAGGTGTTGGAAGGCGAAACTCCGGAAGGCGTCGTGCTGGTCTCGTTCCCGACATTCGAGCAGGCCACGGCGTGGTACCACGGCGACGCGTATCAGTCGGTGATCAAGCACCGGCACAACGGAGCCACCTACAGAGGGTTCGTCATCGACGGTGAGAGTCCGGTTCGAAGCGGTTGATCGTTCAGTCGAAGTCCACGTGCAGTTCAGATGCCTCGGCTGTTGGGGTTGCGGTAGGTGTCTCGAACGGCTGGCGACATCGGGAAGTTCAGGTTCACGTTGGCCGGAGGGACGGGTCGCTGGAACCACTTGGTGTAAAGCGCCTCGATCTCCCCACTGCGCATGATCGAGGCCAATGTCTCGTCAACGAGCGCCTTGAACTGCGGGTCGTCCTTGCGGTAGATGAAGCCGTAGGGCTCGTCACGCAGTCGCTCGTCCAGCAACCGATAGTCTGCTGGCGCGGTGGACCGGGCAATGAGCCCCGCCAGTTGCACGTCCTCCAGGATCATCGCGACGGCGCGGTCCGTCGACAACAGGAGGAAGGTGTCGGACGTGTCCTTGCCCGTGACTTCGTTGAACGCCACCTTCTCGTTGCGCCGATACGCCCGAAGCAACTGGATGGCGGTGCTGCCTGTCACGGTGGCGACCGATTTTCCGTCGAGTTGCGCGATCGTCTGGACCGGCGAGTTCCGCTTGACGGCCGCGGCAACGCTGCCGACGAAGTGCGTCGGGGCGAACTCCACCTGCTGCGCGCGAGCGGCGGTGTTCGTCGTGGTGCTGCACTCGAGATCCACGGTGCCGTTCTGCACCAGTGCGATCCGGTTGGAGGGCGTGACCATGGTGTACTGGACCTTCAGGTTCGGCAAACCGAGCTTGAGTCGAACCGCATCCACCACCTTCGCGCAAAGGTCCGCCGAAAAGCCGATCGGATCCGCTTCGGCACTCACCTTGTACGAGAACGGGAACGAGGCGTCCCGGCCGCCCAACTGGATGGTGCCGCTCTCGCGAATCTTCTGAAGTGTGTCTTTCGGCTGTGCGTGGGACACGCCAGAGGACACGGTCAGGGCCAAGGTGAGCAGAACAGTCTTGGTGATCATCGAAACTCCAGGCAGTGGACTTGAGCGGGGAACGGCGAACTAGCTGCGCACGCGCGCAAGGATCCGGCGCGCCTGCAACACCACGGGCGCATCGACCATCCGGCCGTCGACCTGGGTCGCGGCGCCTGCGGCGGCGAGGTCGGCTGCCACGACGCGCCGGGCCCAAGCCACCTCGTCGCCTGCCGGGGTGAGGGCCAGAAGCACGGGCGACACTTGCTTCGGGTGAATGCACAACTTGCCCCCGAAACCGAAGCTCACGGCGCGCCGCGTGTCCGCCGCCAGCCGGACGTCGTCGTCCAGGGCGGTGGTCACCCCGTCGATGGCTGGTGCGAGGCCCTGCACGCGGGTGGCCATCGCCACCGCGAACCGCAGTGGCGCCAACTCGCGTTCGTCGACCGAACACTGGATGCCGGTGTCCGCCATGAAGTCGATGTGCCCGACGGCCAGGCGCACCACCCCCGGCGCCGCGGCAATCTCGCGCAGCGCCACGTACCCGGCAGCGCTTTCGATGATGGGAACGATGGGCACGCCCGGCAGGTGACCGCGCACGGCCGCCAAGCCAGCGGCTGATTCCGCCTTCGGCACCATCACCCCCGCAGGCGGCCGCAACGCCGACAGCCAAGCCAGGTCAGCCTCGCTGTGCGCAGACCCTGCGGCATTGATGCGCACCAGCACGGGCACGTCAGCCGCCAGCAATGTGGTCCAGGCGGCTGCGATCGCGTCACGTGCGGCTGCCTTCTGATCGGGGGCGACGCTGTCTTCCAGGTCCACGATCACCGCGTCGGTCCCGCTGCGCAGCGCCTTGCCGAATCGCTCGGACTGCAGGCCCGGCACGAACAGCAAGGTCCTGGCATCGCTCAATGCACACTTGGTTGTCATGGCCGTCAGCGTCTTGAATGAAATCAGTCGGCGAACTGCCCGGCCGCCTTGATGATCGGCGCGTAGCGAGCGGTTTCCTGGGCGAGCCAGGTCTGCAGGCCCGCTGGGGTCTGCTTGGCGTCGGGCACGATAACCGCGCCGAGTTCGTGCATGCGCTGCGCCACGGTGGGATCCTTGAGCGCCGCCTTCAGCGCATCCCCGAACTTGGTGATCGCCTCCTTCGGCGTTCCCTTCGGGGCGTACATGCCGTGCCACACGACCATCTCGAAGCCCTTCAGGCCCTGTTCGGCCAGCGTTGGTGTGTCCGGCAGCGTCTTCAACCGGGCCGCGGTGGTGACGCCGAAGAGCTTCACCGAATTGGACTTGATGTAGGGCGTCGTGGACGTGGTCTGGTCACACAGCAGGTCAACCTGCCCGCCAAGGATCGCCGTCATGGCCGGCCCCGTGCCCTGGTAGGGCACCGTGGTGAGGTTGGCCCCCACGGCCTGGCGGAGGAGCACACCGCACAGGTGCGACACCGCGCCGAGCCCTGCATGCGCCAGGTTGACCTTGTCGCCCTGCGCCTTCAGGTAGGTGAGCAGCTCGGGAAAGTCCTTGGCAGGCAGGTCCTTCCGCCCCACCAGCGTCATCGGTACGTCGATCACCTGGCCCACGTACTCGAAATCGGTCAACGGGTTGTAGGGCAGCTTGCGGTACAGCGCCGGCGCCGTGGCCATGCCGTTGTGGTGGATCAGGAAGGTGTAGCCGTCGGGCGCTGCCCGCGCCGTATAGGACGCTGCAATCGTGCCACCCGCGCCAGAGCGGTTCTCGACCAGCACGGTCTGGTTCAACGTCTTGGTCATCGCGGCACCCAGCACGCGGGCCACGACGTCCGTGGGTCCGCCCGCGGCGAAGGGAACGACCAGCGTGATCGGCTTGGCGGGGTACGTTTCGGCGTGGACGGGAGCGGTGGCGACGAGGCCTGCCAGGGATGCCAGCGCGGCGGCATGACGGAACTGCTTGATCATGGACGGGTCCTTTCGACAGGGAGGTGGAGGTTCCGCCTAGACAGCTTTCTCTTCGCGCAACTGCGCGATCTCGCGCGCGTCCCATCCCAGTTCGGACAGGATCGCATCGGTGTGTTGGCCCAACGCCGGCACGGCGTCCATGCGCGGATCCGATTCGGCCGTGGTGCCGGGAGGCAGCAGCGCAGGCACCGCCCCACCGGGCGTCTCGACCTCCGTCCACCGCCCACGCGCCTGGAGCTGGGCGTGTTGCCAGACGTCGTGCATGTCGTTCATGCGGGCATTGGCGATCTGGGCGTCCTCGAGGCGGGCGACAACCTGTTCCACCGTGAGCGCGGAGAACGTGTCGACGATGAACGCGCGCAGCGTGTCGCGCCCGGCGACACGCCGCGAGTTCGAGCTGAAGCGTTCATCGAGCGCGAGGTCCGGACGGTCCAGCACGCGCTCGCAGAACGCAGCCCACTCGCGTTCGTTCTGAAGGCCCAGCATCACGGTCTTGCCGTCGCCCGTGGGAAACGGTCCGTACGGGTAGATGGTCGCGTGAGCCGCGCCCGCGCGCGGCGGCGGTGGCGCCCCGTCGTACGCGTAGTACATCGGGTACCCCATCCACTCGACCATGCTCTCCAGCATCGACACGTCGATGCGGCAGCCTCGGCCGGTGCGCCCGCGCTGGATGATCGCGGCCAGGATGTTCGTGTACGCATACATGCCCGCCGCGATGTCCGCGATGGAGCAACCCGCCTTCGCGGGCTCGTCCTGCGCGCCGGTGATCGAGAGGAACCCGGATTCGCTCTGGATCAACAGGTCATAGGCCTTCTTGTCCCGGTAGGGTCCCGGATGGATCCGGTCGTCGCCGTATCCCGAGATGTCGCAGACGATCAGGCCGGGGTGCCGGTCCTTGAGCGCCTCGTGGGACAGCCCGAGGCGTCCGGCCGCGCCCGGGGCGAGGTTCTGCACGAGCACATCGGCGCCGGCCACCAGCTTGTCCAGCACGCGCTTTGCCTTCGGGTGCTTGAGGTCGAGCGTCAGGCTCTCCTTCGAGCGGTTGCTCCACACGAAGTGGGAGGCCAGCCCGCGCACGCGTTCGTCGTAGCCGCGCGCGAAGTCGCCCGTGCCGGGACGTTCGACCTTGATGACACGCGCGCCGAGGTCGGCGAGCTGTCGGGTGCAGAACGGCGCCGCGACGGCGTGTTCGAGGGTGACGACGGTGATGCCTTCGAGGGGTCGCACGATGGGGCTCCTTCAGAACGAACGCGGAAGGCCCAGCAGGTGCTCGGCAACGTAGGAGAAGATCAGGTTGGTGGAGATCGGTGCCACCTGGTACAGGCGGGTCTCACGGAACTTGCGCTCGATGTCGTACTCGTTGGCGAAGCCGAAACCGCCGTGGGTCTGCATGCACACGTTGGCCGCCTCCCACGAGGCCTTCGCGGCGAGGTACTTCGCCATGTTGGCCTGCGCCCCGCACGGCTGGTTCGCATCGAACAGCTCGCACGCCTTGAAGCGCATCAGGTTGGCCGCCTCGATCTCGATGTAGGCGTCGGCGATCGGGAACTGCACCCCCTGGTTCTTGCCGATCGGGCGGTCGAACACGACCCGTTCGTTCGCATACTTCGTGGCCCGGTCGATGAACCAGTAGCCATCGCCGATGCATTCGGCCGCGATCAGCGTGCGCTCGGCGTTGAGGCCGTCGAGGATGTACTTGAAACCTCTGCCTTCTTCGCCGACCAGGTTCTCCTCGGGAATCTCGAGGTTGTCGAAGAAGAGTTCGTTGGTCTCGTGGTTCACGAGGTTGGGGATGGGCCGCACCGTCAGGCCCTTGCCGATCGCCTGGTGCAGGTCGACGATGAAGACCGACATGCCTTCGGATTTCTTCTTCACCTCCGCCAGCGGCGTGGTGCGGGCCAGGAGGATCATCAGGTCGGAGTGCTGCACCCTCGAGATCCAGACCTTCTGGCCGTTGACGACGTAGCGGCCATCCTTCTTCACCGCGGTGGTCTTGATCTTCGTGGTGTCCGTCCCCGTGGTGGGTTCTGTCACGGCCATGGACTGGATGCGCAACTTGCCGGCGGCGATGTCGGGCAGGTACTTCTGCTTCTGCGCGGCGCTGCCGTTTCGCAGCAGCGTGCCCATGTTGTACATCTGGCCGTGGACCGCGCCGGCGTTGCCGCCCGAGCGGTTGATCTCTTCCATGATCACGGAGGCCGCCGTGAGCCCGAGGCCGGTGCCACCGTACGCTTCGGGAATCATCGCGGCCAACCAGCCGGCCTGCATCAGCGCGTCGACGAACTGCTCCGGGTAGGCACGCTGCTCGTCGATCTTGCGGAAGTATTCATCGGGGAACTGGGCGCACAGGTGACGGACCGCATCGCGGATCTCCTGGTGTGCATCGGCTTCATTCATCATGGTGGAGTCCTCTTTCGGGTTCGGCGTCACGCGATGCGGGCGGTCGCGTCCATCGCAAGTGCACCGCCCAGGTGCTGCGCCCACAGGCGCACGGTGTGTCCGTCCCCTTCGAGGCGGCCGCACACCTGGAACGGGGCGGTGTCGAAGGTGGGTTTGACGGCGCGGAAGTCGAAGTGCGTGACACGTGCGCCGGGCCGCTCGCGGCGCAGCAGGTCCAGCAACAGCGTTGCGATCAACGGGCCGTGCACGACCAGGCCCGGGTAGCCCTCGACCTCGGTGACGTAGCGACGGTCGTAGTGGATGCGGTGGCCGTTGAACGTCAGCGCGGAGTACCGGAACAGCAGGACGTCGTCGGGCTCGATGGTTCGGCGCCACGCGGGCCCTGCCGGCGCGGCAAGTTCTGCCGGGACCGGATCGCCGGGTCGGGGGTTGTCGCGGTACACGATGTCGTGCACGTCGACGACCGCCAATCCGCGGGCATCGCTGACCTCGTGTCGCACCTTGACGAACACCAGTGGACCCGAGCGCCCTTCCTTGGCCGACACGTCGAGGATGCGCGAGATGCGGCGCACCTCGCTGCCGATGGCAAGCGGCCTCGGGAATTCGAGTTGGCTGCCGGCCCACATGCGACGGGGCAGCGGCACGGGGGGCAGGAAGCCGCCGCGGTGCGCGTGGCCATCCGGGCCGATCTCCGATTGACGGTGTACCGGCAGGAAGTAGAGCCAGTGCCACGCGGGCGGCAGCGCGTCACCGTTCACGGCGGCGGGGTCGTCGCGGTCGAGTGTCGCGGCCAACGCCTGCACGGGCGTGGCCGTCACGTTGTCGCGGTGGTCTTCCGTGCGGCCGATCCACTGACGCAGGTGGTCGAGGTCGAGTGTCATGGGATTCCGATCAACGGATCACGAACGGATTGCCGCTCACGGCACCGCTGTTGATCCACACGCTCTTCACCTGAAGGTATTCCTGGATGGCGTCGATGCCGTTCTCGCGTCCGAGGCCGGAGTCCTTGTAGCCACCGAAAGGGGCGAGGTAGCTGACGGCGCGGTAGGTGTTGACCCACACGGTGCCGGCCTGAAGGCGTTCGGACATGCGCAGGGCGCGCCCGATGTCGCGGGTCCAGACGGCTGCTGCCAGCCCGAAGCGCACGTCGTTGGCGATGGACAGGGCCTCCGCTTCGTCCTTGAAGCGCAGGACGGACAGCACCGGCCCGAAGACCTCTTCCTGCGCGATGCGCATGTCGTTGCGCACGTCGCCGAAGATCGTCGGCTGCACGAACCAGCCTTGCCCGCAGGCCGCGCCACTGCCGCGCTCGCCGCCCAGCAACAGCGTGGCGCCCTCCCGCTTGGCCACGTCGATGTAGTCGAGCACCTTCTCGAACTGCGGCGGCGTGGTCACCGGGCCAACCTGCGTGGCCGGGTCCATCGGGTCGCCCATGCGGGCCGTCCTGGCCACCGCGAGCAGGCGTTCGACGAAGTCGTCGTAGATGCTGTCCTGCACCAGGAGCCGTGAGCCGGCGATGCAGGTCTGCCCCGTGGCTGCAAAGATGCCCGAGATGGCGCCGAACGCCGCCTGCTCCAGGTCGGCGTCGGCGAACACGATGTTGGGCGACTTGCCGCCCAGCTCCATCGCCGTGTGCTTGAAGTGGCGCGCGGCCTGTTCGTTGATCATCCGCCCGGTCGTGTCCGATCCGGTGAAGCTGATCTTGCGCACCAACGGGTGTTCGACCAGGGGCGATCCGACCTCCCGCCCGAAGCCGGTGACGACGTTGATCACGCCGGGCGGGAAGCCCGCTTCATCGAACAGTTCGGCGAACTCGAGCGTGGACGCGGAGGTGAACTCGGACGGCTTCACGACCACGGTGCAGCCGGCGGCAAGCGCCGGTGCGATCTTCCAGCTGGCCAGCATCAGGGGCGAGTTCCATGGCGTGATGGCCGCGACGACACCCAGCGGCTCCTTGCGCGTGAACGCGAAGTAGCCCTTCTTGTCGAGCGGGAGGGTCGTGCCCTGCACCTTGTCGGCGAGGCCGCCGTAGTAGCGGTACCACTGCGGGATGTAGGCGAGCTGGGCGGACATCTCCGCCAGCAGCTTGCCGTTGTCGCGCACTTCGGTTGCCGCGAGCCTCGAAGCGTCGCGTTCGACCAGGTCGGCGAGGCGGTGCAACAGCAGACCGCGCTGGCTCGCGGACATCTCCGCCCACGCACCCTCGGTGAACGCGCGGTGCGCGGCCTGCACCGCGCGGTCCACGTCGCGTGCGTCAGCGCGCGGAATCTGCGCCCACGCCTGGCCGGTGAAGGGGTTCTGGGTGTCGAACCACGTGCCGCCCGACGGGTCGACCGACTCACCGGCGATTCGCAATGCATAGCGTTTCATCTCGCTTCACTCCACCTTTGCGCCGCTGAGCTTCACCAGATCGCGGTAGCGATCGATCTCCTGCTTCCAGAAGGCGGCGAATTCCGCAGGCGAGGACGTCTTCGGCTCCGCGCCCATGTCATGCAGGCGCTTGACGACGTCGGGCCTCTGCAGCGCGGCCGTCACCGCCTTGTTGAGCTTGTCGACCACAGCTGCGGGCGTTCCCTTCGGTGCCGCCAGGCCGAACCACGTGCTGAGCTGCACGCCGGGCAGGCCGAGTTCGGCGAAGGTGGGAACATCCGGCACGGCTTGCAGCCGGCGCTCCGACGTCACCGCGAGGCCGCGCACCTTCCCGCCGAGGATCTGCGGAACGGCACCGTTGTCGAACATGAAGTCGAGGCGCCCGCCGATGAGGTCGATCGTTGCAGGCGAGTTGCCCTTGTAGGGAACGTGTTGCAGGTCGATCCTGGCGACCGACTTGAATAACTCGGCGCTCAGGTGCCCCGAGTTGCCGTTGCCGCCCGACCCGAAGGTGAGCTTGCCCGGGGCGGCCTTGGCCGCCGCGATGATGTCCATCGGGGACTTGTACGGGGACGTGGCCGCGACGACGAGGATGCTGGGCGACAGGGCGATGGGCGCAACGGGCACGAAGTCGTCGACCGCCTGGAAACCCTGCTTCGTGAACAGCGCCGGTCCAGCCGCGTTGGTGGTGCTCGTGGCCAGCAGCAAGGTGTAGCCATCGGCCGGCGACCTCACGAATTGCTGGGTGCCGATGTTGCCGGAGGCACCGGCCGCGTTTTCGACATAGACGGACTGGCCAAGGCTTGTGGTGAGCGACGCGGCGACCAGGCGTCCGATGGCGTCAGCCGAGCCGCCTGGCGGCCACGTGACGATCAGCTTGACCGGCTTGCCGGGATAGGCCTGTGCGAGGGCCTGCAGCGGCAGGGCCGCGACGGCCACCAGCGCGCCCAGGGCTCCGCTGACGATGGCATGTCTCATCGTGTCGTCTCCTCGATAGTCAGCGCGCCCGTCTGTGTCGCTGCACCGCTGGCGGGCGCCCCCGCGGTGCAGTCGTGGTTCAGAAGGGTGCGAACCCGAGTGCCGCCCGGAACCGGTTCTTGATGTAGGTGCCATCGCGCGGAGGCAGGGCACGGGGTGGTTCGTTGGCCTGGATCGCGACGCGCACGAACGTGGTGGCGCGGCGCGATGCGGCGTGTTCCACCACGTCGTTGCAGCGCTCGAGGCCGTCGATGCCGAAGGCGTTGGCGATGCCGAACCCCTTGGCCACGGCGACCAGGTCCGTCCCAAGACTCGTGTGGCTGCGCTGCATGCCGGTCTCTCCGAAATGCCCGTTGTCGAGCACGACGATGGTCAGGTTGCGCGGCTGTTTCGCCGCGATGCTGCCGAGGCTGCCGATGCCCATCAACTGCTCGCCGTCGCCGGTGATGCAGACGACCGTCTTCTCCGGCTGGGCGAGTGCCAGGCCCAGGGCCAGTGGCGCGGCGCCGCCCATCGCGCCCCAGAGGTAGTAGTTGCCCGGTCGGTCGCCGGCCGCGAAGACATCGTAGGAGGCAGAGCCAAGGCCCGTGACCACCAGCGCTTCGGGCAGCTTGCCCAGCAGGGTCGAAACGAACTCGCGGCGGTCAGCCCGTCGGTTGGCGGTGTTGCTCATCACTTGCGCTCCCACTTCTTGCGGCCGATCAGGTTCTGGCCGAGCAGCACGGCGACCCGGTCGCCGGCCTCGAAGGCGGCGTCGAAGCCTGCCTGGACGATCTCTCCCACCGTGTCCGGGTCCGACGCACGCATCACGGTGATGCCCATGAGTTCCAGCGCGCCTTGTGTCGCCCGGCCCATCGGCCCTTGCCACGGATTGAAGTCGGCGTACTCGCCGCGCATCGTCACGAGCGTGAAGAACGGGAAGTTGGCGCTCTGCAGCAGGGAGAACATGTTCACGCAGTTCCCCACGCCGCTGCTCTGCATGAGCAGCACGGCGCGGTCGCCGCCGAGCCAGGCGCCGCTGACCACCGCGACGCCTTCCTCCTCGGTCGTCAGCACGACGTCCTGGATGTCGGGGTCCGCGATCGCGCTGCGGATGACGTGGGAGTGCCCCGCGTCGGGTACGTAGGCGATCTGCCGGACGTTGCCTTCCTTGAGGACTTTGAAGATGTCCTGCTGCCAGGCAGGGGTCGATGCGGTGTGGTCCATGGCAATCCAGTCGGCAACGGCTTGGAAGTGGCGATGTAGAAATCATAGAATTTGATCGCCGACAAGCACAAATAGAGATTGCTGATACCACCATCACAACTTGTCATCGAAGGATCACCCCGATGGACTTCAAGCAATTGCGCGCCTTCATCACGGTCGCCGATACCGGCAACGTGACCCGTGCGGCCGAGCTCCTCAACCTCGTCCAGCCCGCGGTCTCCCGCCAGTTGAGGTTGCTCGAGGAAGACATCGGCACCGCGCTGTTCGAACGCGAGCGGCACGGCATGGTGCTCACGGATGCGGGCAAGGCCCTGCTCGTCTACGCTCGACGCGCGATGCTCGAACTCGATCGCGCCCGCGCGGAGATCGGCGGCGCGGTCGACGGCATCGGCGGCCTGGTCACCGTCGGCCTGCTGCCGAGCACGGCCGACATCGTGTCCAGCGCGCTCGTCAGTGCGGTCGCGGCCAGCTACCCCGGCATCCGCATGCGCATCGCGATGGGCTACGCGGGAACGCTTCAGCAGTGGCTGGAGACGGGCGAGATCGACGCGGCGTTGCTCTATGGGGTCGAGCGGTCAGCCAGCATCCTGTCGAAACCCCTGCTCGAGGAGGACCTGTGGATCGTGGGACCGGCCGCCGCGAAGCTTCGTCGCCAGAAGCCCGTTTCGCTGGCGTCGCTCGTCGGCAAGCCGTTGATCCTGCCGAGCGGCCCTCATGGCATTCGGACGCTGGTGGATCACGCCTGCGCAGTGTCCGGCGTCGAACTCACGGTGATGGCCGAGACCAACGCCATGAGCATCCAGAAGAGCCTGGTTCTGGGTGGACACGGGTTGACGGTTCTCCCCCCCATCGCATTCGCGGACGAATTGGCGCGCGGGCTGGTTTCCGCGGCGCCGTTGTCCGGCCCGAAGATCACGCGGACCATCGTGCTGGCGTTGCCTGCCAACCGGGCGGTGGGCTCCCATGTGCAACGCACCGTCGAATTGCTGGTCGAGTGCGCGCGGCACGCCGTGGTGCGGGGCGCGTGGCTCGAGGCGCGCTGGCTGGGAGATTGAAGCGAGCGTGCGTGATGTGCGGCAGATCGCCTCCACTCAACCGTTGACGCCGGTCAGCGCGGCGGCTTCGACCTGTTGGCCGCCCGGCCGCCCCACCGCCGGAATCGTGCGGGGATCGGTGGCACGGCTGAGTTGCACCTGGGTGCCATACCCGCGGTAGCGCTTGTGCAGTTCCTGCACGGCGGCCAGCAACCTTTCCCGGTCGGGGATGTGTGCGCCGTGGCGTTCGATCGTGTGCAACGCGAGGTCGATCAACTTGGCATTGAGCGTCTGCTGTGCGCCGGTCAGCAGCGCTTCGCACGCGGCCTGCGGTTCGCCGTTGACCGTCTTCGACACGGCGTCTTCCGCCAAGGCGGCGATGCCGGCATACGCGTCACGCACGATCTTCTCGAATGGCGCCTGGCCGCGTGACGCGCGCACCAGCAGTTCGCACGTGGTCTTCGACACCGAGAACCGCTTGGCGGCCAGCTCGACATGGTGCGGCAGGTCGTCCATCCGCAACTCGCTCTTCTGGAGGCGCGCGAGCAGCGCGAAGAGGTTGCAAGCGGCCTCGAACTCGAAGCTCGGTGCGGTGATCTCTTCCAGCAGGGTGCGGGTCTCGTTCACCGCCTCCGGCACACGGCGGTCGACCAGCGCCTTCAGCACCGAGATGACACATTCGAACCGGCGCAGCCGGGCGCTCTCCGGCCGGGGCGCACGGGCCGCGGCCATGCTGCTCAGGGATCCCGCGAGTCCCCGTTTGTCCCCCAGGTCGAACTGCACCGCGGCGAGCAAGACCAGCCCCTGAAGGTCATAGATGCGGGAGTTGAGGCCGAGCCGCGCGCCCTTGGCGAGCACGTCCGCCGCTTCCTTCGGATCGCCGTAGTAGAAGGCCAGCAGGCCGTGCTTGACGATGCGTGAGACGCTGCCCGGCGTCAACGCGGTGGCCTGGCGCAACGCATCCAGGGCCAACTCGGGCGCCCCCTGGTCCAGCAGCACCCGCCCCATCACGTCGTAGGCGTCGGCGTAGGCGGGCTGTTCGTTGAGGAGGCTTTCGAGCGTGCGGCGCGCCTGCACATGGCCGCCGGCGTCGTACTGGGCCCGGGCCACGCCCAGGCGAGCCCATGGCACGGCGCCAACCTTCAGGATCGCGTCGAACATCAGCTGGGCAGCGTGAGGCTTGCCCATGTTGAGCCACAGTTCGGCACCGATGCGCGCCGCCTGCACCCACGCCGGGCCCCGTGTCTTGAACCGAACTTCGCAGAGTTCCGCCGCCTCCACGTACTTCTCGGTCTCCACGGCCACGATGATGTCGCGAAGCACCTTCTTGCGCTGGCGGGCCTGGACGATCCGTTCGCGCAGCGCGTCCTGCGTGTGGGGCTTGATCAGGTAGACGTCGAGCGCGGCCTCGGCCGCTTCCGCCACCTTCGCATAACTCCGTTCGCTCGAGATCATGACGACCACGGTCGAGAGGGGCAGGAGGTGGGCCAGCCGGAGGTCGTCCATGATGTCCTGCCCGCTCACCGGCTCGCCTTCGAAGTGGTACTCACACACGACGATGTCGAATCGCTGCGTTTCCAGCACTCGGCGGGCTTCCTGGGCGCGGCGCGCCTGCAGCACGTTGGCGACACCGAACTCCTTCAGCATCGTCACGAGCACACCCCGCGAGGCCGCGTTCGCGTCCACCACCAGTGCCGTCGCTGTCTGTATTTCCGCGTCCAGGATGTGCATGAGCCGGTATTCCTCTTCAGGCGTGCGCGTGGGCGCGAGACACCGCCAACGATGCGGGTGCGAAGCGGCGAAAACAATAGGCCCCCGCCTCGACGGTGTGCATGACATTTCCCTACAACCGCGCCTGCATCGGACGGTGGCGTCACCGGTTCAGCAGCGCAACCGTTCCTTGTCTTCGCCGATGGCGATGCCTGATCGATTTCCGATCGCTGAGCCACCCCAGCTTGTTTAGTGAGGCGCTATCCTGTGGGGTCGGGCCATGCCCGCAGGGATCGGTCCCGGACCTTCGTCCTTCGCCCAACTTGGAGTGCTTCCGCATTGAGCTCGTCCTCTCCCGTCACCCTGCGTGCACTGGCCGCAGCCGCAGGCGTGTCCGTCGGCACGGTATCCAGGGCATTGAAGAACCAACCCGGGCTCTCCGAGCAAACCCGTGGGGAGATCCTCCGCAAGGCCGATGAACTGGGCTATGACGTGTTGCGCCTGCGGGCGGGCAAGCCCAAGCGGGTGCTGTTCCTGCTGAACCGCTGCCACGCATCCCTCCGCGAGAACCCGTTCTACTCGGTGGTTCTTCACGGCGTCGAAGAGGTCTGTCGCGAGGAGAGCGTGTCGCTCGGCCTGCTCTCGGTCGGTGCCGGCGACCCGATCGCCGCATGGATCAAGCGCCAGGACCCGGAAGCGCTGGTCGCCGCAGGGTTCTTCGACGCCCAGACGATCGCCGAGTTTCGCGCCACCGAATTGCCGTTGGTGCTCGTGGACCATGCTTCGCCGGGCTTGTTCTGCGTCAACGACGACAACTTCCGCGGCGCCTGGCTCGCGACAACCCACCTCCTCCAGCAAGGGCGGCAGCGGATCGCGATGATCTCCGGCCCCGAGGCACACCACTCGGTGCGCCTGCGCGCCCGCGGCTACCGCAAGGCCTTGTTCGACGCGGGCCGGCCGGCCGACCCTGACCTGGAGATCGTGCTCGACCCGTCCGTGGACTACGCCACGGCCGCGGCCAAGGCCATGCAGCGCCTCCTCGACATGCCTCAGCGGCCCGACGCCGTATTCGCCTACAACGACGAAACCGCCATCCACGCGATGGCACATTGCCAGTCTCGTGGTCTCGACATCCCCGCGGACATGGCCTTCGTCGGGTACGACGACATCGCGTCGGCGGCGCACTGCCGCCCGAGCTTGAGCACCATCCGCGTCGACAAGGAAGCGCTGGGCCGCACCGCGGTGCGGCGCCTGCTCCAAGGTGAACCCGGCCAGGGCGAGCTCCTGCTGCCCGTCGATCTGATCGAGCGAGAGAGCTCTCGGTCCACGGCCTGAGAACCTGGGCGTGACGGTCGCGCGCCCCGGCGCGGCACGGGTGCGTCCCAAGGCCTGGCCGAAAATGTTTAGTAATCACCAGCCCTAGGGCCTTTCACCCAAGGACAGTAGCGTAGTTGCCCCTATGCCAGGCAAGTTTGCCAACAATACACTGTTTAGCATCTTGTTTAGTCAGCCACTCGGCTCACACTTGCGTAGGAAAGAACGTGAACCGCGCCACCCACACGCGAAAGCTCCACACCGGCTGGGTGCACCGCGCCGGCCTGCCGGGCCGATCCGCACGAGAAAACCTGGCCGAGGGCGACAACTGGCAGCCGGCCACCGTGCCGGGCACCGTGTACCAGGACCTGATCGCGCAGCAGGTCATCCCCGACCCCCACCTCGGCACGCACGAAGACGAGGTGCAATGGGTGGCCGACAAGGATTGGTGCTACCGGCTGGATTTCGAGGCGTCTCGCGAGGACCTGTCGGACCACGCGGACCTCGTGCTCGAGGGACTGGACACCTTCGCCTGCGTGTTCCTCAATGGCGAACTCATCCTCGAGTCCACGAACATGTTCGTGCCGGCACGCATCGACGTGCGCGGGCGGTTGAAAGAGGGAAACAACCGCCTGGGCATCCAGTTCGATTCGGCACTGCGCCGTGGGCGCGACATGGAGATCGCCCATGGCCGGCGGCACCTCTGGAACGGTGACACGAGCCGCCTTCATGTGCGCAAGGCGCAGTACCACTACGGATGGGATTGGGGCCCCGTCCTGATGACCGCCGGGCCCTGGCGCCCGATCAGCATCGAAACCTACGATGTCCGCTTCAACGAGATCGACAGCCCCGTTCACCTGAACCGCGATCTCACCCACGCGCGTGTCGACGTTCGCGTTCAACTGTCCGGCGACGTTGCGGCCGGTCTCGGCCTGCGGTGCACGCTGCGCGATCCAGAGGGAAAGATCGTGGCCGAGGCACAGGACCTCGCCGCCTCCGGCGCCGGGGTGTCGCTGCACATCGAACGGCCCGCGCTGTGGTGGCCCGTAGGCCATGGTGAGCAGCCGCTCTACACCCTCGACATCGAGTTGCGGCACGACGCCCGCGTCGTGGACCACCGCACGCGCCGGCTGGGCATGAGAACCGTCCGCCTGGTGCAGGAACCCGTCGCCGGCGAACGGGGCCAGTCCTTCTGCTTCGAGGTCAACGGTCGGGAGATGTTCATCGGCGGAGCCAACTGGATCCCGGACGACAACCTGCTCAACCGCATCACACCGGCGCGTTACCGCGAGAGGGTGCACCAGGCGGCCGCCTGCAACATGGCCATGTTGCGGGTCTGGGGCGGCGGCATCTACGAAGACGAGGCCTTCTACGATGCGTGCGACGAACTGGGCGTGCTGGTCTGGCAGGACTTCCTCTTTGCCTGTGGCATCTACCCGGCACACGACACCTTCCTCCGCAGCGTCAAGGCGGAAGCCAGCGCGGCCGTTCGCCGGCTGCGGCACCGCGCGAGCCTGGCGATCTGGTGCGGCAACAACGAGGACTACGCGATCGCGGAGTCGATCGGCCTGCACGGCAAAGGCAAGGACAGCGCACGCTTCGACGCACGCGCCATCTACGAACGGCTGTTGCCCGGCATCTGCGCCCGCCTGGACCCGCAGCGGCCGTATTGGCCGGGCAGCCCTTACAGCCCCAGCGCCACCGACACCCTCAATTCGGACGACCCCTCTGTCGGCGACCGGCACACGTGGGAGGTGTGGCACGGCACGATGCTGCCCTACCAGCAGTACCACACGGTCCAGGGGCGCTTCGTCAGCGAGTTCGGCATGCAGTCCCACCCGTCGATCGGCCTGCTCGAACGGACCGTGCCCGAGAACGAACGCTTTCCGCTGAGCCGGACGATGTCCGCCCACAACAAGGCCGGCTCGGGCAAACCCGACGGCCACAGGAGGCTGGCCGTGTACGTGGCCGACACGCTCAACGCGGGCCCCACCCTGGCAGACGCGGTGTATGCCACGCAGTTCGTGCAGGCCGAGGCCATGCGCTACGCGTACCAGGACTTCCGGCACCGCTGGCAGACCCCTGGACGCCGCGCCGTCGGTGGCGCCCTGGTCTGGCAACTCAACGACTGCTGGCCGGGAACGAGTTGGGCCGTCATCGACGCCGCCGGGACCGTCAAGCCCGCGTGGCACGCCATCCGGCGCGCGCTGGCACCGGTGACCGTGGCCGTTCGCGTGATCGACAACGAGGCCCGCGGCTGGATCGCGAACTCGGGCCCGGAAGCGCCCTGCTCGGTTCGCCTGAAGACCTACCCGCTGGCCGGCGGTGTCGGGCACGAGGCGGTCCATGAACTGTCGGCGATGGGCAACGCCAGCACCGACTTCGTGCTCCCGATCCCGGCTGGCGAACCGGCCGTCGCCGAGGTCAGCCTCTGGGTGCACGGACGCTGTGTCGCGAAGGACTGGGCGTGGCCGGAGCCTTATCGTTTCCATCCCCTGGGACCGTGCGGACTGCGCGCGGTCCGCACGTCCGGCGGCCTGCTCCTCAGTACGGATCGCCCGGCCAAGGGCGTGTGGCTCGACGCCGAGGGTGTCGAGTTCTCGGACAACTTCATGGACCTGATGCCCGGCAACCCGATGGCCGTGACGCTGTCGCGCAGCGGCAGGCCCATCCGGGCCGTCGCCCTGGACCAGCCCGCGGTGGAAGTTTGACGACGACGCCCGCGAGGCCACGCCTGGGCGGGCTTCACCGGGCCAGAGACCCCATCCGCCGTTTCATTGCGAATGGGCGGCGCCGATCCCTTGCCTGGCGGGTACGGCGATTTCCATGCGGCCAGGCATGTCGACAACACCGAGGAGACGCATTCATGTACACCAAGAAGAGCCCGACACGCGGATCTTGTTCCGGACACCTGGTCCAGTTGCTGATGACCTTCATCCTGGCGCTGTGGGTCAGCGCCGTCCATGCCGAGATGAAGATCGTCGCCGGTGTGCTGCAGGAAGCAGACGGCACGCCGTTCGTCATGCGTGGCGTCAACGTCGCCCATGCCTGGTACCGGGACAAGACGGCCCAGTCGCTCACCGACATCTCGGCCCGCGGCGCCAACACTGCGCGCATCGTGCTGGCCAACGGGGTCAAGTGGACCCAGACCGATGAGCGCGAAGTCAAGACGCTCATCGAGCAATGCAAGGCGGCCAAGTTGATCGCCGTGCTCGAGGTACACGACACGACGGGCTATGGCGAGCAAGCGGGCATGGCCACGCTGGACCAGGCGGCGAACTACTGGGTCGGCATCAAGAACGCCCTCATCGGCCAGGAGGACTACGTCATCGTCAACCTGGGCAACGAGCCCGTGGGAAACGGTCAACCGTCTTCCGTCTGGATCGAGGGCCACAAGAATGCGATTGCCAAGCTGCGCGCCGCCGGCATCCGCAACACCTTGATGGTCGACGCACCGAGCTGGGGGCAGGACTGGGAGGGGGTCATGCGCACCCATGCGGCCTCCGTGTTCGCGGCCGACCCGCTGCGGAACACGGTGTTCTCCGTGCACATGTACGCCGTGTACCCGACGGACAGCGAGGTCAACAGCTACCTCTCGACGTTCATCTCGGCCAAGCTGCCCCTGGTCGTGGGCGAGTTCGGCGACACGTTCCAGGGCCAGGCGGTGGCTGCCAGCGCCATCATGAGCCGCGCCCGTCAGTACGGCATCGGCTACCTGGGATGGTCATGGTCAGGCAACAGCGGCGCCGACACCGCCCTCGACCTGGCCATCAATTTCAACGGCAACAGCCTCTCCACATGGGGCCAACTTCTTTTCAACGACACCAACGGCATCGCGGCCACCGCCCAGCGAGCCACCATCTTCGGCGGTAGCACCACGACACCCGCCGCCTGCACCTTGACGCTCGACACGAGCGGCGACTGGGGCACGAGCCAGGTGCTGCGCCTGACCATCGCGAACACGGGCACGGCGCCTATCAATGGCTGGACCGTGAGTTTCAACGAGAGCCACGATTTCAGCATCCAAAGCAGCTGGAGCGCCACCTTCGCGCAGTCCGGCCGCTCGGTGACCGTGACCCCTGCCGAGTGGACCCGCACCATCCAGGCCGGCAGCAGCGTGGAAGCGGGAATGCAGATCTCCTACGCCGGAGGCCGCCCGGTGCCCGGCAACGTGGTTGTTGGTGGCGCGCCGTGCGGCGTGGTGATCCGCTGAAGGCGAGATCCCTGGCGGGCCGGTGGACATGCTGGTTCATCGGCCCGCCACGGGTGCCCGACAAATGCCGTCCACTGAAACACTGAACTAGCGACGCCGATCGATTTCGACCACGGCAGTGCCTGAAGGGCGGACCCAGCGCGCGAGTGTCGCGAACAGTTGCTCGAGCTTGATCGGCTTGGCGATGTGGTCATTCATGCCCGCCTCGAGCGCCTTGTCGCGGTCTCCGACCATCGCGTTGGCGGTCAGCGCGATGACCGGCAGCGCTTGAAGCTCGGGCCGCAGGCGCAGCGCCCGGGTCGCGGCGTAGCCGTCCATGACCGGCATCAGGCAGTCCATCAGCACGGCATCGAAACGCTGCTGCTCCAGCATGTCGAGTGCCTCCCGGCCGTCGCAGGCGACACTCACGACGACGCCGGAACTGCCCAGGATGGCCAACGCGACTTCCCGGTTGATGGCGTTGTCCTCGACGAGCAGAACGCGCGCACCGCTCACGACGGCCTGATGGTCGAGCAAGGTCTCCTCGTCGCTCGCGGCAGACGCCGGATGGGGCGCCGCCACGCCCATCTTTCGGTGCGCACCCTCGCAGCCGAGCGGTGTATCACTGGCAGGCAGCGCTTGAACCCGTGCCTGCGGTACCGGCGCCTGGATCTCGAACGCGAAGACGCTGCCCTGGCCTTCCCGGCTGTGGACCTGGATGTCCCCGCCCATCAGGTGCACCAACTGCCGGCTGATGGCCAGGCCGAGTCCGGCGCCTCCTTCGCGCCGTTGTTGCTCGGCCACCTGCGCGAACGGCTGGAACAGTCGCGCCAGCTGCGCCTCGTTCATCCCGATGCCCTTGTCCTCGACCTCGAAGCGCAACCCGCCCACGGTGCTGCCCGCCACCGGCTGCACCACCCGTGCGCGCAGTGTCACCTGGCCCGCGTCACTGAACCTGATCGCATTCGACAGCAGGTTGAACAGCACCTGGCGCAGTCGCTTCTCGTCGACGAAGACCGCCAAGGGCAGATCGGGTGCCGCCTCGTAGACAAAACTCAGCCCCTTCTCCTCCGCCTTGACGCGGATGATGTCGCACACCACCTGCAGGAATGCCGACAGGTCGACCTCGACCGGGTTCAGCTCGAGCCTGGCCTCGTCGATGCGGGCCAGATCGAGGATGTCGTTGATGAGCATGAGGAGGTGCTGCCCACTTTCCTCGATGAGCTTCAGCCCCCTGGCCTGCCGCTCGGTCAGCGGCTCGTCGCGCCGCAGGATCTGCGCGAAGCCGAGAATGCCGTTGAGCGGCGTGCGCAGTTCGTGGCTGATGTTCGCCAGGAAGGCGGCCTGTGTCGCTCGGGCAGACTCGGCAGCGTCGCGTGCCTCGATGAGATGCTGCTCGGCTTCCCTGCGCAGGGTCGCGTCGCGGATCACGAGAACGACCAGGCCACCGGTGCCCGAGGTCACCGGGTTGAGCGACACCTCGACCGGAATGGTCCGCCCGTCGCAGCTGCGCGCCAACGCGTCGCGCGCAAGGCCGGGCACGGCAGCGGGGTTCCAATCGAAGTCGGCCAACAACGCGTCCCCGGGTTGATCGGCCGCCTGCGCATTGGACATGCCGAACATGCGCTCCGCCGCGCGGTTCAACTGCAGCACTCGGCCGCCCTGCAGCACGACGATGCTGTCCGCGGTGTTGTCGATGATCGCGGTCAGCCGTTGTTGCTCGGCCTCGAGCAGCGCGCGGGTCGTCGCCAACTGGCGGCGGTCGAACAGGAAACGTTCGACTGCGCGCGCCATCGCGCCGATTTCGTCGTCGCCGTGCACGGCAACATGCAGTTGTGAATCGGAGTGGTCATCGACGGCGAGCAGGCTGCGGCTGATTCGCCGCAGCCGCGAAATGACGTGTTGGCCGAGAAAGACGCGCGCGATGAGCCAGGCGGTCACCAGGCTGAAGGCCAGCCAGGCGACGACCCAGTACGCGCTCGTGCGCGAGGCGTCGACGACGCGCAGGACGGCGGCCTGATGGGTGCGTGCGAGCCGGTCCGATTGCTCGCGCGCCGACTGCGCCAATGCCTGCGCGTGAAGCCGCATCTCCTCGCGGTAGCCCTTCAGCGCGGTGGCCGGCGGCGCATCCACGGTCCCGGGCGGTGCCGCGGCATCGCGCAGCTGTGCAAGGACGTGGGCCGAGTTCCGGAACAGCTGGCTGGACTGGTGCAAATCGAGCACAGCCACGTCCTCGCTGACCGCGAGCCGTGCGGTGAGTTGATCGAGCGCATCGAGTTCGCCCAGGATCTGCGCGTAGGCCTGGCGGGCAACGACCCGGGAATCGGCTGCCACCATGCGTTCGGCCAGCAGTTGGATCTGCAAGGTGCGTTGCTGCAGGTCCTGGGTGTTCTGCACGCGCTCGAGCTGCTCCTCGGAGAATTGGCGCGCCGCGTTGCCGGTTGCGATCAGGGCCAGGAAAGCCGTCGCTCCACCGGCGACGATGAGCAGGCCCATGGCAGACAGCGCGACCGCGAACTGCGCGCGCAGTGACTGCGGCGTGAGCCGCTCCAGCAGGGAGGCCTTGCGCAGCGGGGAGAGGATTCGCATGGGAAGGAAGCGTTGCACCGGGTCAGCGGCGTTTCCAGATCCGCAGGTAGATGTCCCGATAGCCGTTCTCCGGGTCGTACACGAACCGGGAGCCGCCATCGGAGGCGACGTTCTCTCCAGAGACGAGATGGACGGGGGCGACGAACCCGCTGACCGGTTGTCCGGCCAAGAGCCGATTCAGCTCGTCCACCACCTGCCAGCCCTGCATGTTCAGCGGCTCGGCCACCGTGCCGGTCTGATAGGTTCCGGCCCGGATGCGCATGAACGCCGGTGCGCTGCCATCGCCTGCCGACAGCAGGCTGATCGCACCATTGGGCGCCGCCGCCTCGATCAGCACCGGCACCGCGTAGTCGAAGTAGATGTCGTTGATCGCCAGCGCGTGCGTCCAGCGTGGTCCGTGTGCGGCGAGCAGTTCCCGGATCACCGCGGGCATGCGGGCCGCGCTATCGGAAATGGCCACGTCGCGCACCTCGAGGAGCCTGCAGCCGCTGCACTGCCGAATGACGTCCGCCATGGCCTGCGCCTTGGCGGTCGCGATCGCAAATCGGGAATCGGTGAACACCACGACACCGGCCTTGCCGCCCGACTGCGCCACGGCCGCCAGCGCCGTCGTGCGGGCGACCGCGATCGGGTCGGTGCTCACATTCATCGCAACGGACGTCCCCGCGATGGCGCCGGGACTCGGCCCTGCGTGCCAGCCGACCACCGGCGGCAGCGGGGTATTCGCCCGGCGGAGCGTCGGTTCGAGTTCGTGGGCGTCTGATCCGCAAATCACGAGGCCGTCGGGCCGCGACGCCAGGGCGTCGGCAACCGCACGGCTGCGGCCGGCCGCCGTGCCGCCTGCGTCGAGGATCCGCACCTTCCAGCCCATCGCGCGCGCAGCCTCGCGGATGCCCTGGGCGACGCCCAGTACGCCGCCGTTGCGCAGGTCTTCGGCCAACACCGCAATCGACTTGCCAGGCTGGGCACCGGGGCCCGATGTGGGGCCGGTCCATGCCGGCGAGCGGCTGGACGCGCTGTCGACGGCCTGGCGGGCTTCGTCGACAGCGTCGGCCGCCGACACCCCGGGTATCAGTGCACACAGGGCGACCACAGTGAGCGCGAAGCGAAATGCGCGCCAACGACAGGTCGCCACGCCACGATCAATGATCACGCCGTTACTCCTTGCGCCGCTGCCGGCTGGCGCTTGCGGTTGGGCAGCCATTACACCGCCGCTGGCCACAATTGTGCGCCAGTCTGGGCCACATCGGGCCTGGGCTCGGAACCCGACACCGACGCCCCAAAATCACCCCTCTCGCTGTTGACGTGCTTGCATCCCAACAGCCTCTCCCTATAATCCGCCCTGCTAGCACTCGGCCAAGTCGAGTGCCAACGGCGGCCCGGGGCCTCAACCGACCGGACGCCGTCAACAGTCAGTGAACGCAAACTTGCGTTCGTTGCCCCGCAGAAGTTCGATTCGAACTCATCAAGGAGATGCTATGAAACTTCGTCCGTTGCACGACCGCGTGGTCGTCAAGCGCCTGGAACAAGAAACCAAGACCGCCTCGGGCATCGTCATCCCCGACGCCGCCGCTGAAAAGCCGGATCAAGGCGAAGTTGTTGCCATCGGCACCGGCAAGCGCAACGACAAGGGCGACTTCGTGGCCCTGAGCGTCAAGGTCGGTGACCGCGTGCTGTTCGGCAAGTACAGCGGCCAGACCGTCAAGGTCGACGGCGACGAACTGCTCGTGATGCGTGAAGAAGACCTCTTCGCCGTCGTCGAGAAGTAATCCCCGCCCCCACAGAATTCGGAGAATCAAATGGCAGCAAAAGACGTAGTCTTCGGCGGCGAAGCCCGCGCGCGCATGGTCGAAGGCGTGAACATCCTCGCCAACGCCGTCAAGGTGACCCTGGGCCCGAAGGGCCGCAACGTGGTGCTCGAGCGCTCGTTCGGCGCCCCCACCGTCACGAAGGACGGTGTGTCGGTCGCCAAGGAAATCGAACTGAAGGACAAGCTTCAGAACATGGGCGCCCAGATGGTCAAGGAAGTGGCTTCCAAGACCAGCGACAACGCCGGTGACGGCACCACCACCGCCACGGTGCTGGCCCAGGCCATCGTCCGCGAAGGCATGAAGTACGTGGCCGCGGGCATGAACCCGATGGACCTGAAGCGCGGCATCGACAAGGCCGTGACGGCCCTGGTCGCCGAGCTGAAGAAGGCTTCGAAGGCCACCACCACGTCGAAGGAAATCGCTCAAGTCGGCTCCATCTCGGCCAACAGCGACGAATCCATCGGCAAGATCATCGCTGACGCGATGGACAAGGTCGGCAAGGAAGGCGTGATCACCGTCGAAGACGGCAAGTCGCTCGACAGCGAACTCGACGTCGTCGAAGGCATGCAGTTCGACCGCGGCTACCTGTCGCCGTACTTCATCAACAACCCCGAGAAGCAATCGGCGTTGCTGGACAACCCGTTCGTGCTGCTGTTCGACAAGAAGATCAGCAACATCCGCGACCTGCTGCCGGTGCTGGAGCAAGTGGCCAAGGCCGGCCGTCCGCTGCTGATCATCGCTGAAGAAGTCGAAGGCGAAGCGCTGGCGACCCTCGTGGTCAACACGATCCGCGGCATCCTGAAGGTTGTCGCCGTGAAGGCCCCTGGCTTCGGCGACCGCCGCAAGGCCATGCTCGAAGACATCGCCATCCTGACGGGCGGCAAGGTCATCGCAGAAGAAGTCGGCCTGACGCTCGAGAAGGTCACGCTGGCCGACCTCGGCCAAGCCAAGCGCGTCGAAGTGGGCAAGGAAAACACCACGATCATCGACGGCGCCGGTGCTGCTGGCGACATCGAAGCCCGCGTCAAGCAAGTGCGCATCCAGATCGAGGAAGCCACGAGCGACTACGACCGTGAAAAGCTGCAAGAGCGCGTGGCCAAGCTGGCCGGCGGTGTTGCCGTGATCAAGGTCGGCGCTGCCACCGAAGTCGAAATGAAGGAAAAGAAGGCCCGCGTCGAAGACGCCCTGCACGCCACGCGCGCAGCGGTGGAAGAAGGCATCGTGGCCGGTGGTGGCGTGGCCCTGCTGCGCGCCAAGCAAGCCGCTGGTGCCATCAAGGGTGACAACCCCGACCAGGACGCCGGCATCAAGCTGGTCCTGCGCGCCATCGAAGCCCCGCTTCGTGAAATCGTCTACAACGCCGGTGGTGAAGCCAGCGTGATCGTCAATGCCGTCCTGGCCGGCAAGGGCAACTACGGTTTCAATGCCGCCAACGACACGTACGGCGACATGATCGAAATGGGCATCCTGGACCCGACGAAGGTGACCCGCACGGCGCTGCAAAACGCCGCTTCGGTCTCCTCGCTGATGCTGACCACGGAAGCCATGGTTGCCGAGTCCCCGAAGGACGACGCTCCGGCCGGCGGCATGGGCGGCGGCATGGGTGGGATGGGCGGCATGGGCATGGACATGTGATGTCCCGGCCGGACCTCGCGGTCCGGCCATTGCCTCTGCGCACTGCGAAAGGGCTGCTTCGGCAGCCCTTTTTCTTGGGGTTGCACGGTGTGGGCCGTCGCATAATGGTTTGCAAAACCAACGCCCCCAAGAACGATGGCGAATGCCCCCCTGCTTCAAGCCTTTGTCGAAGGCGAGCTCGGCCGTTCGGCCGACCTGATCGCTCGCACGCTTGCGGCCATCCAGACCCAGCTCCGCCAGCCCGGCGACACGCTGCTGAACGCATCCGAGCGCCAACACCATTTCGACCTGGCCCACGCCCTGGCCCAGCACCGGGTGACGTACCAGCGCCGCTTCGTCGACGCGCTGCGCAACGCGGTGGTGGCCGACATGGCCCCTTCCACCGACGACGCCGGCCCCACGTCGGTGCACACGAGCGGCCTCGGCGGCCTGCAGTTGATGGACGAGAACCGGGTCGAATCCGAGATCGGCCTGTCGCGCGCGATCCAGGAGATCGACACCATCGCCGAGTGGGAGTTGCGCGAGCTGCAGACCTTCACGTCGACGCTGCGCGGGCTGGAACACACCACGGCCGAATCGAACCCGCTGCGTCCGCGCGCCTATGCACAGGCCCTGGCCGAAGCGGCGGAATCGCTACCCATCGCGCCGCCGCAACAGTCGCTGCTGTTGCGGGTGTCGGCCACGGCGATGGCGCCGCTGCTCAAGTCGGCGTGGGCGGCGGCCACGTCGCGCCTGGAGCGCCAGGGCGGGTGCCGGCACCCGTGCGCCCGCCGTGAACGTCACGCAGCCCGGCGCGCTCGACGCGTTGCGCCGCACCATGCCCGAAGGCCGCCAGTCCGCCGGTGCCGCACCGGGAGACCTGGACAGCGCCCTGTCGCGCATCGAGGCCCTGCTGAGCCGCATGCCGTCGGCCACCGGTGCCACCGCCGCGCCAAGACTGCTCGAACATCGCGCGTCGCTGCTCGCCACTACCGGCGCGTCGATGGAGCGGCAGGTGATCGAGTTGATCGCCCGCCTCTTCGAGATCATCGTGTCCGACCCGGGGCTGCACCCCACGCTGCGGTCCCAGCTCGGGCGCCTGCAGGTGTCGGCCCTCCGCATCGCGCTGCACGACCCCGAGATGCTCGACCGCCATGAACACCCGGTGTGGGTGTTCATGGCACGGCTCGTGAACGCCGCGTCCAGCTACCCGAACGTGTCCGACGCGCGCCTGGTGGCGCTATTGTCATTCTCGGGCCACCTGATCGACGACCTGACGGTACAGGGCCAGCAAGGGGCGGCACAGTACAAGCGCGGCCTCGCCGCGCTCGACACCTTCCTCGAAGGGCAGTTGCACGAGCAGCAGGGCGCCGCACGCAAGTCGATCGAGACGCTGCTGCACGCCGAACAGGCCGACCAGCTGCAGCAGCAGTTGTCGGCCCGCCTGTCGGAACAGCTGGCCCCGGTGCGCACCACCCCCGCCATCCGCCGTTTCATCACCGGCGCCTGGGCCAAGGTGCTGGCCACCGCGATGCTGGAACACGGCGACACGTCGGAGGTCACCAACAGCTACCTGAAGGCGCTCGACGACCTCGTCTGGAGCCTGCAACCGCCCGACCACCCGCAAAGCCGCCAGCGCCTGCTGGCCATGCTGCCGGGGATGCTGCAGCGGCTGCGTGCCGGAGCCGCATCCATCGACCTGCCGCAGGCTGAACGCCAGGCCGTGCTGGACGACCTCGTGGTGGTGCACACCGAGGCCCTGAAACCCGGGGGCCGCCCGGCGGCCACGCCCGACCCGGCCCTGACACCGGAAGAAATCGTGCGGCAGCTGCGGGAGGAAACCACCCTGCCGCCGGTGGCCCCGGTGCCGTTCAGCGACTCACTGATCGACCTCGGGTCCATGGACACGGTGCCCGCGGCGCTGATGACCGACACCACCGCGGTGGAAACCGAAGACGCGTCCGACTGGGTGAACCGCCTGGCGCCCGGCGTGCGCCAGCGCATCTTCCTGAACGGCCGCTGGACGCAGGCCCAGCTGCTGTGGCGCAGCCCGCGCGGGTCGTACTTCGTGTACGCCGGCGAGGCGCCCGATCGCACCCACTCGGTGACCCAGCGGGCGCTGGAGCGCCTGCGCAAGGCCGAGCTGCTGGAGACGGTGGAAGGGCATTCGCCGATCCAGCGTGCGGTGGACGCGCTGATCCGCCGGCTGGACAACCCGGCCTAAGCCGCCAGCGCCGCTTCGATTTCCGCGGCCACCCGCGCGGGCTGCTCGTGCACGATCCAGTGCGTGGCCCCCGGCACCCGGGCGATGGTGAGCCGGGGCACAAACGCCTCGAGCCCGTCCAGCAGCGATGGCGGCAGCGCCGCGTCGGCCTCGCCCCAGACCACATGCACCGGCACACGCACCGTGACTGCCTCGGCGGAGAGGGTGAGCGTGCGCACCGCGGAATCGGGTGCGGTGGGCGGGCGCAGCGGGGAGGCGCGGTAGTAGTTCAGCGGGCCGGTGAGCCCGGCCGACCACACCGCGCGGTACTGGTCGCGCACCGCGTCGGTCAGCCAGCCGCCCCCGGGGCGGGACGGGTCCATGGCCCCCATGCGCGCGAACAGGCTCCAGAGCTGCGCGAAGTCGTCGGCCTGCAGGTGGTGCTCGGCGTCGGGCTCGCAGAAGTCGTTCATGTAGGCGCTGGCTGCCTGCTGCGCGGGGTTGTTCACCAGCTCTCGCTGGAACACCGCCGGATGGGGCGAGTTGACGATGATCAGGCGCTCGAGCAGGTCGGGGAACGTGGCCGCGAAGGTCCACGCCACCGCCCCTCCCCAGTCGTGGGCCACGACCGCGGCGGCCCGGCTGCCGAACGCCAGCACCAGCGCCCGCAGGTCGGCCACGAGGTGCTTGGCCCGGTAGGGTTCCACCCCGGCCGGCGTGGTGGAACGTTCGTACCCGCGCAGGTTGGGCGCCACGCAACGGAAGCGGCCGGCGAAGTGGGCGAGCAGCCCGTCCCACACGAACGCGGCTTCGGGGAACCCGTGCAGGAACACCAGCACCGGCGCCCCTTCGGGCCCGGCCACGCGGCAACTCAGCGTGACACCGTGGGGGAGGACGACATCACGCGTTTCGATCATGGGGTGGGTTCTTCCTGGGAGTGAGTCCAGCCGTGCAACACCTGGGCGGCGTCACCGACGCCGGACTTCTTCAAAGCCGAGAACAGCGACATGCTGACATCGGCCTCGTCGGTGGACAACTCGCCCAGCACCGCCTGCGCCGCGGCCAACGAGGCGTTGGCCTCGGCCCGGTTGAGCTTGTCGGACTTGGTGAGCAGCACCAGCAGCTTGACCGCCCCGTTGCCCACCCGCGGGGCCACGAAACTGAGCAACTGGCGGTCGAGGTCGGTGAAGCCGAGGCGCGAATCCACCATCAGCACCACCCCCGCCAGCGAGCGGCGAACCTCGAGGTAGTCAGCCATCACTTTCTGCCAACGCAGCTTGGCACCACGGGCCACGGCGGCGTAGCCGTAGCCGGGCAAGTCGGCAAACAACGCGTCGGGCTGGAGTTTCGGGCCCAGTTCGAAGAGGTTGATGTGCTGGGTGCGGCCGGGTGTCTTCGAGGCAAACGCGAGGCGTTTCTGCTGCGTCAGCGTGTTGATGGCGGTGGACTTGCCGGCGTTGGACCGGCCCACGAAAGCGATTTCGGGGAGCTCGGTGGAGGGGAGCTGGTCAAGCTGGCTGGCGGTGGTCAGGAAGCGAGCGGTGTGGCTCCAGGCCAACGCCTGCTTCTCCGGATCCACGGAGACGGCGACCTGCGGTTTGGAATTGTTTTCGTCGGTCATTCGGACGCCCAAAACTTGCATTGTAAAATCGCTGGGTTTTGCACAAGGAATCGCCCCTAGCCATGAAGTCTTTTGCCCCTGTGTTGTCCAGTCTGTTGTTGGCAGCCTCGCTCTCCGCACCGGCTGCCGCCGCGGAAAACCACGCGCCCGCGAAGCCTGACCTGGCCAAGGGGGAGGCCATCTCCACGAACGTGTGTGCCGCCTGCCACACGGCCGATGCCACGCGGGGCGCTGCCGCCAACCCGATCCTGAAGGGCCAGCACCCGGAATACCTGGCCAAGCAGCTGCACGACTTCAAGGCCGACAAGCGCAAGAACCCCGTGATGAAGGGTTTTGCATCGGCCCTGAGCGAAGACGACATCCGCAACGTCACCGCCTTCTACGCCAGCAAGCCGCCGTCGCTCGGCACCGCCAAGAGCAAGGCCACCATCGCGCTGGGCGAAAAGATCTACCGCGGCGGCATCGCCGACCGTGGCGTGCCGGCCTGTGCGGCCTGTCACGGCCCCACCGGCAGCGGCCTGCCGTCGCAGTACCCGCGCCTGCGCGGCCAGCACGCCGACTACACCGAGGCCCAGATGAAGGCGTTCCGCGGCAACACGCGCCAGAACGGCCCGCAGATGGTAGGCGTGGTCACGAAGATGAACGACGCCGAAATCAAGGCCGTCGCCGACTACATCGCCGGGATGCGCTGAACTTCCTCGGCGGGGCACGCTCCTGAAGGCCGGTCGCTGACCGGCCTTTTTGCTGCCGTTGTCCTGCTTGTTGTTGCCCTTCCCGCCCGTTCTCCGCAGTACCCATGGCAGCCTCCACCACCGGCATCCACCTCCGCTCAGGCTCGCGCGTGCTGCGCGATGGCGTCGAGTTGCTGTCGTCGATGCGATTTGCCATTTCGCTGCTGACGCTGATCTGCATCGCGTCCGTCATCGGCACCGTGGTGCGGCAGAACGAACCGGCCACGAACTACGTGAACCAGTTCGGCCCGTTCTGGTCGCAGCTGTTCACCACGGTGGGCCTGACCCGCGTGTACAGCGCGTGGTGGTTCCTGCTCATCCTCGCGTTCCTGGTGGTCTCCACCACGTTGTGCATCGTGCGCAACGCACCGAAGATCCTCGCCGACCTGCGCCAGTACAAGGAACACGTGCGGGAGCAGAGCCTGCTTTCCTTTCACCACCGCGGGGAAGCCGACCTGGCCGAAACGCCCGAGCAGGCGTTCGCGCGGGTCAGCCAGGTGCTGGGCGGCCGCGGCTGGCGGGCCAAGGTGCAGGAGCGGCGTGAAGGCGGCGAGTGGCGCGGCACCATGATCGCCGCGCGCAAGGGGGCGGTGAACAAGCTCGGCTACATCGCCGCCCACGCGGCCATCGTGCTGATCTGCATCGGTGGCCTGTTCGACGGCGACCTGATCGTGCGCGCGCAGATGCTGTGGCAGGGCAAGACGGCCTACAACGGCAGCGGCCTCGTGCGTGACGTGCCGGCCGAACACCGGCTCGGCCCGGGCACGCCCACGTTCCGCGGCAACATCGAGGTGCCCGAGGGCGGCCGCCGCGGCACCGCCATCCTGTCGCAGCAAGACGGCGTGGTGCTGCAGGACCTGCCGTTCGACATCGAGCTGAAGAAGTTCATCGTCGAGTACTACGAGACGGGCATGCCCAAGCTCTTCGCGAGCGAGGTGGTGATCCACGACCACGACTCCGGCGCGGCCGTGCCGGCCACCGTCAAGGTCAACGAACCCGCGTTCCACCGCGGCGTGGCCATCTACCAGAGCAGCTTCGACGACGGCGGCTCGAAGTTGAAGCTGCGTGCGCTGCCGATGGCGGCGGGGGAAAAAGGCTTCGCGCTCGACGGCACCGTGGGCACCTCGGGCGCACTGCCCCTCGAGAAGGACAAGCTGACCGTCGAGTTCACCGGCCTGCGCGTCATCACCGTCGAGAACATGCAGCCCACCGCCAGCGGCATCGACGTGCGCAAGGTGGACCTGGTCGACAGCCTGCAGTCGCATCTCGGGTCGGGTGCCAAGGCCCGCGCCGGCAAGGCGCTGCGCAACGTGGGTGCCTCGTTCAGCTACAAGCTGCGCGACGCGGCCGGCCAGGCCCGCGAGTTCAACAACTACATGGCCCCGGTCGAGATGGACGGCCAGCGCCTGTTCCTCGCTGGCGTGCGCGACACCCCGGCCGAGAGCTTCCGCTACCTGCGCATCCCCGTCGATGAAAACGACGGGCTCGAGCGCTGGCTGCACCTGCGCGCCGCGCTGCACGACCCGGCCCGCCGCGAGGCGGCGGCGCAGCGCTACGGCCGGCTGGCCGCGCCGCTCAAGCAGCCGGAGATGGCCCCGCAGCTGGCCACCATGACCCGCCTTGCACTCGACCTCTTCGCCGGGGCCCTGCCGCCGGCCGAGGGCCAGCCCGCCATCGGCGGGTTGCCCGGGCTGTCGCAGTACCTCGAGGTCAAGGTGCCGGAGGCCGAGCGGCTGCGCATCTCCGAGGTGATGCTGCGGGTGCTGGGTGGCAGCCTGTACGAGCTCGTCAACCTCGACCGGGCCGCTGACGGCCAGCCCCCATTGGCCGACACGGCGGCCACCCAGGCCTGGATGACCCAGGCGCTGCTGTCGCTGTCGGACAGCCAGTTCTACCCGGCGCCGGTGATCCTCGAACTGATGGACTACACCCAGGTGCAGGCGAGTGTGTTCCAGGTGGCCCGCGCGCCCGGCAAGACCCTCGTGTACCTCGGCTGCGTGGCACTGATCGTTGGCGTGTTCGCGATGCTGTACGTGCGAGAGCGCCGCCTGTGGATCTGGCTGCAGCCGGCCCAGGGTGGCGGCACGCACCTCCGCACCGCGATGTCCACCGCCCGGCGCACGCTGGACGCCGACGCCGAGTTCGACACGCTCAAGCAGGCCCTGCTGAAAGGCGCTTCCGCATGACCACCACCACGACCACCACGACCCTCGACTTCGGCCGCACCGGCTATTTCGCCCAGCGCAGCCTGTACGACTGGCTGTTCGCGCTGGCGGTGCTGCTGGGGGGCATCGGGGTGTTCTCGCGCTATGGCGCATCGATGGACGGCTACGAGAAGCCCATTTTCGCCGGCGTGCTGCCGGCCCTCGTGGCGCTCGGCTGGTTCTGGGGGCGCCTGCGCGGGCTCACCATCGGCGTGGCCGCGGCGGCGCTCGTGGCCATCGCGCTGTACCAGCAGCACCTCGACGGGTTCGGGGCCGACCTGTCGAAGGCCGACAGCGTGTTCCTGTTGAAGTACTTCCTGTCGAGCCAGAGCGCGATCCTGTGGATGAGCGTGCTGATCTTCATGAGCACGGTGTTGTACTGGATCGGTCTCCTGGCGCGGGGCCACGACAACACGGCGCTGAAGCTCGGCTCGCGCTTCGCGTGGGGCGCGGTGACGATGGCCCTCATCGGCACGCGAGGCGCAGGAGATCCAGCCGCTGGTGCCGGCCCTGCAGAGCTGGTGGATGAAACTCCACGTGCCGGCGAACTTCATCGGCTACGGCACGTTCGCCCTGTCGGCCATGGTGGCATTCGCGTACCTGGTCAAGCAGGCGGCGCACCAGTCGCGCTGGTGGCAGCTGGCGCCGCTGTTCCTGCTGGGCATGGTGCTGTGCCTGGAGCCAGTGGTGTTCCGCAAGAACCCCATCGAGGCCATCAGCAGCTATTGGGCGGTGTACTTCGGCATTGCCGCGCTGGTCACCGGCGGGATCCTGGCGGCCCGCCGCCGCATCGCCGACCGGCTGCCGCCGTTCGAGGTGCTCGACGACGTGATGTACAAGGCCATTGCGGTGGGGTTTGCGTTTTTCACCATCGCCACCATCCTCGGCGCGTTCTGGGCCGCGGAGGCCTGGGGCGGCTACTGGAGCTGGGACCCGAAGGAAACCTGGGCGCTGATCGTCTGGCTGAACTATGCCGCCTGGCTGCACATGCGGCTGATGAAGGGCCTGCGTGGCCCGGTGGCCGCGTGGTGGGCCCTGGTGGGCCTGGCGGTCACCACCTTCGCCTTCCTGGGGGTCAACATGTTCCTGTCCGGGTTGCATTCGTACGGCGAACTGTGATGCGGTGGCGGGCGGACCGGTCTATAGTCACTGCACTCCGCCCACTCCCATCGCAACCATGCCCCACATCCGCCGTGGCCCCGACGGCCAGATCGAAAGCATTCACCGCCACGGCGCCCCCGGCATGGAGTTCGTGCCCGACGGCCACGCGGAGCTGATGACCTTCCTGGGCCACTCCGCCCCCCAGCAAAGCGATTTCGGCCGCCTCGACGCCGACTTCGTGCGGGTGATCGAAGACGTGATCGACACCCTGATCGTCAAGAACATCATCAACATCACCGACCTGCCCGGCGAGGCGCAGGCCAAGCTTTTCGCCCGGAAGAACTTCCGGGAACGCATCTCGAAGAACTCGCTCCGCCTCTTCGTCGACACGGGCTTCAACTCGCTCATCGACGACACGAACTTCAGTGATCTTTAGGCCCCCCACGTCGCTTCGCTCCTGCCCCCCCGAGGGGGGCGCCCCGGGTCGCCCGAGGGACCCGGGCTCGCGGGTAGCTTGATCTGTCGCCTCGCTGCGCTTGGCTCCCCTGGCGCACGCGCTTCGGGGCTTTGCCGCTTCGCTGGCTCGCCCGATGCTTGTCGTTCCGGCGGAAGCCGGGACCCACTGGGCCGGTGGGCCGCGACTTTCGTCGGGGTGACCGGAGAACCAGCCGATGCGCAGCGAGGCGAAATGAGCCGGCACGGCGTGCGCGCGGGATAGGTAACGGTGGCGCTGGAGACAGTGGTCGCGCGGGGGATTGGCCACTCGAAGCGCCCGGGCAAAGTTCCGGGAAGCTGGTGTTCAGGCGTTTCTCTTTGACTTTCTCTTTCGCCGGAAAGAGAAAGGAGTTCGGCTGCCGGGCCGAGACCCGGCGCGGCCTCGCCAGAGAGAAAACGCAACTCGCAGCGCGGCGAAACAATGGGGGGTCGGCGGGGGCGCACCACCCCGCCAGCACAAATCCGGAACCGGTTGTAAGGTTCAAGGCTCGAACCCCGACACTACGTCAAGCAGCGTGGCACCCGCCACCGAAGGAGTCAGCATGTTGTTCCTAAAGGACCGTGGGTTCCAGCACCCGGTGGCCTCCGAAATCACGCCCCACGCGGTGTACGAGCAGCGGCGCCAGATGCTGAGGCTGCTGGCCGCAGGCGGCGGCGGCCTGGCAATGGCCGGCTGGGCGTCGCGTGAGGCGCTGGCCCAGATTCCCCGACCCAACAAGCTCGCAGCGCTCGCGGGCGCCCGCAGCGGCGTGGCCGGCGCCACCACCATGGAAAAACTCACGGCCTATGCGGACGTGACCACGTACAACAACTACTACGAGTTCGGCACCGACAAGTCGGACCCGGCGCGCACGGCCGGAACGCTGAAGTCCCGTCCGTGGACGGTGGCCATCGAAGGCGAGGTCAAGAAGCCGAAGGTGTACGACCTGGATGAACTGCTGAAGCTCGCGCCGATGGAAGAACGGGTGTACCGGCTGCGGTGCGTGGAAGGCTGGTCGATGGTGATCCCGTGGGTGGGGTACTCGCTGTCGGAACTCATCAAGCGCGTGGAACCCACCGGCAACGCCAAGTTCGTGGAATTCGTGACGCTGGCGGACGCCAAGCAGATGCCCGAACTGAACTCGCGCGTGTTGGCCTGGCCTTACGTGGAAGGCCTGCGCCTCGACGAGGCCATGAACCCGCTCGCGCTGCTGGCCTTCGGCCTGTATGGCGAGGTGTTGCCCAACCAGAACGGCGCACCACTGCGCCTGGTCGTGCCGTGGAAGTACGGTTTCAAGAGCGGAAAGTCGATCGTGAAGATCCGCTTCACCGACCGGCAGCCGGCCACGTCGTGGAACCGCGCGGCCCCGTCGGAGTACGGGTTCTATTCGAACGTGAACCCGAACGTGGACCACCCGCGCTGGAGCCAGTCGAAGGAACGCCGCATCGGCGAGGACGGCCTCTTTGCCAAGAAGCGCGCCACCACGATGTTCAATGGCTACGAGGCCCAGGTGGGCCAGCTTTACACCGGCATGGACCTGAAGCGGTTCTACTGAGCCGCACGGCCCGCGCCCCACCCACCCGCGACCATGAGCACCGCCTTGTCTTCCGTGCTGCCCTCGCCCACCCGCACCACGCGCAAGCGCCCGTGGCTGCTGCACCCCGCGGCGAAGGTGGTGCTGTTCATCACCTGCCTGCTGCCGTTCGTGTGGCTGGCGGTGGGGGCGGCCACCGACAGCCTCGGGGCCAACCCGGCCGAGGCGCTGATCCGGGGCTTCGGCGACTGGACGCTGCGGTTCCTGTGCATCACGCTCGCCGTGACCCCCGTGCGCAAGTGGACGAACACCCCCGCCCTCGCCCGCTTCCGCCGCATGCTGGGCCTGTACACGTTCTTCTACGGTTGCATCCATTTCCTCTGTTACGCGTGGCTCGACAAGGACCTGCTGCTGACCGACATCGTGACGGACATCGCGAAGCGCCCGTTCATCCTGGTGGGCACGCTGGCCTTGCTGCTGATGCTGCCGCTGGCCGCCACGTCGTTCAACCGCGCCATCAAGGCCCTGGGTGCCCCCCGCTGGCAGCGGCTGCACCAGTTGGTATACGCCACGGTGCTGCTGGGCCTGCTGCACTTCTTCTGGATGCGCGCCGGCAAGAACGACTTCGCCGAGGTGGGGGTGTACGCGGCCATCGTGGCGGTGCTGCTGGGGTGGCGCGTGCTGGAACGCCTGCGCAGGCGTTCCGCGGGCGCCTGACCGGACCCTGGCGCGGCGGGTCACAGCCGCTGGGTGGAAAACGCGACCAGCAGGTTCTTCTTGAAGGTGGCCATGAGGTACGGGCCTGACGTGACGTTGCCCCAGGCCTCCACGCTCTGCAACCCGTCGGCGGACGCGTAGTTGACGGTGAACGACACGGTCTGCCCGCGGCACCCGATGATGGCATTGACGTCGAGGATGTCCATGTCCACCGCCAGGCGGTCGACGGCGGCGCGGGTGGGCAGGCAGGTGGCGGGGTCAGCGCCGTAGAGGCCCTTGGATGTCCAGCCGTGGAGCTGGTCGGTGCGGAATTCCATCTGCACGTAGGGGCCCGATTCGACACGACCCCAGTCGTAGGTGCGCACGGTGTGGCCGCTGGTGGTGACGTCGCCGACGAGGCGGCCTTCGCAGCCCATGTGGGCCGCGACTTCCGCATAGGTGTTCATGCCTTGCACGCGGTTGCCCAGGGCCTCGGTGGTGGGCAGGCACGACGAGGCTGGCGGCAGGCCGCTTTCGTCGGTGGCGACGGTGTCGTCACCCCCGCCACCACCGCAACCACACAACACCACCACGCTGCTCGCACACAGCAGCCACATGCGGATGATCGACTTCATGACAGGGGTCTCCTTCTGGAATGGACGGGGATGAACCAACAACCCATCCAGTCTCCGGGCAGACCCCGGCCGTATCCCCTTCAGACCCCCCGACTTTCCAGCTGCACCAGCAGGAGGTCCACCAGCGCCAGCACCTGCGTGCGCTCGCGCACGTCGAGCGGCACGATGGGGCAGACGACCCCGTGCCGCGCCGCGGCTTCCGCCAGCGCGTCGAGGCTCGGCGAGGCGCCGGGCCGCAGCCGGCCCACCCCGATGACACAGCCGGTGCGCGCGATCAGGCCGGCGAAGTTCTCGAGGTAGATGGCCAGGTCGGCCAGCGGGTCGGACCGCGCGTGGTCGACCAGCACCACGAGCCCCATGGCGTCCTCGGCGAGTGCACGCCACGTGGGTTCGAAGCGGCGCTGGCCCGGGGTGCCGTACAGGCGGAGGCGGTCGCCGTTGTCGAGCACGATGTCGCCGTGATCGACGGCCACCGGCGCCTTGCCGTCGTCGATGTTGGTGCTGACGAGCGGTGCGTCGAGCAACGACGCCACGGCCGTGGACTTGCCGACCCCCATCGTGCCGGTGAACAGAATGCGATGAACGATGGGCGTGGTGTTCATTCGAGCCCCAGCCGTGAGCGGATGCGGAAGATCAGCCCCGCGTTGCCCGGTGCGGAGGGCGCATCACCCGGCTCGTCGGAGTCGAGCAGCCACTGCGCCACGCCATTGGCATGCAGCACCGCGGCAAAGGCATGGCACGTGGCGAGCGGGATGTTCGCCTTGACCGCCAGCTCCTCGATGGCAAATGGCCGCGCGCCCAGCATGGTGGCCAGGCGCAGGTAGCGGAGATCGGCTCCGAGCAAGGCATCGGGTGGCCAGCGCAACAGCTGCAGGCGTCTCCCGCCCGCGGCCGGCCGGCCGGCACCGCCCGCTTGCCTGGAAGGGCGGAGCATGCTTTCGTCGAGCTCGATCTGGCCGCTGATGCGGTCGAGCTGGCTCCACAGGTCGTCGGCGCGCAACGGCAGCGCGGCCCGCAACACGAAGGTTTCGGGCGGTGGCTCGCCGGCAAAGTCGACGGGGACCACCAGCAGGTGCACGGGATCGGCGTCGACGGCGCCCCAGCGGTCACGGGTCTTGCCGGCCAGCAGCTTGACCATGGAGCGCAACACCATGGCGTCGCGTTCCGTGAATGCTTCGATACGGAAGCGCCGGTCGCGCGCGCGGGGAACAGGAGACTCCGCCATCGATCAGACCACCGTGTCCCAGGGTTTGGAGAGACGCATTGCGCCGTTGATGATACCGACCATCGAGTAGGTCTGGGGGAAGTTGCCCCACAGTTCGCCCGAATCGGGTTTCAGGTCTTCCGACAACAGCCCCACGTGGTTGCGCCGCGCGAGCAGGGTCTCGAAGATCTCGCGCGCCTGCTCGACACGGCCGATGCGCGCGAGCGCGTCGATGCGCCAGAACGAACACACGTTGAACGCGGTCTCGGGGCGGCCGAAGTCGTCGGGGGCTTCGTAGCGCCGCATGAACGGACCGTCGCACAGCGACGCCTCCAGCGCGTCCACGGTGGCGATGAACCGCGGGTCCTTCGGGTTGATGAAGCCCACCTCGGCCATCAGCAGCACGCTGGCATCGAGGTCGCGCCCGCCAAAACTTTCGACGAAGGCCTTGCGCTCCTCGCTCCACGAGGCCTCGAGGATGCGGCGCTGGATGACATCGGCGCGGTCGGCCCACAGCGTGGCGCGGTCGCGCAGGCCCAGCACGACGGCGATCTTGGCGAGACGGTCGCAGGCGGCCCAGCACATCAGCGACGACGAGGTGTGCACCCGCGAGCGCGTGCGCAGTTCCCACATGCCGGCGTCGGGCTGGTCGTGCAGCTGCCACGCGCGCTCGCCCATGGGTTCGAGTGCAGCGAAGTCATCGACGTCGGCGCGGCGGAACAGGCGATGGTCGTGGAAGGCCTGCGCCGCGCCGAGCACGATGTTGCCGTACACGTCGTGCTGGAAGTGCTCGTACGCCTGGTTGCCCACGCGCACGGGCCCCATGCCGCGATAGCCGCCCAGGTGTGTCAGTTCGCGTTCGATGAGGCCCTGCTCGAGGCCCACGCCGTAGAGCGGTTGCACGTGGCCGCCATCGGCCCCGCGCACCACGTCGTGTACCCAGCGGAGGTAGTCCTCCATGGTGCCCACCTCGGAGAGGCTGTTGAGCGCGCGCACGACGAAAAAGGCGTCGCGCAACCAACAGTAGCGGTAGTCCCAGTTGCGCTGGCTGTTGGGCGCCTCGGGGATGCTGGTGGTCATCGCGGCGACGATGGCCCCGGTGTCACCGTACTGGCACAGCTTCAACGTGATGGCCGCGCGGATCACGGCCTCCTGCCATTCGAGCGGCAGCGCGAGGCGGCGTGTCCATTCGCGCCAGTAGAGCGACGTCTGTTCCTCGAAGTCGCGGGCGGTTTCGCCGATGCCGGAGTTGATGGTTTCGTCAGGGCCCAGCAGCATGCTGATGGGGGTGTGCAGCGAGAACCAGGTTTCGTCGAGCACGTACGTGAGCGGGGCGTCAGTGCTCAGGCGCAACGCACCTTGCGGCGACACGTAGCGCACGTGGTTGCTGCCGCGCGTGAGCGTGGGCACGGTGGCGCCCCATTCGCTGCGGGGCCGCACGATGAGGCGCACGCGCGGGCGCCCGCTCAGCGGGCGAATGCGCCGCACCAGTTGCGCCGGGTGGAACATGCGTTCGCGCACCCAGAAGCGCGGCGCGAAATCGGTGACCTCGATGCCATGGCCGGCGGCATCGAACAGGCGCGTGCGCACCACGGCCGTGCCGGGTTCGTAGAACTGCTCGCTGCGCACCGCGCCTTCGAGTTCCACTGCCAGCGTGCCGTCATGGCCCACGCCGTTGCCCGAATCGAGCAGTGCGTGGAACACGGGATCGCTGTCGAACCGTGGCATGCAGCACCACACGATGCGGGCGTAACGATCCACCAGCGCGCCGATGGCGCAGTTGCCGATCAGCGCGAGATCTAGCGTGGCATCGCGCTTCAGGAAGGGGTTGTCCGTTGCAGGTCCACTCACAGCCGCTCCTTTGTTTGTAGGGAATGTCCGACACGAGAAACCGCCGATTCGACACAGCGGCCCACTGTACAGTCGTCCGCATGGATTTGCGCAATCCACCGCCATTCCCCTTCGCCTTCCAGCCCACGGAAACGGCCGCCGCTGCGGGCCCTCCGACACGCCCATGAATTCCCTGCGACTGCAGCTCCGTTTCCTCCTCCCGCTCGTGCTCACGCTGATCGCGACGGCCTACCTCGTGCTCCCGCTGATGGACAGCCTGACGCTGAGGTGGTTCTCGCGCGACCTGAACCTGCGTGGCTCGCTCGTCGCGAGCGCACTCTCCGATTCCATTGCCGAGAACCGGCAGGATTTCAAGACCCGGCGCCTGCAGACGCTGATCGATCGCGCGGCACAGGACGAACGCCTCGTGGGCATCGGCCTTTGCTCGATCGAGGGCGAGGTGGTGCGCCGCACGGCCGGCTTCCCCCCGTCGCTCACGTGCGAGAAGGCCCGCGAGATCGCAGGCCAGAACGAATCGCAGCTCAAGCTCGAAGGCGGATCGGTGCAGGTGGGCATGCACCCCATCAACGGCGACAGCGGCCGCATGGCCGACCTCGTCATCCTCCATGACCTGAGCTTCCTCGAACGCCGCAGCCAGGACACGCAGAAGTACCTGATCATCCTGATCGCCAGCCTGGGCCTCGCGATGACACTCATCACCGTGGTCGTGGCGCAGCTCAGCTGGCGCGGCTGGATGGCAGGCGCCCGCGCGCTGCTGCGCGGTGAAGGTGTGCTGATGCCCATGTCACCGCTGTCGCCGGCCGCTTCCGCGCCGCCCGAGCTGGCACCGCTCGCGGCCGACCTGCGCGCCCGCCTGCGCGACCTGGAAGACGAATACCGCCGCGCGCAGGGGCCCGACGCCGAGTGGAACCCCGAACGGCTGCGCACGCTGCTGCGCACGCAACTTCGCGGCGACCAGGTGATCGTGGTGTCGAACCGCGAGCCGTATATCCACGAACGTGGCAAGGACGGCGTCATCGTCAAGCGCCCCGCGAGCGGCCTCGTGACCGCGGTGGAGCCGGTGATGCGCGCGTGTTCCGGCACGTGGATCGCCCACGGCAGCGGCAGCGCCGACCACGACGTGGTGGACGCCAACGACCGCGTGATGGTGCCGCCGGGCCGCGACGAATACGTGCTGCGCCGCCTCTGGCTCACGCCGGAGGAGGAACAGGGCTTCTACTACGGCTTCTCGAACGAGGGGCTGTGGCCGCTTTGCCACGTGGCCCACGTGCGGCCGGTGTTCCGCGAGGCCGACTGGAACCGCTACTGCGCGGTCAACCAGCGGTTTGCCGATGCGGTGGTGGCCGAGGCGGTGGTCGAAGACCCCGTGGTGCTGGTGCAGGACTACCACTTCGCGCTGCTGCCGGCGATGATCCGCAAGAAGCTGCCGCGTGCCACGATCCTGACGTTCTGGCACATCCCGTGGCCCAACCCCGAATCGTTCGGCATCTGCCCGTGGCGCCGCGAGATCCTCGAGGGCATGCTCGGCAGCACCATCCTCGGCTTCCACACGCGCTTTCACTGCAAGAACTTCATCGAGACGGTGGACCGCTACCTCGAGGCCCGCATCGAACACGAGCACTCCACCATCTCGTTCCACGACGACGACACCCTCGTCGAGAGCTACCCCATCTCGATCGAGTGGCCCGCGGACAGCGAGATCGCCACGTGGTTGCCGGTGGCCGACTGCCGGCGCAACGTGCGCGAGCGGTTCGGCTACGGCCTCGAGCACCGCATCGCGGTCGGTGTGGACCGGTTCGACTACACGAAGGGCATCCTCGAGCGGTTGCACGCCGTGGAGCGCCTGCTCGAGAAACACCCCGAGTGGGTGGGCCGCTTCTCGTTCATCCAGGTGGCCGCACCGTCGCGCAGTTCGCTGGAGGAATACCGCGCGTTCCAGGACCGCATCCAGCAGGTCACGCAGCGCATCAACATGCGGTTCGGCAGCACCGGGTACCTGCCGGTGCACCTGCTGGCCGAACACCACGAACACGCGCAACTGATCGAGCTGTACCGTGCGGCCGAGATCTGCGTGGTGACCAGCCTGCACGACGGCATGAACCTTGTGTGCAAGGAATTCGTGGCAGCACGCGACGACGAACAAGGTGTGCTCGTGCTGAGCCGTTTTGCCGGCGCGGCGCGTGAGATGCCCGAGGCCCTCATCGTCAACCCGTACCACGTCGAGGAATGCGCCGACGCCCTCGAGCAGGCCCTGCGCATGCCCGCACCCGAGCAACGCGAACGCATGGCCAGCCTGCGCGCCAACGTGCGGGAATTCAACGTGTACCGCTGGGCCGGCCGCATGCTGTCCGACGGCGGCCGCTCGCGCCTGCGGGACCGCATCCAGGCCCGCCTCAAGCGGCACCAACGCGCCTGACCCGCATGAATGCCCCCGCGATGAAACACCTCTTCACCCCTCCCGGCGAACTGGCCCTGTCCACCGTGATGGCCATGCGCCCGCTGCTGGCCTTCGACTTCGACGGCACGCTCGCCCCCATCGTGGCGCGCCCCGACGACGCCCGCGTGTCGGCGGCCATCGCGCAGCAGCTGCGCCAGCTGGCCCACCTGTGCCCGGTGGCCATCGTCACCGGCCGCAGCGTGGCCGACGTGGCGCCCCGCCTCGGGTTCGAACCGCACTACGTCGTGGGCAACCACGGCGCCGAGGACCCCCTCGACACCACGCCCCCCCACGCCAGCCCGTCGCTCGATGCGTTGCGCATGCGCCTGGCCGCGGCCGGGCCCGTGCTGGCGGCGGCCGGCGTGTCCATCGAGGACAAGCGCTACTCGCTCGCGCTGCACTACCGCCTGGCCCGTGACCGCGACGCCGCGCAAGCCGCCATCGACGCCCTGCTGCACACCATCGAGCCGGGCCTCGCCACGTTCGGCGGCAAGTGCGTGGTGAATGTGGTGGACACCCTCGCGCCCGACAAGGGCGATGCGGTGGTGCGGCTCGTCGAGCGCAGCCGTTCGGCCGCCGCGGTGTTCGTGGGCGACGACGTGAACGACGAATCGGTGTTCGTGCGCGCGCCCCCGCACTGGCTCACGGTGCGCATCGGCCGCGACGACCCGCGGTCGCGTGCGGCCTACTTCCTCGATGGCCACGCGGAGGTGGCGCTGTTCCTCGGGATGATGCTCAACGTGCTGTCGGTGCCGTGAGGCGCCCGGCGCTGGATTCCTCTCAGGCCTTCTTGGCCGCGCCCGGGCGGCAAGCCACCGGCAGGTACAGGGCGGGGATGTCGGTGCTGTCGGTCCCGTGCACCTGCATCTGGTCGGGCACGGCCGCGCCCGCACACACCCACACGAGGGGCACCTGCGGGTAGTCGGGCACGTAGGCCGGGCGCAGGGCCAGCTGCTTGCCCTTGAGCAGCGGGTTGGCGCCATTGCCGAACACCAGCACCAGCACGCCGTCCCGCACGGTCACGGACGACAGGAAGCTGCCCACGATCTTGTCCGCCGGGGGCAGGCTCGCCTCGGTGTTGTCGACAGGGAACTTGCCCGACAGCCCGCGGAACAGCGCCACGTTCTGCTTGGCGAACTCGACCACCGGAAGGGTCTCGGCCACCTGCTTGCGCACGATGCGGTCGGTGAAACTGGGCATCGCGAGCAGCGCGAGGACCGCCACCACCGCCACCACGATCATCAGTTCGATCAACGAAAACCCGCGCCGGGCCGAAAGAATGCTGTTCATGCGAACGCACTGTAGTACAGGCAGCGAGCCCGCCATTTCCTTTGCCCGTCCGGGGGTTTGGCAAAGGAATATGATGATCGTCATAAACCGTCACCCTTCACCATGACCGACACCCCCTCCCGCAAGGAACAGACGCACGACCGCATCGTGCGCACCGCGTCGCGCGCCATCCGGCGCAAGGGCTACGGCGGCATCGGGGTGGCCGACATCATGAAAGAGGCCGGGCTCACGCACGGCGGCTTCTACGCGCACTTCAAGTCGAAGACCGATCTGCTGGCCGAGGTGGCCGACAGCACCGGAGCCGACAGCCTCTCCCGCCTGGGACGCATCGCCGCGGCAGCCCCCGACGGGCAATCGCTGGCCGCCATCGTCGACGCCTACCTGTCGGACCGCCATGTCGAGGCACCCGAGACTGGCTGCCCGGTGGCGGCCCTCGGGTCCGAGCTGTCACGCCAGGAGGCGCCGGTGCGCCGCGCGGCCACCCGCCGCATGAAGGAAGTGATCGACCTGATTGGCCGCCAACTGCCCGGATGGGCTGACGGCGAGGACCGCCGCAAGGCCCTGTCCGTGTACTGCAGCCTCGTGGGCGCGCTGACCATCGCCCGCGCCGTGGACGATCCCGCGCTGTCCAAGGCCGTGCGCGACGCCGCGCGCATGACCATCCTCGACCAGGTCACCTGACCCTGGGCGCCGCTCTGCCGGCGCCTGCCGTTCGCCCCCGCTTATGACGCTCGTCATATTCCCCACCCTCCCGAAGGACCCCACCATGAAGATCCAGGACTCCGTCGCATTCGTCACCGGTGCCAACCGCGGCCTCGGTGCGTCGTTCGCCCGGGCGCTGCTCGCGGCCGGTGCACGCAAGGTGTACGCCGCGGCCCGCGACCCATCGTCCGTCGACATCCCGGGCGTACACGCGGTTCGGCTCGACGTGACCCGCCCCGGCGAAGTGCTGGCCGCGGCCCGCGACTTCGGGGACGTGTCACTGCTCGTCAACAACGCCGGCATCGCCCGCGGCCAGGGGCTGCTCGCCGGCCAGGCCAGCATCGACGCCTTGCGCGCCGAACTCGACGTGAACGTGTTCGGGCCGCTCGCGGTGAGCCAGGCCTTCGCCCCGCACCTGGCCGCCAACGGCGGCGGCGCCATCGTCAACGTGCTGTCGGTGCTGAGCTGGCTCAGCCTGCCGGGCAGCGGCACCTACTCGGCGTCGAAGGCCGCCGCCTGGTCGCTGACGAACGGGCTGCGCAACGAGCTGCGCGCCCAGGGCACCCAGGTCGTGGGCGTGCACGTCGCGTTCATGGAAACTGACATGGCGGCCGGCTTCTCCGGCCCGAAGGCGCACCCGGACGACGTGGTGCGCCAGGTGCTCGCGGCGGTCGAGGCCGGCGAGGACGAGGTGCTCGCCGACGACATCGCCCGCAACGTGAAGCTGGGCCTGTCGGCCCGGCCCGGCGTGTACCTGGGCGCTCCGGCCCGCTGACATGGGCACCCCCGCCGCCTCCCCTGCCGCGCAGGCGGCCCAGGCCCGCGCCGCGCTGCTGCTGCACGGGCCGGTGGGGCCCACGCTGCTCAAGCTCGCCGCGCCCAACATCGTCGTGATGCTGGCGCAGGCGGCGGCCAACTTCCTCGAGAGCTACTACGTGGGGCTGATCGGGGTCGACGCACTCGCGGGCGCCGCCCTCGTGTTCCCGGTGGTCATGCTGATGCAGATGATGTCGGCGGGGGGGATCGGCGGCGGCATTTCATCGGCCATCGCCCGCGCGCTCGGGGCCGGCGACCACGCACGCGCCGAGGCGCTGGCCCTCCACGCGGTGGTGATCGCCACCGTGTTGGGGCTCGTGTTCACGGCCGCGGCACTGCTGGGCGGGCCGTGGCTGTATGCCGCCATCGGCGGCCAAGGCGGCGCGCTGTCGGCCGCCCTCACCTATTCGAACGCCATCTTCGCGGGCGCCGTGCTGCTGTGGCTGCTGAACGCGTTCGCGAGTGTGTTGCGCGGCAGCGGCAACATGCGCCTGCCGGCGCTGGTGCTGGCCGGGGGGGTGCCGGTGCTGGTGGTGGTGTCGCCGGTGCTGATCTTCGGCGCCGGGCCGCTGCCGGGCCTGGGCATCGCCGGCGCGGGGCTGGCCCTGGTGCTCTACTACGCACTCGGTTGTGTCGTGCTGGGCCGCAGCCTGCTGCGTGGCCACGGCGGCGTGCACCTGCGTTTCCGGCGCCCGCTGCAGCGGGCGCTGTTTGCCGACATCCTCGGGGTGGGCGGCATTGCCATCGTCAACAACTTCAACTCGAACCTGGCTGTCGTGGCGGCCACCACGCTGGTCGCGCCCCTGGGCATTCCGGCACTGGCCGGCTTCGGGCTCGGCATCCGACTGGAGTACCTGCAGGTGCCGCTCGTCTTCGGCTTCGGCACCGGCATGGTCGCGATGATCGGCATGAACGTGGGCGCCGGGCAACTGGCCCGCGCCCGGCAGATCGCCTGGACCGGCGCCCTGATGGCGGCCGCGGCCACGGAACTGGTGGGCCTGGCAGCGGCCGTGTTCCCGCGCGCCTGGCTCGGCCTCTTCACGCACGACACCGCCGCCATCGAGGCGGGTGCGGCATACCTGCGCACGGTGGCGCCGGCCTATGGGCTGTTCGGCCTGGGCCTCGCGCTGTATTTCGCGTCGCAGGGCGCACGGCGGATGGGGTGGTCCACACTGGCCGGGTTCGTGCGGTTGGCGATCATCGTGGTGGCGGGCCACGTGGTGGTGGTCAGAATGGGCGGCGGCCTCGCGGGGCTGCTCGCGGTGCTGGTGGTGGCATTGGCCGCGTTCGCCGCCATCGCCTGCGTGCCATGGATCCGCCGGGTGCACGCCCCGGCATCACCCGGAGCGCCCGCGATGCCCCCTGTCCTGTCTGCTGGAGAAGCCCGATGACCGAACCCCTTTACCTCGACGACATCCGCGCCGGTGACCGTTTCACGTCCGGTGAACACACGCTCGACGAGGCGCAGATCAAGGCGTTTGCCACCCAGTTCGACCCGCAACCGTTCCACCTCGACCACGACGCGGCCCAGGCCACGATCTTCGGCGGCCTCGCGGCCAGCGGATGGCACACGGCGTCCATCACGATGAAGCTGATGGTGACGAGTGGCATGCGCATCGCCGGTGGCATCGTGGGTGCCGGCGGCGAGCTGCAGTGGCCGCGGCCCACCCGCCCGGGCGATGTGTTGCACGTGGAGATCGAGGTGCTCGAGGTGCGGCCGTCGGCGTCACGCCCCGACCGCGGCATGGCCACGGTGCGCAGCGAAACGAAGAACCAGCGCGGCGAGGTGGTTCAGGTGCTCACGTCGAAGATGGTGATTCCTCGCAGGGTGTAGCCCGCCTTCTCAGAGCTTCTCAGCCCACCGTCGTGCGGTACGGCCACAGCAGCCGCGTGTAGGCCGACTCGGCACGTTCGAACGAATGCTCGCTCTTCGAGAGCCGTTGCGCGTACATGAAGCTCATCATGAGGCCGAAGATCTCGAACACGAGTTGTTCGGGATCGGTGTCGGCCCGCAAATGCTGGTGCTGCATGGCCTGGCGGATGGTGCGTTCGAGGGTCTTCTGCCACAGCACGAACCCCTTCACGAGGCGCTCACGCAGCGGCAGGTGGATGGGGTCGACCTCGAAGGTGCAATGGCCGTACATGGAACCGAGCAGCACGTGCATGTCGGCGCCACCACGGATCCACAGGCGCATCAGCATGTCGAGCCGCGGCAGGCCCGGCGGGGCTTCCATGGCCGGCTCGAACACGGTGCGCTTGAAGTAGGCCTCGTATTCGTCGAGCACCATGTTCTTCAGCGCATCGATGGACCCGACCCGGAGCGCAACCCCGCCCTTGCTGATGCCGAGGTCCTTGGCCACGCTGGTCAGCGAGACACTCTGCAGGCCCTGTTTTCGGGCAATGTCGAAGCCTGCGGCTACGATGGCTGCGAGCGTTTGCTCGCTTTTTTCACTGCGTTTTCTTGTCATGGAACCGACACCCGGGGCCTGTACTGCTGAAAGAAGTATAGGACTCGGTCTTCGAAAGCGGCCCCACCTGCTTGCGTGGTTCGCAAGCCCGACAGCCCCATGTTTCGTGATCGGCGCCACGAATCGAAGGCGATCTACCGCCCTGCCTTCACGGACACGGTTGGCCGGTGGAAACCCGGCGGGCACGGAATGAACATCGATTCATGTTTCGTTTGCTGCCGGCCCAGGCGATGGGCTCGACCCCATGCCGCCGCTCCGGCACTCCGGATTCCTCGCATCCGTGCACAGTTGCACGCACTTCGTCGCGCGGCCGGCATCGGTCCGGGCCGCAACTGCCGAAGAACCGGAGGTCCCCATCCGCTGCTGAAAGCCCCGTGCTGACCCTCCGCCCCGATTTCGCCACCCTCTGCCGGCCCATGGCCGCGCGGCTGGCCTGCGGCGAACTCACGCTGCCCGCGTTCCGCGAGGCACTGTGCACGCTGCTTCGCGACAGCTTCGGTGTGTCGCGGGCCAGCTTGTGGGGCTTTGCAGGCGATGGCGACACGCGCAGCCTGCACTGCGTGGGCCTCGCGTCGGCCGGCGCGGCATTCCATGCCGGCGGAGCCGTCCTGCACGCCAGCGAGTTCGGCCTCTACTTCGGGCAGTTGCTCAGCCGCGGCGTGTATGTGGCCCACGACGTCACGCAGGAACCGGCGTTGGCCGGCCTGGCGACCTACTTCGCCCGCACCGGCGTCCGATCGCTGCTCGACACGTCGTTCCAGATCAACGGCCGGCCGTTCGGTGTGGTGTGCCTCGAGGAAACAGGGCGGGTGCGCAACTGGACGGCGCCGGAGGCCGCGGCGCTGCGCCAGGCGGCGTCCACCATCAGCCTGTCGGTCGCCCGCCTCGGACCCACCTTCGACTTTGGCGTGGCGTCCGAGCCGGCCTGAGTGTCACTCGCCGTCGAAGGCAACGCCCTCGGCGGCCATCCATTCGCCCGCGGCGCGGAACGCCGCCACCGATGCCGGCACCCCCGCGTACGGCGCCACGTGCAGCAGCACCTCGCGCAGCTCGGCGAGCGTGGCGCCGTTGTTCATCGCCCCCCGCAGGTGCCCCTTCAACTCGTTCGTGTGGCCCAGCGCGGCCAGCATCGCCACCGTGCACAGGCTTCGCTGCTTGAGGTCGATGCCGTCGCGCTGCCAGGTGGCGCCCCAGGCGTGTTCGTTGACCAGCGTCTGCAGCGGCGCCGTGAACGCGGTGGCGCCAGCCAGCGCACGGTCGACGAAGGTGTCGCCCATCACCTGGCGGCGGCGGGTTTCACCGGGGGAGCGGGGGCGGGAGGTGTCGGTCATCTCGGTCTCGCTGAAGTGGTTCACCGGAACGATAGCACTAGGGTATCTCCCAGAATACAGGGTGAGGTACGCACCTCATATTGTTGATCTCCACCATGAACCCACCACCCCGCGCCACCCTCAACGACGTCGCCCGCGAAGCCGGCGTCAGCCTTGCCACCGTCGACCGCGTGTTGAACAAGCGGCCGGGCGTGCACGCCCGCACCGTCAACCGCGTGGCCGATGCCGTCTCGCGCCTCGGCTACCGGCCCGACCCGTCGGCCGCACGCCTCGCGCGGCCCCGCCCCCACCGGCTGTGTTTCGTGCTGCCGTCCGGCAACAACAGCTTCATCGCGATGTTGCGCGAGCAGATCGCCGAGAACCACGGCTGGGCCAGTGACCACCGCGTCACGCTCGAGATCGTCGAGGTCGATGTCTTCGAACCCGGCGAACTCGCCGAACGCCTGCTGGGCCTGAAGGGCAGTTGCGACACCGCCGTGGTGATGGCCCTCGACCACCCGCTCGTGCGCGCCGCCATCGACGAGCTGGCCGACGCCGAAATCGGCGTCGTCACGCTCGTGTCCGACGTGCCGTCGTCGCGCCGCCACCGCTTCGTGGGCATCGACAACGTGGCCGCCGGCCGCACCGCGGCCACGCTGGTGGGCCGTTTCCTCGCCGGCCGGCCCGGCCAGGTGGGGGTGCTCGTGGGCAGCCTGTCGCTGCGCGACCACGCCGAGCGCTGGTTCGGCTTCGGCCAGGTGATGGCCGCCGAGTATCCGGGCCTGAAGGTGCTGCCGCCGGTCGAAGGCAAGGACAACTCGGCGCTCACCGAACCGCTGGTGGCCGAGCTGCTGGCCCAGCACCCGCAGCTCATCGGCCTCTACAGCATCGGTGCCGGCAACCGCGGCATCGCCGCCGCGCTGCGCGAAGCCGGAAGGGGCCACGACGTGGTGTTCGTGGGGCACGAACTCACCCCCCATGCGCGCCGCGACCTGCTTGCCGGCACGATGGACGCGGTGATCAACCAGGACGCCGGCCACGAGGTGCGCTCGGCGTTGCGCCAGGCGCTCTCCAGGCTCACCCGCGAGCCGGTGGTCAGCGACCAGGAACGCATCCGGATCGACATCTATGTGAAGGACAACCTGCCCTAGGAGGACATCGACATGGCCACCACCTTGAAGGGCCCGGGCGTCTACCTCGCCCAATTCGCCGGCGACACGGCACCGTTCGACTCGTGGGCGGCCATCACCCGATGGGCCGGGCAGAAAGGCTTCAAGGGGGTGCAGATTCCCTCGTGGGATGCGCGCATCTTCGACCTGCAGCGCGCGGCCGAGTCGAAGACCTACTGCGACGAGGTGGCCGGCGTGGCGCGCGAGAACGGCGTGGCCATCACCGAACTGGGCACCCACCTGCAAGGCCAGCTGGTGGCCGTTCACCCGGCCTACGACGAGGCATTCGACAGCTTCGCGCCCGACGCCGTGAAGGGCAACCCCGCGGCCCGGAAGGCCTGGGCGGTGGCGCAGATGCTGCTGTCGGCCAAGGCCTCGTTGAACCTGGGGCTCACCAGCAACGTGAGTTTTCCGGGCGCGCTGGCCTGGCCCTACCTGTACCCGTGGCCGCAGCGGCCGGCCGGGTTGATCGACACCGCGTTCGACGAACTGGCCCGGCGCTGGCGCCCCATCCTCGATGCATTCGACGAGGCGAACTGCCACGTGTGTTTCGAACTGCACCCCGGCGAGGACCTGTTCGACGGCACCACGTTCGAGATGTTCCTCGACAAGGTGGACCAGCACCCGCGCTGCTGCATCAACTACGACCCGTCGCACTTCGTGCTGCAGCAGCTCGACTACCTCGCGTTCATCGACATCTACCACTCGCGCATCAAGGCGCTGCACATCAAGGACGCCGAGTTCCGGCCCACCGGGCGACAGGGCGTGTACTCGGGTTACGCCCCCTGGGTGGACCGCGCCGGCCGCTTCCGTTCGCTGGGTGACGGCCAGGTGGACTTCGGCGCCATCTTCTCCAAGATGGCGCGGCACAACTACCCCGGCTGGGCGGTGCTCGAATGGGAGTGCTGCCTGAAGCACCCGGAAGACGGTGCGGCCGAGGGCGCTGCGTTCATCCGCGACCACATCATCCGCGTCACCGACAAGGCGTTCGACGACTTCGCTGGCGCGAAGCCGGATCCGGCGCAGCTGCGCCGCATGCTCGGGCTCTGAGACACCGGCCCCGCGCGGATTCGCGTTTGTCCCGAGTCCGTTACCTCCCGCCGCGCGTAGATTCGCCACTCGACTGCAATCGGTTCCACATGGCTGACACACCCACTCCGTTCCCGCCCCGCATCCGCCTCGGCATGGTGGGCGGCGGCGAAGGCGCCTTCATCGGCGCCGTGCACCGCATCGCCGCACGGCTCGATGACCATTACACGCTGGTGGCCGGCGCCCTGTCGTCCACCGCCGACAAATCGCTGCGGTCGGGCGCGGCCATCGGGTTGGACCGCGTGTACCCCGACTACGTCACCATGGCCCGCGAGGAAGCCGGCCGGCCCGACGGCATCGAGGCCGTGGCCATCGTCACGCCGAACGACCAGCACGCCCCGGCCGCCGAGGCCTTCCTCAAGGCCGGCATCCACGTCATCTGCGACAAACCCGTCACCACCACGCTGAAGGATGCGAAGCGGCTGAAGGCCCTGGCGCAGAAGCACGGCCGCATCTTCGCGGTGACCCACAACTACACCGGCTACCCGATGGTGCGCCATGCACGCCGGCTGGTGGCCGATGGCGCGCTGGGCGCGCTGCGCATCGTGCAGGTCGAGTACGCGCAGGACTGGCTCACGCAGCGGCTGGAGGCCACCGGGCAGAAGCAGGCCGGCTGGCGGTCCGATCCGAAACGCTCGGGCGCGGGCGGTTGCATCGGCGACATCGGCACGCACGCGTACAACCTCGCCCACTTCATCACCGGGCTCACGGTCGAGTCCCTCAGCGCCGAGGTCACGTCGTTCGTGAAAGGGCGTGTGCTCGACGACAACGTGCAGGTGATGTTGCGCTACGCCGGGGGCGCCCGCGGCTCGCTGTGGGCGAGCCAGGTGGCCCCGGGCCACGAGAACGGCCTGCGCATCCGGGTGTATGGCGACAAGGCCGGGCTCGAATGGCAGCAGGAACACCCGAACCAGCTGCGCTTCGCGCCGTTCGGCCAGCCGCCGCAGATGCTCTCGCGCGGCACCGCCTCGGCCAGCGCCGACGCGGCGCGCGTGACCCGCGTGCCATCGGGCCACCCCGAGGGCTACCTCGAGGGGTTCGCCACGATCTACAGCGAGATCGCCGCGGCCATCCGCGCGGCGCGGCCGGGCAAGAAGAACCGCCTCGACAAGGCCGTCACGTTCCCCACCATCGACGACGGCATCCTGGGCATGGTGTTCATCGAGACGGCGCTGAAGTCGTCGGCGAAGGATGGCCGCTGGGTGGCGGTGAAAGCATGACATGAGCCTGCGCGTGCGGTTCACCGGCATCGTGAAGGACTTCGGTCCGGTGCGGGTGCTGCACGGCGTGAGCTTCTCGCTCGAACCCGGCCACGTGTACGGCCTGCTCGGTGAAAACGGCGCGGGCAAGTCCACGCTGATGAAGATCCTGTCGGGCTACGAGCGTGCCAGCGGCGGCGAACTGGCGGTGGGCGACACGCCATGCCATTTCGCGGACTCGCGCGCCGCCGAGGCGGCCGGCATCGTGCTGATCCACCAGGAGTTCAACCTCGCCGACGACCTGACGGTAGCGCAGAACATCTTCCTCGGCCACGAGCGGCACCGCGGTGGCTGGCTGGACGACCGGGCCATGCGCGCGGCGGCGCGCGACGTGCTCGCCCAGGTGGGCCTGGATCTCTCGCCCGACACCCGCACGCGCGACCTGATCGTGGCCGAGAAACAGCTCGTGGAGATCGCGAAGGCGCTGTCGCGCCACGCCCGCTTGCTGGTGATGGACGAACCCACGGCCACGCTGACACCGTCCGAGACGGAGCGGCTCTTCGGCCTGATCCGCCAGCTGCGTGCGGCGGGCACCACCATCGTCTACATCTCGCACAAGCTCGACGAGGTGGAACGCATCACCGACGAGGTGCTGGTGATGCGCGACGGCCGATTCGTCACGCGTGCGCCCACGTCGTCGCTGACCCGCCAGCAGATGGCCAACCTGATGGTGGGCCGCGACCTCACCGACATGTTCCCGCCGCGCCATGCGGTGCCCGATGGCCCGCCGCTGCTGCGCGTGCGCGGGCTCACGGTGCCCGGCTGGGCGCACGGCGTCGACTTCGACGTGCGGGCCGGCGAGGTGCTCGGTTTCGCGGGACTGGTGGGCGCGGGGCGCACGGAACTCTTCGAAGGCCTGCTGGGGCTGCGACCGCGCACGGCCGGCACGGTGGAACTCGCAGGCCACGCCGTGGTGTTCCACAACCCGCGCCAGGCTGCCGCACACGGCCTCACCTACCTCAGCGAGGACCGCAAGGGCAAGGGCCTGCACATGCGCCTGTCGCTGTCGCACAACCTGACGCTGATGGACCTCGACCGCCACGCGCGCCCGTGGCTCGACCCGGCCTCCGAACGCCGCGCGCTCGACCGGGCCATCACCGACCACGGCATCCGCACGCGCAACCCGCAGGCCCCCGCATCGAGCCTGTCGGGGGGCAACCAGCAGAAGCTCGCCATCGCGAAGGTGCTGCAACCCGACCCGCGGGTGGTGGTGCTCGACGAACCCACGCGCGGCGTGGACGTGGGCGCGAAGCGGGACATCTACTTCCTCATCCAGCGGCTTGCGGCGCAAGGGCGTGGGGTGGTGGTGGTGTCGTCGGAACTGATCGAGCTGATCGGCCTGTGCCACCGCGTCGTGGTGATGCGGGCCGGCCGGGTGATGACCACGCTTGACGCCGGCCACCTGACCGAAGAGGAGTTGATCGCCCATGCCACAGGCACCCACTAGCGTGGCCGCGCAGGCCACCACGCCGGCCCGCGAACCCTCGTGGCGCCGGCACGTGCTCGACCTGGGTCCGCTGCTCGGCCTCGTGCTGCTGTGCATCGCCGGCACACTGCTCAACGGCGACTTCGCCACCTGGGACAACGCCATGAACGTGCTCACCCGCACGGCGTTCATCGGCATCATCGCGGTGGGCATGTGTTTCGTGATCACCGCGGGGGGCATCGACCTGTCGGTGGGGTCGATGGCCGCACTCATCGCCGGCAGCATGATCCTGCTGATGAACGGGCTGATCCCGCACGTGGCCTCGCCCATCGCCATCGTGGGCCTCGGCATGCTGGCCGCGGTGGCGCTGGGTTCCGTGTTCGGCTGGGCCCACGGCATCCTGATCACGAAGGGCCGCATCGAACCTTTCATCGTGACGCTGGGCACGCTGGGCATCTTCCGCGCCTTCCTCACCTACTTCGCCAACGGCGGCGCGCTCACGCTCGACGGCAAACTCTCCGAGGTGTACAGCCCCGTCTACTACGGCAGCTGGCTCGGCATCCCGCTGCCCATCTGGGTGTTCGCGGCCGTCGCGGTGGCCGGCATCGCCGTGCTCAACCGCACGCGCTACGGCCGCTATGTGCAGGCCATCGGATCGAACGAGCAGGTGGCCCGCTATGCGGCGGTCGCGGTAGACCGCGTGAAGATCCTGACCTACGTGCTGCTCGGTGTGTGCGTGGGCATCGCCACGCTGCTGTACGTGCCGCGACTCGGGTCGGCGTCGCCCACCACGGGTTTGCTGTGGGAACTCGAGGCCATTGCCGCGGTGATCGTGGGCGGCACCGCGCTCAAGGGTGGCGAGGGCCGCGTCGTGGGCACCGTGGTGGGTGCGGTGCTGCTGTCGGTGATCAGCAACATCCTGAACCTGACCAACATCATCAGCGTGTACCTCAACGCCGCCGTGCAGGGCATCGTGATCATCGCGGTGGCCTTCCTGCAGCGCGGGCGCCGATGAATCCAGTCGCCTGAACCCACTGCGGCCGGGGCCTGGCCGCGAACCTCCGAGGAGAACGAAGTGAACGTGAAATTCCTTCCCCGCGCCGCCCTCGTCCTGGCGGGCCTGCTCACCGCCGCCGGCTGCTTCGCCCAAGCCAACCCGAAACCCGTGATGGGGGTGTCCATCCCCTCCGCCACCCACGGCTGGGCCGGGGGGGTGGTCTACTGGGCCAACCGCACGAAGGCCGAACTCGAGAAGGAGTTCCCCGGCATCAAGGTGATCGTGAAGACCGCCGGCTCCGCGAGCGAACAGGCCAACCAGGTGCAGGACCTGCAGACGGTCAACAAGATCGACACGCTCGTGATCCTGCCCTTCGAGTCGGCACCGCTCACGCAACCCGTGGCGCAGGTGAAGAACAAGGGCGTGTTCGTCACGGTGGTGGACCGCGGGCTGACCGACACCTCCGCGCAGAACGCCTACGTGGCCGGTGACAACCCCGGCTTCGGCAAGGTGGCCGGCGAGTACGTGGCCAAGGCCCTCGGCGGCAAGGGCAACGTCGTGATCCTGCGGGGCATCCCCACCGTGATCGACAACCAGCGGGTCGACGCGTTCAATGCGGTGATGAAGGCGAACCCGGGCATCCAGGTGCTCGACGCCAAACACGGCAACTGGAACCGCGACGACGCGTTCAAGGTGATGCAGGACTACCTGACCCGCTTCAAGCAGATCGACGCGGTGTGGGCGTCCGACGACGACATGGCCGTGGGCGTGCAGAAGGCCATCGAACAGGCCAGGCGCACCGACATCAAGCTGGTGCTCGGCGGCGCCGGCTCGAAGGAGTACGTGAAGAAGGTGATGGACGGCGACAAGGTAGTCACGGCCGACGTGACGTACTCCCCGCGCATGATCGCCGACGCGATGCGCATGACCGCGACGTCACGCGTGAAGGGCAACCCGATGCCGGCCACCACCATCCTGCCGTCGGAGCTGATCACGAAGGACAACGCGTCGAAGTACTACTTCCCCGATTCGCCGTTCTGACACTGGCGGACACCCGGGCGCCGCGGCGCCCTCCCCGTCCAGTCAAACCCGCTCGAGGATCACCGCGACGCCCTGCCCCACGCCGATGCACATCGTGCAGAGCGCGTATCGACCGCCCATGCGGTGCAGTTGGTTCACGGCCGTGGTGGCAAGGCGCGCCCCACTGGCCCCCAGCGGATGGCCCAGGGCGATCGCGCCACCGTTCGGATTCACCCGCGGGTCGTCGTCCGCGAGACCCAGGTCGCGCAGCACGGCCAGGCCTTGCGCGGCGAAGGCTTCGTTGAGCTCGATCAGGTCCATCTGGTCCAGCGACAGACCCGCCAGCGCCAGCGCCCGACGGGTCGCCGGTGCCGGCCCCATGCCCATGATGCGCGGGGGCACGCCGGCCGTGGCCATGGCCACCACCCGTGCACGCGGCGTGATGCCGTGGCGCGCCGCGGCCTTTTCGTCGGCGAGCAGCAGCGCGCAGGCGCCATCGTTGACGCCCGACGAGTTGCCCGCCGTCACGCTCCCGTCTGGCCGCACCACGCCCCGGAGCCTGGCAAGCGCCTCCATCGTGGTCACGCGCGGATGCTCGTCCGTGGCCACGACCGCGGCCTCGCCGTTCTTCCGGGGCACGAGCACGGGTGTGATCTCCGCGCCGAAAAGACCGCTCTTCTGTGCAGCCAAGGCCTTCGTGTGAGAAGCCACCGCCATCCGGTCCTGCGCCTCGCGCCCGATGCCGAACGCCGCGGCCACGTTCTCGGCCGTCTCGGGCATGGCGTCCACGCCATGCGCTTCCTTCATCAACCGGTTGACGAAGCGCCAGCCGATGGTCGTGTCGTAGACGGCGTTGCTGCGGGCGAACGCGCTCTCCGCCTTGGGCATGACGAACGGCGATCGGCTCATGCTCTCGACCCCTCCGGCGATCGCCAATGAGGCTTCGCCACTCCTGATCGCACGCGCTGCGGTGCCCAACGCATCGAGGCCCGAACCGCAAAGCCGGTTGATCGTGCTGCCCGGAACGCCGATCGGGAGGCCCGCCAGGAGGGCTGACATGCGCGCCACGTTGCGATTGTCTTCGCCGGCCTGGTTCGCGCAGCCGAAGATGACGTCGTCGACGGCGCCCCAGTCGACGGTCGTGTTGCGTGCCATGAGCGCGCGGAGGGGGACCGCGCCCAGGTCGTCGGCACGGACCGAGGACAGCGCGCCGCCGTAACGGCCGAACGGCGTTCGGATCGCGTCGCAGATGAAGGCATGGGACATGGGATTCCTCTCAAGGCAGTCGGGCGCAGGTGTCGAGCGACCAGAGTTGCGTGAGCAGCGTTCGGCACGCCGCGTTGCCGAGGGCCGGCCCTGCCAACTCCATCAGCTTGTCGTCCAGGTCCTGGTCGGAGAGCGGGAGTTCGGGATCGCCCTTGCGGTCGGCCTGGCGGTGCACGAAACGCCGGCCGTCTCGCAGCGTCACGTCCACCCGCGCGCCACGGCGGGCCGGGAAGTCCGCATCGACGTCTGCATCGAGCCAACTGCTGATCCGCTGCATCAGGGCGCGGGTGACCGGGTCGTGCACCCGTGCGGGCTCGAAGGCCGCCAGGCGAACGCTGCCATGCACCAACGCCGTGGCCACCATGTAGGGCAGGCTGAAGCGGGCCTGGTCGCCGTCGAGGGGATCGATGTGCGGGGCGATGTCCCGGGTGGCCTGGTAGACGCCCAGGTGGATGCGGTCGATGTCGGCGTGGGTGAAACCGTGGAGGTGCTGCAGCGCTTGCGCACCGTCGACGGCCGGAAACGCATGCCCGCACCCGACATGGTTCTTGAACGTCAGCCGTGTCACGTGGTACTCAGAGCCCAGCGTCGCACCGGCCTGTGACCAGTCCGTTCCTTCGCCCATGGCCCGGCCCAGCCCGGCTTCGCCCTCGAACACATCGAGCGTGCTGCGCATGCCACCCGCTGCCAACTGCGCGGCCAGCAGCCCGGCTTCAGCGGCGCGCCCGGCGTGCAACGCCTTGCCCATGGTTTCGTCGCGGAACGCCTGCTGCAGCCCCGCGGTGAACGTCGCGGCCAGGGCGAGCGCATGGGCGAACCCGGTCTCGTCCAGGCCGAGCAGGCTTCCCGCGGCCGCGGCGGCGCCGAACGTGCCGATGGTGCCGGTGTTGTGCCAGTACCGGTAGTGTGCCCGCCCCATGGTGATGCCGATGCGCGTCGAGATCTCGTAGCCGGTCACCACGGCCCGCAGCAGGTCCGCCCCGGAGGCGCCGGCGCACTGGCCCGCCGCGAGCGCCGCGGCGATCGTCGCGGCGCCCGGGTGGTACATGGCCTCGCGGAAGCTGTCGTCGAGCTCCGCCGCGTGGGCGGCCGTGCCGTTGATCAGCGCCGCAGCCCGGGGCAAGGCAGCTCGGCCGTCGGCGAGCCGTGACGGACCGCGGTCCAGGTCGTCGGCCAGGACCGTTGCCAGCACCTGCACCGTGCGTGTCTTCAGGCCGGGGTGCACGGCGGCGTGCCAGTCGACCAGTGCCCGCTTGGCGTGGTGCTGGACGTCCGGCGGAAGTGCCTGCGACTTGATGTCCGCTGCAAAGCGGGCAAAGATTTCGGTGATCCGCATTTCAGCGCTCCGCCTCGAGCAGCACGCACGCGTCCCCGCGCACCGCGCCAGCACCGCTCAGGCCAATTCCGCAGCCAGGCGGCTCACGGCTGCAGGCTGCACGCGGGCATGCCCGTCACGGGGTTGCCCCGCCGGTGCCCGGCAGCGGCACACGCCGCAGCACGTCGTCGCAAGGCGCGAGGTCCAGGAAGGCGGTGACCTCGACGGCCTTTAGTCCGTCACAGTTCAGCCGCGACTACGCGCGCATCTTCGGTGCGCCGCCGGCCAGGCATGCGAGCCTGCTGCGCACTGTCGCTGTCCCACAGGCTGCTGCTCACGCCACGGAAGGACGTTGACGGCGCTTTGCAGCGGTTGGAGAAGCTGGAGGTGTCTGATCGGCGACCGTCAGGCGAGCCGCGCAACTGCCTGGAGGCGCATCAATTTTCCAGGAACAGGTCAGAGATCACCGATCGCAACCACCGGTTTGCCGGGTCCTGCTGGTACCGCTCATGCCAGTGCTGCTTGATGGCAAAGCTGGGGAACTCGAACGGCGGTGGGAAGACCTTGACGTCGGCAATCCGCAGCAAGGTGTCCGCCACGCGCTGCGGTACCGTGATCATCATGTCGGTGCTGGCGACGAGGCCTCCGATGCCGAGGAAGTTCGGCAGTCGCAAGACGACCTTTCGGTGGACCCCGAGGCGTTCGAGTTCTCGCTCGACCAGCTCATGTCCGGTGCCGGCAGTAGGCACGAGGGCGTGTCGTTCGCGCCTGAATGCCATCTGCGTGAGACGTGAACGAACACGCGGGTGCTCCCGCTGCACCACGCAGGCGAAGTTCTGGTCGAACAACTTCTGCTGATAAAAGCCCGCCTCCAGCGCCGGCATGTAGCCCACCGCCAGGTCGGCATCGCCGGACTCCAGCATCCTCGCCGTCTCGTTCGAGATGTGCGTGATCTCGATCTGGATATTCGGCGCAACTTCGCTCACGCGGGTCATCAGCGCCGGCAGGAGCGCAATGTGCGTGATGTCGGTCATGCAGATGCGAAACGTCCGGGCTGCCTTTTCCGCGTCGAACACCGCCTGCTGCCTGGTGACGATGCGCAGCAGTTCGATCGCTTGGCGCACCTGGTCAACAAGGGCAGTCGCGTGGGGTGTCGGCTGCATGCCGTCCGAGGTGCGAACGAAGAGCGGATCACCGAAGTGGCGCCGGAGGCGCGCCAGCGCGATGCTGACCGACGACTGGCGCATCCCCAGGTTCTCACCGGCGCGCGAGACATTGCGCGTCTTGTAGACCTCGTCGAACACCTGCAGCAATTTCAGATCCATTATTTAGATTCCCGCTTTCTGCCATTGACAGCATGCCATGGACGAAATACTGCCTGCTGCCTACGATTCATGCAACCGACAACCACCCGGAGCCCCGCATGAGTCCTTCCACCCTTCATGAGCCCGCGCGAGAGACGCCCGTGTTCGGCCGCTTCGATGTGGTCGTACTGGGCGGAGGTCCGGCCGGCATCGCGGCTGCGGCCGCGTCTGCGCAGGCGGGAAGCCGCACCCTGCTGATCGAGCACTACGGCTTCCTCGGCGGCATGGGCACGGCCGCAGGCGTCACCAACTTCTGCGGATTGCACGCCAACGTCCACGGCAAGATCCAGCAGGTCGTGCACGGGGTGGCCGACCAGCTGCTGCAGCGCATGCGCTCGCTCGGCGGGCTGAACGAGCCACACGTCATCTTCGGTGGCAGGATCGCCGCGCAAGCGTATGACAACGCCGCCTTCAAGGTGGCCGCCGATGGGCTGGTGACGGAGAGCGGCGCGCAGCTGTTGTTCCATGCCCGGGCGTGCGGTGTGATCATGCGGTCACCCCGCGAGATCGAGGCGATCCTGATCGAGACGAAGTCCGGCCGGCATGCCGTGGTCGGCAAGGTCTACATCGACTGTTCCGGCGACGGCGACCTGGCCGCCCAGGCCGGCGCACCGTTCGAGAAGGGCACTGATGGCCACAGCATGCTGTATCCGTCGACGATGTTCCGCGTCAACGGCGTCGACCCCGAGCGTGCCGGCGACGCCTGGAACCACTTCGGTCGCTGGATGGAGGAGGCCGAGCGCGGCGGGCGCAAGTTCCCGCGCAAGACGCCGATCATCCGGCCGCAGAAGAACCCGATGGAGTGGCGCGCCAACGTCACGCAGCTGGCCAATCCGGACGGCTCACCGGTCGACTGCACCGACGCCGTGCAGCTGAGCGCGGCCGAAGTCGAAGGGCGGCGCCAGATCGTCGACTTCTTCCAGTTCCTGCGCGAATCGGCGCCGGGCTTCGAGCAAGCCTACATCCTCGAGATCGCGCCGCAGGTCGGCGTGCGTGAGACGCGGCGCGTGCTCGGTGGCTATCAGTTGACCGAAGCGGACGTGCTCGAGTGCGCCAGCTTCGACGACACGATCGGCGTGAACGGCTGGATGGTAGAGGCCCATGTGGCCGGCGACATCGCGTTCAAGTGGCAGGACATCCCGAACGTGCGCGGCTTCAATCACCTGCCTTATCGAATGGTCGTGGCCCTGGGGATCGACAACCTGCTGGTCGCGGGTCGCTGTGCATCGATGACCCACATGGGCCAGTCGGCTGCACGGGTGTCCGGCGCCTGCTTCGTGATGGGACAGGCCGCCGGCACCGCTGCCGCCCTGTCGCTTGCCGCCGGTGTGCATCCGCGTGAACTGGATGTTGCCCATCTGCAGCGCCGGCTCGAACACGACGGCGCCTACCTGGGCCGCGACGCCTGACCCCATTCAACATCAAGGAGACTCCGATGAAACTCAATCCGCTGACGACGCTGTGCCTGTTCGCCGCTATCACCAGCAGTGCCATGGCCCAGGAGTGGCCGACGAAGCCGGTCAAGATCGTCGTGCCCTTCGCGCCGGCGTCCACGCCGGACACGCTGGCCCGGGTGTTGGCGCAGAAACTGCAGGCGCGGTTGAAGCTGCCGTTCACTGTCGAGAACAAGCAAGGCGCCGGCGGCATGATGGGCACGGACGCCATCGCCAAGGCGGCGCCGGATGGTTACACGCTTGGGGTCAGCATCGTGGGGCCGCTTGTCAACAACAAGCACCTCTACAAGAAGATGCCGTACGACCCGGCACGCGATCTGGCGCCAATCATGATCGCCGTGACGCAGCCCAGCGTCCTGGTCGTCAAGAGTGAAATGCCGGCGAACAACCTGGCCCAGCTGGTGACCGAACTGAAGAAGCGGCCGGGCAAGTTCAACTACGCATCCATCGGCAACGGCTCGCTGTCGCACCTGACGATGGAGCTGATCGCGCAGAAGAGCGGCACCGAGATCGTCCACGTGCCGTATGCCGGTTCCAGCCAGGCGGTGCTGGCCTTGATGGCCGGTGATGCCGACATCGCCTGTCTGCCGGCTCTGGCCGTGCTGCCGCAGGTCAAGAATGGAAAGATCCGCATCCTCGGTGCCAGCACGGCCAAACGATCGAGCCTGCTGCCGGACGTGCCCACGTTGAACGAGCAAGGCTTGGCGGATGTTGATGCAGGCGCATGGATCGGCGTGGTGGCGCCCGCGGCGACGCCCAAGGCCTTGCAGCAGCGCATGCACAAGGAGATCGCGGCTGTTCTCCAGGAGCCGGATGTCGTGCAGGCACTGCGCGCCCAGATGATGGAAGTCGTCGGTGGATCATCTGAGGCCTTCGTTGCGTTCATGCGTGAGGAAGACGAACGCTGGGCGCCGGTCATCGTCAAGAACAAGATCGCGCTGGACTGAACGTCCGCTTCGTTCGTCGGCGAAGGTCGCGTGGGGCTCTACCTGTCTTTCGCCAAGGTGTGCTTTGGGGTTGCCCATTCGCCAAGCGGCCGCCCAGCAAGACAAGCAGGATATGAAACCGTTGCGTCCATGGAAGGAAGTTTTGAAGGACTGGCTGCCGGAGCTTGCAGCGAAGCTCAATCGGCCCGAGACCGAGATACTGAATCGGGGTCTTGGCGCCTCGGACTTCTCGTCGATGAGGTCGGTCGAGGTGCGCTTCCCGTTTGGGTTGACGCATCGATTCACGTTCGCGTTTGCCGTCGTTCGGCCGCCTACAGGCGAAGCGGCGGTCTTCTCCGAGCATGCCGGCTATATCGAATTCCAGCTGGTCGACGACTGCGTGGTTGCGGAGATCCACGAAGACATCTATCGCCACGAAGCATGAACGCCATCGCCGGGCTCGCGTGCGAAAGTCTACGACCGGCCAGGAGGAGTCGTATGAAGAGCATGATGGATACCGGACAGTCGGGTGCGGGAGGCATCTCATCAGTCGCGCGCGCCGTCAGCGTCCGGTGATCGAATGCTTTTGGATGGGGCGCAAATTTCGCAGGACCGATGGCGTTGCCCTGAGGTGGTTTGCGTACCATGACGGGAATAGCTGACCATCGTCTCAAGTGATTTCCCATTCCTCGCGATCATCTCTCTCCGCCGCGGTCGACGAGGCATACCTCGTGTTCGCTCGTCATGCAAATCCTCAGCGTCCGTTGGACGTTTGCCTGGCGTGCTGTGTCTCCGAGGACGTCGAGCATCAGCTGCGCCAGTGGCCATTGAAGCGCCTCCCCGCCAAGCACTTCTACGAGTACAACTGCTCGGCCAAGAGCGAAGTTCAGTCTGCGCACGAAGTTGGTTACTTCCTTCCGCGCATGCTGGAGTTGCTGGCTGACCGCGAAGAGATTCATCACTCAATCGAGATCTCCCTGGATCGGCTCGGCAGATGCCCCCAACACTGCTGGACGCAGGAAGAGCAGGCCATCCTCGATCGTTTCGCACTGGCCTACTTTGATGTCATCTTGCGTGGGGGACCACTCGGTGAGAGCCATCGCCTACTGCACGACGATCCGCTATGCGTGCTGCTGATGCTCGATGTCGGCGGATTCGCCATCGAACCACTGATGGAGCACTGGCTGCAGTGCGAGCATCCACATGCCACGGTGCAGTTCGTGCGGACGACCTACTGGGACTTCTGGGAGCACTTCGACTACAGCAATGCCTTTGCTGGGGACCGCCCGGAATTCCGCCGCAAGGTGCGGGAATGGCTCATGGCGCCCGAGCATCGGAAGCGATTTGCGACCAAGATGGTATCGCCAGAGTTTCTCGCCCTGGCGGAAAGCGAAGGGCCAGTCGGTCACACCTCGTTCGGCACGATGGTGGAGGGTGTGTTCGAGCAGTTGGTGCAGTAGGAGCGCTATTTGCCGGTAAGGGCGACTCGGCTCAGTCGTTTGAGCGTCGGCTATCGCGGCCCCATTTCGCCGCCTTGTACAGCCGCTCTGGGTCGCAGGAGCCGCTCCTACGACCAGCTTGAGCGACCGGGGATGAGCAGCGAAGACACCCCGGGCCAAACTACCTTCCCGCCAAGTCGGCCGCCGGCCCCGCCAGTTGATGCCCCCATGATTCAACCAACCGCTCGATCGCTTCCGCGACGACGCGGCTCGCGGGCGACTGCTTGCCGTGTTTCGGCAGCGCCAGGGTGACGTGCCGGGTCAGGTCGGGCCGCACCAGGCGACTCGCCTGCAGCCTGCCGGCCTGCAACTCGGCCATGACGGAGAAGGGGCCGAGGATGGAATAGAGCTGCGGTGTCCTGGCCACCAGTTCCTTCTGCACTGTCAGCGAATCGGCTTCGGCTGCTGCCTCCAACTTGAACGCAAGGCTGCGTGCTGTCTCTTCGAGCGCGTTTCGCCAATGGCTCGGCCGCCGGGGCAACACGAGCTGCAGCCCTTCCAGCCGGGAGAAGTCGAGCGTGGGTTTGAGTGTCAGTTCATCGCCTGGGGCCGACACCAGGTAGGTGTGTGCAACGCACAGATGTCGTTCGTCTCCACCACTCGGTCGACGGAATCGGAAAAGGATCGCCATGTCGACGGCGCCGCCGTCGAGCATGGCGTCGAGTTCGGTTCCTTGCCCCTCGGCGATGCTCAGGCGGATGCCGGGGTGATGTGACCGCAGGTGCTCGAACAGGCTGGTCATCAGGGGATGTGCGGCGGAAGGGATGATGCCCACCCGCACCTCGCCAAGCACCTGCCCGGACTCGGCGCGAAGCTCCTCGCCCAGCCGTTCGGTTTCCTGCAGCCAGGGCCGCAGGCGGGCGAATGCGCGCTCCCCCAGCTCGGTGAGAACGACCCCGCGGCCCGTCCGCCGGAACAGCAGCCCCCCACAGTCGTTCTCGAAATCCGCAACCTGCCGGCTGATGTGGGACTGGGCCGTCTGCCGGCGCGCCGCCACCTTGTTGAGGCTCCCTGCCTCAGCAACCTCCAGGAACACGCGAACACTGTTGACGTTCATGATGGCTCCCGAGGCCTGCCAAATTCGGCAACTCTGAAAGCTGCGAATTCTATCTACCCGCAGAGGCGGACGCTTCCTAAAGTGTCATCACCTTCACCGCTCACCCAGGAGATGACCATGAGCAACACGACCCTTGACCTGCGCGGCCTCGTTCCCGCCCCCGTGACCCCCTTTACCCCCGAAGGCGCTGTCGACTACCCCGCGATCCAACGCCTGGGCAAGTGGCTCGGCAGCGTCGACGGCGTCAAGGGACTGACGGTGCTCGGTCACGCCGGCGAGGGCACGTTCCTCGAGCGCGACGAGCAAAGCAAGGTCATCGAGGCCTTCCGCGAATCCGTGGGCGGCCGCATCCCGATCATCGCGGGCATCACGCTCGAAGGCACGGAGGTGGCAGCCGAAGAGGCGAAGCGCGCCGTCAAGGCGGGCGCTTCCGCCGGCCTCGTCTATCCGTCGCACGGCTGGCTCCGCTTCGGCTACCAGAAGGGGGCAGCGCAGGACCGCTACCGGGCCATCCACGAAGCCAGCGGCCTGCCGCTGATCCTGTTCCAGTACCCCGACGCCACGAAGGCCACGTACGACCTGGACACGCAGCTCGACATCGCTGCACTGCCGGGTGTGTTCGCCATGAAAAACGGCGTGCGCAACATGAAGCGCTGGGATCGTGAAATCCCGGTGATTCGCAAGGAACGGCCGGACCTGCAGATCCTGACCTGCCACGACGAGTACCTGATGCACACCATGTTCGACGTGGACGGCGCGCTGGTGGGGTATGGCTGCATCGCCCCCGAGCCGCTGGTCGAGATGATCGCCGCAGGCAAGGCGAAGGACTACGCAAGGGTGCGTGCGCTGCACGACCGGCTTTTGCCAGTGACGGCGAACGTGTACCACCGCGGCTCGCACATGGAAGGGACGGTGGCGCTCAAGTGGGCCCTGGTGGCTCGCGGCATCCTCGCGCACGCGACCGTTCGCTCGCCGCTGCTGCCGCTCGTGGATGGCGCCGACCAGGAGATCGCCGCGGCCATGCGCTCCGCCGGGTTGACCAGGTAAATGGGCTGATGCGGGGGACTTCGCCCCCCGCGCCCGGACGGCGCCGACAACCAGAACCTGGAGACACCATGAGCACCCATCGATTGCTGGCCGCCCTTGCCACACTCCTTGCCACACTCCTGGCCATGCCCGCCTGGGCACAACCCGGGACGTTCCCGGAGCGCGACAAGCAGCTTCGCATCGTTGTGCCATTCGCCCCGGGCGGTGGGGTGGACAACGCGGCCCGGTTGCTGGGAGAGCAGCTTCGCAAGCAACTCGGCATCCCGGTGATCGTGGACAACAAGGCCGGCGGCAGCGGCACCATCGGCGGCAAGGCCGTGCAGGCGTCGCCTGCCGACGGCTACACACTGCTGTTCTCCGCCGCCACCCACGTACTGGCCAAGCAGGTGCTGAGCAACGCTCCCTACGACCCACAGACCGACTTCGCACCGGTGGCGCGTGTGGGTGAAGCGCCCTTGATGCTGGTGATCTCGCCGCAGTTGCCGCAGCAGAAGCTGTCGGACGTGCTGGCCGCAGCCAGGCAGCAGCCCGACAAATGGACGGCTGCGATTCCCGCCGCCGGCGCGCCGAGTCACCTGGCTGCATTGCTGCTGGCCAGGCAAGGCGGGGTCAGGTTCACGTACGTGCCTTACAAGGGCACGCAGCCGGCCATGATCGATGTCGGGGGTGGGCACGTGAACCTGCTCCTCGACTCGATGATTTCGGTCCTCCCGCTTGCCAAGGCGGGCAAGGTCAGGCCCATCGCGATCACCTCGAAGGCCCGCAGCACGCTCGCCCCCGATGTGCCCACCGTGCAGGAGAGCGGAGTCGCCCAGTTCGCGTATGCGTCCTGGTACGGTGTCTGGGCCCCCAAGGACACCCCGCCTGCCCGAATCGTCTTTCTCAACGCGGCCATCAACGCCGCCGTGGGGGAGATTGCGAAGCGCGGTGCGTTCGCCAGCCTGGGCATCGATCCCGTGACCGAGTCGCCTGAACAGTTCAGGAAGTTCATTGCCGCTGACGTGGCACAGGGCGCGGAACTGCTCAAGAGTTCCGGTTTCAAGCCCGAGTAGCGACGTGCGCCCGTCGCCCTCGGGCGGCCTTCTAGACCTTGACGAAGTTCGTTGCAGCCAAAGGCCCGAACGGGAGCTGCGCCAGGCGTCCGCCTACAGCGAGCGACCCGAGATCGACCGGGAAGTAGCCCATCGCGTCCAGGATCTTTTGCACGTCGGCCTTCGCGGCGGCATCGTCGCCGGAATAGAACTGGACGCGCTGGCCACCCGAGACTTCTGGCTGCGCCAGCGCGTTCGCGTCGAGGTGGTTGAACGCCTTGACGACACGGGCGCCGGGAACGAACTCGCGGAAGACCTCGCTCGAATACTTGCCGCCCAGATCGACGGCCTTGATGCCGTAGGCGGCGAGCGGGTTGCCCGGGTCTTTGGCGTCGGGCGAATCGGGATCGAAGAACTCGACCGGGTTCGTGCCGTCGATGACGATGCGGCCGTTCCAGGCGGGCAGGCCACCCAGCACCTGGCCCAGGTCGACCCAGCGCACGGCCACGAGGACGATGTCCGCAGCAGCGGCCTGCGCCACGGTGCCGGCCTTGATGGACGGCCCCAGCTCCCCCACCAGTGACGCCAGCGACTCGGGCCCGCGCCGGTTCGAAATCGTGGCCGCCAGGCCCTTCTTGGCAAGGGCCCGAGCCACATTGGCGCCGAGGCTGCCAGAACCGATGATGCCGATGTTCATTGTTTTCTCCGGAGATGAATGGGGGTGGTGAACTGAAGCCGCTAGCTTAGAAAGCTCTCGATTGCGCGACTAGGTGGCACAATTTGATTGAACTCGTCCATTTTCAGAAGGAATGTCGCCATGCTGGACCTCAACGACGTGGCCACGTTCGTGCAGGTGGTGCGCTATGGCAGCTTTGCCGAGGCTTCGCGGCGCCTGGGCGTTCCGCCCAACACGCTCAGCCGCCGCGTCCAGCAACTCGAAGCGCAGCTCGGTACCCGGCTGATGCAACGCTCCACCCGCAACCTGGCACTCACAAGTGCGGGGCAGACCTTTCACGACCGCTGCGCCAGCGCGGTGGACGGGCTGGTCGAAGCGGGCGAGGAACTGACGGCGGGCAACCAGGAGCCCAGCGGCCTGGTGCGCGTCGCCGCGCCAGCCAATTTCTTCGACTTCTTCCTGATGGAGTGGCTGACGGAATTCCTGGCCGCGCATCCCCTGGTCCGCGTGGACTTCGTGCTCAGTGATGAAAGGGCCGACCTCATCTCGGAGCGCATCGACGTGGCGGTCCGGGGAGGGCTCCTGGAGGACTCCGGATTCTTTGCACGCAAGGTTCTGGATGCGGGCCTCGACGCCCTGGTGGCCAGCCCGGCCTACATCGCCGCGCGGGGTGCACCGGGCACGCTGCAGGAACTGTCGGACCACGACTGCCTGGGCTTCGGCCATCCCAGCGGCCGGGCCACCTGGCGGTTGTCGGGCCCCGACGGGCGCGCGACCGAAGTGCAGGTGGCAGGCCGCTTCAGTGGCAACACTGTGCAGGCGTTGCGCAAGGCCACGCTGGCCGGCCTCGGCATCACGCTGCTGCCGTCCAGCATGACACGGTGCGACCTGCGGGCCGGGCTGCTGGTGCCGGTGCTGCCTGGGTACCACCGCGAAGGCCATGGCGTGAACCTGGTGTACCCGAGTCGGCGCCACCTGCCGCTGGCGGTGTCGGCGTTCCTCGACCTGGTGATCGACAAGCTGGGTGCCGTCGAGGAACTGCAGGCGGCGGCCGGCGGAGCGGCGGTGGGCGCTATGATGTCTCCCACATGACCCGCCCCGCCTCCACGCTCCCCCTCACGCCGCGCGCCTCCCGCGCCGCCGGGATCGTGCGCGTGTGCCTCGGCACCATTCCGGCCTCGATTCGAATTCGCCAGGATCGTTGAGCTGCGGCGTCTGCCGGTGCTCGACGGTCCCGCCAGTCGTGCGCCCTGAGCGCTCCCGCCACGCCTCATTCGAATCGAACTCGTCATGGACACCCCCACCTTTTCGTCGCCCTACCCCTCCCTCGACCAACTGCGCCGCACCGCCGACCGCCTGCACGGCAAGGTGCTCGAGACGCCCGTCTGGCGCTGGCAGACCGGCATCGTCGAACGCGCCCTCGCCCCCTCCACCGAGGTGTGGCTGAAGCTCGAACTCTTCCAGCGCACCGGCACGTTCAAGCTGCGCGGCGCGCTCAACAGCATCGGCGCGATGGACGCCGGCGCGATGGCCCGCGGTGTGGTGGCGGCCAGCGCCGGCAACCACGCCATCGCGGTGGCCTACGCCGCCAAGGTGGCCGGCACGCATGCGAAGGTGTGCATGCCCCGCAGCGCCAGCCCCATGCGCATCGCGGCGTGCGAGGCTGAAGGCGCCCAGGTGCTGCTGGTGGACAGCGTGCACGAGGCCTTCGCCCTGGCACTGCGGCTCGTCGAGGAAGAACGCCGCACGATGATCCACCCGTTCGACGGCCCGCTCACCGCGGAAGGCACCGGCACCGTGGGGCTCGAGCTGATGCGCCAGGTGCCGAACCTCGATGCCGTCGTGGTGCCGGTGGGCGGCGGCGGGCTGTGCGCGGGCATTGCCGCCGCGGTCAAGCAGATCAACCCCGACTGCCTCGTGTTCGGCATCGAACCGTACGGGGCCGATGCGATGTACCGCAGCTTCCGCGCCGGCGAGCCTGCGAAGCTCGACAAGGTGGACACCATCGCCGACAGCCTGGGGGCGCCGTATGCGCTGCCGTACAGCTACGGCGTGTGCCGCCGCTTCGTCGACGACATCGTGCGCGTGTGGGACGAGGAGCTGTGCCGCGCGATGGCCCACCTGTACCAGGACATGAAACTCGTGGCCGAACCCGCGGCGGCGGCCGCCACCGCCGCGCTGCTGGGGCCGCTGCGCTCCCGGCTCGACGGCAAGCGGGTGGCGCTGGTGGTGTGTGGCTCCAACATCGACTCGCAACGGTTCAGCGAGTGGGTGGCCCGCGGCGCAGCCACCTGAACCGCCGCGCCGGGCTACCATGGGGGCTCTCGGCAGCGGAGCTTCCATGAACCTGCAACCGGTCCACGCGACGACCACGCTCCGGCACCTGCTGGCCGTGGTGCTGCTGGCGCTCTGTTCGGCGTGTGCCGTGTTGCCGGACGACGTGCCCCGGCCGGTCACCACCGCACTGCCCGAGGGGGTGGCCACACCGCTGGGTGACCGCGCCGCCTCGCTGGCCACGGCCCACCCCGGGCAAAGCGGGTTCCAGCTGCTCACGCGCGGCAACCCCGCCCTCACGGCCCGCCATGCGCTGGCGCTGGCCGCACGCCAGACCCTCGACCTGCAGTACTACGTCGTCCACGACGACGAGTCGAGCCGCACGCTGATGCGGCTCGTGGCCCAGGCGGCCGAGCGCGGCGTGCGCGTGCGCATCCTCGTCGACGACATCCACACCGGCGACAACGACACGCTGATCGCCGCGTTTTCCCAGCGGCCGAACATCGACGTGCGGGTGTTCAACCCGTTCGGCGTGCGCGGCTCGATGGGGGTGCTGCGCACCACCGAGTTCCTGCTGAACACCGACCGGCTGAACCGGCGCATGCACAACAAGGCCATGATCGCGGACAACGCCGCAGCGATCGTGGGCGGCCGCAACCTCGGCGACGAATACTTCGGCTCACGCTCGGCCACCTCGTTCGTCGACCTCGACGTGCTGGCCGTGGGTCCGGTGGTGCGCCAGACGTCCGAAGGGTTCGACGCCTACTGGAACAGCCCTTGGGCCGTGCCCATCGAGGCGTTCGTGCGCCAGGCCCCCCAAGCACTGCCGCCGGTGGGCGACAACGTGGTGCCGCTGCCCGGCGCCACGTCACTCGCGGCCAGCCTGCTGGCCGGTGACCTGCCGCTCGAATGGGGCGAGGCCGAGGCCTGGTGGGACCGCCCCGAGAAGATCAGCGGCGAAGCCGCGGCCGCGCGCGACGGCGTGCGCATCGCCCCGAAGATCCGCGCGCTGCTGCTGGGCGCCAGGCACGAGGTGGTGCTGGTGTCGGCCTACTTCGTGCCACGCACGCTCGGTGCCGGGCAACTCTCGGCGATGGCCCAGCGCGGGGTGCGCGTGAAGGTGTTGACCAACTCGCTCGCGGCCACCGACGTGGTGGCCGCACACGGCGGTTACGCCCACTACCGCACCGAGATGGCCCGTGGCGGCGTGCAGCTCTACGAATTGCGCCCGTTGGAACGCGAGCCCGATGCGCCGCCGGCCGACGGGTCGGGGCCGTTCAAGTCGCGCACCAGCCTGCACGCGAAGACGATGGTGGTCGATGGCCACACCGTGGTCATCGGCTCGTCGAACGCCGACCCGCGGTCGGTGTGGCTCAACACCGAGATGGCGATCGTGATCCAGAGCGAGGCGCTCGCGCGGTCGTTGACCGGGCAGATCGACGACGTGATCGCGGCGCGCTGCAACCGCGTCGTGTGGGCGGACGACCACCTCGAGTGGGAACGCGTGGAGGCCGGGCAGACCGTGCGCACCGGCACCGAACCCGACACCACGGCGTGGCGGCGGTTCCTGTCGAACGTGTTGTGGACAGTAGCGCCGGAAGAATTCCTCTAAGAGAAGAGGCGCGGCGAGCAAGCGAAGCGAAGCAACAGATCAAGCCACCCGCGAGGACCGGCTCCGCCGGCCGACCCGGGGTCGCCCCTTGGGGGCAGGAGCGAAGCGACTGGGGGGCTCAATTCTTCGCTCGTGCCGTCAGCGCCGACCACAACGCCCCTTCCGGGAACGCCCGCACGCTGAACCGCTGCGGTTGCATGTCGAGCGGCACCATCAGGTCGCCCGCGACGTCGCGCACCGCCTCCCACGGCACCAGCAGTTCGCCGGGCCCACCCACGAAGGCCACCAGGTCGGCGCACGGCAGCCACGTGGCCACGCCGCGGCTCCAGGTGGCCACGCTGTGCAGGGTGTCGTCGGCGGACCGGAACATCATCACCGAGCCCACGAACACATCGACGCCGTCGCGCTGGTGCAGGTCGTCGAGTGCAGCCTTCTGGCTCGCGTAGCGGTCGGCCCGTTCGATGGCAGCCAGGTTCGCGAAGGCCGGCGCGCTGTCGGCGGGTGGCTCGAACGGCACCCACACGCCGTCCTCGAGCCGCATGGGGGTCACCCCGAGCCAGCGGGGCTGCTCCTCCAGGGCCTGGCGGCACAGGCGGGCCATCTCGGCCAGCCCCGCGTCGTTGCGCGCGCTGGTCAGGAGCAACATGCGGCGCAACGGGGTCATGACCACGGGGTCCTGCACCCCGAGCCGGTGGATCAGGTCGGGCAGCAGCAGCCGCGACGACTCGTAGTCATCCCCCCACTCGCCCGACCACACGCCATGGGCCATCGCCACCCAGCCCGGCTTTTCGGGACGCAGGCGCAGGTTGTCGATGGCGTCGGCCATCGCGGCCTCGAACCCCACACCCCAGGCGACCAGGTGGTCGGTGCTGAGGCGCTGGATGGCGTGGGGCGTGTCGTACGCAAGACCCACCGTCAACTCGCCCGACAGCGGCCGCGACGCCGGATGGAACGTGGCCACCTCGTCCTCGGACGCGCCCGACCGGCGTGCCTGCAGCCGGGCCAGGTCGTCTTCGCCGGCGCCGCGCACGATGGGCATCAGGTGCGGCCGGGCCGCCGCGTAGTCGGTGGGCAGCGCCTCCTCGATGGCCGCCATGGCCTCGACGAACCGCACTACCACACCGGCCCGCTGCGCACGCGGCACACGGGCGTAGTCGCTGAACACGTTGCCGAGGTAGTAGATCTTCGGCGGGTCTTCCTGCGTGCGCAGTTCGCGCTGCGCCGGGTCGAACGTCACCGGCGCGGAGCCACGCGCTTCCAGCCGCGCGCCCACTTGTTGGGCGAGGCGTTCGATCGACGGTCTCCCGAGGAGCCGGTCCCACCACTTGGGCATCGCTGATCCTTCCGCCGCGAAACGCGGCTGCCGTGTTGAACCGGTGTCGAACAGCCACAGGGTGCATCACGATGATACGGGACCGGGGCGATTCGCCGAACCCATGCCCGCGAGGCCGGTGGGTGCCTGCGGTTGTCGAGATCAATCCCGGGTGGCGGGCGCGTGCCGGGCGGCGCTGCTAGCGCTTCACCACTGCTCGTCCGGCACCTGCACCACCAGCCCTTGCAGGTCCGCCGTGAGCGGCACTCGGCACGACAGCCGGCTCGTGGGGCGCCGTTCGGAGGCGGTGAACTCGAGCCGCTCGAGTTCGTCGGCTTCGGGTGGGGGCAGCCGGCCGATCCAGGCGGGGTCGACGTACACGTGGCAGGTGGCGCAGGTGGCGGCGCCACCGCAGTCGGCCACGATGCCGGGCACACCGTAGCCGGTGGCGGCCTGCATCAGGCTGACACCCTCCGGCGCTTCGAAACCCTGTTCCGTGCCGTCGGGGAGAAGGAAGGTGATGTCGGGCATGGGCCTCATTGTCGCGCAGCGACGTGCCGCCCTCACTCGCCGGCCCGGCCCCGCTCCCGCGGCGGCCCGGGCCGGCCGTACGCACCGATCGTCTCGAGCAGGCGCTGCCGCGCGAGCGGCTTGACAAGGTGGCTGTCGCAGCCGGCCGCGCGGCTGTCCTCCTCGTCCTCGACGAAGGCGTTGGCGGTGAGTGCCACCACGGCCGTGCGCGGCACACCCGCTTCGGCCTCGAACCGGCGGATCTCGCGCGTGGCGGTAAGCCCGTCCATGCCGGGCATCTGGATGTCCATCAGCACGAGGCCATAGGCCCGCTGGCGGAACATGCCGAGCGCCACCTCGCCGTTGCCGGCGACATGGATCGTGTGGGGCGTGTGCTGCAGCATCGCCTCGACCACCGTGATGTTCACGTCGTTGTCCTCGGCCAGCAGGATGGCCACGCCACCGTCCGGCGGCGCCACGGGGGCCACCGGCACGGCCGGCACGGGAGTGGCTGCGACCGGCAGCATGATCTCGAAACGGAACACCGAGCCCACGCCCGGTTCGCTGTCCACCTCGATGCGTCCGTTCATCAGCGCGATCAGCCGCTTCGTGATGGACAGCCCGAGCCCGGTGCCGCCGTAGCGGCGCGACACCCCGGGCTCGGCCTGCACGAAGGGGTCGAAGATGGCGTCCACCTGCGCGGGAGCGATGCCGATGCCCGTGTCGCGCACTTCGAACCGTATCGCGCCGCCGGCCCCGCGGGCCATGTCGAGCGTGACGCCGCCCTCGTGCGTGAACTTGACCGCGTTGCCCAGCAGGTTCACCAGCACCTGCGTGAGCCGGCGTGCGTCGCCGAGCACCGTGTCGGGCACGTCCGCATGGAGGGTGGCCGCCAGGCCGATGCCCTTGGCGGCCGCGCGTGGCGCGAGCAACGCGATGGCGTCGTCGGCCACCCGGTTCAGCGACAGCGGGTGGGCATCGACCTGCAGGCGGTCGGCCTCGATCTTGGACAGGTCGAGCAGGTCGTCGATCAACGCGGTGAGCGACTCGCCGGACTGCTGGAAGATGGTGACGTAGCGCCGCTGCTCGCCGGTGAGCGGCGTGCGCAGCAGCACCTCCGCCATGCCCAGCACCGCGTTGAGCGGCGTGCGCAGTTCGTGGCTCACGTTCGCGAGGAACTCGCTCTTGGCCGCGCTCGCGGCCTGGGCCACGCGCCGCGCTTCGTCGAGTTGGCGGTTGGCGCGCGCGAGCGCGTGCCAGCGTGCGAACGCATAACACCCGATCAGCGCGCCCAGCGTGACCAGCGCCGGCAGCGGTGACACCTGCACCTTGAACACACGCAGGGCCACGCCGGAGACGGCACCCATCATCACGAAGGCCATGCAACCAGCGGCCACGTCTCCCACACGCAGCGCCCGACTGCGCCGAAGACCCACCAGGCCCGGCAGCACCGCCACCACCAGCAGTGCCGCCTGCAACGGCCAGGCGGCCTCGCGAGCCACGTCGTCACGGGCCAGGCCTGCGTAGGCGTTGGCAAGCAGCGCGGTGCCCGAGAGGTGGCCGTACGGCGTGGGCACGTCGTCCCCGAGGAAGGCGGTGCTGCCGATGAACACGGTGCGGCCGGCCACGACCGCCCGGATGTCGTCGCCGGGTGTCTCGCCGAGGGCGGCCTGCACCACCGGGGCGAACGCGAGGGTGGGCACCTGCCGGGCATTGGACGGCAGCAGCACGGTGGCGCGGCCGTCGGCATCGACGGGCCAGCGGTGCGTGCCGAAGGACATCCAGCCGTCTGCCACCGCGGGTGGCACCTCGGCCCGCGCTTCGAGCAGCAAGGCCGCCAGCGGCAACGCCGGCAGGCGTTGGCCCTGGCTGTCGTGCAGCAGCGGGATGCGGCGCAGGTGGCGGTCCGCATCGAGGGGGGTGGAGACCACGCCCACCCCACCCCGCTGCGTCAACCCGGACAGCAGCACCGGCGTGGGCCACGTCATCGCCGCCCACGCGGTGGCGCCCGCGGGCTCCGCCGGACCGAGCGCGAGGCGCTGCACCGCACCCGGCGGGAGGATCGCCTGGTCGAGCGGCTGGCGAACACCCGACATCCCGAGCACGGTGTCGGGCCGGACCACGAGGGTTTTTTCGAACAGGGCATCACCGTCACGGGCTTCACCGAACACGATGTCGAACACGACGGTGCGCGCGCCTGCATCGCGGAGGAACCCGAGCACGAGGGCATGGATGTCGCGGCGGTAGGGCCAGGTGCCGAGGCGATCCTGCAGGCTGTGCAATGACGGGTCGTCGATGTCGATGACCAGTGTGTCCGTGAACGACGCCGGTTGTGCCGACAGGCGCCGGACCACGTCGTTGACCGCATCGGACCAGCGGTCGAACATCGGCGCCAGCGACAGCAGGCCCGCAGCGGCCAGCGCCACCAGCGGCAGGCCGATGCGGTCGCCCACGCCACGGGCAAACCGGGTGAACCGAGGGGCCAGCGTGTTCACAGCAGGAACAGCGCCGTCAACGCCGGCACCAGCATCCACCACGGAGACCGCGGCACATCGACCTGCTGCGCGGCACCAAAGGGGCCTTCGAAACCGCCGGTGTCGATGGTGCGCGCACGCAGGTGATAGGTGCCCGGCGCGGGCGCGGGGATGCGGCCTTCGTTCGTGCTGGCGCGCTCGTCGGCCACGAGCTGCGTGAACGCGGCATCGGTGGCCACCTGGTAGTGCACGGTCTGCCCGGGGTCGGGCGCCTTCCAGCGAAACACCAGCCCGCCGGGGCCAGCCTGCGGCGCCTCCAGGGCGGGGCTGGCCGGCACCGGCCGCTGTTCGAACGACAAGGCATCGCCGAACGGGCCGCGGTCGCCGCCAGCGGCCACGCTGGCCACGCGCCAGTGGTAAGTGCCGGGCGGCAACGGCACGGCGAGGCGCGCAGTGTCGACGTCGTCGCGGTCGAGCAGCGGGTGGGCGAAGTCGGGGCGGGCCGACACCTGCACGCGGTAGCGCTCGGCCACACCCACCCGGGCCCATTCCAGCGCGGCCGCGTCCCCGTACGACCGGGCCGCCGGTACGGGCCGCAAGGTGAACGGCGGCTCCGGCCGGGCCTTCAGCACGAAGGGGTGCAATGCGTCACGCCCCTCGAGGCCTCCCGCGGCGCGCACCCGCACGTGCATCACGTACGCCCCATCCGGCAAATCGGCCCAGCGGGCCTCGGGTGCCACGAAGACCCCGCCCAGCAGCAGGCTGTCGGGGGCGCCTTGCGCGAAGACCTGCGCGCGGTAAGCGGCCGCACCCGGCACCGCGGGCCACGCGACCCGCAGCGGCACCCGCTCGACACGGGCCGGCGCCGAGGCCAGGTCGGGCACCTCCGGCAGCGCCTGCGGCGCGCCCACGGATTGCCCCGCGGCCACCACCACGCCGAGCCCGGCATCCACCGGCACCGTGCGGCCAGCGCCTTCCGCGGCCACGCGGCCGTCGAGCACCTCGAGCCGGCTGCGTTGCTCGGCGGGATCGAACCCGGCGCGGAACTCGGTGCCGCGCACCCCGAGGTTGACCGCGGGTGTGCGCACCTCGACACGCCGCGTCGGCGCGCTGGTGGGCGGCACCCGCAATTCCGACGTGCCTTCCAGCAGCCGCATCGAGATGTCCGGGATGCCCGGCTTGCCCATCGCGAGCAGGTGGGTGAGCGCGATGGCCGAGTCGGGCACGACGATGAGGCGCGTGCCGTCGGCAAAGCGCACGGTGGCCGAACCGTCGCTGCCCGTGCGCAACACATCGCCCGCCCGCAGCGTGACACCGGCCACCAACGGCTCGGCCGCGCCGGCCGGGCCGTGCTGCACGGTGGCGGTGCCCTTGACGAACGCGGCCTCGGCCAGCGTGGCCCGCTGGCTCACCCACGCCATCGGGATGCGGAGCACGGACCCGGGCACGAGGCGGTACGGGTTGGTGATGCGGTTGAGCCGCTGGAGGCCAACCCACTGGCGCGGGTCCACGAGGTAGGTGTGACCGAGCCCGATCAGCGTGTCACCGCGCGCAATGCGGTAATGCCATTCGGCCGCCGCCGGCGCCTGCCCCGCGGCCGGCGCGCCCCACCCCAAGGTGGCCACCGCGAGCGCGATACCCGCCAGCCAACCTGTCGACCTGACCTTCATGGTGACCCTCCCCCTGCGCGTTTTTCGTCGCGTTGACTCGGAACGTCTGTGTTTGCTCATTCTGATCCCAATGCCTGCCGGCCAGCGACGAAAACACCTGTGCAACCGACCTTGCGCCACGTATAAAGGTCCAGGGGCACCGCCCCGCCATGGGGGGAACCGTGGACGAAGAACTCGTTGACTGGCGCCGGTCGTTCCGGGGGCTGGCCATCGGCACGGCGCTCGTGCTGGCGGCCGTGGCCGCGTTCCTGGCCTACTCGGTGTTCTCGAGCCAGGCGCGGTACCGCGCCGGCGCGGCCGATAACCTCCAGAACCTCACCCTCAACCTCGAACGGTATCTCCAGGCACGGCTGCAATCCACCGACCTGGTGCTGGTGACGGCCCGCGAGGAATACCGCCGCCTGAGCGAGGCCTCCGAGTTTCCCGGCAACCCGTTCAACGCAACGCTGCACAGCCTGCAGGCACGCCTGCCCGACGCACCCGACCTGCGCGCCACCGACCGCCGCGGCCTCGTGATCTACGGCACGCGGATCGACCCCCGGCAACCGCTCAGCGTCGCCCAGCGCCAGTTTTTCATCGAAGCCACCGCCATGGAAGGGCTGATCGTGGGGCTGCCGCTCAAGTCGCGCACCAGCAACCGGTGGGTGCTGCCCGTCGCACGGCAGTTGCGCGATGCCAAGGGCAACTCGGCCGGCGTCGTGTACGCGACGATGGAGGTGGCCCAGCTCAACGGCCTGCTGAACTCGCTGAGGGTGGGCCGGCATGGCGTGCTGACGCTGTTCAACGCGCAACGCCAGGTGCTGCTGCGTGTGCCCGACCACCCGCTGCTGCAGGACGAGAACCCGCCCCGCCTGTCCGCCCCCGAGACGCTGAACGCGCTGGCCGCCGGCAAGACCAGCGCGCTGTTCCATGCCTACAGCTCCATCGACAAGCGCTACCGCACGCTGATGTACCGGCAGGTCGGCAGCTACCCGGTCTACGTCCTGGCCGGCCTGTCGAGCGACGACTTCCTGGCCCCCTGGTACCGCGAGGTGGCCGTCACGGTGACATTCTGGGTGGCGCTTGCAGCCGGGGCCGCATTGCTGCTGCAGCAGCAACACCGGGCCGGCCGGCAGCGCGATCACGCGGTGCTGGCCCTGGAGGCGGCGAAGCGGCAGGCCGAGGCCGCGAACGAGTCCAAGTCGCTGTTCCTCGCGAACATGAGCCACGAGATCCGCACGCCACTCAACGGCGTGCTCGGCTTCGCGCAGATCGGCCACGCGGACACGGCCACGCCCCCGGAGGTGCGCGGCAAGTTCGAACGCATCCTCGAAGCGGGCAAGCTGCTGCAGGGCATCCTCAACGACGTGCTCGACATGTCGAAGATCGAGGCCGGGAAGCTCGCGCTCGACCCCACGCCCACCCGGCTCAGGCCCGCCGTGCGCCACACCATCGAGCTGCTGCAGGACACGGCCAGCGCCAAGAACCTCGACCTGCGCCTGACCGTGGACGAACGGGTGCCCGAGGTGGTGATGATCGACACGCTGCGGCTTGGCCAGATCCTGCTCAACCTGCTGTCGAATGCCGTGAAGTTCACCGACAGCGGCCACGTGGGCCTGGCCGTCGACACCGTCGACGGCCACCTGCTGCTGATGGTGACCGACAGCGGCATGGGCATGACGGGCGAACAGATCGGCCGGCTGTTCCAGCCGTTCGAGCAGGCCGACAGCTCCACCACCCGGCGCTTCGGTGGCACCGGGCTCGGGTTGGCCATCACGAAACGCCTGGTGGAACTGATGCACGGGTCCATCACGGTGTCGAGCCGGCCCGGCGATGGCACCGCATTCACCGTGCGCCTGCCGCTGCAGCAGGTGCCCGAACACGGCGCCGGGCCGGCCGATGACCGCGCACTCACTGGCGCGCGCCGCGCGGCCAGGGTCGGGTCGCCGCGCACCCGGCTGGGTGGCCTGCGCGTGCTGGTGGCGGAGGACAACCCCATCAACCAGATCGTGATCGAAGGGCTGTTGTCCATCGAGGGCGCCAAGGCGGACGTGGTGGCCGACGGGCCCCAGGCCATTGACCGCGTGGCCGGGCAGAACGGGCAGGGCGGGCCGCTGTACAACGTGGTGCTGCTCGACGTGATGATGCCGGGCATCGACGGTTACGAGACCGCTCGGCGCATCCGCACGCTCGACCCTGCGCTGCCCATCATCGGCCAGACGGCCCATGCCATGCAGGAAGTGCGCGACCAGTGCCTCGATGCGGGCATGGTGGAGCGGGTCACGAAACCCATCGACACCGAGGAGCTGGTGCAGGCCGTGCTGAAACACGCGCGGCGAGGCTGATTCAAATCGCGACACCTGCAAGCCCCGACACTTGACCCGAAAAGGGGCTATGCCGCATTGTCGGCATTTCAGCCGCAGCCATGCCCCGGAACCGGAGACCCTCCCCTTGCCGAACCCCACCTCGAACCTGACGGGCACGCTGCCCGGCGGCACGCGCCTCGGCGAATTCGAACTCACCCGCGTGATCGGCGAGGGCGGCTTCGGCATCGTCTACCTCGCATGGGACCACTCCCTCGAGCGCCGCGTGGCGCTCAAGGAGTACATGCCGGCCACGCTCGCCGCGCGCATCGACGGCACCACCGTGAGCCCGCGGTCGGAACGGCACCGCGACACCTTCGAGGCGGGGCTGCGCAGTTTCGTCAACGAGGCCCGGCTGCTTGCCCGCTTCGACCACCCGGCGCTCGTCAAGGTGTACCGCTTCTGGGAGGCCCATGGCACCGCGTGCATGGTGATGCCGTTCTACGAGGCCGGCACGCTGCAGGCCGCGGTGAACGCCATGCACGCCCCGCCCAACGAGGCCTGGCTGCGCCGCCTGCTGACGCCGTTGTGCGATGCGCTGGCGATGCTGCATGCGGCCCAGTGCTACCACCGCGACATCTCGCCCGACAACATCCTGCTGCTGCCGCCCGCCGAGCGGCCCCTGCTGCTCGACTTCGGCGCCGCGCGGCGCGTCATCGGGGGCATGACCCATTCGCTCACCACCATCCTGAAGCCGGGATATGCACCCATCGAGCAATACGCCGAAGTGCCCGGGTTGCGCCAGGGCCCGGCCACCGACGTGTATGCCCTCGCGGCGACGGTGCACTGGATCATCACCGGCTACACCCCGCCGGCCGCGGTGGCCCGCATGCTCGAAGACGCCTACGAGCCGCTCGAGGTCACGGCGGCCGGGCGCTACAGCCCCGAATTCCTGCGCGCCATCGACCGCGCGCTGGTGGTGCGGCCCGAGGCGCGCACGCCCGACATCGAGGCCTTCCGGCGCGACCTGAACGCCAAGCCGGCGCCGCGTGTGGCCCCGGCCGCCCGCGAGGCCGATCCCGAGTCCACCGTCGCGCTGCAGCCGGTGCCGGCCAAGGCCCCTGCACCACCGCCCACGCCCACGCGCCAGCGCCGGGCGCTGTGGGCCATGGCTGCCGCGGCCGTCGCCGGCACCGCGGTAGCCGCGCTCGCCTGGCGCACCGGCACGCCCGAGGTGCCCGACACCCCGGCCACGGTTGCGGCGCCAGCGCCCGCACCCGCACCGGCCCCCACGCGGTCGCCCGAGCGCGAGATCGAAACCGTGATCCCCTCGCCCCCGAAGGCCCGCACCGACGCGCCTGCCCCCCTTCCGGCCCCCGCGCCACCGCCCATGGCCGCCACGGACGTACCGCCCCGGCCGCGCACCAGCAGCAACACCCCTGCCACGCCCCGCCGCACGGCCGAACAGGCCGCGGCGGAAGTGCGCCGCGTGGAGTGCGCGCGGCTCAGCCAGCGCGGGTTGTTCGGCGACCCGAGCGCAGAGAAGCTCGAACGGGCACGGCGCCTCGGTTGCCCCTGAGAGCCTGGTCAGGCGGTGCGCAGCCGCATCAGCGCCTCGTGCGACACCACGGCGTCCACCAGCGTGCCTTCGCTGCCCGACGACAACAGGAACAGCTCGCCACCGATCGCCTCGAGCCGCTCGCGCATGTTGCGCAGCCCGATGCCCCGGTTCGGATCCAGTTGCACCGCGTCGAGGTCGAAACCGCGGCCGTTGTCGGCCACCGACAGCCGCAGGCCCTCCACGTCGGCGTGCAGCGAGATGTGCACCTCCTGCGCCAGCGCGTGTTTGCCGATGTTGGTCAACGCTTCCTGGGCCACGCGGAACATCACCGTCTTGAGTTCCTCCGGCAGGTCGTCCACCTCCCCATCCACCTCGACGATCACGCGGGCCCCACCCGCTTCCCCGAACTCCCGGCCGAGCTGCTCCAGCGCGGCGGGCAGCCCCAGCGTGTCGAGCATCGTGGGGCGCAGCCGGTGCGAGATGCGCCGAACCTCGGTGAGCGAGTCGTTCAGGCGCAGCAGCGCGGTGTGCAGGCCGGGCGGCACGTCACCACCGCTGCGCTCCAGCGCGTCCACGGCCGATTCGATCAGCAGCTTGGCGGACACCAGCGTCTGGCTCGTGCCGTCGTGCAGTTCGCGCGACAGGTGTGCACGTTCATGTTCCTGCGACCGCACCACCTGCCGCGCGAGCAGGCGCAGCTTGGCGTCGGCCACCTTGTGTTCACTGATGTTCAGCCACAGCCCGCTGGCACTGATCAGGCCCACGCCCAGGGCCGCGATGCCCGCGATCCACAACATCGTGGTGGCGATGTGCCGGCCCACCTGCTGGTCGAGCGTGCGCAGCGTGGCCTGGATGTCGTCGAGGTAGAGCCCGGTGCCGATCATCCAGCCCCACTTCGGCAGCGCGATCACGTAGCCGAGCTTCAGCGCAGGCTGGCCGGTCGACGGCTTGCGCCACTGGTACTGGATGAACCCGCCGCCCGCACGGGCCTGGGCCACGAGGTGCTGGATGGTGGGCACGCCGTTGTCGTCGCGCAGGTTCCACTGGTCGGTGCCCACGAGCTCCGGCTGGCGCGGGTGCATCAGCGAGCGGCCGTTCAAGTCGTAGACGAAGAAGTAGCCGTCGTCGCCGTAGTCGAGTGCCGCCAGCAGGCGCAGCGCCTCGGCGCGGGTGGCGTCGGAGCCGTCACCCGGTGCCTCGTACAGCGGCTGCAGCACGCTGCGGGCGAGGTCCACGTAGTGGCGCAGCTCGGCCTCGCGCGCGGCCATGTAGGCCTGCTCGACGAGCGCGTGTTCGCGCGCCGCGAGGGCCCGCTCCTGGTGGCGCACCGCCACCGCGATCAGCGCGAGCGACAGCAGCAGCGGCAAGGCCGCGAGCAAGAGCAGCTTGGACTGGAGGCGCATCGCCCATTGTCGCGCGCGGCGCGCCTCCCGTACTTTCAGCAGCAGCGGCCGGTGCGCGAGCCGTAGCGGGCGTCCTGCCGTTCGCGGAAGAAGGCCTCGTAGTCCATCGGCGGCTGGTCGGGATGGGTGGCCGCCATGTGGCGCAAGTAGGTGCCGTAGTCGGGCACACCCACCATCAGCCGCAGCGATTGCACGAAATACCGCCCGGCCTGCTGCACGGCCTCGCGCGCCGGGGCGGCGTTCACCGGGCGCCCTCGGCCAGCGCGTTGTACGGCGTCTCGCTGGTGCTCGGGCGGTTCGAGCGGCGCGCTTCGAACACGGCCTTCACGCTGTAGAACAGCACGCTGAGCACCACGCCGATGAACAGCACGCACAACGCCGCGTCGAGCCGGTCGTTGAACACGATGCGGGCCATCGCGTCGGCCGACTTGGCCGGCGCGATCAGCGTGCCCTGGGCGATCGCATCGGCGTACTTCTGCGCATGCGCCAGGAAACCCACCTTCGGGTCGGCCGAGAAGATCTTCTGCCAGCCGGCGGTCAGCGTGCAGGCGAGCAGCCAGGCCGCGGGCAGCATGGTGGTCCACGCGTAGTGGCCGCGTTTCATGCGGAACAGCACCACGGTGCCGAGCATCAGGGCCACGGCGGCCAGCATCTGGTTCGAGATGCCGAACAGCGGCCACAGCGTGTTGATGCCGCCGAGCGGGTCCACCACGCCCTGGTACAGGAAGTAGCCCCACGCCGCCACGCACAGGCCCGTGGCGATCAGGTTGGCCGCCAGCGAATCGGTGCGCTTGAGCGCAGGCACGAACGTGCCCAGCAGGTCCTGCAGCATGAAGCGGCCGGCGCGGGTGCCCGCGTCCACCGCGGTCAGGATGAACAGCGCCTCGAACAGGATCGCGAAGTGGTACCAGAAGGCCATCATCGCCTGCCCACCCACCACCTGGTGGAGGATGTGGGCCATGCCCACGGCCAGCGTGGGCGCGCCGCCGGCACGCGCGAGGATGGTGTTCTCGCCCACGTCCTTCGCGGTCTGGATCAGCATCTCGGGCGTGATCACGAAGCCCCAGGTGGACAGCGTCTGTGCCACCGCCTCGGGCGTGCTGCCCACGAGCGCGGCCGGGCTGTTCATCGCGAAGTAGATGCCCGGCTCGATGCACGATGCGGCCACCAGCGCCATCACGGCCACGAACGATTCGGCGAGCATGCCGCCGTAACCGATGAAGCGGGCGTGGCTTTCGTTCTCGAGCATCTTCGGCGTGGTGCCCGAGGCGATGAGCGCGTGGAAGCCCGACACCGCACCGCAGGCGATGGTGATGAAGAGGAACGGGAACAGGTTGCCCGACCACACCGGGCCGTTGCCCGCGGAGAACTGCGTGAGCGCGGGCATCTTCAGGTCCGGCGCCACGAACACGATGCCGATGGCCAGCGCCACGATCGTGCCGATCTTCAGGAAGGTGGACAGGTAGTCACGCGGCGCGAGCAGCAGCCACACGGGCAGCACCGACGCCACGAAGCCGTAGCCGATCAGCATCCACGTGAGGGCCTTGCCGTCGTACGTGAACAGCGGGGCGAGCAGCGGGTTCTCGTGAACCCACTGGCCGCCGATGATCGCGAGCATCAGCAGCACGAACCCGATCAGCGACACCTCGCCGATGCGGCCTGGCCGGATGTACCGCAGGTACACCCCCATGAACAGCGCGACGGGGATCGTGGCCCCGACGGTGAACGTGCCCCACGGCGAATGCGCGAGCGCCTTCACGACGATCAGCGCCAGCACCGCGAGGATGATGATCATGATCATGAACGCGCCGAACAGCGCGATGATGCCGGGCACCGTGCCCAGCTCCTGCTTCACCAGGTCGCCAAGCGAGCGGCCGTCGCGGCGCGTGGAGATGAACAGCACGATGAAGTCCTGCACGGCGCCGGCAAACACCACGCCGGCCAGGATCCACAGCAGCCCGGGCAGGTAGCCCATCTGCGCGGCGAGCACCGGACCCACCAGCGGACCGGCGCCGGCGATCGCGGCGAAGTGGTGGCCGTACAGCACGTACTGGTTCGTCGGCACGTAGTCGAGGCCGTCGTTGTGCACCCAGGCCGGGGTCTTGCGCGTGGGGTCGAGTCCCAGCACGCGGGTCGCGAGGAACAGGCTGTAGTAGCGGTAGGCGATCAGGTAGACGCAGACGGCGGCCACGACCACCCAGAGGGCGCTCACGGCCTCACCTCGGCCGAGCGCGATGACGGCCAGGGCAAACGCACCCAGGAGGGAGACCAGCAGCCACGGCAGGTGGCGACGGATGAAGGGCATTTCAGAACTCCTCGAAGCAGGGGTGCCCCCGCGAAGCGAGGACCTGAGGAGTCTGCCCGCCAGGGTGGGGCGGCGCATTCGTCGCACCACGCGTTGCGGCGCGTGGCACCACCTAAGGGTAAATGCCAGTCATCTGTGATCTGTGCGACAGGACACCCGCGAGGCGTGGATCAGAACTCCCCTGCGTGCTCCACCGCGTACTTGATCAACTCCGCCTGCCCCGCGAGCCCCAGCTTGCGCTTGATGTTCTGCCGGTGGGCCTCCACCGTGCGCACGCTCAGGTCCAGGTCACGCGCGAGCTGCTTGCTCGACAGGCCCTTCGCCAGGCCCGAGAGGATCTGGCTCTCGCGCATCGACAGCGCGGGCCGGGGCGCCTGGTTGCGGAACAGGCGCTTGGAGACGGCCGGGCTCAGGAACGTGCCCCCACCGGCCACGGCGGCAATGGCCGAGACGATCTCGCTGGCGGGCGCATCCTTCAGCACATACCCCCGCGCGCCCGCCTGCAGCGCACGCTGCACGTACTCCGGGTTGTCGTACATGCTCAGCATCAGCACCAACAGGTGCGGGTGCTGCGCGAGCAGCAGCGCCGTGAGGTCGATGCCGTTCATGTCGCGCATGCCCACGTCCATCAGCACGAGCGTGGGCTGGTGCAGCAGCACCTGCTGCTGGGCCTCGGCGGCCGAGCCGGCCTCTCCCACCACGTCGAAGCCCGGCACCGTGGCCAGGCGCGCGCGCAGCCCGTCACGGACGAGCGGGTGGTCGTCGATCAGCAGCAGGCGGATCGCGGGTGGGGACATCCGCGGATTGTAGGGAACCGCCCGCCCGTGACGTCAGCGCACGTCCGGCGGCGGCACACGCCGCTGCAACACCCCGATGGGCGGCGCCCAGCGTTCGCCCTTGACCTTCTTGGCGGTGACGAGCGTGATGTCGGCCGGCTCGAACACCTCGACGTTGTGCGTGATGGGCGTCGTCAGCACGTACTGCGCGCGCGTGGACTTCAGGAAGTGGCCCACGATCTGGATGTTGCGCACGTCGAGGTGGGCGAACGGTTCGTCGATGAACACGAAGCCGCCCGGGGTCTCGTCGTCCTTCATCAGGCCCACGAGCAGGATCAGCGACTTGATCACCTGCTGGCCGCCCGAGGCCTCGCCGTCGTTCAGCCCGATCTCGCCCTTGCCGTCGAAGTTGAAGTTGACCTTGAGCTCGGCCTGGCGCAGCACCGCGTCGTCCTGGTCCAGGTGAGGCAGTTCGGCGCTCACCGCCACGCCGGCCTGTTCGCCGAGGTCGATGATGTTCTTGCGGTAGCGGCGCACCGTGGCCTTCAGCACGTCGATGTAACGCGCGCGGGCGTTGTCCACTGCGATGCGGGCGGCCTCGTTGCTCGCCTTGCGCTGGCCGAGCTGTTCGTCCTGCATCATCACGGCCGCACTCATCAGGGTGAGCTTCTCCTCGACGCTGCCGTCGGTTTCCCAGTGGCCGCTCTCGAGCTCCTCCTCCACCGACGACAGCCGGAGCTTCGCCTGCGTGGCACTGGTGAACTTGGCGCGCAACGCGGCGATCTGCGGCGGCGCGATCCAGCGCGCCGGGAAGCGCAGCTTGTGCTCGCGCGACGTGGCCGAGCGCGTGCGCAACTCGGCGTGCCGCTCCTTCCACTCGCGTTGGTGCTGCTCCGCGCGCTGTTCGTCGTGCTGCATGCGCTGCTGCGCCTGGCGGTAGGCGTTCTGGCTGTGGGCGCTGGCGGCCACGGCCTCGCCGTGTTCCTGGTCGAGCCGCTGCCATCGGGCACCGGCGTCGGCTCGCGCCCGCGACAGCGCCGGCAAGGTCTGTTTCGCCTCGGCGAATTCCTCGCTGCGCGTGGCCAGTTCCTCGGCCGCGCGGTGGCCTTGCGCTGCCTGCTGCGCATCCTTGAGCTGGCGTTGCACACCGTGCTGTTCCTGCGCGAGCGTGGTCAGCTTGTCGTCGAGCTGCGCGAGGCGCTGTTCGATGGACTGGCGGCGAGACAACACGGCCGCTGCGCCGAACTGGTAGTCGCCCGGGTCCACGAACACACTGCGGCCACCCCGGCCATCGCGGTGGTAGGCCTGTGGCGTGATCCACTCGCCGCCCTGTTTCGCGCCGGCCTCGGTGCTGTCCACCCGCTGGATGTGCGACAGCTGCCGCAGCAGCCAGTTGGGCACCGCGGCGCCGAACTTCATCACGGCCAGCAGGCTCTGGGCCGGCGGGTTGGCCGGGGCGTTCTCGGACTCGGCCACCACGTAGTGGCGATAGCGCTCGCGCTCGGCCAGCGCCATCGCCTTGCCTTCGTCGCTCGCCTTCTGCAACACCACCACCCAGCGTGAGCCGCGCAGCACCCCTTCGGCCGCGGCACGCCAGCGCTCGTCGGCGATCTCGATCACGTCGGCCATCACGTGGTGTGCGATGCCCGCGTCGGTCAGCGTGCGCTTGAAACGCGTCACGTCGGGCGGAGGCGGTGCCTGGCGCTGGCCCTGCAGGTTCGCGAAGGCCCGCTCGGCCTCCTGCCGCTGGTCGCTCAGTCGCTGCCAGTCCGCGTGCAGCGACTGCTTGCGCGCCTCGAGCTCCTCGACACGCGACGACAGCTGCGCCGCGTCACCCTCGATGGCGGCCAGCGCCTCCAGTTCCTTGATGCGCTTGACGAGGTCTTCGAGCGGCCGTTCGGCATCGCGCGATGCATCGAGCGTGCGCTTGGCCGCCGTGCGCTCCTCCTGCAACACCTCCACCCGCGCCGCGGCCTGCGTCTGCGCCTCGAGCAGCTCGAGCAGGCGCGCGCGCTCTTCACTGCGTTGGCGCTGGTGCAAGGCGAACTCGCGGCGGTGGCGGTTCAGCTCGCGCACCTTGCCGGCGAGCTGCAGGCGGTCTTCCGACCAGCTCATCACGGGGATGGCCTCGGTGGACAGCGTCTCGCGTTCGTGCACCTTGTGGCGATACAGCTGGTACAGGTTCACGCGCGATTCGAGCTCGGCGCGTTGCGCCCGGCCGTGGGCCAGCTCACGTTCGGCGGCTTCCACTTCCTGGGTCAGCTGCCGCTGGTGGCCGCGGGCTTCTTCATAACGGTCCAGCACGTCCTGGTCGCCGAACACGTCGAAGACCAGGCGCAGCAGTTCCTTCGGCGAGTACTCGCACAGGCGGTCGGTCTGGCCCTGCTCCAGCGCCAGCACACGGGCGATGGCGCGGCTCAGGCCGGCGCCTTCGAGGCGGCGGCGCCAGTGTTCGATGCCCAGCCACTCCTTGTCGCCCCGCTCCACCAGCGCCTCGATGCCGACGTCGCCCTCGACCATGATGTAGCGGCGCACCCAGTCGCCGCTGTTGCGTTCGATGCGGCACGCGAGCGTGACCTTGTCGGTGTAGAGCAGGCAGCGGGCGAACGGCCGGCTGCTCGCCTGGCGCGTCTGCGGGCGGTTGTCGACGGTGGCGCGCAACCAGGCGCTGTCGGCGTTGGCATGACGTGCGTAGGTCTTGTAGCTGCGGCCGCCGGAACATTCCAGGCCCAGCAGCGTGCGCATGGCGTCGAGCAGCGTGGTCTTGCCGGAACCGTTCGGGCCGGCCACCGTGATGATGGCGCCGTCGAGCGGGAGGGTCAGGCGCTGGCAGTAGTCCCAGTGCAGGAGTTCGAGGCTTTGCAGGTGGAACATCGGGTCAGTCGGGCTGGCTGTCTTGGGGTTGTTCGTCGTCGGCCGTGTCGTCGGCCGCAGGCGGCTCGGCGTCGGGGTCGCCCGCGGGCACGATGGCGCGGGCCTGCAGCAGCACGTCGCTCAGCGCACCGTCGAGGATGCGGGGGGCCAGCGTGTCGTAGTCGAGCAGCAGGTCGAGCAGCGGGCCTTCGGTGATGTCGTCGCCGCGGAACACGATGAAGCCATGGTTCGAGAGGCGGCGCAGGTTGCCGTCCATGCGGGTCTTCTTGCCGAGCTGCACGCCGAAGTCGGCCAGCAGCGAGCGGTACGACACCACCCCGCTCACGCTGGCCGCGGACGGCAGGGGGCGGTGGGTCTTGAACATCTCGTTCTGCCCGGTGGACTCGGTGCCCGACGCGCGCGCCGCCTGGCGCTCGCGTTTCGGCAGGATGATCAGCGACCACAGCACCACCAGCAGCGACACCGCATCGCGCGGCAGGTCGACGTTGTTGTGGCTGTTGAGCCCGGACTCGCCGAACACGGCCGACTCCGCCGGGCGCAGCAGCGCCACGGCCACGTGGTCGGCGTGGACGTTGTCGATCAACCGCAGGCCCACCTGGGCCAGGCGGTCCTGCACGGTGGACCAGAGGTCGGCATCGATCAGGGCGCGCCGCACTTTCGGGTGTTGGCGCGGCAACCAGCGGCGCGCGAGCAGTTCGGCCACCAGCAAGGCGGCGTCGTCGAGAGGTGCACTCATTCGGGAATGGGGGTGGTTCCGGCGGCAGCCACCGGACGGGGATGGGGACGAGGATGGAAATGGCCTTCGCTGATGACGGCGACCTCGGTGTCGGGCGTCTTCACGAGCGTGGTGGTCATCGTCAGCGACCACGGCGCGCGGGCGAGTTCGCCCGTCTGGCTCTTGAGCTCACCGGCCTGCCGGTCGCCCAGCAGCGGCATCAGCTGCATGCGGTAGGCCGCATGGGCGAAGCGGCGGTTCAGCACCGCATCGGCCAGCGTGTGGGGTTTGTCGTCTTCGGCCGGTGCGGCCTTGTGCCAGCGGCCGAACAGGTTCACGAGGTGGCCCAGCTCCGGCGGCAGGCTCAGGATGTCGAGCGACCCGGCTTCCGCCTGCAGGGCCGGCGGAAGGCCCATCGAGCGTTCGGGGTCGGGGCGGTCGCGCTCCAGCTCCCCTTCGGCCACGTCGACCAGGTCGTGCTGGCTCACGAACACCGGGCGAACACCCACGGAGAGCGCGTCTCCGATCAGCTCGTGCAGCGCCTGGTGGTGCTGCAGCCAGTGCCGCACGTCGGACGACGTGAGGCCGGTGCTGCCCAGCGTGACGCGCAGGCGGTCGGCCTGCTGCAGTGCGCGGGTGAACTGGCTCGCCATCGACAGCAGCCGGGCCTGGTCCTGGCCCAGCGCGCGGGCGGCCTTTTCGAGGCGGGCGTTGTCGCCGTGGTCTCCGATGATGGCCGACAGCGCCTGCCCGGCCTTGTCGACCAGCGTGAGGGCGCGGTCGAACCGGGGCTGGGCGAGGCGCAGGCGGGCTTCGGAGCCGCTGGCGATGGCGTCGGCGAACTCATCGTGCAACCGCGCGAGCTGCGCGTGCAGGTGCTGCAGCTGGCTGGCATCGACCACCCCGAGCTGCTGCGCCCCGGCCACCTGGGCCAGCAGGCCGGAGAGTTCGTCGTCATCCTGCGGCGCCGACGTGAGCGGGGCCAGCAGCGCCTGCACCTGGTGGGCGAGCGTGGAGAGGTGGTAGTCCTGCGCGGTGGCGTCCCACACGAGCAGGCCCAGGTCACGCAGGCGCTTGAGCACCGCGTCGAGCGGCTCGGGCAGCACGGCGTGGAACAGTTGGTTGACGTCCTCGCGCGACAGGCGCCCCTGCGGGTGCGACGCGAGTGTCAGGAAACACCACAGGCGCAGCTTCGCCAGCGCGGGCGACCCGGCGAACAGGCCCCGCAACGCATCGACCGTGTCCTGCTTGCGCGCGAGCGCAAACGACATGGGGTGATCGTGGGCGTAACCGGGTTCTCTGAACAGATCCTCGAATCGAGCCGACTCCGCAGGCTCCGCGATAGGGGTGACCTCATTCATGGGGGCCGATTTTGCCTGATCGACGCGGGGCACCCCTGCGGTAGGATGCCAGGACAACAGGACGCCCGAGCGTTCGCCGGGAGGACTTCACATGCCACACGCCGGCACACACCGCTTCGCGATAATGCCGTCGCGGCCATCCCCAAGCACATCGTGGACCGGCGCTTCGGAACCGGGTCTGCCCCGCGGGGTACCCCCGCGGTGGATTGTTGGCTGGTACATCCTGGGCGTGAGGCGACGGCGCAATGCGCCCACACCTCACGCATCACCCGCAGGTTGGGCGGTGGCCGCACCTTGTCGCCCATGACCTCGGCGCGCCGATCCGTCGCGCTTGCGTTGGCGCGCGCCATGCTGGCCGGCCCGCGGACCGGACCGGGCATGGCCGCGCGCATGCACGCCTGCCTCGGCGCCAGCACATCCTGGTGCGCCCCGATGGCCCAACGCTGCGCCGACATGCCAGGCGAACGCTGGCGCCGGCTCACCGTGCGGTCGCTCGCCACGTGGATCGAACAGGACGGCCACTACGACGACGGCTGGCGCGCGCACGAGAAGCCGCACGCCCGCCGCTACATCCTGCGCGAAGCGGCCGTCATGCAGCCGCTGCCCGTGGGCCTCGAACAGTGCCAGGTGCCGTACTGGCCCCACGTGGGGGCGCTGGCCGACTGGCTCGGCGTGCCTGCCGCCGGGCTCTGGCGGCTGACCCGTGCCCCGCAGTGGCAACGCCAGGCCCCGCTCGGCGAGCAGCATTACCACGCGCAACTGTTGGCCAAGCGCACGGGCGGATGGCGCTTGCTGGAAGTGCCTGCGCCCCACCTGATGCCGTTGCAGCGGCGTGTGCTCGACGACCTGCTGGACCGCATCCCGCCCCACGAGGCGGCCCACGGCTACACCCGCGAGCGCTCGGCCCGCAGCCATGCGGCGGCCCACACGGGCCAGGCCGTCGTGCTCAAGTTCGATCTCCAGGACTTCTTCACGACCGTGCGCCCGTCTCGGGTGTCGGCGCTGTTCGCCAAGCTCGGGTACAGCGAGGAAGTGGCGCGGGCGTTGACGGCGCTGTGCACCACCGCCACGCCGGAGCCCGTGCTCCGGCGCATGCACGAGGCCGGACAACTGACGTGGGAGCAGCTGCAGCGGCTGCGGGAGTCGCACCTGCCCCAGGGCGCGCCCACCTCACCGGCGCTCGCGAACCTCTGTGCGTTTCGGCTGGACCTGCGGCTCGACGGCCTGGCGTTCGCGCTAGGCGCACGGTACACACGGTATGCGGACGACCTGGTGTTCTCGGGCCCCACGCACCTGGCCACCGCGCGCGAACGCATCACCGCGCGCATCACCCGCATCGTCGTCGAGGAGGGGTTCTCGCTGAACACGCGCAAGACCCGTTGCCAGAAGGCCGGTGGGCGGCAGAGCGTGTGTCACATCGTGGTCAACGAGCGCCCCAACCTGCCACGCGACGAGTTCGACCGGTTGAAGGCCATCCTCCACCTGTGCGTGCGCGACGGTGCCTCGCGGCAGAACCGCGACGCCCATCCGGATTGGCAGGCCCACCTGCGGGGCCGCGTGGCGTGGGCCACGCAGCTCAACCCGGCGAAGGGCCTGCGGCTGAAGCGGGTGTTCGACCGCATCGATTGGGGTGTTTGAGCGCCAGGCGGCTTGGCGCTCAGGCCGCGTCGCGCAGGCACTGCCCCAGCAGGTCGGTCGCCGCCGCGATCTGCACCGGTGACAGCCCGGCGTAACCCAGCAGCAGGCCCGGGTGGGACGGTGGCGTCCGGTAGTAGGGCGAGATCAGGTGAAGGCCGAGCCCTCGCGCACGGGCCGCCACCAGCAGCCGGCCGGCACCGGCGGCGTCGAGGTGCGGCAGCCAGCCCACCACATGCATGGCGGCCGTCGTGGCGGCCACCTGCACGTGGCCTGCGGCATGGCGTGCGAGCCCCGAGAGCAGCGCCACGCGCCGCTTGCGCAGCTCGGCCATCGACTTGCGCAGGTGGCGGTCGAACGCCCCCCGCGACACCAGCGCGGCCATCGCGGCCTGCGCAACCGCCGGACACCCCAGGTCGTCGAGTTGCTTGGCGCGCACGAAGTCGCGGCGCAGCCCGGCCGGGCACACCATGTAGCCCAGCCGCAGCGAGGGAAACATCGTCTTCGAGAAACTGCCCACGTGCACGACACGGTCGTGACGGTCCGCCGCCCGCAACGCGGGCACCGGCCGCTCGCCATGGCCGAGTTCACCGTCGCAATCGTCCTCGAACACCCAGGCGCCATGGGCGGCCGCGTGGCGCAGCAGCGCCGCGCGGCGCGATGGCGACATCGTGACGCCGGACGGGAACTGATGGGCCGGTGTCACGTGGATCAGCCGCGACTCGACCGGGATGTCCGGCACGACGATCCCGAGCGTGTCCGTGCGCACGCTGGTGATGCGGGCGCCATGGGCCTCCAGCGCCTGATGGGCCATCTGGTAGTGCGGGTCCTCCACGGCCACCCCGTCGCCCGCGTCCAGCAGCACCCGCGCGGCCAAGGCCAGCGCCTGCTGCGCACCCGACACGATCACCACGTCGTCGGGGTGGGCCACCACGCCACGCCACCGCGCCAGGTGCCCGCACACGGCCTCGCGCAACTCGGGCAGGCCCTGGGCGTGTGCGTAGCGGGTGTCGGTGTGCGCGGCGGCGGTGGCCAGCGCGGCGCCCCAGGCGGCCGCCAGCGGCGGGTTCAACAGCGGTTCGCCATATTGCAGGTCGTAGCGATGGGGTGTCGGACCGGCCGCCAGCGTCACCGGCCCGAGCGCGCGCAGGCGGGCGGCATAGGCCGACTGCGGCGCCACCGGGCCCCCGCGGCGGCGGGCGGCCGGCCTCGCGGGAACACCCGCCACGAACAAGCCGGCGCCAGGCCGGGTCACCACCAGCCGTTCGACCCGCAGCTGCTCGCACGCGAGCAACACGGTGTTGCGTGACACCGCCAGATCGGCGGCCAGGGTGCGGCTCGATGGCAATCGGCTTCCAGGCGCCAGCCGGCCATCGGCCATGGCGGCGCGCAGCGCGCGGGCGACTTGTTCGTTCAGGGGGCCGGAGGCATCGAGCGTGAGCTGCATCGTGGGACGCATGTTGCCCGATCCGGCTGGGGCTGGGGCGCAGCTGGTACCGCCCGGATCGGCCCAACTGGTTCTTGGCCCGCGGCGGTGGTCACCCTACGCTGCCGGCCATCCCCAACGAAGGACCTCACGATGCCCACCCCCGACACCCTCGAACGTTTCCTCGCCCTCGTGGAGACGAACGCGCATGCCGACGCCGTAGAGGCTTTCTACACCGCCAACGCCACGATCCAGGAGAACCAGTCCACCCCCCGGGCAGGACGGGAGAACCACGCCAGCCGCGAGCGCCAGCTGCTGGCCGCGGCCCGCCAGGTGACCTCCACCTGCGTGCGGCCTGCGTTCCTGAGTGGCGACCACACCGCGATCCGCTGGATCTTCCGGTTCGACTGGCCCGACGGCACCACCACGTTGATCGAGGAGATGGGGCACCAGCGCTGGGAGGGTGAACGCATCGCGGAGGAGACGTTCTTCTACGACCCGGCCCAGCGCGTGCCGCGGGTCATTTGACCGGCTTCCCGGCGGCAGCGGCGGCGCGGGCCGCTGCCTTCGCGAAGCGCTCGCCCCAATCGGCCAGAGGCGCCATCGCCTCGTTCAGCGTGGCCCCCAGTTTCGTCACCGAGTACTCCACCCGTGGTGGCACCTCGTGGAACACGTTGCGGTGAACGAGCCCGTGCCCTTCGAGTTCACGCAGCTGCTGGACCAGCATCTTCTCGCTGATGCCCGGCACCAGGCGCTTGAGTTCGCCGAAGCGCCGCGCCTGCCCGTGGATCTCCCACAGGATCACGGCCTTCCACTTGCCACCGATCACTTCGAACGCCGGGCCGATGCCACATCCGAACGGTTCTGCGCGCTTCATGCGAGGCCCCATCACTTACCAAATGGTCAGTACCGCACTTTACCGTGCGTACTTGACCCTTGGCAAGTGACGGTCCTACGATCGATTCGTCTTGAACCAACCCTGGAGTGAATCGACATGAGCGACGTGACCATCGTGGGCCTGGGCGCAATGGGTTCGACCATCGCGCAACTCTTCATCCGGCATGGCCTGGCCGTGACCGTCTGGAACCGCACGCCGGAGAAGGCCGCGCCGCTGGTGGCACAAGGCGCCCGCCTCGCGCCCAGTGCGTCGGCCGCCGTGCTGGCCAGTCCCGTGGTGGTCATGTGCGTGTACGACCACGCGGCCGCGGCGGCCATCCTCGCGATGGACAACGTGGCACCCGCGGTGCACGGGCGGCTGCTGGTCCAGCTCACCACGTTCAGCCCGAAGGAATCGCGCGACGCGCAGGCCTGGGCACGGCACCACGGTGCGCGTTACCTCGCGGGCGCCATCCAGGCAGCACCGAGCCAGATGGGGCAACCCGACACCCCGCTGCTGCTGTCGGGCCCCGCCGCCGACCGGGAGGCCGCGGCACCGCTGCTGAAGGTGCTGGCCGGAGGCATCGTCGACCTGGGCGAGCCCATCGCGGCCGCCGCGACGATGGACCTGGCCACGCTGTCGTACATCTACGGGGCGTCGCTCGGATTCCTGCACGGCGCGCGCATCGCCGAATCGGAAGGTTTCGACGTGGCCCGCTTCGGCGACATCGTGGCCGGCATCTCACCCAGCTTCGGGGCGTTCCTGAAACACGAAGGCCATGTGATCCAGTCGGACGATTTCACGATCTCGGAGAGCCCGCTGCGCATCTCCGTGGAGGCCACGCAACGCCTGCTCGACACGGCACGGCAATCCGGCATCGACACCGGTTTCCCGGCCTATGCGGCCGGGGTGTTCCGGCGCGGGCACGAGGCGGGGCTCGGCGGAGAGGAGATGGCGGCGCTGGTGAAAGTGTTGCGCTGACGGTGCCCCCGCGCGCGGCCACCGGTCACTTCACCGGCACCGCCTCCATGCGGGCCAGGCCGGCCACCAGGTCGGCGAACCGCTCGCCCTGCACCACCACGTGGCTGCGGATGGCGTTGACGGCCTGTTCGGCGTCGCCCGCCTTCAAGGCGTCGAGGATCTCCTGGTGTTCCTCGAACGACCGGCTCACCCGGTTGCGCACCCGCAACTGCAGGCGGCGATAGGGCCGCACCTTGCGCTGCAACGACAACGCCTGCTCGGCCAGGAAGCTGTTGTGCCCGGCGCTGTAGATGGCCTGGTGGAAGTGTTCGTTGGCGTAGAAGTACGCGTCGGAGTCTCGGGTGGCGGCCGCCTCGCGGCAGCGTTCGTGCGCCGCCTCGAGCGCGGCGATCTCGGCCGCGGTGATGCGGCGGGCCGCGAGCCGCGCGCACATCGCCTCCAGCTCGGCCATCACCTCGAACATCTCGAAGAGCCGTTGCGGCGTGACCTGCGCCACCACCGCCCCGCGGCGCGGGCGGATTTCCACGAGGCCCTCGCCCGCCAGCAGGCTGAGCGCCTCGCGGATGGGGGTGCGTGAGACCCCGAACCTTTGGGCCAGCTCGATTTCGTCGAGGTGGGTGCCGGGCAGCAGCTTGCCCGTGGCCACCTCTTCCTCGATGGCCTCCCTCAAGCTTTCAGACAAACGGTTCATGCCAGAAGTCTACGGTCGTTTGTATGACAGCGCACCGCCACCAAACCCTTCCGGGGTTTCTCCTCATACAAACCGGCTTGTTGGTTATACATGCCAGAACTACATTGCATGCACCCCAGGTGCCACTTCCCGGCGCCGCCCCCGTTCGACCAGGAGAACCTGATGAACCTGAGCAGACGCCAGATCATTCACGCCGCCGGCGGCACGGCACTCGCCGGCTGGATGGGCCCCGCCTTCTCGCAAGGCACCGCGCTCAAGATCTCCCACCAATTCCCGAGCGGCTCGCTGACCGACGGTGACTTCCGGGACCGCCTGTGCCGCAAGTTCGCCGCCGAGGTGGAAAAGCGCACGTCGGGCGCGCTGAAGGCGTCGGTGTACCCCGGTTCGTCGCTGATGAAGACGAACGCGCAGTTCTCGTCGATGCGCAAGGGCGCGCTCGACATGAGCCTCGTGCCGCTGTCGTACGCCGGCGGCGAGGTCCAGGAAACCAACATCGGCCTCATGCCGGCCCTGGTGCCCAGCTACGAGCAGGGCGCCGCGTGGAAAACCGCCGAGGTGGGCAAGCTGCTGTCGAAGGTGCTCGACGACAAGGGCGTGATCATCGTCAGCTGGGTCTGGCAGGCCGGTGGTGTTGCCAGCCGCTCGAAACCCCTGGTCACGCCGGAGGATGCCAAGGGCATGAAGGTGCGAGGCGGCAGCCGCGAGATGGACATGATGCTCAAGAGCGCCGGCGCCTCGGTCATCACGCTGCCGTCGAACGAGATCTACGCCGCCATGCAGACCGGCGCGATGGACGCGGCGATGACCTCGTCCACCAGCTTCATCTCGTTCAAGCTCGAAGAGATCGCCAAGCACCTGACATCGGGCCGCGAGCGCACCTACTGGTTCATGCTCGAGCCGCTGATGATCTCGAAGGACGTGTTCTCGAAGCTGCCGAAGGCGCAGCAGGACATCGTGATGGCCGTGGGCGCCGAACTCGAGGTGTTCGCCCGCGACGCTGCACGTGCCGACGACAAGGCCGCTGCCGAGATCTACGCCAAGGCCGGCGCCAAGGTGTACGACATGGACGAACCCACGCTGCGCAAGTGGCAGACCATCGCCCGCGACACGGCATGGAAGGACTTCGCCGAGAAGAACGAATCGTGCGCCGGCATGCTCAAGGCCGCGCAGAAGCTGCTATGAGCCACGGCGCCGACCTCGGCCCTGCCCCCGGCCCGGTGGTGGACCCCGACACCCCGGCGATGCTCGTGCCGCTCGCACGCGCGCTGCTGTGGGTGAACCGCGCGATGGTGTTCCTCGGCATGCTTGCGCTGCTGGTGGCGTCGTTCGTGCTGACGTTCAGCGTGTTCTCGCGCTACCTCGTGAAGGCGTCCACCGACTGGCAGGACGAAGCCGCGGTGTTCTGCCTGGTGGGCGCCACGTTCCTGTGCGGCGCGTTCGTGCAGTCGCTGCGCGGCCACGTGGGCATCGAGGCGGTGGCCACGCTGCTGCCCCGCGCGGTGAACCGCCTGCGCCTCGCGCTGGTGGACCTGATGTGCACCCTCTTCTGCGTCTTCTTCTCGTGGAAATCGTGGACGCTCCTCCATGAGGCGTGGGTCGACGGCCAGACCACCTCGTCGTCGTGGGCGCCGCCGCTGTGGATCCCCTACCTGCTGATGTCCGTCGGCATGTCGCTGCTCGCGCTGCAGTTGCTCGTGCAGTTCACCGCCCGCCTCAACGGGTTGTTCGTCAAATCCCGCCCAACGGTGACCGCATGAGCATGCTTCTCCTCGGGTCCCTGTTCGGGGTGGTCACGCTGCTGTTCATGTTCTCGGGCGCGCCCATCGCATTCGCGCTCGGCAGTGTGGCCGTGCTGTTCATGTACATCTTCATGCCCGCGTCGGCGCTCGACACGGTCACGCAGAACGTCTATGAGGAGATGGCCAGCATCACGCTGCTCTCCATCCCGTTGTTCATCCTGAAGGGCGCGGCCATCGGCAAGTCCCGGGCGGGCCAAGACTTGTACGCGGCCATGCATGTGTGGATGGGCCGCATTCCCGGCGGCCTGGGCATTGCCAATGTGTTCGCGTGCGCCCTCTTCGCCGCCATGGCCGGGTCCAGCCCGGCCACGTGTTCGGCCATCGGCAGCGCCGGCATCCCCGAGATGCGCAAGCGCGGCTACTCGCCGGGTTTCGCGGCCGGCATCATCGCCGCGGGCGGCACGCTCGGCATCCTGCTGCCGCCGTCCATCACGATGATCCTGTACGCGGTGGCCGCCGAACAATCGCTCGGCCGGCTGTTCCTCGCCGGCATCGTGCCCGGCGTGTTGCTGGTGGCGCTGTTCGCGGCCTATGCGGCGTTTCGCTACCGCAAGGAATACCACCTGGCCGAAGCCGAGTTCAATCGCACCGGCGCGGCCTCCGCGCTGCTGGCCAACGAAACGTTCACCCACCGCCAGAAGTTCGAGATGCTGCCCCGGGTGGTGCCGTTCGTGCTGCTGCTGATCGGTGTGATGGTGGCGCTCTACGGCGGCTTCGCCACCCCGTCGGAGACCGCCGGCCTCGGCGCGCTGCTCGCGCTGGTGCTGATCGCGGTGGTGTACGGCGTGTGGCGGCCGAAGGACGTGGCCCCCATCCTGTCGTCCACGCTGAAGGAGTCGACGATGCTGATGCTGATCATCGGCATGTCGCTGCTCTTCTCGTACGTGATGAGCTACCTGCACATCAGCCAGGCGGCGGCCGAGTGGATCGTGGGCATGCAGCTGTCGAAGTGGGTGCTGCTGGCTGCCATCCTGTTCATGGTGATCGTGCTGGGCTTTTTCCTGCCGCCGGTCAGCATCATCCTGATGACCGCCCCCATCATCCTGCCGCCGCTGAAGGCCGCCGGCTTCGACCTGATCTGGTTCGGGGTGCTGATGACCATCGTGATGGAGACCGGCCTGATCCACCCGCCGGTGGGCCTGAACATCTTCGTCATCAAGAACATCGCCCCCGACATCGCGCTCAACGACATCATCTGGGGCGTGCTGCCGTTCGTGGTGCTGATGCTGCTGGCGGTGCTGCTGATCTGCATCTTCCCCGGCATCGCCACCGCGTTCCCCGACCTGGTGATGGGTGTCGCCGCACCGGCCCGCTGAGCCGCGAACGCGCCCCGCGGGCCGCATCGAACCGGTGCGGCCCTGCGCATTGACAACAAATCACGGAGTTCCCGCGGGCTTACCCGTATCTGCGCAAAGTCGTGCGGAAATGGTGTCCCCGGACGAGCCCGGCGGCCCACAATGGCGCTCCATGTTCGTCACAGGAAGCGCCGGTTGTCCGGCCCACCGATACCATGAAGAAGTTCGCGTTGTACTGCGCCCTCTGGGTTGGCATATCGGGTTCCGCGTGGGCGGACATCAAGGTCGGGCAGACCGCCGGCCACACCGGCGCCGTGGCGGCCACCGTGTATGAAGCCACCCTGGGCGCCAAGCTCTACTTCGACGCCACCAATGCCCGCGGCGGTGTCAATGGTGAGCGCATCCAGCTGATCTCGCTCGACGACAAGTTCGACCCCAAGCTCGCGGTCGAAAACGCCCGCACCTTGATCGACCAGGGTGTCGTGGCACTGTTCCTGAACCGCGGCACACCGCACACGCAGGCCATCATGCCGCTGCTGGTCGAGCACAAGGTGCCACTCGTGGGGCCGTCCACCGGCGCGATGGTGTTGCACAGCCCGGTGCACCCGTGGTTGTTCAACGTGCGGGCCACCTACCGCCGTGAGGCCGAACGCGCCATCTCCCACTTGAGCCTGATCGGCGTGGACCGCATCGCCATCGTGCACGTGGACGACTCGTTCGGCACCGACGCCGTGGTGGGCGCGGTCAAGGGCCTCACCGCCGTCAACAAGCAGCCGCTGGCCCTCGAGAAGTACGACCGCGCCAAACCGGACTTCGGCCCCATCATGCCGAAGATCGTGGCTGCCGACCCGCAGGCCGTGATGTTCATCGGCTCCGGCACCGCCATCGTGGAAGGCATGAAGGCGCTGCGCGCCACCGGCTCGCGCGCGCAGATGGTCACGCTGTCGAACAACGCCTCGGCCGGCTTCATCAAGGACCTGGGTGACATCGCGCACGGCGTGGTCGTGAGCCAGGTGTTCCCGTACGAACGCTCCATTGCGTCGCCGCTGGTGAAGGAAGCCATGGAACTCGCCAAGGCTGCCAAGGTGGAACTGACCCCGAGCATTCTCGAAGGGTACGTGTCGGCCAAGGTGCTGGTCGAAGGCCTGCGCCGCGCCAGCCCGAACCCCACGCGCGAGAAGCTGCGCCGCGCCCTCGAGACGTTCAACCGCTTCGACGTGGGCGGCCTCGAGGTGAGCTTCAGCCCCGGCGACCACACCGGCCTCGACTACGCCGACCTCTCCATCGTGGGCCCGGACGGGCGCTTCAGGCGCTAGGCCTGGGCGCCCCGTTCCAGCATCGGCATCGACAAGATGTCGATGCGGCCATACCCCACCGAGATCGCGCCATCGCCAGCCAGCGCTTTCAGTTCCTTCGACAGCGTCTGGCGGCTGATGCCCAGCATCATCGCGAGTGACTCCTGCGGCAGCGTCACGGTGCGCCGGGCCACCGCCGACGGCGTGGTGTCCCCATGGGCCAGGCTCAGCAGCCGGCGGGCCACGCGTGACCGCAAGCCGCCCGGTGCGGCCGTGTCGATGAGCCCGTACAGCCCACGCACCCGCGACGCCAGCAGCACCGCCACGGCCCGCGCAAACGGTGCCGAGTCCATGCACGCGGCGAACACGGCGGCCGGCACCGCGAGCAACCGGCACGCGGACAGCGCGGTCACGTCGTGCGTGCGCAAGGACCCGTCCACCAGCGCCACCTCACCGAACCAGTTGCCAGCCTCCATGATCGCGAGGATCGACTCGCGGCCGTCAGCATGCAGCGTGGACAGCTTGAGGCTGCCATCGAGCACCGCATAGAAGGCGCCGCCGCCGTCGCCCTGCCGGTACACCATCTCCCCAGCCGGCACCGCCAGCGTTTCGGCGGCCGCCAGCATCGCCGCACGCTCGCGCGCAGGCAAGGCCACGAACCAGGGATTGCCCTGCAGGACGGTGGGCTCGGGGGTGGACGGCATGCGAGAAGCCAGGGTGTTCCCGAGGATTGTCAAATCCTTGACGGTGGTCCGTCAAGCCGGCGCCTACAGTGACCCGAAACCTGCCACGGAGCACCCCGATGACCACCCCTGCCTTCACCGACCCCGACCTCCGCCGCCATGTGTCCGCCGAAGAATGGCAGCTGCGCACCGACCTTGCCGCGTGTTACCGGCTCGTGGCGATGCACGGCTGGAGCGACCTGGTGTTCACCCACATCACTGCGCGCATCCCCGGCCCGGAGCACCACTTCCTGATCAACCCGTACGGCCTCGCGTTCGACGAGGTGTGCGCCTCGAACCTCGTGAAGGTAGATGGGTCGTGCAACAAGGTGATCCCGTCGCCGCACCCGGTGAACCCGGCCGGCTTCGTGATCCACAGCGCGGTGCATGCCGCGCGCGAGGACGTGCAGTGCGTGATCCACACGCACACGCGCGCTGGCGTGGCGGTGTCCGCCCAACGCGACGGCCTGCTGCCCATCAGCCAGCAATCCACATTCGTGCTGGGGTCGCTGACGTACCACGACTACGAGGGGGTCGCGTTCCGCGACGACGAAAAACCGCGCCTGCAGGCCGACCTCGGCACGTCGAACTTCCTGATGCTGCGCAACCACGGCCTGCTCGTGTGCGGGCAGTCCGTGGCCGATGCGTTCCTGTCGATGTACATCTTCGAGTCGGCCTGCCAGATCCAGGTCTCCGCGCAGGCCGGTGGCAGCGCCCTCACGCTGGTGCCAAGGCCCATCATCGACGGCGTGGCACAGGCGATGAAGGTGCAGACCGGCGGCATGGGCGGAGCGTTCGTGTGGCCGTCGCTGGTGCGAAAGCTCGACCGCACGGACCCGGGCTACCGCCAATGACAGCGGCCGGCCCAGGCCTTCAAGGCTCATGGTCCGCACTGACCTTCGCGAACGCCAGCTCCACGAACTTCACGAAGGCACGGACACGCGGTGAGAGCTGGTGGCGCTGCGCGTAGATGGCGTAGATGTCGGCATCGGGCGTCTTGTAGTGGGGCAACACCTCCACCAACCGGCCGCTCCTCAGGTAGCGCCGCACGTCCCACTCCGCACGCATCAGGATCCCGTGGCCTTCCAGCGCCCACTTGACCGCGATCTCGCCGTCGTTCGTGGACAGGCTGCCCCGGGTCTTGATGGACTCGGTGCGCTGGTTGGCTCCCCGCCGGCTGGTGAGCTTCCACACGCCAAAGCTTTCGTCGCCCTGGCGAATGCCGATGCAGTTGTGCCGGGTCAGGTCGGACGGTGACTTGGGTGTGCCGTGCTCGGCCAGGTAGCCGGGGGACGCACACAGCAGCCGCCTGTTGCCGGCCAGGCGCCGCGCGACGACGCGGGCGTCGGGCGGCTCTCCGAACCGGATGCAGACGTCGTACGCGTCGTCGCTCAACGGCGGCGGATTCACGGACAACTGCAGCTGCACCTCGACCTGCGGGTTCTCGCGCGCGAAGCGGGACACCACGGGCGCCACGTAGCTGCGCCCGAACCCGAGCGTGGCGTTGACCCGCAGCAGGCCGGTGGGTTGCCCCTTGGCGCTGCCCAGCAGCTGCTCCATCTCGTCGATCTCGGAGAGGATGCGGCGCGCATGCATCAGGTACAGCTCGCCTTCCGGCGTGAGGTTCATGCGCCGGGTGGTGCGGACCACCAGGGCCACCCCCAGGCGCGCCTCCATGTTGGTCAGGCGCTTGCTGATGGCGGCGGTGGTGAGGCCCATTTCGCGGGCCGCGGCACTGAGGCTGCCGGCGGCCGACAGCGTAGAGAAGAACCCTAGCTCGGAGGGTTGGGCGCCTGGGGAAACGAGCATGCGCTGTTGAAATCAAGTTAAGGGTGAGTTGACTCTAGGCTTGGTCGTCGACCCTGTCCACTCTCTAGAGTTGACTCGTCATCCGCTGCAGTCGCGGGTGGTACGCCGACGAATCGAGTCGGCGCCAACTGTGGAGAATCCCATGCGACCGATTCCATTCCCACGCGCCGTGCTGGCCGCGTGCAGCCTCACCGTCCTGCTGGCCAGCCAGGCCATGGCCCAGGCCTACCCCACGAAACCGGTGACCCTCATCGTGCCGTTCCCGCCCGGCGGCACCACCGACGTGCTGGCCCGCGCCCTGGGCGAAAAGCTCGGGCAGTCACTGGGCCAGACCGTCATCGTGGAGAACAAGCCCGGCGCCGGCGCCACCCTCGGCGCCGACTACGTGGTCAAGGCGAAACCCGATGGCTACACGCTGCTCATGGGTGCGGTGCACCACACCATCGCCACGAGCGTCTACCGCAAGCTCCCGTACAGCTTCGACAAGGACCTGGCGCCCATCACCACCGTCGCGCTGGTGCCCAACGTGCTGGTCGTCAGTGAAACCACGAAGGCCACCGACATGAAGTCACTGGTGGCCCTCGCGAAGGCGGCCTCCCCGAAGTTCACGTACGGCTCCAACGGCAACGGCACCGCGCAGCACCTGATCGGAACCCAGTTCAGCGCGCTCACCGGGACGGAGTTGCTGCACATCCCGTACCGGGGCAGCGGCCCGCTCACGACCGACCTGATCGGTGGCCAGGTCATGATGTCGTTCGACACCATCACGCCGGTGCTCCCGCACGTCAAGGCCGGCAAGCTGCGCGCGCTGGGCGTGACGACGGCGAAGCGGTCCTCCGCCCTCCCCGACGTGCCTACCCTGGACGAGCAGGGACTCAAGGGCTTCGACATGGGGACGTGGTTCGGCGTCCTCGCCCCGGCCGCAACGCCCAAGGACGTCGTCGCGAAGCTGAGCACCGAGATGATGAAGATCATCGCATCACCCGATTTCCGCAAGCGCATGAACGAGATCGGCGCCGAACCGATCGGGGACACACCTGCGCAGATGGCGCAACTGATCAAGACGGACACCGAGCGCTATGCACGACTGGTCAAGTCAGCGAACGTGACGCTGGACTGACACACCGGCACCCTGTCGAACGCCACGTCATGACATGTGCCCGGGGCCGGCGCTTCACAGCGCGCGGCCCCGGTGCCATTGGGTCGAAGCGGGCAGGCACAGGCCGGTGTCCGGCCTGAACGAAGCCTGCCTGGGCGAGTCCGTGCACGAGGTGCGACAACCTCTTGAAACACACGGTCATCGATCCGTCATTTCGGGAGCGGCACGGATGCCTAGCATCCGCCGGAAGCAAGCAGGCCCGGATCGGCTGTGGCACCACCAGGACGGCGGTGCTGTTCGCCATGCACCGGCCTATTCCAATGCACAACATGCCCACACTTCCCTTCACTCGACGCGCCTCGTGGGCGGTGGTCGCTGCCGTGGCCGCCGTCGTTGCGGCGTGCGGCGGCTCGGACAACGACGTGTCGTCCACCCCTTCGCCGTCGCCCAGGGCCGTGCCCTTGTCGCTCGGCGCCGATGGCTGGGCCACGGTAGCCGACGGCGGTGGTGTCTTCGCGGTCACCGGCGGCGCCGCGGCGGATGCCGGACACACCTTCATCGTCACCAACCGGGCGGAACTGGTTGCCGCGCTGTACGGCCCAGGTGTCGACCCCTCCACGGCAACCCCGGACAACACCCCCAAGCTGATCTATGTGAAGGGTTCGATCGACCTCAACGTCGACGACAGCAACCAGCCCCTGGCCGAAGCGGACTTCATGAAATCGTGCGAGACGAGCTACACGTCGTACGCCACGTTCATCGCGGACTACAAGCTCGCCTATGACCCCAACCTCTGGGTCAAGCAGTCGCTGGATACCGACAACAAGCCGCCCGCCTTGCCCATGACGGCGACCGATGGATCGCTCACGCTCGAGGGCCAGCGCCGGTGTTTCCAGCGTGCACAGGCCAAGCGCGCCGTCCTGGTCGTGGGTTCCAACACCTCGGTGCTGGGCCTGGGCCCGGATGCACGGCTGCTGCACGCCAGCCTGCGGCTGGGCGACGCGGCGGCTTCGAGCAACAAGGACGCGGCCGGCTACACCATCCTGTCGAAGAACGTGAAGGCGAACAACATCGTCATCCGCAACATCGCCTTCGAAGACGCCTACGACATGTTCCCGTCCTGGGATCCCAAGGATTCGTTCAGCATCACCCCGGCCGAGTTCGGCACCGGCAAGTGCGCCAAGGCCTACGACGCGGCCGCCGACACCGGCCCGCATCAGTGCGCCAGCCGCAAGGGGGGCCGCTGGAACTCCGAGTACGACATGATCTCGATGCTCAACGCCACGAACGTCTGGATCGACCACAACACGTTCAGCGACGGCAGCCGGCCCGACGACCTCGACCCGCCCGTGCCCACGTGGGCCGCGCCATTCAACGAGCACGAGCAGAAGGTCCAGCATCATGACGGCGCCGTCGACATCACGATGTTCACCGACCGCGTGACGGTGTCGTACAACCACTTCAAGGATCACGACAAGACCAACCTGCTGGGCGGCAGCGACACCGCCACCCGCTACAGCGACGGCACGAGCGTCGTCGCCAGCACCGGGCCCGACAAGCTGTCGGTCACGATGCACCACAACTTCTTCGAGAACACCGTGCAGCGGCAACCGCGGGTGCGCTTCGGCAAGGTGCATGTCTACAACAACGCCTACAGCGGCCGGCTCGCACCGAAGGATGAAACGAAGACGGGCCCGGCCTATCCGTGGCAGGCCGCGTGGGGCATCGGCACAGCCTCGAAGTACTACCTCGAGAACAACGTGCTCGACGTCACCGTGGGCGATCCGGCCGACGCGATGCCCGATGCAGCCAAGCTGGCCTTCGGCAACGCCGTGTCCTCGTCCACCGGCAACCGCGACAAGTGCACCGCTGCAGCCCCCGGCGCGGCGTACCCGGCCGCCGATTGCGATACCTACTTCTTCGAAACCGGCACGTTGCTCAACGGCACCCTGGTCGCCGAGGGCAGCCTGCTGGCCGCCGCACAGCTCAAGGGCACGGGCAGCAACGTGCGCCCGAAACTGCTGGATGCGAGCTACTGGGTGCCGAGCTCGAGCTACGCGTATCAAGCGCAGCCGGTCGACACGGTCAAGGCCGACGTGCTGGCGAAGGCCGGAGCCGGGAAGCTCTGACTGCCGGCGCCATCCCCGTTGACCCCCAGGATCCCCTCTCCCTCCCACCACCGCAAGAAGTCCATCATGAACCGTCCTCGATTCCTCTTCGCCCTGTCAGCGCTCGCCTTCGCGGGGGCAGCCCTGGCCGACAACAGCACCGACGTTGCACCCAAGGATGGCTGGGCCAGCCAGGGCGGTGGCACCACCGGCGGTTCGGCGGCCTCGTCGAAGTACATCTCGAAGGTCAGCTCGGCTTCTCAGTTGGAGTCCGCACTGTCCCTCGGCGGCACCAACCCGAAGATCATCAAGATCTACGGCACCATCGACATGGCCTCGGCTGACAACGGCGGCGCGTTCACCGACCACGACGACCAGGCGGCCCGCGGCCTCATCGTGGTTCCGAGCAACACCACGTTGATCGGTGCCAGCGCCGATGCCAAGATCGTCAATGCGTCGATCAGCATCAAGAAGGTCGAGAACGTGATCCTCCGCAACCTGACGATCGTGTCACCTTGCGATGTCGAACCGGTGTGGAGCTCGAGCGAAGGCCGTTGGAACTCGGAGTTCGATTCCGTCGTGATCTACAGTTCCAAACGCGTCTGGGTCGATCACAACAAGTTCACCGATGCACCGCTGACCGATGACCAGCTGCCGGTCGAGAATGGCCAGGTCAAGCAATGCCACGACGGCGCACTCGACATCATCCACGCCAGCGACTACATCACGGTCTCGAACAACACGTTCGACCAGCACGACAAGAACAACCTGATCGGTTCGTCGGACACCAGCAAGGATGAAGAAGGCCACCTGACCGTGACCTTCCACCACAACCTGTTCACCAAGGTGATGGAGCGTGCCCCGCGCGTGCGCTATGGCAAGGTTCACATCTACAACAACTACTATTCGGGCAGCAAGTCCGACTCGCCGTACAAGCACAACTACAGCGTGGGCGTGGGCTACAAGTCGCAGATCCTGTCGACGAACAACGCGTTCGACATCACCGGGGCCAAGACCTGCGCCGACGTGGTGAAGAACCCCGGCTCCTCCAAGTTGACCGGTAGCATCGCGGACAGCGGCTCGCTGCTCAACGGCACCGATCTCGCGCTGTCGACCAAATGCAGCTTCGCCAAGGCGAGCTGGACGATTCCGTACACCGGCTACCCCCTCGACAACGCCGCGAACGTGAAAAGCAAAGTCACGGCCAATGCCGGCGTGGGCAAGCTGACGGTCAACTGACGGGAGGCAGGAACCGCCGCCCCGGGCTGACAGGCAGCCACCTCCGCGGTGGAGGCGGTGCCGCCCAGGGTCCGGGGAGGAGCCCTCGCGGGCCCCTCGGATCAAACCTGCGCGCTCAGGCGGCGCGGCGGCCGCTGGCGGTGCCGGCCAGGCTGGCGCACACGGCGGCGGTCACCTGTTCGGTGGTGGCGGTGCCACCCAGGTCGCGCGTGTGCAGCGACGGGTCGGCCGTGACGGCCTCGATGGCCTTCATCACCTGGGCCGCGGCGGCGGTCTCGCCCAGGTGTTCGAGCAGCATGACCACCGACCAGAACGTGCCCACCGGGTTGGCGAGGCCCTTGCCCATGATGTCGAACGCCGACCCGTGGATGGGTTCGAACATCGACGGGTAGCGCCGTTCCGGATCGATGTTCCCGGTGGGTGCGATGCCCAGGCTGCCCGCGAGCGCCGCGGCCAGGTCGCTCAGGATGTCGGCGTGCAGGTTGGTGGCCACGATCGTGTCGAGCGTGGCCGGCTTGTTGACCATGCGGGCCGTGGCGGCGTCGACGAGTTCCTTGTCCCACGCCACGTCCGGGAACTCGCGCGACACCTGCAGCGCGATCTCGTCCCACATCACCATCGCATGGCGTTGCGCGTTGCTCTTCGTGATGACCGTGAGCTGCTTGCGCGGCCGGGACTGGGCAAGCTTGAACGCGAAGCGCAGGATGCGCTCGACGCCTACCCGGGTCATGATCGACACGTCGGTGGCGGCCTCGATGGGATGTCCCTGGTGAACACGGCCGCCCACCCCCGAGTACTCGCCTTCCGAGTTCTCGCGCACGATGACCCAGTTCAGGTCTTCCGCGCTGCAACGCTTCAGCGGACCATCGATGCCCGGGAGAATGCGGGTGGGCCGGACGTTCGCGTACTGGTCGAAGCCCTGGCAGATCTTCAGGCGCAGGCCCCACAGCGTGATGTGGTCGGGGATGTGCGGGTCACCGGCCGACCCGAACAGGATCGCGTCCTTCCCGCGCAGCGCGTCGAGCCCATCGTCCGGCATCATCACGCCGTGCTCGCGGAACCAGTCGCCGCCCCAGCCGAAGTTCTCGAACTCGAACGCGAACTGCTGGCCGGCCGCGCTCAGCGCCTCCAGCACCTTCTGCCCGGCCGGAACCACTTCCTTGCCGATGCCGTCACCCGGGATGGTGGCAATGCGATACGTCTTCATCAGTCTCTCCTGCGTCGATGCGGCATGCCGCGATGAAGAGACTTTAAGAACCTGCAGCGCGTGCAACTCGCGCACGATTTCAAGGCATCGTTAACTTCGGTTCAACAGCGGGTTTCCGCTCGCCGGGCGTCGGCGTCATGGGCACAGGGTTTCCATCTAGACGCCTGCCATGGGGGTACCCCACGGGTACGATGCACGTCCCGGTCATGAGCAGGAGAACGAACGTGATCCCCAAGAACACCCTCTGCCTCTGGTACGACGGCACCGCCCTGGACGCCGCACAGTTCTATGCCAAGACATTCCCGGACAGCGCGGTGGGCGCGGTCCATCGCGCGCCCGGCGACTTCCCCGCCGGCAAGCAGGGCGACGTGCTGGTCGTCCATTTCACCGTGGCCGGCATTCCGTGCATCGGCATGAACGGCGGCCCGGGCATGAAACACAGCGAGGCGTTTTCGTTCCAGATCGCCACCGACGACCAGGAGGAAACCGACCGCTTGTGGAACGCGATCGTCGGCAACGGCGGCCAGGAAAGTGCATGCGGCTGGTGCAAGGACAAATGGGGCTTGTCGTGGCAGATCACGCCCCGCGTGCTGACGGCAGCGTTCACCGACCCTGATCGCGCGGTGGCCAAACGCGCATTCGAGGCGATGATGAAGATGACGAAGATCGACATCGCCGCGATCGAAGCGGCCCGCCGGGGCTGACAAACCGGAACTTCTGCCGGAAGTCGCCACCTCGCCTTCCGTTGAGGGCCACCCTTGTTGTTAAGGTGGCGGCCTCAACTGGAGACCCTCGATGGCATCTACACAGCAGGAAACGATCAGCGTCCCCGCATCCCCGGCGGACGGCCGGGCCACCGTCGACGCGGCGCTCGCGGCCGCCGCGGCCAAGCTGGCGCGCCTCGCCCAACTCGACCCGCTGCTGATCGACGTCTCGCTCCGTGAACCCTGCTTCGCCTCGCCGCTGGGCCACACGCTGCAGGACAAGCTGGCGTTGCTGTCGCTGGCCGAGGCGTTCGGCATCCAGGACCGGATCGTTGCGACGCTGGACTACCAGTACCCCGACCAGGCCCAGGTCGAGGACCAGTTCTGCCTCCACCTGCGCAACACGGGCTACGACTTCCGGCGCTCCTTTGCGGCATCGTCGCTCGGCTCGTTCACCGGCGGGTCGTTCGTGCCCCACACGAGCATGGTCAAGCTGGTGGAGTACACGATTCCCAACACGCTGCACGAATTCGTGTTGTTGCCGGATGCGGGCCCCCGGCCGTCGCTGGCCGCGATCACGGGCAGCATCGCCTGGTTGCGGCAGAACCTGCCTGCCGTAGACGGCGCGCCGGGCCGGATCTACGTCAACGTGCTGGACCTGGTGGACGGGTTCCTGGTGGACCCCGATTGGGCGTGCGAGGTGCTCACGCTCCTGGCCCAGGCACCGGTGGACGGCATCTCGTTCGAGGACGACCGCGGCACCTTCTTCCCGTTCCAGGTGGGGGCGACGGTCTCGGCAGCCAAGGCGCTGCTGCGGCCCGACCAACTCGTGCTGTTCCATGCGCACACGGGCAACGGCATGGAAAACGCTTCGGTCATCGAGGCGCTGTTGAACGGCGCCGCCGGGTATTGGGGCGGCCTGACGCGCACGTCGTCCACCATCGGCCATGCGAGCCTGGCCGATCTCATCGCCAACCTGATGCGTGCCGGGAATCCACAGATGAGCGCCCGATACCGCGTGGAGCGGCTGCTGCCGGTGTGCGACGCGATGCACCGCATCAACATCGGCGAGCCCGCCCCGGACGATTGGCCGATCACCGGCCACAACGCCTACCGCGAGGTGCTCTCGGACTTCCGCCAGCGGGCCGGGCGCCCGAATGACCTGCCGCCGCAGTCCATCGGCGGCACGTACCAGTTCCGCATCGCCCCGGTGGGCAGCGACGTGCCGGTGGTGGTGGGCCGGGTGAAGGAAGCGCTGGACCTCGACATCGGGGCCGACGTGGCGCAGCGGATGATCCTGCTGATGCGCAGCGACCTGATGGCCGGCGTGCGCATCCACTACGACGAGCCGCCGCAGCTGCGCGAGCTGTACCTCCGCGCCACACGCCCTTGAACGGCGCGGGCGGGGCGGCCTACCGCGCCTTCTGCGGGTAGATCGTCTCGCCGCGCTTGAGCATCTCCACGAAGGTCTCGATCTTCTTCTTGCGGCCCGCCTCGGTCTTCATGGTGTGCACGCGCAGGGCGAGCGCGAAGCGGTTCTGCGCGGTGAGCTTGCCCAGCATCTGCCGGGCCTTGGGCTCGGCATCGATGGCGGCCTGCAGGTCGTCGGGGATCTGCATCGCCTTGCCGCTGCCGTAGGCACGGTCCCAGCGGCCGTCGGCCTTGGCGGCGTCGACTTGCCTGAGGCCGTGCGGGGTCATCCGGCCGGCCTCGATCAGCCGCGCCACGTTGCCCACGTTGATCTTGCTCCAGATGCTGCCCTTGCGCCGCTGCGTGTAACGCTGCAGGTAGCTCGTGTCGTCGAACGCCTTGCGCACCGCGTCGATCCATCCCCAGCAGAGCACGACGTCGATGGCCTGCTTCGGCGTGATCGATGGCAAGCCCGAGCCCACCTTGTAGATCTTGATCCAGACCTCCTCCTCCCGGTCGTGGTGCCGGGCGAGCCAGTCGTGGAAACCTTGCTCGTCGGCGAATTCGTGAACCTTCGCGGGGTCGACGGTGACCGGTGCCATGGGCGGGGCTTCCTTTTCCAGGTGGATCGGCTTCGAGCCTGCGACTTTACTTGCTGCATCGCCGAGCGGCGCCCGGCTGGCCTGCGAGGTTCACCGGGCCAACCCGTCCCAGAGCAGCTTCACGCCGGTCAGGAACATGCCGGTGTACGCGAGCCGGTAGAACCAGGTGGGCCGGATGCGGCGTGCCAGCCACACCCCCGCCCACACGCCCACCGGCGCGAGCGGCATCAGCGCGAGCGACGTGGTGACGTTGCGCGCATCGATCAGGCCGAGCCACGCGTACGGGATCCACTTCGACAGGTTCACCGCGCCGAAAAAAACGGCCATGGTGGCCGTGTACGTGAGCTGCGGCAGCCGCAGCGGCAGCACGTACGCATTGATGGGCGGGCCGCCCGCGTGGGCCACGAAACTGGTGAATCCGGACGCGATGCCCAACGCGAACCCGAGCGGCGGCGAATGGCGGGGCACATCGCTGCGCGGCGGGAACAACAGGCGCTGGGCCAGGAACAGCAGGGTCAACCCACCCACCACCGCCGCCACCGTGTGCTGCGACAGCACACCGAAGAGGAACGCGCCCACCAGCGTGCCGAGCAGCCCGGCCGGCAGCAGGAGCTTGAGCAGCGCCGGGTCGCGTTCACGCCAGAGCTGCTGGATGCCCACGGCGTCCATGACGAGCAGCAGCGGCAGCATCACCGCGGCGGCCTGCGGCACGGGGATCGCAAGGGCCATCAGCGGCGTGGCGAGTGAACCGAAGCCGCTGGCAAAACCGCTCTTGCTCAAGCCCATCAACAGCACGGCCGGCACGGCCACCGCGTAGAACCACGGGTCGCTGATCATCGGAGCACACGTTCCTCGAGTTGCGGGATCCACCGCGACACCCACGGTTGGACCGTGCCCCAGGCCAGCAGGCCCACCACACCCGCCAACGCCACACAAGCCATCGCCACGGTAAGCCGGCGCACCAGCTCCGGGCTGCCCGACCGCATGACGAACGACAGGCTGAAGGCGATGCTGGTGAACGAGGCCAGCACGGCCCCGGTGCCGGCCACTGCCGGCGACAGGGAACCCTGTGACGCCAGCGTGGCCGCGGCGGCCACGGCGCTGGCGCTCGACATCAACCCGCCCACGATGCTGACGAAGTAGAAGCCCACCTCGCCGAACTCGCGTTGGGTGAGGCCGCCCACGATGTGCAACACCAGGAACACGAGCCCGTATTTCAGCGCCTGCGGCAGCGAAAACGGCAGCTCCAGCTTGATCTCGGTCGCCTCCTCCGGGCGTCCCGGCCCCCGCCGGAAGCTCCACAACACGATCGCCGCACTCGCCACCCCCATCAGCACGAAGGCCGCGAGCGAACCGAGGAGTGCCAGCGGCGCGAGGATGAGCAGCAGCAGCGCGTTGCGGGCCACCATGGCCGCGGTGGCGAGCAGGATGCCGCGGTAGGCCGATGCCGTGCCGGCCCCGTTGCTGGCCTTCACGCGCGAGGCCAGTTCGATCACGGTGAAGTTGCTGTTCACGAGGCCGCCGAGGAATCCCGACAGTTCGGTGCCCCGTGCGCCGTACACCTTCCACAGGATGTAGTTCACGAACCCGATGCCCGAGATGAGGATGACCGTGACCCACGCGGCACGCGGCTCGATCAGCTTCCACGGACCCACCGCGCCCACGGGCAGCGCGGGGTAGATGACGATGGCGAGGATGGCCAGCAGCAGCGCCGAGCGCATCTCGCCCTCGGTGAGGCCGGTGGAGAAACCCGCCAGGCGCTCCTTCCACGCGAGCAGCGCGGTGGCGATCACCATCACCGCGGCCGGCGAGATGGTGTGGCCCAGCCCGCACAACACACCGGCCATGCAGGTGACCAGCATCGCGGCCGACGTGGTGAGTTCGGTGCCCTGCCCGGCGCGCAGCGTCTGCACGTTCAGCAGCACCGCGAGCATGCCCACCAGCGCGAGGATCATCAACGCGAACCCGTCGCCGAGCAGCCCGCCCATCGCCCCCAGCAGCGACACGAACCCGAAGGTGCGCAGCCCGGCCTCCTTGCCACGCCGCTCGCGCTCCAGCCCGATCAGCAGCCCGAGCGCGAGGCTCAGTGCGAGCCGCAGCAGCGTCTGTTGATAGGGCCACTCGGCATGCGGCAGCACCGCGATGGAATCGGGCATCGGTTCGGGGTCGTGTGAGGAGCCCGTCAGTGTAGGCCGTCGAAGCCAAACAGCGGCTGGCACGTCTGGCGCCCAAGGTTGCACCCAGGTGTCGCGCAAGGTTGCACCTTCAGGGTTTCACCTGAAGCCAAAAAGGTTGCACCTGCGAGATAGTCGGCACCTGGCACATCCCAGGCACCGGTCACGACAGCAACCTCATGGGCACGACAACGTTGGGCATCAAGGTAGACGACGCGTTTCGCAACCGCTTGCGCGCGGCCGCGAACACGCTGGGCCGCACGCCCCACTGGTTCATCAAGCAAGCGGTGCTGGCCTGGATCGAGAAGGTGGAGAACGGCGTGCTCACGCTTCCCCTGTCCGCGTCGGGCGAGGCCCCTGGCGACGACGCCGAGGCGGCGGTGGGAGAGAGCCAGGCGGCGCCCCGGCCGTTCCTCGAGTTCGCACAATCGGTGGCGCCGCAGTCCGTGCTGCGCTCGTCGATCACGGCCGCCTACCGGCGCCCGGAAACCGAGTGCATGCCGGCGCTGCTCGGGGCGGCGCGGCTCAAGCCCGCACAGCGCGAGTCCGCGCAGGCGATGGCCGCCCAACTGGTGCAGGCCATCCGCGCCAAGCGCAGCCGCCAGGGCGGGGTGGAGGGGCTGCTGCAGGAGTTCTCGCTGTCCAGCCAGGAAGGCGTGGCATTGATGTGCCTGGCCGAGGCGCTGCTGCGCATCCCCGATCGCGCGACACGCGACGCGCTCATCCGAGACAAGATCAGCCGGGGCGACTGGAATGCCCACATCGGGCAATCTCCGTCCCTGTTCGTCAACGCCACCACCTGGGGCCTGATGCTCACCGGCAAGCTGGTCGGCACCAGCAGCGAGAAGTCGATGTCCTCGGCGCTCACCCGCATGATCGGGCGGGGCGGGGAACCGCTGGTCCGCAAGGGCGTGGACATCGCGATGCGGGTGCTGGGAGAACAGTTCGTCACCGGCGAGACCATCTCCGAGGCGCTCGCCAACAGCCGCAAGTTCGAGGGGCGCGGGTTCCGCTATTCCTACGACATGCTGGGCGAGGCGGCCACCACCGCCGACGATGCCGCCCGCTACCACGGGCTCTACGAGCAGGCGATCCACGCCATCGGCAAGGCGAGCGCGGGCCGGGGCATCTACGAGGGCCCCGGCATCTCGGTGAAGCTGTCGGCCCTGCACCCCCGGTATGCACGCGCCCAGATGGAGCGTGTGATGGGCGAACTGCTGCCGCGCCTGCGGGCGCTGGCGTTGCTGGCCCGCCGCTACGACATCGGCCTGAACATCGACGCGGAGGAGGCCGACCGCCTCGAGATCTCGCTCGACCTGCTCGAAGCGCTGTGCCTGGACCCTGCGTTCGAAGGCTGGGACGGCATCGGCTTCGTGGTGCAGGCCTACCAGAAGCGCGCGCCCGGCGTGATCGACCACCTGGTGGACCTGGCGCGCCGCACCCGGCGCCGCATCATGGTGCGCCTCGTCAAGGGGGCCTACTGGGACAGCGAGATCAAGCGCGCGCAGCTCGACGGGCTGGAGGGCTACCCGGTCTTCACCCGCAAGGTGCACACCGACGTCTCGTACATCGCGTGCGCGCGCCGGCTGCTCGCGGCACCGCAGGCCGTGTACCCGCAGTTCGCCACGCACAACGCCTACACGCTGGCCGCCATCTACCAGATGGCGGGCAAGAGCTACTACCCCGGCCAGTACGAGTTCCAGTGCCTGCACGGCATGGGCGAACCGCTCTACGAGGAGGTCGTGGGGGCGGTGGCCGACGGCAAGCTCAACCGGCCCTGCCGCGTCTACGCGCCGGTGGGCACCCATGAGACGCTGCTGGCCTACCTCGTCCGGCGCCTGCTCGAGAATGGCGCCAACACGTCCTTCGTGAACCTGATCGCCGACCCGAAGGTGAGCGTGGAGACCTTGGTGAACGATCCGGTGGAAGCGGCCGAGCGCCTCGTCCCGGTCGGGTCGCCCCACCCGAGCATCGGGCTGCCACTCGACCTGTTCCGCGGGGCCACGGGCGCGGGCCGCGCCAACTCGGCCGGGCTCGACCTGACGAACGAGCACCGCCTGGCCTCGCTGTCGGCGGCGCTGCTGCACAGCGCTGCAACACCGTGGCGTGCCGCGCCCGCGCTGGACGGCGCGGCCACCTGGGACGACACAAGGGCCCGGCCGCTGCGCAACCCGGCCGACCACCGTGACATCGTGGGCCAGGTGATCGAGGCCGACGAGGCCGACGTGGCGCGCGCAGTGGCCGCTGCCGTGCAGGCCGCCCCCATCTGGCAATCCACACCGGTGTCCGAGCGGGCGCGCTGCCTGGTGCGGGCCGCGGATGCGCTCGAGGCGCAGATGCAGCCGCTCCTGGGCCTGCTGGTGCGCGAGGCCGGCAAGTCGCTGCCGAACGCGATCGCCGAAGTGCGCGAGGCGGTGGACTTCCTGCGCTACTACGCCGAGCAGGCCGAGGGACTGCTGTCGAACGACACGCACCGCCCGCTGGGCCCGGTGCTGTGCATCAGCCCCTGGAATTTTCCGTTGGCGATCTTCACGGGCCAGGTGGCCGCCGCCTTGGCAGCGGGCAACACGGTGCTGGCCAAGCCGGCGGAGCAGACACCGCTGGTGGCCGCCCAGGCCGTGCAGCTGCTGCACGCGGCGGGTGTCCCTGCCGGCGCGCTGCAGCTCCTGCCGGGCCGGGGAGAGACGGTGGGCGCCGCGTGCGTGGCCGATCCCCGGGTGCGAGGCGTGATGTTCACCGGCTCGACGGACGTGGCGCGCGTGATCGCCCGCACGCTGGCGGGGCGCCTCGACGACCGCGGCCAGCCCGTCCCCCTCGTGGCCGAAACGGGCGGGCAGAACGCCATGGTGGTGGATTCGTCGGCCTTGCCCGAGCAAGTGATCAACGACGTGCTGCAGTCCGCGTTCGATTCGGCCGGCCAGCGCTGCTCCGCGCTGCGGCTGCTGTGCCTGCAGGAGGACATCGCCGAGCGCACGTTGACCATGCTGCGCGGGGCCCTGAAGGAACTGAACGTGGCGCCCACCGACGAGCTGTCGGCGGACGTGGGCCCCGTGATCGACGCGGACGCGCGCGACGGCATCCTGCGCCACATCGAGGGCCTGCGCGCCGCGGGCCGGCGCGTGGACCAGCTGCCGCTCTCCGCCGCGTGCGCCCACGGCACGTTCGTTCCGCCCACGCTGATCGAACTCGCCCGCGTGGACGAACTGCAGCGCGAGGTGTTCGGCCCGGTGCTGCACGTGGTGCGTTACCGCCGAGACGAGCTGGACGCGTTGATCGATGCCATCAACGCCACCGGCTACGGCCTCACGTTCGGCATCCACACCCGCATCGACGAGACCATCGCCCGCATCCTGCCCCGCGTCCGCGCGGGCAATGTCTACATCAACCGGAACATGGTCGGCGCCGTGGTGGGCGTGCAGCCTTTCGGAGGCGAGGGGTTGTCGGGCACCGGCCCGAAGGCGGGCGGGCCGCTGTACCTGCATCGCCTGTTGGCGGTAGCGCCGCCACCCGCCGTGGCACTCGACGCGGCCGTGACGTTGCCGGGCCCCACCGGGGAGCGCAACACCTACAGCCTGGCACCCCGCGGCACCGTGCTGTGCATCGCCGCCACGGCTGCCGGCGCGCAGGCCCAATGGGACGCGGCCCGCGCCACCGGCAACCGCGTGACGTGGCAAGACACACCCGCCGTCCGGGCCTGGCTCGCGTCGCCGCCGGGCAAGCCCGCCACAGACACCTCCGTGCTGTCCGGCGAGGCAGTCGAGGACGCGGCGGTGGACGCCGTGCTGTTCGAGGGCGACAGTGACGCGCTGCGCGACCTCAACCAGCGGCTCGCCCGCCGCGACGGCCCCATCCTGCTGCCACAAGGCCTGTCGTCCGAAGACATCGCGAGCGGTCGAGGCCGCTACGCCCTGGAGCGCCTCGTCCTGGAGCGCTCGCTCAGCATCAACACTGCCGCCGCAGGAGGCAATGCGTCGCTGATGACCATCGGCTGACGTCTCCTCATCGCCGGCCCCTGCCCGGCTCCACCACTTTTTTTTGGAATGAGTGACACCATGAAGATGCACAGAAGAAGCCTGCTCGCAAGCGCCATGGTCGGAGCCGCGGCCTGGGCTGTATCCGCACCGGCGATGGCCCAGACGGTGGACATCAAGTTCGGTTTCGCCGCCCCGATGACCGGACCGCAGTCGCACTACGGCGAAGAAATGCAGAACGGCATCCTGCTGGCACTTGCCGAGGCCAACGCGAAAAAGATCAAGGTGGGCGGCAAGGTGGCCAACTTCACGCTGGTCACGCGCGACGACCAGGCCGACCCGCGCATCGGCGTGCAGGTGGCGCAACAGCTCGTCGATGCCGGCATCAGCGGCATGCTGGGCCATTTCAATTCGGGCACCACCATCCCGGCCTCGCGCCTCTACAACGAAGCGGGCGTGCCCCAGATCGCCATGGCCACGGCGCCCGAGTACACCCGGCAGGGGTACAACACGGCGTTCCGGATGATGACGAGCGACACCCAGCAGGGTGCGGCCGTCGGCGGTTTCATGGTGAAGAACCTCAAGGCGAAGAAGGTCGCCATCGTCGACGACCGCACCGCCTACGGCCAGGGCCTGGCCGACCAGGTGGAAAAGGCCGTCAAGGCCGGCGGGGGACAGGTGGCGCGCCGCGAGTACACGACGGACAAGGCCACGGACTTCGCGTCCATCCTGACCAACGTGCGCACCGCCGGTGCCGATGCACTCTTCTACGCCGGCACCGATGCGCAATCGGGGCCGCTCAAGCGCCAGATGAAGCAGCTGGGCCTGACCATGCCGCTGCTGTCCGGCGAAATGACGCGCAGCGACACGTTCCTGCGCCTGGCCGCCGACGCCGCGGAAGGCACGTATGCCTCGCTGGCCGGCGTGCCCCTGGAGACCCTGCCCGGCGGCAAGGCGTTCCAGGCGGCCTACAAGGCCCAGTTCAAGAAAGACTCGGGCGTGTACTCGCCGTACGCCTACGACGGCGCCTGGAACATGATCCACGCCATCGAGCAGGCCGGCTCGGCTGATCCGGCGAAGTACTTGCCCAAGCTCGCGAAGCTGCAGCGCAAGGGCCTCACGAGCAACAGCATCGCGTACGACGACGCGGGCGACCTGAAGGAAGTGGCCGTGACGATCTACCAGGTCAAGGGCGGCAAGTGGGTGCAGGCCGAGACGGTGGTGGGCCAGGCCGGCAAGTAAACGCGTCGCCGGGGCGCGTGGCGCGCGGCCCGGCCCGCGCATTCGAAAGCAATCGATGGAAAAACTGGTTCAGCAGCTGGTGAACGGGGTGACGCTGGGCAGCGTGTACGCCCTCGTGGCCTTGGGCTACACCATGGTGTACGGCATCGTGGGCTTGATCAACTTCGCGCATGGCGAGGTGGTGATGATCGGCGCGATGGTAGCGACGATGGTGGCCACCGCGCTGTTGGTGCAGTCGCCCGAGATGGCGCCGCTCGTGGTGCTTGCGCTGAGCTTGCTGGTGGCCGCCCCCGTCTGCATGGGCGTGGGGTGGACGGCCGAGCGGGTCGCCTACCGGCCGCTGCGCAAGGCGCCGCGCCTGTCGGCGCTGATCACGGCCATCGGGGTGTCCATCATCCTCCAGAACGGGGCGATGATGATCTGGGGCCGCGGCCACCTCAATTTTCCCCGGCTGTTCGAACCGCAGGTGTACGCCTGGGGGGCCGTGCGCGTCGACAGCGTGCAGGTCGCCATCGTGCTGATCGCCGCGGTCATCATGGCGCTGCTGCTCGCGCTGGTTCACCGCACGAACCTCGGCATCGCCATGCGGGCCACGGCCCAGAACCGCGAGGTGGCGGGCCTGATGGGCATCAACATCGACACCGTGATCGCCGCCGCGTTCCTGATCGGCTCGGCGCTGGCCGCCGTGGCCGGGTTGATGGTGGCGGTGCAGTACAGCCTCGTCAATTACTACATGGGTTTTCTCCTCGGCCTGAAGGCCTTCACCGCCGCCGTGCTGGGCGGGATCGGCAACCTCGGCGGGGCGATGCTGGGCGGGCTGCTGCTCGGCATCATCGAGGCCATGGCGTCCGGCTACAGCGGTGACCTCACCGGCGGCGTGCTGGGCAGCCACTACCAGGACGTGTTCGCCTTCGTGGTCCTCGTGCTGGTGCTGATCTTCCGGCCGTCGGGCCTCGTGGGCCAGCGTTCGGGAGATCGCGCATGAACGGGCAGGCCTCTCCCGAGGTCGACGGGCCCCGCCGCTTCCTCGCGTCCCGGCGGGCCAGCCTCGTGGGGCTGGTGCTCGTCGGCGTGGCGTTGATGTTCCTGCCGTACGTGCTGGGCCTCGGCGGTGGCCAGGGCTGGGTGCGCCTCGTCAACTTCGCGCTGCTGTACGTGATGCTGGCGCTGGGCCTGAACATCGTGGTGGGCTTCGCCGGCCTGCTCGACCTCGGGTACATCGCGTTCTATGCGGTGGGTGCCTACACGTGGGCGTTGCTGGCGTCGCCCCACTTCGGCCTGCACCTGCCGTTCTGGGTGATCCTGCCCGCCGGCGTGGCGGTGGCCTGCCTCTTCGGCGTGCTGCTCGGGGCGCCCACGCTGAAGCTGCGCGGCGACTACCTCGCCATCGTGACACTCGGCTTCGGCGAGATCGTCCGCATCTTCATGACGAACCTGAATGCGCCCGTCAACATCACGAACGGGCCGCAGGGCATCAACCGCATCGACCCGCTGACCATCGGCAGCTTCTCGTTCGCCAAGACCGAGTCGTTCCAGTTCGACTTCTTCGGCCTGCTCGCCGAGCCGGTGTCGTGGCGGCTGACCGGGCCGGACAAGTACTACTACCTGCTGGTGGTGCTGGCCCTCGTGATCATGGCGCTGTGCATCCGCCTGCAGACGTCGCGCGTGGGCCGGGCGTGGGAGGCCGTGCGCGAGGACGAAGTGGCCGCCAATGCCATGGGCATCAACACCCGCAACATCAAGCTCATGGCCTTCGCCATGGGCGCCTCGTTCGGTGGGCTGGCTGGTGGCCTGTTTGCCTCGATGCAGCGCTACATCAGCCCTGAAAGCTTCAGCCTGCTCGAGTCGGTCTCGGTGCTCTGCATGGTGGTGCTGGGCGGCATGGGCCACGTGCCTGGTGTCGTCTTCGGCGCCATCCTGCTGGCGGTATTCCCCGAGGTGCTTCGCCACCTGGTGGTGCCGCTGCAGGAGGCCGTGTTCGGCGCCGTGGTGCTCGACCCGGAAGCCATCCGGATGATGCTGTTCGGCATCGCGATGGTCGCCGTGATGCTGTGGCGCCCGGAGGGCCTGTGGCCCTCCCCCGTGAGAAAGCGCGAGCTGGCCGCGCTCGAAGAGGATGGGGGGAGCAAGGCATGAGCACGGCACCGGCACTCCTCGATGCGCGCGGGTTGGGCAAGCGGTTCGGCGGGCTGCAGGCCTTGTCGGACGTGACGTTCAGCATCCGCAAGGGCGAGATCTACGGCTTGATCGGCCCCAATGGCGCTGGCAAGACCACCCTCTTCAACGTGCTGACGAACCTCTACACCCCGGAAGACGGAGAGATCCTGTTCGACCAGCGCCCGCTGCGCGGCCTCAAGCCGTGCGACATCGCGGCGCGGGGCCTCGCCCGCACGTTCCAGAACATCCGCCTGTTCGGCAGCATGACGGCGCTCGAGAACGTGATGATCGGCCGGCACGTGCGGACGTCGACCGGCATCTGGGGCGGCATGTTGAAGACGCCGGCGGCCCGCGCGGAGGAACGCGACATCGCGGCGCGCGCGATGAAACTGCTGAACTACGTGGGCATCGGCCGCCGCGCCAACGAGCAGGCGCGCTCGCTGCCGTACGGGGACCAGCGCCGGCTCGAAATCGCCCGCGCGCTGGCCACCGACCCCCTGCTGCTGGCGCTGGACGAACCGGCGGCCGGCATGAACGCCACGGAGACGGCCGCGCTCAGCCAGTTGATCCGCACCATCCGCGACGACGGCGTGACGGTGCTGCTGATCGAACACGACATGAAACTGGTGATGGGGCTGTGCGACCGCCTCCTGGTGCTCGAATACGGCAAGGTGATTGCGGAGGGGGTGCCGGCCGACGTGCAACGCCACCCGGCGGTGATCGAAGCCTACCTCGGCGCCGGGGCCGCCGACGGCGCCCACACCGCCCCCCAGGGAACCGCCCCATGACCACTCCATCCCAAGACGCCGGCCCGCCGCTGCTGCAACTGCGCGACCTGCATGTCGCCTATGGCGGCATCAAGGCCGTGCGCGGCGCGAACCTCACCGTGCGCGAGGGCGAGCTGGTCTGCCTGATCGGCACCAATGGCGCCGGCAAAAGCACGACGCTGCGCGCCATCTGCGGCCAGGTGCCGGTGGCTGGCGGCGAGGTCACCTATGCCGGGCGGTCCATCGCCGGCAAGCGGCCGTTCGAGCTGGTGCGCGAACACCTCGTGATGGTTCCCGAAGGGCGCGGCATCTTCGGGCAGCTGTCCATCGAGGAGAACCTCGTGGTCGGCGCCTACACCCGCAAGGACAAGGTGCAGATCGGCCGCGACATCGAACGCGTGTTCTCCCTGTTCCCCCGGCTCGCCGAGCGGCGCGGCCAGGTGGCCGGCACCCTGTCGGGTGGCGAGCAGCAGATGCTGGCGATGGGGCGCGCGATGCTCTCCAAGCCGCGCCTGCTGCTGCTGGACGAACCCTCGATGGGCCTTGCGCCGCTCATGGTGGAGAAGGTGTTCGAGCTGGTGCGCACCATCGCGTCAGAAGGCGTGACCATCCTGCTGATCGAGCAGAACGCGCGGCTGGCGCTGGAGGTGAGCCAGCGCGGCTACGTGATGGAGTCGGGCGCCATCACGCTCGAGGGCCCCGCGGCCCAGCTGCTGCACGATCCGAAGGTGCGCGCGGCTTACCTGGGCGAGGCCGCGGCTTGAGCTGATGGTCGGAGCCCGTAGTCCGAGTCGGGGCCCACGATCAGTGCGTGGTCCACCCCATGCGCGTCGAGCACGTGGCCGAGCTGCCGGGCCGTGGCGACCTCACCGCCGGCCGGGCGGTAGAACGTGTCGGCCCCATAAGGGAAACGGGCGGGATCGAAGACGTGGGCGTGGCAGTCGATGATCGGCATCGGGGGGACTGTACTCCGGCCTCTTGCTGGCCGCTGGGCGGCATGGTCGACGCTCATCGCCCTGTTTTGATCTCTTCAGGTCACAGTGTTGAACTGAGGCTGAATGCTGCGCGGCGTGGAGGTCACGGTTTCGATTCGTGTTGATCGAGGCGTGCATTTCAGCGAGCTTGGCGGGAATGCCCCCTTGCAGCCGCTCGCGGCGTCCAGCTCAGCGACAGCAGTGCAGCGGTTGCTGCCGGTGATGTCGGCCCCCTGAGTTCACGGCCACACAGCGGTCATTCATGCGCCAGTGACATCTCGGACCCAGTGGCCGGTTTCAACGTACTGCTGACCTTGCCAGCCAGCCGGTACGTTCATGACGCTTGAACGTCTGCTGACCTCGGCCAATTCGACATGAACTTGCTGGCCGCTTAATGAACCCGCAGTACCTCAAACTGCTGTCGGATTGGAGCGACCTGTATCGACACCTCGTCACCCTCGCATTTACCCAGCATGGCCCTGCCCAAAGGGGCTTCGCTGCTGATGACCTGAACGAGCTGAGCGCCGCTGACCAACTTCATGCTGCCCCCATCCGGGCCGAGAAAGATCTGTTGCTGCTTGTCGTCGGAATCGACTAAGCAGACCAGCGCGCCGAGCTGTATACCTTTGCTGGCGTCGTAGGGGCGCGGGCGGAATTGGCGCCAATTAGCCATCGCCTGGCGGATGGCTTCGGCGCGACGAGCTTGGCCGATGGCCAGGTAGGCGGCTTCGAGTCCCAATGTGTCGTACTTGTTTTCGGCGATGTTTTCTTCGTGAGTCGCCGTTTCATGGGCCGCCCGCACTGCCTGTTCGGCTTGCAGCAGGTCTTCGGCGAGCCGTTCCAGCACCTGCTGCTGCAGCAAGAATTTATCCATGACGAAAGGTAGGCATCTCGAACAAGCGGGGGCAGGTCTGAATTATGAAGGGCTCCGCCAGCCTTCGACGCTTCTGTAGGCTGGAGCCAGATAGCTGACCTTCGCCAACGGTGCTCAAGCCTTGAGCGTCAACTTCCTGGCGCCGCCTCGTACTCACACTGGCGGCCAGGACCGGCCAGTCGCGAGCGTCAGCTTTCGGGAAGGCTACGGGCGCCTGCAATCTTTCGCGCCTTTGCCTCGCCGGCAGCGAGCTCCCTGTCGCTCATTACGAAGCGGTCTGCATGCGCGACACGATCAACGGCCAGGTCGATAAACCCTCGCACGCGAGCCGGCTGCGACGTGCGGCTTCCGTAGTACACGTGCACACCGAGGTGCTTCGTCGCATGTTTCGCCAACAGCGGGAGCAGTCGCCCGGCTCTGATGTGGGGTGCGACCGAAAAGCCGGAGAGCAAACCGATGGCGTGCCCCGACATAACGGCGTCAACCTCCAACTCAGTGTCGTTCGTGGAGAGCGCCGGCATACATCGTCGCCAACCAACGTCCAAGGCAACACCCGAGCCCCCTGGTACTCCTTGGCCGTCTGCCCTCCTTGCCTCACCAGAAATTCATACGCGGGAAATCCGCATTGCACCGATGGCAATTGGCATCGGGCGGCGCTAAGGTGTGAGGGACACACGAGATGAGCGATCGTGACGTCACGAGGGCCGCCAGATGAAAATCCACCAATCAGACTCCGATGCCAGGTCGCACGAACCTGCAGCCAGGTCAAACGAGAGGGCGCCGCTTCAAAAAGTTCATGCTGCCGCAGTAGACCAGCACTGCTTCGGCATTGACAACTGCTGGAGAGTGAAGCGGACATTCGCGTCGTGCTCACCACGCTGACCGAGACTTGTTTGTCTTCAAGAATCAGGAGGCGCTGGCGCGCGTCCTGAAAGAGTTCGAGCAATGAGGCGAGCAATGAAGCCAGCGGATCTGAGCCTCTCGCGACATCCCGGTCGATCTTCGAGCAGCCACGGAGCGCATATGAAAACCCACACCGCACGTCATTCCATCTCGACTGCAGGGGACGCCGCTACGGAGCGCCAGCACGGGTCGAGCGGTACCGTCGCCACGCAATTGCACTTGAGTCAGCGCATGAGTGCGCAGCGTCAGAGTGTCGCCAGTGCGTTCGGTACGGTGGCGCAGTTGGCGGACCCATCCGAGGAGGAACTGCAGATGAAGTCGCTGCAGCGCCTCGTGCCCGAGGCAGAGATCCCGCTGCAAGGCAGATTGGCGACAGCGCAGCTCCAGGGCGGTCTGGAGGAGAAAGAACCGCTGCAACCCAAGTCCACGCCCAATCACACCGGCATGCCGGATGCGTTGAAGGCGGGGATCGAATCCCTCTCGGGCATGGACCTGTCGTCGGTCAGGGTCCATGCCAACTCCGACAAGCCCGCCCAGTTGAATGCGCTGGCCTATGCTCAGGGCAATGACATTCACCTCGGCCCGGGACAGGAAAAGCACCTGCCGCACGAAGCCTGGCACGTGGTGCAGCAGCGGCAGGGCCGGGTCGCCGAGACGGCGAGGGTCGCCGGAACGAAGGTGAACGACGACGCGGGCCTGGAACAAGAAGCGGACGCAATGGGAGGCCAGGCAGTGCTGCAGGGCGCGGGGCTCGTCGAGGAGGAGGACGCCCCGGCCCGGGCCGAGGCCCCCGCGCAGCGAGCGGCCGCCGGCGACGTTGCGCAGCGCATCCGCTTCGTCGATGCGCCCCCGCGCGGCGAGGGCGACAAGCGCTATCTCGCCCCGCCGTTCCAGCTCGCCACGGTCCAGTTCGCAGGGACCTACGACATCCAGCGGTATGCGGCCGAGATCATCGACTACGCCCGGCGATGCAAGGATGCCGGCACCATTCCGGTGGTCGAGTTGCGCCAGTACGATGCGGCGCTGAAGGTCGGCGTGACCGACTACCTGACGAAGGCCCGCGAGCAATTGCGGCCACTCTTCACCCACGACGATTTCGACGTCACCTGCACCATCCTGCGCGACGAGACCGCGACCCCGGAGGCGATCGAGCAGGAAGAGAGCGATGCCATCATGGGCACCATGCGCGAATTCGCCGAGTGGCTGGCCGCGGTCAAGGACACGTCGGTCGAGAGGCTCACCGGCCAGCGGGCCGAGCGGAAGAACGCCCTGGACCAGCCCGCCGGGCAGATGCTCGCGGGCCGCATGATGATTCCGCTGGAGGAAGCGATCGCCTTCGCGAACCGGCCGCCGACCGAGCTGCAGGAGATCTACAACGGCGCCGGCAGCCAGCGCTACAGCCTGCATCACCGCGCGCTCGCCAAGGTAATGATCATGAACGCGGACAAGCGGCTCACGCCGTCCCGCACGCACAAGCGGATGCGCCGCAACTCGCTGGTGCGGCCGGACACTGTCACCCTCACCAACCTCGTCACCGGCACCGAACAGCTCACGCTGGGCAGCACGCTGGCGGCATGCAACGCCGCGTTCCAGAAGCAGGCGACGCAGGTGCTGCTCATCATCGAGACGCGCGGGGAGGACGGCGCCCGTCGCGCGGCCACGCAGATCGAGGCCCTGCAGAGAAGCGGCTACGTCGTCGAGTTCATCGAGAAGATCAGGGGCGCCAAGGGCGTGCAGCAAAGCGGCGTGGCCCTGGGCGAACCCGAGCCGGTGCCCGAACGCATCAAGATCCGTGTGCGCAAGGCGCAGGTGAGCGATGCGGACGCCCTGGTGAAGGGCGACCCCGCGCTGAACCAGTGGGAAGCCACGGACAAGACGAAGGACCGGTTCGAGCAGCTGACCTCCCAGTACACCTATTCCGCGTGGTACGCGCAGTTCGTTGCAGGAGACAAAGAGGAGTTCGATCACTGGAGCGCGTACTTCCCGCACTACCAGGACGAGCTCTGCGGCCGTTATCCGCACTTCGTCGTCCACATCCACGACATGGACCCGGGCTGCTTCAGGAACACCTATCCCCATCACCAGAAGCTCTACGAGAAGCAGCGGCTGCAGGACCAGCAGCGCACAGGGTGACGTGTGCCCTCCGATGCAGGGCCTCCTTCAGGTGCCTGTGTTCGCGCTCGACCGGCAGCTTTGCGGCATCGAGATCAGGACGATGTAGTCTCTTGAGGGTCGGATGCGAGAGTTCGGCGCCGCGAGCAGCAGTCGATGGACAGGGCGTGGGCGGTGCGGGCTGAGCGCCGACGCAGACCAGGTGGGTTCAATGACAGCAGTTGCGCCGGGACCGTGAGCTGGGCTGCGACCAGCGACGGACCGGACACGCTGCATCCCGGTCGCTCAGCTCATCGGCGCAAGTGCGACAGGCTGAGTGCATCGGGTTGTTTGGTTACCGCATTGCGCCGGCCGATGGCGGACTCGAATGCTGACGTTGGCGTCATTGATCTTGAGGATGTGCGTGGCGCCAGCGATGGCTACTGTCCGATCTGTTCTGAGCTCGGCCCGGAGTTCGCCATGGCACTACTTCCTCCGCGAGTGATCGGCCCCCTGTCGGAGTGCAGCGGAAGTGTCCGCGTGCAGGGGCAACTGACTGGATCGACTGTGACGATCTTCGCCGACGGGTTGCCGGTCGGATCGGGCCTGGCCAACTGGCCTGATCAGACCTTCGTCTTGAGCATGCCGCTCGGGCCGGGTCAACAGGTTACGGCGACACAGACGCTCGGTCTGGACACCAGCGTGGCATCGCCTGAGTCGGTGCAGGTGCAGGCCAAGCCGCCGGTGGTCGGCGGCGTCGGATTCCGCAGCCACTTGAACCAGTGCGGCGAGTGCGTCTGGCTCGAGGGCCTGGTGCCCGGCGCCAAGGTCGAGTTGCGCGACGGCGGCACGGTGCTAGGCAGTGGCGAGAGCTACGACGGCAACGCACGCTTCCACCTGCCGACGCCGCTGGCCGCCGGCATGGCGATCAACGCGCAGCAGACAGCCTGCGGCATGCCTGGCAGCACGACCAACGGGCCGCCGGTCGACGTCCTCGTCGAGAGACTGCGAACGCTTCCGACCCCGGTCGTGGAGGTGCCGCTGCGCGAATGCGAGCGGCGCGTGACGATCAGCAACATCCTGCACGGCGCGCTGGTCACGCTGATGCGCAGCGCAGGCCCGAACCTGCAGGCCTGCTTCGATCTCGATTCGCTGTGGATGGGCGTGAATCCGCCGCTGGTGCTGGGCGAGACCATCAGCGCGCGCCAGGAGTTGCGCGGCCGCTGCAAGATCAAGAGCGCCGATGCCACGCCGGTCACGGTGCAGGACAACACGCCGGTGCCGGTGGCCAACGTGGTGCCGCCGCTATGCGAGGGCAACACCACGGTTGTGCTCAATGGGTTGGTGATGGGCGCGCGGGTGCAGATCCTGGCCGATGGCGTTGTGCTGGGCCAAGCCGAGGCGCCGGTCGACGGCACCTACGACTTCCTGGTGCCACCGCTCGTCGGCGGCACGAGGATCACGGCGCAGCAGGAGTTATGTGGCGAGTGGAGCTCGCCCGGCGCTGGCGTCCTCGTCGACAAGGCGCCGTCCAAGCTGCCCACTCCCAAGGTGCACGAGCCGTTGTACGAATGCGGTGCCGCGGTGCGGGTGTCGAACGTGCACATCGGCGCGCGCGTGTACGTCTACTCGAGCATGCTGGGCGCGCCGATCGGCGAGCTCACCGCCGATGCCGCGCAGGTCGATGTCCCGGTGGCGCCGCTGCTCATCAAGGGCGACAAGATCTACGCGGTGCAGCGCGGCTGCGGCCTGGTGAGTTCGAAGTCGAATGTCGCCGTGGTCGGCGTGATCGAGCGGCTGCCCGCGCCCAAGGTCGTCGATCCGCTGTTCTCGTGCGAGGCGAGGGTCCGGTTGGCCAACGTGGTGCCCGGCGCGCGGGTGGATGTCTACGTGAACGGCATCTTCGCGGGCAGCGGCGTGGGCGGCGGCACCGATCTCTCCGTAGGTGTCAGCGCTCCGCTCAAGGTGGGCGATTCGGTCACGGCGCAGCAGCGGCTGTGCCAGCACATCTCGCCCATGAGCAAGGCGGTCATCGTGCAGGAGTTCCTGGGCCGCTGGCGGCAGGTCGGCGGCAGCAATGCGGCCGGCATCCTCGCGGTGCATGCCGCGTTGCTGCACACCGGCAAGATCGTCTACTTCGGCGGCGACCAGCACGACAGCGGCCTCAACAGCTCGGGCGACGTGGACCACACCCGCCTGTTCGACTGCACGACGGAAGCCATCACCACGGTGACCGGGCTGCCCGGCAACAGCGACCTGTTCTGTGCCGGCCATGCGCAGCTCGCTGACGGGCGCATCCTTGCCGCGGGTGGCACGCGCAAGTGGGGCGGCGGTGGCATCCATCCGGCGGGGCATTTCATCGGCCTGCGTGACGCCTATCTGTTCGACCCCGCCGACGATTCATGGCATGCCACCGGCAAGCTCGTGACCCAGCGCGCCGGTGAGGTGGCTGCCGGCAAGGACATCGAGAAGACCGGCGGCAAGTGGTACCCGACCCTGGTCACGCTGCCCGACGGGCGCGTGCTGGCGCTGTCGGGCCATCCGGAGATCGACGACTCGCGCCACAACAACAACTCGCTGGAGTTGTACGACCCGGCGACCGGTGCGTGGGCCATCGTCGGGCCAAACGACTACGCCAACATCGATTCGGTGGCGGCGCGACGCTACGAATACCCGCGACTGCACGTGCTGCCCGACGGCAGGGTGATCTCGATGTCGCCGATGTCCAACGGGCGGCTCGAGGCCTGGCATCCGTACGCCGACGCCAACGACTGGGACGACGTGATCGCCCCGCCGCCCGAGGGAATCTACGACAACGGCTTCGCGCAGGACACCACCTCGGTGATGCTGCCGCTCGCTCCGGGCGACGGCTACCGCGCGCGGGTGATGCAGGCGGGCGGCTCGACCCCCTTCATCCTCGACCTCGGCAATGTCGCTGGTGGGTGGGCCGCCGCGCCGCGGGCCATGTTCGACCACCCCACGAGCGGCGACGTCAACCCGGTGCGCGAGAACGCCGACTCGATCATCCTGCCCACCGGCGAAATCTTCATCGAAGGCGGGCTCAAGGCTGGCAACAACGATGCCACCGGTGTGCGCGCGCCGGAAACCTACGATCCCGCGAGTGGCAACTGGCGGGTGCTGCCGGCGTCTGCGGTCGTTCGCGGCTACCACAGCACTGCGCTGCTGATGCCCAGCGGCGCGGTCTGGGTCGCGGGCTCGAATTTCAATGCCAGATCCGGGATTGCCAACCGCGAACTGCGGATCGAGATTTTCGAGCCCTGGTACTTCTGTGGCCGCCGGCCGTCGATCAGCGACGCGGCACCGTCGGCATGCCACGGCGAGGATGTCGAGATCACGACCCCCGATGCGGCCGACATCAAGAAGGTGGTCATCGTTCGCTGCGGCACGGTGACGCACAACTTCAATCCCGACCAGCGGCACATCACGCTCGAGTTCAAGCGCGACAAGGGCGATACCCTGGTGGCGCGGGTGCCTGCGGAACCGAATGTCGCGATCGTCGGGTACTACCTGTTGTTCGTGATTGCGTCGAGCGGCCGGCCGAGCGTCGGCCGGTTCATCCAGATCTGCAAGGGCAGCGGCCGTTCGCTGCGGCCTTGGCGAGACGCCCAGTGGTGGGAATGGCTGCGCGAGATCCTTCGCGATGGACGGCGCCTGCTGCCCGAGGAGATTCGCCGCATCCAGCGCCAGGCGCTCGATGTAGCCGTGCCGCCGCGGCGGCGGCCTTACTCGATGGAGCCGCATGGTCCTGGTGACCAGGGCGGACATGGCGGGGGTGGGCATGGTGGCGGAGGTGTCGGAGCTGGTGGTGAACCAGACCTCGACCACGGGCATGGTGACGGCCTCGATCCGCCGGTGGAGCGTGTAGCCCCGTACGCGCTGCAGGGCGACTTCCTCGAGGTCTGCGATTGCTTCACGATCTGCCCCTGCTGGACCGGCCGCGCGCCGGACGAAGACGTCTGCACCGGCGTCTTCGCCTGGGTTATCGAATCCGGCCAAATCGACGGTGTCGATGTCGGCGGGCACATCGCGGTGAGCGTGTCGACGCACAGCGGCCACCGCAAGGATGCGCAACAGCAGGTGCAGCTGTACGTGAGCGAGGACGCGAGCGACGACCAGGCGCGTGTGCTGGGCGGAGCATTCAGCGGCTTGCATGGCGGACCGCTGGGCGAGCTGGGCCGGCTGCTGGGTGAGCTGGTCGGGGTCGAGCGGGCGCCGATCGAAGTCGAGTTCAAGGCGCGGCGCGCCACGCTCAGCGTTGGGCAGCGGATCACCGCGGACACCGAGTCACTCACCGGTGCGAACGGTGAGCTGACGATGTTGTCGGGTGCCAAGCTGTCGACCGTGCTCGGCACGCCGGCCGAGGTGGGTGAATCGCAGCACGTGCGCATCGACGTGCCCCGCCTCGGCATCCAGCTGGACTTGCGGGGGCGCAGCGCGATGCGGGGCCGCTTCGCCTACCGGCACGCGCCTGACGAAAGATGAGCCGCGTTGCCGCTCGGCTGCCCTTCGGCCTGGCTGCGCCGGCCGGCATCGCGCTGGCGGTAATGGGCGTGGCGGCAGCTTCGCTGCTGTTGCTGGCCATGGGCGATGCCGGTGCCTGGTGGAGCCATGGGGTGCGGCCCGCGCAGGCCAGCCTGCCCGCATGGGTTGCGCTCTTCCTGGCCGCGTGGACCCTGATGACGGGCGCCATGATGCTGCCCACGTCGCTGCCCTTCTTGCTGGCAGCCCTTCGCGTCGGCGGCGAAACGGCCAGCACGATGGCGGGCCTGGGCTTCACGGCGGTCTGGTTGGCGATCGGCGCGATCGAATGCTCGGCCCTGTGGGCCGCCGGCGAGTTGCTCGACGCGTTCGCGCCGGGCCGTGCCGAACAGCTGGCCGGGGCGAGCCTCGTCGCTGCGGCGGCGTACCAGCTGAGCCCACTTGCAAACGCCTGCCAGCGCGCATGCGCGCGGCCGTTCGCGATCCTGGCGCAGCACGTGCACGGCACGGGCTCGTCGCGTCGCGAAGCGCTGGCCGCCGGGCTGCACTACGGCGCGAGCTGTGTCGGGTGCTGCCTGCCGATGATCGTCGTGATGTTCGTCGTCGGGGCCCACGACCTCGCCTGGATCCTGGCACTGGCCCTGTTGATGGCGATCCAGAAACACGCCGTCTGGGGCGCGCGGATCGCACTGCCGGCGGCCGCGGTACTGGCGCTGTGCGGCTTGGCGATCGGCATCGGTTGGTGGGTGCCGCCGCTGCACAGCCTGCGCGCGCTATGTGGCAGTTGAGCGTACGGGCCTGGCGTGCTCGTCCATGGCGGGTTCGAATGGAGCGCCCGCGATGTCGTCACGGTCTTTAGGGTCAGGCCTGAAGTTTGAACTGCAAACTAGAGACTTGGCCCTCAGTGCCCGGCGATTCATCGACCGCCGTCGATGAAAGCGCCATCAGCCCGTGACGTGAACACTCCGGAGGTTTCTCTATGCTTCGTTGCATGAACGGCGACCTTGTGCGTCACGCTCGCTTGGCTGTCGCTGCCCTTGTGCTCGTCGCTGGCTGCGGCAGTTCGGATGGCGACGACATCCGCCCGTCCCTGGAGCGGATGCTGTCGCAGCAATTCGTCTCCGAGACGAGCCACCTCATCACGCTGCAGACGTACCGCACGGAAGACCCGCAAAGCGAGCAGCGGGTGGTTGACAATCTGGCGAGCGCGCGAGGCTACCTGATGGGGCTTGCCGACGAGTTCAATCGGGGGCAGCGCACCCTCAAGCTCGAGCCGTTCGAGTGGCGCCGGGCGGGCCCGTCCCAGACCCAATGGGTGTTCGGGTTCCGTCTCGGCAGCGGGCCGAAAAAGGTCGCGATCCTGGCGCACCTGGACACGGTGCCCCCCGGCAATGCGGATTGGCGGCCTTTCGAGCCGCGTGTCGAAACGCGCGACCACCGCGGCGCGGCCCAGCCTTTCCTGGTGGGCCGAGGGGCGGTGGATGACAAGGGCCCAGCCGTCCTCGGGTTCATCGTGATGCGGGCGCTGGCGAACCTCTACGACGGAACCAACGCACTCGACGGGCTGACGATCGAACTGATCTTCGACACCTCCGAGGAGACCGACTTCTCGACCGCGTACTACTTTCAGGAGGTCGGCGCGCCCGATTTCGGCATTGTCTTCGACGCGGTCTGGACGGTTCGCGCCGAGAAGGGGATCGAGCGGCCGGTCTTCACCGTCCCGCTCGGCGCAGCGCCGAGCAGCGGCATGTTCATCGAGGCCTTCGACAGCGCCCCCGGGGCCACCAATCAGATCCCGGACACGGTGACCGCGCGCATCAACGGCGACGATGAGGCCGCGCTCGACCGCCTGGCGGCCAACGTCGCCGATCTCTACCAGCAACACGGCTTCGATGATCCGCAGTATCGGCGTGCGCCGCTCGAGGTTTCGCGCGACGCCAAGGCGGTGGTCCTGACCACCAAGGTCATCGGCGCGCAACACGGGTCGGTGCCGAATGAAAACCGCGAGACGGGGGCGAGTCCGGTCGTCTCGCTCGCGAACTTCCTCGCTCACCTGGTGGACGACGGGACGCTCGCGCCGAACGGCGTCGGGCGGATGCTGCAGTTCATGACCTGGGGTTGGGGCACGATGGTCTTCGGCGAGAAGCATCCCGACCTGCTCGAACGCCACGATCAGGTCTTCGAGCAAGGCAACGGGACGACCTACGCGCTGACGCGCGTCACGACCAGCCCGCAAGACGTGGCGCTCAGGATCGACATCCGCTATGCCCTCGGCCACCACGGCGTGGCGTGGGACGGCAAGACCGAGGGGCAGTTGCCAGACACCAGCGTCTTTCCCGATGTCTTCGGGCAACTCGTCAGCCGCTTTCAGCAGGAGCGGCCGGGTCAGGCGGTCACGGTGACAACGGTGAATGCTGCTTCGCCCGACGTGCGCGACCCCCAGAGCCCGCGGTTTCAACGGATCAGCGGCGCCTATGAGCGGGCGGTGGGCGCGCCGATGCCGTTGGCGGCCATCGGCGGGGGCACTGATGCGAAAGGGCAGGTCAATCTCGTGGCGGCCGGCCCGCTCTTCACCCTGGCGTTCGGGCCACCGGTCAATTACCACGGCTTGGAGGAGGGGGCGCCGATCGAAGACCTGAAGCTCAGCGCGCGCATCCTGTACCAAATCATGCTGGACGAGATTGCAGACAAGAGCGCGAGATAGCCTGCGGCCCTCCAGGTCTGCCCCGTCGTCCTTCCCCATCAGCCCATCTTCAGGTCAAGCGTTGCCGCCATGGCCTGTGGCCGCCCGACGGGTCAGGCTGGGAGCGATCACGGCAGTTACCGCGCCAGCTGATGTAGCCGCCGCGACGGCGTGGCTCAATGGGCGACGTCGGTGCGGTTGTGTCTGGCGTAGCAACTGAACACGTGTCGCCGGCAGATCATCGGCGGCCCCGGACTCGTACCGGCCGCGCGCCCGCATCTTTTCGGTGGACCGTCGCGCTGTATTTATATACAGTTGAATGCCCCGCCGCTGCCGAGCCATCCGATGACCGCCTCCTTGCCGCCAGAGCTCAACCTCGGCATTGATGTGCATCCGCAGGTCCGGCCGCGTCGGGCAGCGCATGCCACCTCCACCCTGCCGCGGGAGTAGACGGGCATGGACGATCCATCGGAGCCTCGGGCCGCCCGCGTCGGGCGCGACACCACCACCGCCGCGCAGCCGTTGCGCACCAGCGTGGCCATCAGTTTTGGCTCGCCTGCCACTGAATCCGGCGTCACGCGCCTGGACCTGAACGACATCTTCATCAGGAACCCGCAGGCCACCTACATGATGCGCGTGGCCGGCACCGCCATGCGCGACGCCGGCCTCGACGACGGCGACATCGTGCTGGTCGACCGGGCCATCACCCCCGCCCATGGCCACGTGGTCATCGCCGTGGTGGATCAGGAATTCATGTGCCGCCGTCTGGTGTGGCAAGGCGGCGCACTCACCCTCTGCGCCGCCGACCCGGCCGTGGCCGCGGTCCACCCTCGCGACGGCGACGAGTTCCAGCTGTGGGGCGTGGTCACCACCGTGATGAAGTCGCTGCGGGTGTGAGGTGACGAGCATGTTCGCCCTCGTCGACGTCAACAACATGTACGTCAGCTGCGAGCGCGCGTTCAAGCCCTCGCTGATCGGCCGGCCCGTGGTGGTGCTGTCCAGCAATGACGGTGCCTGCATTGCACGCAGCAACGAAGCCAAGGACCTGGGCGTGAAGATGGCGCAACCCTGGTTCGAAGTGCGCCACCTGGAACGCACGGCCGGGCTCATCGCGCAGTCGGCCAACTTCGAGCTCTACGGCGACATGTCCAGCCGCATGATGGCGCTGGCGGCGCAGTACGCGCCGCGCCAGGAAATCTACAGCATCGACGAATGCTTCCTCGATTTCGACGGCGTTCGCGGCGACCTGGTCGACACCGGCCGCCACCTGCGGGCCACCGTGCTGCAGTGCACCGGCCTGCCCACCAGCGTGGGCTTCGGTCCCACCAAGACCCTGGCCAAGCTGGCCAACCACGTGGCCAAGACAGAAGACCGCAAGCCCGGCACCTACCCCGCGCACGTGGCCCGCGTCTGCAACTTCGGGAACATGACCCCGCGCGAGCTCGACGACATCCTGCGCCGCACCGACGTGGGCAGCGTGTGGGGCGTGGGCCGAAAAACCACCGCCCGCCTGAACGAGGGCAATGTGCGCACCGTGCTCGACCTGGTCAACGCCGACGTCGCCTCCCTGCGCCGCCAGTTCAACGTGCTGCTCGAGAAAACGGTCCTCGAACTGCGCGGCACCTCGTGCCTCGACGTCGACGATGCGCCCGCACCCAACCAGCAGATCATGGCGTCACGCTCGTTCGGCGAACCCGCCACCGACCTCACCGCCCTCAGCGAAATCGTCAGCGGCTTCACCACCCGCGTGGCGGCCAAGCTGCGCGTCCAGCACAGCTTGGCCGCCGCCGTGCGCGTGTTCATCACCACCAGCCCGTACCGCCGGCAAGACGCCCAGCACAGCCCGAGCGTCACGATGCCCTTGGTACGACCTACGTCCGACACGAGGGCCCTCATCGCTGCGGCGCTGCGGGCACTGGAGGGCATGTACCGACCGGGACACAACTATGTCAAAGCGGGCGTGATGCTGATGGACCTGCGCGACGAGGTTCAAACGCAGGGGGAGCTGGACCTGTTCGCCGAGCCCAGCGGGCCGTCGGAGCTGTCGGAGCTGTCGACCGAGGCGACAACGAGGGCGAAGACAACGAACGCACGGCTCATGAGCGCCGTGGACGCGTTGAACCTGCGATTCGGCCTAGGTGCCGTGGGCGTGGCGAGCGGGTTGCAACGGGAGCAGGGGGCGGGGCGCCATGCGGCGAAGCAGCAGCGCAGGTCGCCGAGGTACACGACGCGGCTGGATGAGATTGCCACGGTGAAGGCATGATGGCGCCGTGATCGGTGTCGGCAGTTCCGTTGCGGATGGAACGGCCGCCGTCAACGAATGGGCGCACTCTGCCTGGAGAGCCCGCCCGCGGACTTGGCTGCCGGGGGCTCGAACTACCCAAAGCGCCCCCCCGTTCACGATTGAACCCGCAAGTGCAAGTCGGCCGTTACGCTGGACATCGGCCAGCAAGAGATCGTGCCGGTCGGGCGGTGATCGTTGCTGGGTGAAGGGCGGCTCTGTCTTCACCCAGTAGTGGTCGTCGGTGTCCAGGAGTACGCAGCCAAGCCGAGCACTCAGTTTTCTGGCGACGACAGTCTGCCCTGATCCTGAAGGACCTGTCACCAAGATTCGCACATCACGCTCCCACGTCGTATGAACCGTCGCAACTCCCCGGCCCAGTGTTCCGCGACCGGCGTACGCTTAAGGCTGAAAGCAGGCGTGCGTCGGTTCAATGGGAATTCTGCGACGTGTACTCGCGAATGACATCCTGCTGCGCGTCGAAGTGCCCGTAGTCGTATGCGATGGCTTGCTTGTCTAAGCAGGAGGCCAACCGGGTGCACCAGTCCTCGACCGTGCCGAGAGGGATTCCATAGCCGCTTGCGTCGACAGTGAATGGAGACTCCGGCGCTATGTTTCCCACGTATCGCAGATGGAAGCGAGCAATGGGTTCGAACAGGGTCAGCTTCCATGGGCCCACGACGACCGGAATGCCCGCCGCGCTCAGAATTTGAGCCAAATCTTCCTTGGTGGAGCCGTAGAAGACATTCCCCTGAACGAACGAATCGGACTCACTCACCTGCGCCCCCAAGTTGACCAGCTCCTAAATCATAGTGGTTCGACCTGCGACCGCTTTCGCTGCAAAGCAGCCCAAGCTCTTTCGAGCCACGCATGCACGGCCGTGTGAAGCTGCGCCGAAATGTGCTGCCGGAGCGCGTCGATTCGAAACATCGACCAACACGGCGCGCAGCAACTGGCAGCGGCTCGGCATCGAGTTCCAAGCCCTGGCGCGCATGTTCTGCGCGCAGCTTCGCCCCTCGCCCAAGTGATTGAGTTCAAAACGTTGCTCCCAGCGCCCTCCTGCCCGCTCACCCGATCAACCGCCCATTCCCCTGCAACATGATCTGGTTCACAAAGCTGCTCCCACGGCGGTCGCGCGAGAAGTCGATGGTCACGCCGCCCAGGTCCGCGGCCGGGCGTCGCGACAGGTCGGCCAGCACCGTGGCCCGCCCGGCATTGGCCGAGGTGCCGGCCAGCACCTGCGCGGCGTACCGGCCGGCGATGTAGCCGGCCAGGCTCACGGGCGACGGCGCCTCCTCGTAGTAGGCCTTCAACGCCGAACGGTAGCCGCGCACCAGGGGCAGCGCGCTCGACTGCGGGTTGGGCACCACCTGCGTGAAGATGAGCGGCACGCCCTTGCCCGGGCCGAGCTGCATCAATGCGGCGATGTCCACGTCGGCCAGCGACACCACGTAGCGGGACATGCCACGCTGGCCCAGCCCCTGCGTCAGCAGCGCCAGTTCCACCGTGCCGCCGAGGAACAGCACGACCGCCGGCAGGCTGGCCGGCAGCTGGGCGGCAAATGCGGCCATGTCACGGCCAGCCGGCACGGTGTGCACCTGGGTGCGCAGGTTGAGCTTGGCCGCGGTCTGCAGGATGCCGGGATGCATCGCCCGCTCGGCAGCCCCATGGGGGTACATGAGCCCCAGTTCGTTCACGCCGGTGGACGCCAGGCTGCGCATCGCGTGCAGGATCTGCGCCTCGCGCGACGCGAACAGCGGCAGCACGTGCGCGTCCGCATCGAACCGGGTGTCGGCCAGCCACGGTGCGAGGTGGGCGATGTCGAGCCCGACCTGCTTCGACGTGGTGACGGCCGCCAGCGCCAGCCGCTCACCGGCGGTGCCCAGCAGCGCCACCTGCGACGTGTCGTCCTTGATCGCCTGCAACGCGCCCTGCAGCGAAGCCGTGCTGCCATCCACCTCCACCGACGTCAGGTGAGGCACCCGGACGCCCGCGCGCGCGAGTTCCGCGAAGGCCAGCCGCACGCCGGTCGAGTAGTCGCGGGAAAGCTCCTGCTGTTCGAGCGAGGTGTCGAGCAGCTGGGTGACCCGCACCGGGCGCGACGGGGCCTGGGCCCGCCCCACGAGGGGCACGGCGCCCGACACCGCAGCGGCGGCGGCGCCTTGCAACAAGCGGCGGCGGCCGAGGTGAACAACGGGATCGGCAGTCATGAAAGGCGTGGAAAAAGGCGGATGATGGCGCTTCCGATGTGACAGTTCCACCTCGAAGCCGCCGATGACCCGCAACTTCCTTCACGCATGTGCAACTTCGTTGCCCCCTGACAGTGCTGTGGCCGTTCGTTATCCCGGCGCCCACCTCGCGGACGCCTTCTCGATCGTGCTGCCCCATGGCACGTCCCACGACGTCGAACGCCTCGCCCGCGCCGCACTCGGCGACCCGCCCGCCTGGCTCCGCGTGTTGCTGGCCATCCGAGACGCGGCGATGGCCCCCTTCGGGGTGAAGACCACGGCCCAGCTCCGCGGGTCACCCGCGGCGAAGCAGGCGGACGTCATCGACTTCTTCCACATCCGAAGCCGCTCCGAGCGGGAGCTGGTGCTCGGTGAAAACGACCGCCACCTCGACTTCGAGGCGTCGGTGCTGCTGCGTCCCGCCGCCGCTGCGGGCGGGCACGCGGAGCTGGTGGCCACTACCGTGGTTCATTGCCACAACGGGCTCGGCCGCGTCTACCTCGCGGTGATCGCGCCGTTCCACCGTCGCGTGGTGCGGTCGGCGCTGCAGCGTGCGGCACGGCGGGGATGGCCGGCCGCAGTGATCTGATCCACACTGGCATCAGCGAGGTCCTTGCCCACCAGGTTCCCATGCCCGACGACACCCCCTCCGATCAGCGCCCCATCACCGAGGCCCGCCTGCTCGCCATGGTGAACGCCAGTGGCGACAGCTTCTGGGAGATGGACGTCGACCGCCGGTTCGTGCACATCAGCGACAACATGTGCCGCACGATGGGTTACCCGCGCGAGGAACTGCACGGCCGCCCCGTGCTCGAGTTCATGACCCCCGAGTACCGGGCGGAAATCATCCGGCTGGCCGCGTCGCGCGGTTCGGCCAATGATCCGCTGGCCCATGCCGGCCCCATCCGCCACGAAGGCGAGTTCTTCCGCAAGGACGGCTCGCGCCTGTGGGTCGAGACCGTGTCGGTCCCGGTGTTCGACGACCACGGCACCCACCTCGGCTACTTCGGCATCACGCGCGACGTGACCGAGCGCAAGCGCGCCGAACAGGCACTGCGCGATGCGAACCGCCAGCTCGAGGAACAGCTGCGCCACATCCAGGACCTGCATGCGCTGATGCGCGAGCAGGCCATCCGGGACGAACTGACCGGGGTGCACAACCGGCGGCATTTCGTGGAGGTGGCCCAACGCGAACTCGACCGGGCCCGCCGCCACGGCATGACCCTGTCGCTGGTCATGCTGGACATCGACCACTTCAAGAGTGTCAACGACCAGCACGGCCACCACACGGGCGATGCCGCGCTGCAGGCCGTGGGCGCGATGCTGAGCGACACCACCCGGGCCGAGGACCTGGCCTGCCGGCTGGGGGGCGAGGAATTCGCGGTGCTGCTGATGGGCATGGGCCACGACGGCGCCATGGAACGCGCCGAGACCTGGCGGTCCACGCTGGCCGCGATGCACATCCCCACCGACGGCACGCCGCTGCGGCTGACCGCCTCGTTCGGGGTGGCCACGTTCCCGCTGCAGGCCGACTGCCTGGTGGACCTGATGAAGGTGGCCGACGCGCGCATGTACCGGGCGAAGTCCCAGGGCCGCGACCGCGTGGCCGGGGACACGCTGACCCGCTGATCGCACAACCCGAAACACCCACTTCCGAGAGAACACCATGACCCCCTTCCCCACCGCCACCCGCCTCGTCGAGGCGCTCGCCCGCGGCGAAGCCACTGCCATCGGCTTGTGCGAAGCGGCCATCGAGCGCATCGAACGGCTCGACCCCGCCATCAACGCGGTGGTGGTGCGCGATTTCGACCGCGCCCGCGCGCAGGCGCGCGAAGCCGATGCGGCCCTGGCCCGCGGCGAGCGCCGTCCGCTGCTCGGCCTGCCGATGACCGTGAAGGAATCGTTCAACGTGGCGGGCCTGCCCACCACGTGGGGCTTTCCGCATGCGGTCGCACTGCCGGTGACGGAAGACGCCGTGGCCGTGCAACGGCTGAAGGCGGCCGGCGCCGTCATCCTCGGCAAGACGAACGTGCCCGTGGCGCTCGGCGACTGGCAAAGTGTCAATCCCGTCTACGGCCGCACGCTGCACCCGCTGGACCCGGCCCGCACGCCAGGCGGGTCGTCCGGCGGTGCGGCCGCGGCCCTCGCCTCCGGCATGGTGCCGCTCGAACTGGGCTCCGACATCGGCGGGTCGATCCGCGTGCCGGCGGCGTTCTGCGGGGTGTTCGGCCACAAACCCACGCACGGCCTCATCCCCACGCGCGGCCACGATTTCCCGGGCCACACCGGGGCGCCCGACACACTCGCGGTGGCAGGCCCGCTGGCCCGCAGCGCCGACGACCTGGAACGCGCGCTCCACGTGCTCGCAGGCCCGGACACCGACGAGGCCACGGCCTGGCAGCTGGCGCTGCCACCAGGACGGCACGCACACACCGCCGGCCAGCGCGTGCTCGTGCTGACCAGTCACCCATCGGTGCCCACTGCGCGTGACGTGGCCTCGGCGGTCGAGCACCTGGCTGCGCGGCTGGCCGACGGAGGCGCACGCGTCGAACACCGCAGCCCGCTGCTGCCCGACCTGGCCGCCGCCCACGACACCTACATGGGCCTGCTGCTCGCCACCGTCACGCGCGGCAACCCGAACGGCCCGCCGCCGATCTCCGCCCACACGTGGCTCGACCTGATGGACCGCCGGTTCAGGCTGCGCACGCAATGGCGGCAGTTCTTCGAGGCCTTCGACGTCGTGCTCGCCCCGGCCTTCAGCACCGTGGCCTTCCCCCATGACGACGAGGCCGACCCGGCGCTGCGCGCACTGCTCGTGGACGGGAAACCCACGCCCGGCACCGGCCCCCTCGCGTGGCCCGGCGTGGCCACGTTGCCCGGCCTGCCCGCCACCGCGATGCCCACCGGCCTCACCAGCGAGGGCATGCCCATCGGCATCCAGCTCATCGGCCCGGCGTTCGGCGACCTGTCGACGATCAGGCTGGCGGGCGCGCTTTCCTGAACCTCCAGGCCGACGGGCAAGCGAAGCGAACACCGCGGCGGAGCGTGCAGATGACCGACACCGACCGCTACACCCCGGAGGAATGGGAAACCCGCCTGGCCGAGATCGACCTCGAGATCGTCCGGCAGGCCGTCATCTGCAAGGTGAAACTGTTCGACCCGGGGGTGGTGGAGCGGGTGCTGGCCAACGACACGCAGGTGTGCGGCGCGCAGCACCCGGTGGCTTTCGAGACCTTGCGGGCGCTGCTGGTGATGCACTACGCCGAAGGCCAGCACCTGGCCCAGGCGCTGAGCCCGGAGCAGGCCGGTGCCATCGCCCACGAGGTGCGTGACGCGCTGCGCCGGCGCGTGGGCAACCAGCTCGGCGGGGCCGCCCGCTGATCAGCGGTGCTGGAACACCGGGGTGCGCTTGTTCAGGAAGGCGTCCATGCCTTCCTTCTGGTCCTGCGTGGCGTACATCGCGTGGAACAGGCGGCGCTCGAACATCACGCCGTCGGACAACCCGCTTTCAAATGCGCGGTTGACGGCCTCCTTCGCCGCCATCACCGCGATCCGGCCGAAACCGCAGATCACCAGTGCGGCCCCGAGGGCCTCGTCGGCCAGCTTGTCGTACGTCACCACGCGGCTCACCAGGCCGGCCCGTTCGGCCTCGGCCGCGTCCATCATGCGGCCGGTGAGCACCATGTCCATGGCCTTGCTCTTGCCCACCGCGCGCGGCAGGCGCTGCGTGCCGCCCGAGCCGGGGATCACGCCGAGCTTGATCTCGGGCTGGCCGAACTTGGCGTTGTCGGCGGCGATGATGAAGTCGCACATCATCGCCAGCTCGCACCCGCCGCCCAGCGCAAAGCCCGACACCGCAGCGATCACCGGCTTGCGCACCGAGCGGATCGTCTCCCAGTTGCGCGAGATGAACTCGTCCTTGTACACATCGGAGAAGGTGTACTTCGCCATCGCGGCGATGTCGGCGCCCGCCGCAAAGGCCCGCTCGCTGCCCGTGACGATGATGCAGCCGACGGTGTCGTCGGCGTCGAACGCCTTCAGCGCGGCGCCGAGTTCGTTCATCAGCGTGTCGTTCAGCGCATTGAGCGCCTTGGGCCGGTTCAGCGTGATGATGCCGACCTGGCCGGCTTCGATGCGGGTCTCGATGGTTTCGTAGGTCATGGTTGTTTCTGCAGGAGTTGGATGATGCTGGAAAAGTCTAGCGGGCCGTGCCCCGACAGGCTGTGCGCGGCATACAGGCTGCGCGCCAGCGCCCCGAGCGGCGTGGCCGCGCCCACGCTGACCGCATTGTCCGACGCCAGGCCCAGGTCCTTGAGCATCAGGTCGGTGCCGAACCCGCCGGCGTAACCCTTCGACGCCGGCGCCGCGGCCATCACCCCGGGGAACGGGTTGTACTTCTCGAGCGCCCAGTTGCCGCCCGAGCTGCGCCGCATGATCTCGGACAGCACCTGCGGGTCAAGCCCGTTGGCGGCCCCGAGCGCCAGCGCCTCGGACGTGCCGATCATCAGGATGCCCAGCAGCATGTTGTTGCAGATCTTCGCGGCCTGGCCCGCGCCCACGCCCCCGGCGTGGAAGATGTTCGCGCCCATCTTCTCGAGGACTGGCCTGGCGCGTTCGAGGTGGGCCGCCTCGCCGCCCACCATGAAGGTCAGCGTGCCGGCCACGGCCCCGCCCGTGCCGCCCGACACCGGCGCGTCGATCACCGGGATGCCACGTGCCGCACCGGCGTCGGCCACCTTGCGCGACGAGGCCGCGGCGATGGTGCTGCTGTCGATCACGAGCGTGCCGGGTTCGATCCGCGCCATCAGGCCGGGGCGGGTGTCGTCGCCGAGGTACAGCCCCTCCACATGGCGGCTGGCGGGCAACATGCTGATGACCACCTCGGCACCGGCCACGCTGTCCTCGGCCGACGGTGCGATGCCCACGCCGGCCTCGGCCAGCTTCTGCGTGGCCGCGGGAGACAGGTCGAACGCACGGACGGTGTGGCCGGCCTTGTGCAAGTTCAGGGCCATCGGAGCGCCCATGTGGCCGAGGCCGATGAAGGCGATGTTCATGGCAAGGGGTCCTTCAGGTGAGGTGAGCCAGCCGCGCCGGCAGGTCGCCGCGCGGCCGGAGGTGGTCGTCGATGAGGTCGGCGGTGACGGCGTCGAGCGTGGCCGGCTGCCAGCGGGGCTGGCGGTCCTTGTCGATCAGGAGCGCCCGGATGCCTTCCACGAAGTCCGCGTGGGCGCAGCAGCCGAGCGCCGCGTGGTACTCGAGGCGGAACACGTCGGCGAGCGCCAGGCCACGGGCCCGGTGCCACAGCGCCCACGACAGCGCCGCCGACGTGGGCGACCCCTTGGCGAACGACGCCACGCCGGCCTGCAGCCACGGGTCGTCGCTGTGCAGGCCACGCAGCCGGGCGGCGATGGCGGCGAGGTCGTCACCTGCCACCAGGCCCTCGATGGTTGTGGTGTGGCGGCGCACCAGCGAGTCGGGTGGCACGGCCCCTTCGCCGGCAGCGGCGAGCAGCGCGGTCAGCGTGGCACCGTCGCGAACGCGTTCACCCACCCACGCGGTGGCCGCGAGCGCTGCCAGCACCTGTGGTTTGCGGTCGTGCGGCACGAACGCGTCGGCCAGGTGGCCGTGGATCGCATCGGCCGCGTTGAGCGGCGCCGCGGTGAACGCGAGGAACAGCCCGGTGCGGCCCGGCATGCGCGGCAGGAACCAGCTGCCCCCCACGTCCGGGAACAGGCCGATGCCGATCTCCGGCATCGCAAGCCGCGTGCGTTCGGTGACCACACGGTGCGACCCGCCGGCCATCAGCCCCACGCCGCCCCCCATCACGATGCCGTGGCCCCACACCAGCAGCGGCTTCGGGTACGTGTGGATCAGGTGGTCGAGTTCGTACTCTTCGCTGAAAAAGGCCTCGGCATCCGGGTTGCGCTCGGCGCCGTGTTCGCGGATGGACTGGTACAGCTGCCGCAGGTCGCCGCCGGCGCAGAAGGCCTTGTCGCCCGCCGCGTCCAGCAGCACGCCGGCCACGTTGGGGTCAGCGGCCCAGGCGCGCAGCCGCGGGGTCAGCAGCCGCACCATGCCGGCGGACAGTGCGTTGAGCGCCGCGGGCGCGTTCAGGGTGGCCACGCCGAAGCGGCGGCCGCCCGGGGCGCCGAGTTCGCGGAACAGCACGACGGGGTCGGACATGGGAGGGAGAACCTTTCAGCGGATGTCGGTGTGGCCGTCGAGCAGCTTGCGCGCGATGATGACGCGCATGATCTCGTTGGTGCCCTCGAGGATCTGGTGCACGCGGGTGTCGCGCACGAGGCGTTCGAGGGGGAACTCCCCGAGGTAGCCGTAGCCCCCGTGCAGTTGCAGCGCATCGTTGCACACGTTGAAGCCCGCATCGGTGGCAAACCGCTTGGCCATCGCGCAGTACGTGGTGGCATCGGGCGACCCGGCATCGAGCTTCGAGGCCGCCAGGCGCACCATCTGGCGTGCGGCCACCAGCTCGGTGGCCATGTCGGCCAGCTTGAACTGCAGTGCCTGCAGCGTGGCCAGCGGTTGGCCGAACTGCTGGCGCTCGTGCAGGTAGCGGCGCGCCGCATCCAAGGCCCCTTGGGCGGCACCCACCGAACACGTGGCGATGTTGATGCGCCCGCCGTCGAGCCCCTTCATCGCGAGCCGAAAGCCCTCGCCCTCCTGCCCCAGCAGGTGGTCCGCGGGAACGTGCACGCCGTCGAACGTCACGGCGCGGGTGGGCTGGCTGTGCCAACCCATCTTGTGTTCGTTCCTGCCGTACGCCACGCCCGGCGCGTCGGCAGGCACGACAAAGGCCGAGATGCCACCCGCCCCCGGCCCGCCGGTGCGGGCCATCACCACCAGCACGTCGGTGGCGCCTGCGCCCGAGATGAAGGCCTTGCTCCCGTGGAGCACGTAGCCGTGGGCCGTGCGTTCGGCGCGGGTCTTCAGCGACGCCGCGTCCGAGCCCGACCCGGGTTCGGTCAGGCAGTACGAGGCCAGCAGCCGCCCGCTGGTGAGTTCGGCACCCCAGCGCGCGTGCATGGCGGCCGTGCCCCACGTGCCGATCATCCACGTGGCCATGTTGTGGATCGTGAGGAACGCGGCGGTGGACGGATCAACGGCCGCCAGCTCCTCGAACACGAGCGTAGCGTCGAGCCGCGGCAGCGCGAGCCCGCCGATGGACTCGGGTGCGTACAGCGCGCAGAAGCCGAGCGCGCCCGCGCGGGCGATCGTCTCCTTCGGGAATTCCGACTCACGGTCCCAACGGGCCGCATGCGGGGCGAACTCGCTGGCCGCGAAGTCGCGCGCCGTCTGCGCGAAGGCGCGTTGCTGTTCAGACAGTTCGAAGTCCATGGGGCGGTGTCACTTGAGGCTGATGGTGGTGTTGACCCCGTGGGCCACGGTGCTGTCGTCGAACCAGCGGGCCGTCACGGTCTTGGTCTGCGTGTAGAACAGCACCACCTGCTTGCCGTAGGGCCCCAGGTCACCGAGCTTCGACGCACGCGAGCCGGTGAACGAGAACATCGGCACCGGCACCGGAATGGGCACGTTGATGCCCACCTGGCCCACGTCGATGTCCTCCTGGAACCGGCGCGCCGCGGCACCCGATTGCGTGAAGATGGCCGTGCCGTTGCCGTTCGGGTTGGCGTTGACGAGCGCGATGGCCTCGTCGAGCGAATCCGCGTTGGCCAGGCACAGCACCGGGCCGAAAACCTCCTGGTCGTAGACGGCCATGCCGGGCTTCACGCCGGCAAAGATCGTGGGGCCCACGAAGTTGCCCTTCTCGTACCCCGGCACCACGGGTTGCCGCCCGTCGAGCGCCAGCGTCGCGCCGTCGGCGACACCCCGTTCGATCAACGTGCTGACGCGGTCGAACGCCGCGCAGGACACCAAGGGCCCCACGTCGACCCCCTTCTCCGTGCCCGCGCCCACCTTCAGCCCACGGGCCTTTGCCACCAGGTCGGGCACCCACTGCTGCGCCTCACCCACCAGCACCGCCACCGACACGGCCATGCAGCGCTGCCCGGCCGCGCCGAAGCTGGCCCCGGCCAGGGCGTTGAGGGTCTGCTCCTTGTTGGCGTCGGGCATCACGATGGCGTGGTTCTTCGCACCCATCATGCATTGCACCCGCTTGCCGGCGAGCGTGGCCCGCTGGTACACGTGCGTGCCCACCTTGGTGGAGCCCACGAAACTCACGGCCTTGATGTCGGCGTGGTCGCAGATGGCGTTGACCACCGCCTCGCCGCCGTGCACCACGTTCAACACCCCGGCCGGGATGCCCGCTTCGAGCGCCAGTTCGCACAGGCGCATCGTCACCATCGGGTCCTGCTCCGACGGCTTGAGCACGAACGTGTTGCCGGTGACGATGGCCATCGGGAACATCCACAGCGGGATCATCGCGGGGAAGTTGAACGGCGTGATGCCGGCGCACACCCCGAGCGGCTGCATCAGCGTGTAGGTGTCCACGCCACTCGCCACGTTGTTTGCCAGTTCACCGAGCTGCAGGTTGCCGATGGCGGCGGCGTGTTCCACCACCTCCAGGCCGCGGAAGACGTCGCCCTCGGCGTCGGGCAAGGTCTTGCCCTGCTCGGCCGTGAGGATCGCGGCCAGCTCGCCCATGTGCTCGCGGATGAGTTGCTGGTACTTCAGGAAAATGCGCGCGCGGGTGCCGACGGAGGTCTTGCGCCACGTGGTGAAGGCGTCCTTCGCGGCGGCCACCGCGGCATCCACCTCGGACGCCGTGGCAAACGGCACCCGGGCGAGCACCTGTTGCGTGGCCGGGTTGATCACGTCGCGCCACTCGGTGGTGGCCGAGTCGACGAACCGGCCGCCGATCAGCAGCTTGACGGTGGGGATGGTGGGCATGGCGGAACTCCGGTGGGGGAATGGCCTGATCGTAGTTGTGCAGATTTGCGTCAACAATGACCAAATTCGCAGCAGGGCTTTGCGTATTTGCACACTCCACCGGAGCTTGGCATGGATTGGGATCACCTGCGGTTTTTCCTGGAAGTGGCGCGCTGCGGCACGCTGCTCAGCGCGTCGCGCCGGCTCGGGGTGGACCACACCACGGTGGCGCGCCGCATCCAGAGCCTGGAGAAACAATTGGGCGCGCCGGTGTTCTCGCGGGAGGCCACCGGGCACCGGCTCACCGAGGCCGGCCGCCGCCTGTTGCCGCAAGTGGAGGCGATGGCGGCGGCGTTCCTCGCGGTGGAAACCGCGGCCGAACCGGCCCCGGCTGGGTTGTCGGGCACCGTGCGCATCGGGGTCACCGAAGGGTTCGGCACGGTGGTGGTGGCCCCCGCCGTGGCTCGCCTCGGCCTGGACCACCCCGGCCTCGTGATCGACCTGCTGGCGCTGCCCCGCCTCGTGAACCTGTCGCGCCGCGAGGCCGACATCGTGATCTCGCTCGAACGCCCCGCCCGCGGGCCGGTCGTGGTGGTGAAGCTGACCGACTACACGCTGCGCCTGTACGCGGCCAAGGCGTACCTGGCCGCCCACGCCCCCATCCGCCGGCCCGCCGACCTGCAGGGCCACGGGTTCATCACGTACGTGGACGACCTGCTGTTCAGCAAGGAGTTGCAGCTGCTGCACGAGGTGCATGCGCCCGAGCGGTTCACGTTGCGCAGCACCAGCGTGCTCGCCCAGCACCGCGCGGTGGCCACGGGCGCGGGCCTCGCCGTGCTGCCTGCGTTCCTGGCCGATGCCGACCCGGCCCTCGTGCGTGTGCTGCCCGACGCGGCCCGGTTCACCCGCACGTTCTGGATGTCGATGCCCGTGGAGATGAAACACGTGGCCCGCGTGAAGGCCGTGTGGACGCTGCTGCGCGACACGGTGTCGGCGCAGCGGCTGGTGCTGCTGCCGGAAGACTAGGTTCGCCGCTGCCGCCGGTACTCGCCCGGCTGCAACCCGCTCCAGCGCTTGAACGCGCGGTGGAAGGCACTGGCGTCGTGGAAACCCAGCTCCTCGCCGATCTCGTCGACCGTGGCCGGGCTGTGCACGAGGCGGTGGATCGCCAGGTCGCAGCGCACGCGGTCCTTGATCTCCTGGTACGACGATCCCTCGGCCTCGAGCCGGCGGCGCAGCGTGGTGGGGGCGGTGTTCAGTTCGTCGGCCACGTCCTCGAACACCGGCCACGGCTCCCCGGCCTGCCGTGCACGCAGGCGGCGGCGAAGGCGGGCTGTCCAGCTCTCCTCGTTCTCGAACTTCAGGAACACCGAACGCGGCGCGGCGCGCAGGAAACGCCGCAACGTGGCGGTGTCGATGGTGACCGGGCGCGCGAGCAGGGCCGCATCGAAGCAAAGGCGGGTGCGTGAGGCCCCGAACACCATCACCGGACTGAACATCGCGGTGTACTCCGCCGCATGCGCCGGCCGGTCGAACCCGAACTCGACCCGGTTGGGGGGCACGCGCTGCCCGGCCAACCAGCACAGCAACCCGTACACCATCACGAGGAAGGTCTCGTCCGCGAAGCGGTGTTCCGGCCCGGGTGGCAGCCGGTTGACCACCACGATCGCCGCCTCCCCGCCGGCCACGTGCAGTTCACCGTGCACGTCGTCGAGGAACAGCGACAGCCCGCGCAACATGCGGCGCACGGCCCGGTCCACGTCGTGGCACGCGGCCACGGCCTGGCAGATCAGCGCGAAGCTGCCCGGCTTCATGGCGCGGCGGTCGAGCCCGAAGAATTCATCGCCCGACTCGCGCGCCACCGCCACCCACAGGGCCGAGTACGACACAGCCGACACCCGCGCCTGCGGCAGCGCCAGCCACTGCGGGGCGATGCCTGCGGCGGCCAGCACGCGCGCGCGGGTGGCAGGGTCGAGCCGGGCGACGGCGGCTTCGACGAAGTACATCGACACCGTGTGTTTTTCGGAGAGAGGCGGCATGGCCTCGCCATTGTCCCCGGGGGTGGCGAAAACCACCATACTTGTGGCGGCTGAGGCCATGGCCGCCGGCCGCAGCGGTCACTACATTCAGTGCGACCTTTCTCCGGAACCGACCCATGACCTCCACGGACATCTACATCGTCGGTGCAGCCCGCACCGCCATCGGCACCTTCGGCGGTTCGCTGAAGGATGCTCCCCTCACCCAGATCGCCACGCTCACCGTGCGCGAAGCGCTGCGCCGCAGCGGTGCCGCCGCCGACCGCGTGGGCCATGTCGTGATGGGCAACGTGATCCCCACCGAACCGCGTGATGCCTACCTGTCGCGCGTGGCCGCCATCGAGGCCGGCATCCCGCAGGAAACGCCGGCGTTCAACGTGAACCGCCTGTGCGGCTCCGGCCTGCAGGCCATCCTGCTGGCCGCGCAGACACTGACAGCGGGCGACGCCGAGATCGCCATCGGTGCCGGCGCCGAATCGATGAGCCGCGGTCCGTACCTGGTGCCCGCCGCACGCTGGGGCGCGCGCATGGGCGACACCCCGCTCACCGACTACATGCTCGGCATCCTCCACGACCCGTTCCACAAGATCCACATGGGCATCACCGCCGAAAACGTGGCCGAGCGCGACGGCATCACGCGCGAGATGCAGGACGCGCTCGCGCTGGAGAGCCAGCGCCGCGCCGCGCGGGCGGTGGCCGAGGGGCGTTTCATCTCGCAGATCGTGCCGGTGGAACTGGTGGGCCGCAAGGGCACCGTCATGTTCGACACCGACGAACACGTGCGCGGCGATGTGACGATCGAGCAGCTCGCGAAGATGAAACCCGCGTTCAAGCCCGACGGCACCGTGACGGCCGGCAACGCCTCGGGCCTGAACGACGGTGCCGCGGCGCTGGTGCTGGCCACGGGTGCCGCGGTCAAGTCCGGCAACCTGACCCCGCTCGCCCGCCTCGTGAGCCACGGCCATGCCGCCCTCGATCCGCGCCTGATGGGCCTCGGCCCGGTGGCCGCGTCGAGGATCGCGCTGGAGCGTGCCGGCCTGCGGGTGAGCGACCTCGACGTCATCGAATCCAACGAGGCGTTTGCCGCCCAGGCCTGCGCCGTGAGCCGTGCGCTCGACTTCGACCCGGCCAAGGTCAACCCCAATGGTTCCGGCATCTCGCTGGGCCACCCCGTGGGTGCCACCGGCGCCATCATCGCCACGAAGGCGATCTACGAACTGCAGCGCATCCAGGGCCGCTATGCGCTCACCACGATGTGCATCGGCGGCGGCCAGGGCATCGCCGCGGTGTTCGAACGGGTCTGAACCCCTTTACCAATCTGAAGAAGCGAAGCGACATGAAAGTCTTGGTGGCAGTCAAACGGGTGGTGGACTACAACGTGAAGGTTCGCGTGAAGAGCGACGGCACGGGGGTGGACATCGCGAACGTGAAGATG